>NZ_JAAILA010000001.1 GCF_010974825.1 Aeromonas rivipollensis | reverse complement strand
GGCCGGCCGGGCTGACATCCGGTGGTGCTCAGGTCCAGTGGAGCTGGAGTGCGGGTAGCAAGACGCTGGTCGGATACACCGGCACCATAGGCGGCGCCGATTACAAGGCTGTGGTCGAGGTCAAACTGACGGCTCCCAATGCCAGTGGCAAGGGGGACTGGACCTATGAAGTGACCCTCAAGGGCCCGCTCGATCACGCTGATACCACTCGGGAAGACAAGTTGTCGTTCCAGCTGGATGTGGAGGTCTCCGATGGCAGCGGCAGCACCAAGGGCAAGCTGGATGTCAGCATCGAGGATGACTCCCCCATCGCTGGCAATGCCGATGCCGTGTCCGTCGTCAAGACCAATATCCCGAACACCTTGACCGGGTTCTTCGATCTGACCCAGTTCAGCGGCAACCATTCGACCCTGAACATGACGGGCTTCACCATCAGTGGTCTCGGCTTCAAGTCGGCCACCGACTCAGAGTTGGTTGAGGCGAGTGTCAACGGCTCCGGATCGGGTCTGGGGGTAGCCAGCGGCGCGGCGCCCTATCACAACATCGCCAACGAGATCGACTTCCGTCACTTTGCGGATGGCACCTCTGCCTCCGAGCAGTTGGTCATCAAGCTGGATGCGGGCAAGGTCGCCTATGGCGCCAATATCAAGTTCAGCCAGATGTTTGGTGGCGAGCTGGAGAGCGGGGTGGTGGAGTTTTATCGCGGTGGTGTGCTGATCAATACCCTGGTATTCAACTCGACGGCAGCAGGCGGGGAGTTCAACCAGAACTTCCAAGTGCAACAAGGCGGCTTCGATACCATGGTGATCAAGGCGACCAACAACGGCAACACCAATACCCAGGACAACAGCGACCTGACGGTGAAGAGCATCGAGTTCCTCGGTGCCGATACGGCGCAGGCCATCGCCTATGGCTCCGGCACTGTGACGCCACAATGGGGGGCTGATGGCAAGGGCTCGATGGGACTGGTCCTGGATCCAGGCGCCTTCGAGAGCGGCCTGCGGACGGCAGCCGGTTCTCTGATCACCATCAGCTCAAGTGGGGCCAACACCCTGCTCGGCAAGGATGCGGGCGACAACCTGGTCTTCAGGCTGGAGTTCACCCCCGCCACCGGCAAGTGGGAGTTCTTCCAGTATCAGAACATGTCCAAGCCCCAGGGGGACAGCGACATCGACTTCCAGATCAAGGTGACGGATGGCGATGGTGACGTGAGTATCGGGTCGTTTGCCACCAAGCCACTCTTTACGCCCATCGTTCAGGGGATCTCTGCCGACAGCGTGACCGAAGGCGGTAGCCTGCAACATACGGTGACCCTGTCCGACGCGACCCAGGAGGCGACGCAATATGACTTCGCCATCAGGGGCAGCGGCAGCAACCCCGCATCTAACCTGGATTGGGGGACTGCCCAGTTCAGCAACGGGGTGACCTACAACAGCACCACCGGCAAGATCACTGTGCCGGCCGGGGTATCCGGTTTCACCGTGACGATACCTACGGTGAACGATCGTCTGGTCGAGGCAAACGAGACCCTCTCGGTGACCATAGGTGGCCAGAGCGGCACAGGTACTATCGTCGACAACGATCGGGCGCCGACGGCGGCCGGGGGCCACAGTGCCGGGCAGGAAGACAAGCCCCAGGTGCTGACCTGGGCCCAGTTCGGTGCCAGCGACGATCAGGCTGCGACCGATCTCGGGGTGAAGATCAACACCCTGCCCCTGAACGGTACCCTCGAATACCTCAATGCCGCGGGGCAGTGGGTTGCGGTGCAAACCGGATCCCTCATCTCCTACGCCGAGGTGAATGCGGGCCATCTGCGCTTCGTGCCCGGTCTGAATGAATCGAGCACCAATACCGCCAACGGAAATGGCGCCCTGGCCGGCAATATGAAGGGCGACTATGCCAGCATCGGCTATCAGATAAGCGACGGTGCCAACCTCAGCAACGGCGGCAAGCTGGTGATCGATGTGGCGGCGGTGGCTGACAAGCCGACCGTGGATGTGGTTCTGAGTGGTAATGGTATCCCCCTTTACCAGGGGTTCCCGAGCTCTGGCATCAGCACCGACAGTTTCCAGTCAGGCACTATCGACCGGACCGCACTTGGAGTCGGTGCTCCGCAGCGGGATGCCAGCAGTAGTAATGATCAGCTGAATGGATCCAATACCAAGAATGACTACCTGTTGAGCAGCAAGGGCGGCGGCGACATGCTCTACGGCAAAGGGGGAGATGACCTGCTGGTTGGCAGTGACTCGACACAGGGGGACTCTCTCTATGGTGAGGCTGGCAACGATATCCTGGTAGCTGGTCTTGGCAGCGATGGTCTCTATGGTGGCACGGGCGATGACATTGCCGTACTTCGCGGCAACCGGGCCGATTATGTGGTTCAGAAAGGGAGTGGCCACTCAATCCATGATGCCTGGTTTGATTTCAGCGTGAGTGAAAGGGGCGTCGGGATCATCAAGGCGCTCCATGACATAGAGCATGTGCAGTTTGATGACGGCATTTATGCCATCAATCAGACCACGGGTGAGCTGACCCTGGTACAGCCGACCAAGGTGGATTACCCGATCGACATTAAGGTTTCCCTCACGGATCGCGATGGCAGTGAAGTACTCGACAGCCTGGTGCTGAGCGGCATGCCGAAAGGCTCCGAGCTCTATAAGGGCGATAAGTTGCTGGGCACAGTCGGGGATGATGGCAAGCTGACCTTCACCGCAGCGGACAAGCTGTGGAGTGGCAATGCCTTGGATCTGAATCTGACCGGGCTGACCCTGAGGGTGCCTGGCGCCAGTGCTGGCCAGGTCGACCTCAAGGTTGAGGCTATCGCCAGGGAGGTGGGCACCGATCAGACCAGTACAGCGACCGATGATGACAGCATCCGACTGAGCTACTTCAACGCCACCGAAGGGGAGCCGGGCAATCAGAACCGCACCTATGGCAGCGAGCACAATATCGTGGTGGGGGATCTGGATGGCAGCGTGGTGTTGCCGGGTCAGAACTACAACATCGCCTTTATGGTCGACAGTTCCGGCAGTATCGGCAGCGATGCCATGGCGACCATCCGAACCCAACTGTCCCAAGTGTTTACCAGCCTCATGAACTCCGCGGGGATGGCCGGGGCGGGTAAAGTCAATATCTTCCTGGTGGACTTCGATACGTTGGCCAACAAGTCAGTGAGCGTCAATCTCAAGGACTCGGATGCGTTGACCAAGTTGCAGGCGATCCTCGATAGCATGGATGGCAGCAAAGACAACGGCGGTGGTACCAACTATGAAGATGTGTTCCAAACCACGGCTAACTGGTTCAACGGCTCTACGGCACAAAGCAATACCAATGCCAAGAACCTGACCTACTTCATTACCGATGGCAAGCCGACCTTCTATCTGGATAGTCAGGGAGGCAATCCGATCGTCAATGACAAGTGGTGGGATTCAGATGATGTGCGTCTTAGCTCGGTGCTCAATGGCAGCTATGTGGCGGGCAGAGTCTATAGCAACGATGGAAAGACCATCATCGATGCTCAGGGCAAGGTTTACTCCTACGACTGGAGGGGAGCCCAGAGCACCATTGGGGCCATGCGAACTGATGGTAAAGGTGGTTATGTGTACTGGTCTCTTGGCGGTAATGGGCAGGACTCCTCCGACACAACCATCACCAACTCGGTAGCTGGCTTCGGGCTGCTGAGCGGAATGGGGGTGACAGTCGAGGCAATCGGACTGGGGGCGAATATCTCCTATAACGATCTCAAGTCCTACGACTCTGACGGCGTCATCAAGACCGGGGTCAATGCCTCCGATCTGGCCAATACCATCCTCGGAACTTCCGTCAACAACCTGCCGGGGGCCGATCGCTTCGATGGTGGGGCGGGCGACGACATACTGTTTGGCGACGCGGTGCGCTTTACCGGCATCAGCGGGGAAGGGTATGCGGCCATCAAGCAGTATGTGGCCGGCAAGCTGGGCGCAGGGTCGGTGACCGATGCCCAGGTGCATTCCTACATCAGAGATCATGCCAGCGAGTTCGATCAGTCGTCGGCCAATGACAAGGGTGACACCCTCTACGGTGGGGATGGCAATGACATCCTGTTCGGCCAAGGGGGCGATGACTTCCTGTACGGCGGTGCCGGCAACGACACCCTGTTCGGCGGCAGCGGCAACGATATCCTTTATGGTGAAAGCGGCAACGACAGTCTCTCTGGCGGCAGCGGCAACGACACCCTCTATGGCGGTACCGGCAATGACATACTGAGTGGCGGGCTGGGCAACGACATCCTCATCGGGGGGCTTGGCAACGATGTTCTCAAGGGAGATGCCGGGGCTGATACCTTCACCTGGTTGAAGGGGGACACGGTCGCAGGCTCCGTTGCCAAGGACTATGTGGTCGACTTCTCCAAGTCGGAAGGGGACAAGCTGGATCTGAGCGACCTGCTCGACAGCGATGGCAGCAAGAACCAGACCACCCTGAAGAGCCTGCTCTCTGTGTTCCAGGACAGTGAAGGGGTGCACCTGCAGGTGAAGGAGAGCAGCGCGGCACCTGTGACCCAGGAGATAGTGCTGGTGAACCACACCTTCGACACCCTGACCGGGGGCTCGGGGTCCACGGCCAACCAGGTCATCGACTACATGTTGAACAACAATCTGCTGGATATCGACAAGTAACCCAGCCAGATGGACACAAAGCGGCAGAGCAATCTGCCGCTTTTTTTATGCGCGTCATTCGGCTTGTGGGGTGATGGAAAGTGGGGTGAGGAAAGAGGGGGGATACAGGTCAGGGGAGGGGGCCGTTGACCCTGTGTTGCCGCATAAAAGAAGGGCGCCACCTCGCACGAGGGGCGCCCCGGGGTCATCAGCATTGGGTGCTCAAGGATCAGGCATTGACCTGGGCCAGACGGGAATCGCGCTGAAAGCAGTTCACCAGCAGCAGCAGGGTGGTGACGCCGACGGTGCCGAGCACCAGCCAGGGCAGCCAGGGTTGTCCCTGGGCCATGGCGTAGTCGTGCAGGGCGCCGCCCCCCACGTAACCCGTCATGCCACCCAGCGCCAGACCCAGGCGACTGAACCCCATGTAGCTGCCGCGCGCACCCGGCTGGGCCAGCTTGGTCATGAGCGTCTCCCGCGCTGGCTCGGCGATGACGATGCCGAGATAGAAGCAGGCAAGCAGCATGAAGACGGCGGGCAGGGTGGTGGCAAAGGCCACCAGCCCTATCCCCGCCGTCATCAGCAATACCCCCGCCATCAGGCGGTTTTCCAGCTTGAAGTGGCGCTCGCCATAGCGCGCCAGTGGATAGAGCAGCGCCAGGGAGATGGCCGTCTCCAGGGTATACATCCAGCCCACCGCCGTGGTGCTGCCCGCCATCTGTTTGACCAGGATGGGGAAGATCAGCATCACCTGCACCCAGAGCGCGTAGTAGCCGCTCAGGATCAGCACCAGTCGGCAGAAGGCCTTGTCTGCCAGCACCTGGCCGAGGCCTGTCCGGATCGGCGTCGGGCGCAGGGAGAGCTTGTAGGGGGGCAGGATCAGCAGGTTGCACAGGGCCGCGCAGACGAACAGGCCAGCCCCCAGCAGGCAGACATATTCAAAGTCGAAGTTGAGCAGCCAGCTGCCGAGCAGGGCCCCCACCACGGCGCCGGCGCTCTCCAGCATCATCAGCAAGGAGATGTAGCGGCCGCGCTCCCGCGGGCGGGTGAACTTGATCACCAGGGCGGCGCGGGGCGGATCGAACAGGCAGCCGCCGAGCCCCGAGATGATGCAGGAGACGATGAGTTCCAGCCCGCTCTGGGCGTAGGCCAGGCTGGCAAAGCCCAGCGCCCGCAGCAGCATGCCACAGACGATGAGGGGGCGAGCCCCGAACTTGTCGGCGAGGGAGCCGCCGAAGACCCCCAGCCCCTGCTGGGTCAGCTGACGAAGGCCCAGCGCCAGCCCGACCACACCGGCGGCCCAGCCAAGCTGATCCACGAATCGCAGGCTTATCATGGGCATCACCACGAAGAACCCCAGGATCACCAAGAGGGAATCCAATGCCAAGAACCACCGCCCCAACCGCCTCGCCCGCTCCACCATGACCCTTATACCCCTGCTTGCTTCGATGACATTATTTGTTGTGTACTCATTGTCCGAATGGCGCCGTCACCAAACAGAGCCAAGGGCGACGATAAGTCCCTGACTCGCTGGCGTTCTGCCATTTCACGACGATTGATGCTGCTATTCTGGTGGGGCTCCAGATATAGTGGTAGCCGACAACTGGCTATATTTCATATTGGATTTGGTTATGGCTGTGACACTCGACGATTTGCAATTGCTGCTGGATGTGGCCAACCGTGGCAGCTTCAGCAAGGTGGCGGCCATTCGCGGCTGGTCACAACCCATGGTCAGCCAGCGGATCGCCGTGCTGGAGCAGGAGCTGGGCCAGTCCCTGTTCCGCCGTCACCGCCGTGGCGCCACCCCCACACCGGCCTGCGAGCAGTTCCTGCCGGCGGCCACCAGCGCTTTGAGTGCTCTGGAGGGGGGGCGGCTGGCGATGCAGGGGGCACCGGCCCTGCCGCGGATCCGGCTCTCCTGCCTTCCCTCCCTGACCACTGTGGTGTTTGGTCCTCTGCTGCTGGCCCTGGTGGACGAGGCCTTCGAGATCCGCTGCAGCACGGATCACTCCGGCGTCATCATGCAGGAGCTGCTGACCGGCGAGACCGACGTCGGTTTCATCCTCAAGTGTCCCGCCATCGCGGGCATCCAGCTCGAGCTGCTCTATCGCTCCCCCATCATCGCCGTGGCCTGCGCCACCCACCCGCTGGCCGGACGGCAGGGGCTGACCCTGCAGGACATCGCCAACGAGCGGCTGGCCCCCCAGCAGTGGGGCACAGGCTGTGACGAGCTGATCCTGCAACTGCGACTGCTGCGCCAGGTGGCCAGCCCGCTGCACGCCATCCAGCCCGCCAGCGCGGCGCGGGAGCTGGCGCTAGAGCACGGCTTCATCACCCTGATGCCGGCGCTCGCCATCACCCGGGATCTGGAGTTCGGTCGCCTGGTGAAACTGGATGTGACGGATCTGCCGCCGGATCACTGGGACGTAATGATGGCCTGGCGCAGCGGCAAGCGGCCCAACCCCGCCAAGGAGCGGGTGCTGGAGGCGGCGCGCACCCTGGCCCGGCGCTGGTCGGGCAAGTCCGCATGAAAAAAGCGCCGGACAAGTCCGGCGCTCTCCCTTCACTGACATTCGGGGTCAGTAGCTGGCCTTGAGGCTCACCCCCGAGAAGGCACCGAAACCGCTCAACTGCACGTGCCAGGTCCCTGCCTTGGGCGCGTTCAGGGTGCAGGTTTCGGCGTTGCCGCTCTTGTAGGGGCGGCAGTCATAGCTGTTGCTGGTCGGCACGGCGCCGAACTTCACGTAGAGATCCGCATCCCCGCTGCCGCCACTGCTGGCGATCACCAGTTGGCTCTTGCCGGTTGGCACCTCGACGGTGTAGTTCAGCTTGCCCCCCTTGGCGGCGGTGAGATTGGTCACAGCTACCCCGTTTTGCAGCACCTTGTCGGGCTGGGGCGTGGCGCCACAGCTGGCGTTGACCCCGACCGCGGTGAAGGCGGTGGCGACGTCGGTCAGGCTGTAGCCGAGATCGGTAGCCGCCCTGGTCACGCCGCAGGCGCCCTGATCGAAGCTGGTGTTGGCCCCCCAGTAGAGGCGGTTTGCCAGTACGAACACCTCGAACGCCTTGCGGGTGTTCCAGCCGCCGGTGTTGGCCAGCAGGTAGAAGGCGCGGTTGTAGACCCCCGAGCTGTGGTGCACGTCGATGCCGTCATAGTAATCGCTGGCGTGGCCGATGGAGCTGCCGTCCCGGGTCGGATCCTCGAAGTAGCGCAGGGAGCCGTTGCCCTTGAAGATCTGGGCCCCCACCAGCCAGTCGTTGCTGCCCTTCATGTAGTTTTCGGCCGCTTCCCCCGCCATGTCGGAGAAGGCCTCGTTGATGCCGCCCGACTGACCCGAGTAGACCAGTCCCGAGTTCTGCTCGGTGAAGCCGTGGCTCACCTCGTGGGCCGCCACGTCCAGGCTCACCAGCGGATAGAAGGTGGTGGCACCGTCGCCGAAGGTCATCTGGCTGCCGTCCCAGAAGGCGTTCTCGTAGTTGCGGCCGTAGTGCACCCGCATCTTGAGCTTGAAGCTCAGCGGCGCCGTGTTGTACCAGTTGCGGTACATGTCGAACACCACATTGCCGAAGTAGTGGGCATCGTTGAGGGGGGAGTAGGCGCCGTTGATCTCCTTGACCCTGTTCTCCGGGCAGCTGAACTGGTGCACTGCACCCCCACTGGTGGCGTGATTGAGGTTGATGGTGTCCACGTTGCTGCTGCTCATGCGGCAGCTTTCATCCACCTTGAGGGGACCAAAATCGGCGCCATAGAAGTACTTGCCGGTCTTGAGGTTGCCCCCTGGGCCAGTGGCGTCCTGGTGGTTGATCCCCTCCCAGCGCTTGAGCTCGCTGCCGCTCTGGGCATCGATCATCACGAAGGGACGGCTCGGCTGTTCGCTTGCCGCCAGCCAGGAGACCAAGTAGACCAGTCGAGCCTGGCCAGCCTCATCCTGCATCACGAACAGTTTGACCCGCTCGTTGCTGCCCTTGGCACCGGCGCGGGCCTTGAGGGCGGCATCGGCAGGGGAGAGGGTGGCGGTCGGGCCCGTCAGGTCGGCATCTATCTTGCGCAGCATGGTGCCGGACACCTGGTTGACCTTGCCCCCCAGGGCCTGATCGGCCACCAGCACCTGGCCCCAGACCGGGATGCCTTGCCAGGTCTGCTCATAACGCACCCGCTGCTGGCCGTTGGGCAGCTTGACGACCCGTACCTGGCGAAACTCGCCATCTCCTGTGGCGAGGGCGCCTATCCTGGCGGCGCCGCTCACAGTACCGGTCAGGTCTGAGACCTGGTTCACTTCCACCTGTTCTGCCGCCATGGCGGCGCTTCCCCAGCAGGCCAGTACCACGGCCAAATAGACTTTGTTCATCTCGTCTTTCCTTAGTCGATGAAGATTGCACGCCGGGTCCGTTGCCCGGCGCTCTTACACTAGTGCGCCGGTCTGAAATAACTGCCTGTCATATGTGACAGAGCAGCATAAAGGCGTAGCAGATCTGACTGTTGCCATTTGTGACTGCTGAAATTCGTCATGAATGTGGTGACTTGTGCCAAGGGAAGGGCTGATTGCTGCAAGGTACAAAACAGTGCCCAAATGGGCACATCCATATGGGGATTGCCTGCCGGTTGAAGGCGCCGAAAGTCCTTGGCAAACAAGGGATTGATTGACTACATTGGCTCCCATGACGGCGGATGCCGGACCAAAGGCGGGGGAGGAGCAATGTTTTCATGGCAACTGGATGACGAGCTGGCGCTCCTGTTTCTGCAGCCCGACATGGCCAGCGAACTCTTTCGCCTCTGTCAGCGCAATCGCGACTATCTCTCCCAGTGGCTGCCCTGGGTGCCCCATATCCAGCAGCCCTCCGACAGCGCCACCTTCATTCGCCACGCCATCGAGAAATTTGCCCGAGGCGAGGGGCTGACCACCGCCATCGAGTATCAGGGGGAGGTGGTCGGTGTCATCGGTTACAACCAGATCGATCAGGGGCTGGCCAAGGTCAGCATCGGCTACTGGCTGGCGGAGCGCTGGCAGGGCAATGGCATCATCACCCGCGCCTGTCAGGCCCTGATCCATCACGCCTTTGAGGAGATGGGGATGGAGAAGGTGGAGATCAACGCCGCGCTGGAGAACGAACCCAGCCGGGCTGTGTGCGAGCGGCTCGGCATGCAGCAGGAGGGGATCACCCGGCGGGCGGAGCGGCTGGCGGACAGGGTGGTGGATCATGTCCACTATGGTCTGCTGCGGGATGACTGGCTCAGGCTGCGGGAAAGGGATCACTGATGGGGTCCCGGCCCAGTCCGGTTACTGGCACCCTGCATGGCCAGTATGGGGAGGCACAGTGCTGACCCTGCCCCATATCACCACGGTCCGCACCCGGCTGACCGTCCTTCCCCCGGAGCGGGCCGAGCTGATGCTGGATTTCTACCGGCGCAACCGCACCCATCTGCAGCCCTGGGAGCCGAGACGGGACGAGAGCTTCTATACCCTGGGTCACTGGCAGGGGCGGCTGCGCGACGGTTATGGCCAGTTTTTCGACGGCAGCGCCGTGCAACTGGTGGCGCTCGATCCCAAAGGGGAGCGGGTGCTCGCCACCTGCAATTTCACCCACATCATGATGGGCATGTTCAAGGCATGCCATCTGGGTTATGCCATCGACCAGGATCACGAGGGGCAGGGGCTGATGCAGGAGGTGGTGGCCGCCGGCATCGACTACCTGTTTCGGGAGCGCGACCTGCACCGCATCATGGCAAGCTACATGCCGGTGAACCGGCGCAGTGGCGCCCTGCTGGCGCGTCTCGGGTTCGAGCAGGAAGGCTATGCCCGGGACTACCTGATGATCAACGGCCGCTGGGAGGACCACGTCCTCACCGCGCTGCTCAATCCGGCTGGTTGAGGAGCATGTGGCTTTCTTAGTGCGGGACCAGTCCCTCGCCAAGCCGTGTGGGCAGGCCGTCCTGGATCCTGGCTCCCCATGATTTGGCGGCTTTTTCACGGCAAGATCGCACTATCTGTATGCCTCTCATACCCCTGACCCCAAAAGCGTGTAAAATTGCGCCCTGAATTTTCCCGGCCAGCAGCAGCTGGTCGCGACTCCATACATGCAAGGCTGACATTGTGACAGAAGTAGATAGATTCGCGGACATTCGCCCCTATCGCGATGACGAAGTGCCGGCTGCCATCGAGCGGCTGATCCAGGATGACGAGTTTATCGGCGCCATCGCCAAATACCGTTTCGGTTCCCTGATGAGCTGGCTGGGCTGGGCCATTCGCCCGCTGATCCGCCAGTTCCTGCGCCACAAGTGGGCCAAGGTCAGCACCATCCATCAGGTGCAGATGGGGGTGACCCGCTACATGAGTCGCATGATAGCCACCTCCACCCAGGGGGTGAGCTTCTCCGGTCTCGAGCATCTGAAGAAGGAGCAGGGCTACCTGTTCGTCTCCAACCACAGGGACATCGCCATGGATCCAGCGTTCGTCAACTGGGGGCTGCACACCCATGGCTTCGATACGGTGCGTATCGCCATCGGCGACAACCTGCTGCGCAAGCCCTGTGCCACCGAGCTGATGAAGCTCAACAAGAGCTTCATCGTCAAGCGCTCCGCCAAGGGGCCGCGGGAGATGATGAAGGCCCTCGGCGAGCTGTCGGCCTACATAGGCCAGTCGGTGCACGAAGGCCACTCCATCTGGATCGCCCAGAAGGAAGGGCGCGCCAAGAACGGGGACGACAAGACGGATCCGGCCATCCTCAAGATGTTCTACGTGGACGGCAAGAAGCAGAAGATCGACTTCGTCGATTACATGCGCAGCCTCAACATAGTGCCGGTCAGCATCAGCTACGAGGTGGATCCCACCGACAAGGCCAAGGCGCGCGAGCTCTACGAGAAGTCGGTCAACGGCAGCTACGAGAAGGGCGAGTTCGAGGACATCGAGAGCATAGTCGCCGGCATCGTCGGTCAGAAGGGGCGGGTACATGTCTCCTTCGGCGCCCCCATCACAGAGGGCTTCAGCGATCCGGACGAACTGGCCGCGCTCATCGACAAGGCGATCTGGAGCAGCTACCGCCTCTTCCCTGGCAACTACCTGGCCGCTGATGTGCCCGGCAAGGCCAGCACCATAGAGCAGACCGCCTTCCTGACCCGTCAGTCGGAGGTGCCGGAAGAACACAAGGCCATCTGGCGTGCCATGTATGCCAAGCCGGTGGAGAACGCCAGCAAGGTTTGAATGACGCCGATTCGGTGAAAAAAACGGGAGCAGATGCTCCCGTTTTTGCGTCTGGTCAAAGTCGGTGGCAATGGACTAGTGAATAATATTGTTTCAACTGGTACGATCATCGGGTGAATGAGCGGGTATCTCTTGGCAAGGGGCGGGCGACTGTGCAACAGTGACCCGGCGCCAACAAGACGAACCAGGCGCCTTTCGAGTCTGCACGGATGGCAGGCGACGCTGAATAAGGACCTTTAGGGGTCCTTTTTCATTGATGGACAAAGATAGACGGCAGATATACCTAAGGATGCGAACCCCATGATCACCGGCAGTCTGGATACCTTGCAACGCACCCCCTTGCCCGCGCCGCTGGCCCGCATCATGGCCGAGGTGGTGAAGAGCCTTGCCCACTGGCGTGAGGCGCCCCTTGGCAAGCAGGACATAGACGGCCTCAAGCTGTTCTGCCTGGTGAGCGAAGCGCTGACCGAGCCGGTCGCGGATCGCCGCGGCGAGTTTCATGAGCAGTATCTGGATATCCAGCTGCTGCTGCGGGGGGAGGAGTGGATCGGCGTAGGGCCCCATGCCTATGTGAGCGACTGCGCCGATCATCCCCACCCCGATCTCTGGTTCGTCGACATCAAGCAAACAAGCTATCTGGCGTTGCAGCCCGGCGACTTTGCCATCTTCTGGCCGGGAGAACTGCATCGCCCTCTCTGTACCCTGACTACCCCAGGCTTGGTGAAGAAGCTGGTTGTCAAGGTCCACCAGTCGCTGCTGACCTCGGTCTGAGCCGCAGCGCCGGGTGCCCGGGCACCCGCCAGGACAGGGCCGCGTCGAATGGGCGCTGGCCTGTCCCGCATTGACGATTCGATGAGTGTGCGAGCCTCGGGGTCTGCACCAGAGAGTTTGAGAAAGATGAGCGCGCCAGACCATGGGTCGGCGCCAGAAAGTTTGAAAGGATAAGCGCGCCAGGCCCAGAGTTGGCGGTCGGCGCCAGACAGTTTGAAAAATTGGGCGCACTTTCCTGCGACCATAACGCCCCCGGCAGGGGAATCCCATCCATGTTGGATGACACGACACTGTCGGCATAAAGCCGAAGCACAGGAAGATGTAGAACATGAGCAAGTTGGTATTGATCCTTAACTGCGGTAGCTCTTCCCTGAAATTTGCCGTAATGGACGCCGAAACAGGTGAGGACATGCTGTCCGGCCTGGCCGAATGCTTCAATCTGGATGACGCACGTATCAAATGGAAACTCCACGGAGTCAAGGGCGAAGCCATGCTGGGCGCCGGTGCCGCGCACCAGGCCGCCCTTGACCACATAGTGGGCCACATCCTGCCCCAGGATCCGACACTCGCCGAGCAGCTGGTCGCCATCGGCCATCGCATCGTGCACGGTGGCGAGCAGTTCTCCCGCTCCGTTCGCATCGATGATGGCGTGATCGCCGGCATCGAGGCCGCCATTCCGTTCGCCCCCCTGCACAACCCGGCGCACCTCATCGGCATCCGTGCCGCCCTCAAGGTCTTCCCGGCCCTGGCCGAGAAAAACGTGGCCGTGTTCGACACCGCCTTCCACCAGACCTTGCCGCAGGAAGCCTACCTCTACGCGCTGCCCTACAAGCTCTATCAGGAGAACGGCATCCGTCGTTACGGCGCCCACGGCACTTCCCACCGCTTCATCGCCGAAGAGACCGCCAAGGCGCTGGGCAAGCCGCTGGCCGAGCTCAACATCATCAACTGCCACCTGGGCAACGGTGCCTCCGTCTGCGCCATCAAGAACGGCGAGTCCGTCGATACCTCCATGGGCCTGACTCCGCTGGAAGGGCTGGCGATGGGCACCCGCTCTGGTGACATCGACCCCGCCGTGGTCTTCTTCATGCACGACCAGCTCGGCTACAGCGTGGACGAGATCAACCATGTGCTGACCCGCGAGTCCGGCCTGCTGGGGATGACAGAGGTGAGCAGCGACTGCCGCTATGTCACCACCAACTATGCCACCGACGCCGGCGCCAAGCGGGCGCTGGATGTGTTCACCTACCGGGTAGCCAAGTATGTCGGGGCTTATGCCGCCGCCATGGACGGTCGCCTGGACGCCCTGGTGTTCACCGGCGGTATCGGCGAGAACGCCGCCATGGTGCGCGAGATGGTGCTGGCGCGGCTGGCCCTGTTCGGCTTCAAGGTCGATAAAGAGGCCAACAACGCCGCCGTGCTGGGCGGTGAAGGCCCCATCACCGCCGAAGGCAGCCGCCTGGCCCTGGTGATGCCCACCAACGAAGAGCTGGTCATCGCCCGCGATGCCCTGAGCCTGGTCGGCTAAGGCCCCCTCGCACCGAAACAACGCCCGGCCTGTGCCGGGCGTTGTCGTTTCAGCGGCACATTGAGCAAGCTGTCATTTGACATGAGGGGCCAGATACGTACCCTGACGGCAGTTTCACGTCGCAGAGGTAGAGATGAAGGAGATATTTTTCAACTGGTTGTCCGGTCTCGGGGTGGAGGTCACCGCCATGATGGCGCTGGTGATCGCCCTGAGCTTCATCGTGCTGACCGCGTTGGCACTGCACCTGGTGCTGCATCGCATCCTGCTGGTGCGCCTGGTGGGGCTGCTCGGCAAGACCAAGCAGGTGTGGCTGCCGCCCCAGTTGCAGCAGCGGCTCTTCTACCGGCTCGCCTTGGTACTGCAAGGGGCCGTGCTGCTCGGTCAGGCGGAGATCTGGCTGCCCAAGGCATCCGACAGCCTGCAGCTTATCGAGATGCTGGCCCAGCTCTGGATCCTGCTGTTCCTGCTGCTTGCCCTGTTCGCCCTGCTCGACTGCCTGCTGTCGGTGAGCCGCTATACCCGGCTCGGACGGGATCTGCCCCTGCGCGGCATCTTCCAGGGGGTGAAACTGGTGGCCAGCATACTGGTCGGCATCCTGATGATAGCCCTGCTGCTCGGCAAGTCGCCGCTCTTCCTGTTCAGCGGCCTGGGTGCCATGACTGCGGTACTGATGCTGGTGTTCAAGGACCCCATCCTCGGTCTGGTGGCCGGGATCCAGCTCTCCGCCAACCGCATGCTGAGCGTCGGTGACTGGCTGCAGATGGACAAGTACGGCGCCGATGGCGAGGTGACCGACATCGGCCTCACCACGGTCAAGGTGTCGAACTGGGACAAGACCATCACCACCATTCCCACCTACGCCCTCATCTCTGACTCCTTCAAGAATTGGCAGGGGATGACGGAATCCGGTGGCCGGCGCATCAAGCGCAGCGTCAACATCGACATGACCAGCGTGCGCTTCCTGACCGCCGAGGAGCAGCTGACACTCAAGCAGGCCAAATTGCTGGCCCCCTATCTCAGCCGCAAGGAGCAGGAGCTGAGCAGCTACAACCAGCAGCTCAGCGACGCCATCAGTTGCCCCATCAATGGCCGTCACCTCACCAACCTCGGCACCCTGCGCGCCTACCTGGATGCCTACCTGCACGCCCACTCCGGCATTCGCAAGGACATGACCCTGATGGTGCGCCAGCTGGCGCCGACTTCCGACGGCCTGCCGCTGGAGATCTACTGCTTCACGGCGACCACCGCCTGGGCCGATTACGAAGGGATCCAGGCCGATATATTCGACCACATATTCGCCATTATCGGGCAATTTCATCTGCGGTTGCATCAATCGCCAACCGGTTATGACATGCATGCCTGGAAGAACGGGTGATTTGATTCTTGTTGCAGGATGAGGCCAGGGGAAAACGCCATATTAATCATCGACCCGTCACCACGTGTCGGTTGAAATTTGCGGTGCAGAGGAGAAAAATGGCGGCCTTCTCTTCGCCCCGGGTGCGCACGCCCCGGCCAGAGTCCTGAATCACCCCAATATCACAGGAAAGTTATGAAGCTCCTCCACAACACGGCGGCTGCACTGTGCTGCAGCCTGCTCCTGACCGCCATGCCCGTGCTTGCCGTCGAATATGCCCTGCCTGCGGCCAACAGCCGCCTGGTGGGCGAGAACCTGGAATACGTGGTGTCGGCCGAAGAGGCGGGCCAGCCCCTGGAAGCGGTCGCGGCCAAGTTCCAGCTCGGTTTGACCAACATGCTGGAAGCCAACCCCAAGGCGGATCCCCTGCTGCTGCAGGCGGGCGAGAAGCTGGTCGTGCCGCACCAGCTGATCCTGCCGGATGCCCCCCGCGAGGGCATAGTGCTGAACGTCGCCGAGATGCGCCTCTACTACTACCCGAAAGGCAAGAAGGTGGTGGAGGTGCTGCCCATCGGCATAGGCCAGCTCGGCACCGACACCCCGGAAGACTGGGTGACCAGCGTGCAGCGCAAGAAGGCGGGCCCGACCTGGACCCCGACAGCCAAGATGCATGCCGAGTACGCCGCCCGTGGCGAGACCCTGCCTGCGGTCTGGCCGGCCGGCCCGGACAACCCCATGGGGCTGTTTGCGCTCTACATCGGCAAGATGTACGCCATCCACGGCACCAATGCCCAGTTCGGCATAGGTCTGCGGGTGAGCCACGGCTGCGTGCGGCTGCGTAACTACGACATCGAGTATCTGTTCAAGCAGGTACCGGTCGGCACCCGCGTCCAGTTCGTGAACCAACCGATCAAGGCCTCGGTCGAGCCGGATGGCAGCCGCTATCTGGAAGTGCACCAGCCGCTCTCCCGCAGCCAGGAGGAGTTCAACTCCAGCCTGCCGGCGCCCTTGTCCATGTCGACCGAGGTGACCCGTTTCATCGCCCACGCCGACAGCGATTCCCAGCTGGTCAAGCAGGCCCTGGAGCAGCGCAGCGGCATGCCCATCGCCATCAACCGCTGATCCGCTTGCCCTCGATGTCGAGCCCCGGCCAAGGTCGGGGCTTTTTTATGATGGGTAAAGGAGGGGACTGCTCGGGTAACTCCTTGCACCGTCGGGATAAAATCCGGCCTAACCCCTCTTGATTGGTTACTTGATTAGGTGTGAAACGTTTTCTCTGTGTTTTTTATTTGTTAAAAGTGGTTGTGATCAGGCGATCTGCTGATTAATCTAGGCCGGTTTTTTAAGGAAGAGCCCGTCGCGAGAACGGGTACAAGAGTCACATAACGGAGTTTTGAATGACAGCTAGCACCCCAATGCTCATCACCTTCCTGGTGTACATCCTGGGTATGGTCCTGATCGGCTTCATCGCCTATCGCGCCACCCGTAACTTTGACGACTACATTCTCGGCGGCCGCCGCATGGGGAGCTGGGTGACAGCTCTCTCCGCCGGGGCCTCCGACATGAGCGGCTGGCTCCTGATGGGCCTGCCTGGCGCCGTCTTCATTGGCGGCATCTCCGAGAGCTGGATCGCCATCGGCCTGACCATAGGTGCCTACTTCAACTGGCGCTGGGTGGCCGGTCGGCTGCGGGTTCACACCGAGAAGAACCGCAACGCCCTGACCCTGCCGGACTACTTCACCTACCGCTTCGAGGACAAGAGCCGGGTGCTGCGCATCCTCTCCGCTCTGGTGATATTGCTGTTCTTCACCATCTACTGCGCCTCCGGCGTGGTGGCCGGTGCCCGCCTGTTCGAGAGCACCTTCGGCATGAGCTATGACACCGCCCTCTGGGTCGGTGCCGCGGCCACCATCACCTACACCTTCTTCGGCGGCTTCCTCGCGGTGAGCTGGACAGATACGGTGCAGGCCACCCTGATGATCTTCGCCCTGATCCTGACCCCGGTGTTCGTCATCATCGCCGTCGGCGGCATCGACACCGCCATGGTGCAGGTAGCGGCGCAGAATGCCAGCAACCTCGACATGTTCAAGAACCTGGACTTCATCGCCATCATCTCCCTGATGGCCTGGGGCCTGGGCTACTTCGGCCAGCCCCACATACTGGCGCGCTTCATGGCGGCGGACTCCCACCACTCCATGGCCAGCGCCCGTCGCATCAGCATGACCTGGATGGTGTTCTGCCTGGGCGGCGCCGTGGCCATCGGCTTCTTCGGCCTGGCCTACTTCTCCACCTTCACCGAGCAGGCTGCCGGCGTCACCGCCAACCCGGAGCGCGTCTTCATCGAGCTCTCCAAGATACTGTTCAACCCCTGGATTGCCGGCGTGCTGCTCTCCGCCATTCTGGCGGCGGTGATGAGCACGCTGAGCTGTCAGTTGCTGGTTTGCTCCAGCGCCATCACCGAAGATCTCTACAAGCCCTTCCTGCGCAAGAATGCGTCCCAGAAAGAGCTGGTGTGGGTCGGCCGCGCCATGGTGCTGGTGATTTCGCTTATCGCCATCGCCGTGGCCGTGAACCCGGAGAACCGGGTGCTGGGGCTGGTGAGCTACGCCTGGGCCGGCTTCGGTGCCGCCTTCGGTCCCGTGGTGCTGCTCTCCGTGCTCTGGTCGCGCATGACCCGCAACGGCGCCCTGGCCGGCATGCTGGCCGGTGCCCTGACCGTCATCGTCTGGAAGCAGTTCGGCTGGCTGGGTCTGTATGAAATCATCCCGGGCTTCGTCTTCGCTACCCTGGCCATAGTGGTGTTCAGCCTGCTGGACAAGGCACCCTCCAAGGCCATGCTGGATCGCTTCGACGAGGCAGAGCGTGAGTTCCAGACTCCCCCTGTCTCGGCTGAGCCGGTCATGGTGAGATAAATCACGCACGCTGAATAAACAAAGCCCCGCATTGCGGGGCTTTTTCATGGTGGGGCTGGCTTATTGGCCGCTAACCCGGCACTGCCGGGTGGGTTGGTCATAGCGCTCCAGCCTGGCCTCGTTCCCCTTGGCCAGCAGCGTGAGATTCTGCCCCTCGTAACGGGCACCGCTGGCGCTGGGGGCTTCAAAGGCGAGTACCTGCGACTGCTGCGCCCCCTCGCTCAGGTTGATCACGGCGGCAGGCCGCTTGGCCTCGTTATAGAAGTAGGTCGAGAGCCGGATCTCGCCGTCGCACTGGTAGTCGACCGGGCTTGGCACCATCAGCTGGCCCCCCTTTATCTGCAACTCTGTGATGCGCAGCTGGTAGCTCTCCTCCACGCATTGGCGCGAGTCGCTCTCTTTCCAGCACTCGTTGCGCCCCTTGATCCAGCCGCGCTGCATCGCCTTCTCCGTCTTCTGCTGCTCGGCCGACAGATTAGCCAGCGCCTTGGGATAGAGGGCGGCGAGTTCGTTATCCAGCGCCGCCAGCCCGGCGTCCTGGCAGACAAGCTGCTCGGCCGCGCTGTGGGCCTTGGCGCAGTCAAAGGAAGGGGTAGCGGCACTGGTCAGCAGCGGCATCAAGGCGAGGGTACCAAGCAACATCTTGTTCATCGAAAAGGCTCCAGCAAGGGGGATTCCCACTTACTACAGCACAAGGGTGCCGGGCCGCCGAGGACTTTTTCACCCCAGGCAAGCTTGTCCGTCTCTTTGGGCCCCGCTGCCGACAACCCTAGTCACCAGGGTCGCCGCTGCCCTGGCTTAGGTTCGCCGCCGCGCCAGCCGCTGCGCATCACTGCGGGCCGCGGCCGCCGCACGGCCCAGCCAGCGCTGTCGCTCCCGCTCGCTGGCGGTATGGACAGGCCCCAGATGCTGGCGGTGGGTCAGCTTGATGCCACAGAGCCCCAGCACGGGCTTGTCGAGGGTGCGCTCGACGGGAGAGCCCAGCCACCAGCGGTAGTACCAGAGCGGGCTGTCCATGGTGAGCAGCAGGCGCGCCGTTTTGCCGGCGAGCAGGCGCTCGGGAAGGGCCTTGTCCTTCTGATAGCGAAAGGCAAACCCCGAGAGCAGCACCCTGTCCAGCAAGCCCTTGAGCCGGGCCGGCAGGTGGCCCCACCAGAGGGGGGCGACGATCACCAGATGCTGGGCCTGCTTCAGGCTCTGCTGCAATGCCAGCAGATCGGGCTCGAGGGGCTGAGCCTCGTCATAGCCATGGTGCAGATCCGGCTCGAAGGTGAGCTCCCCCACGTGATGCAGGGTGACCTCTGCGCCGCCCTCCTCTGCGCTGCGGGCATACTCCCTGGCCAGGGCATGGCAGAGGCTGTCGGGTTTGGGGTTGCCGTTGATGATAAGCAGCTTGGGTGTCATGGCGTGGCTCCTGATGAAGTGAGCCACCATTACACCCCTTGTCCCATGGGACAGAGTCAAGCCACCTTGTGCGCCCGTCCTGCAAGCCCTTGCTCAGCCTGTGGGAGCGGCTCGCTCTGGCCGGGGGCGCCATAGCGGCAGGGGTGCTGCGCCAGCAGCGCGGCGCACTGGCTCAAGGCCTGGTGCTGGCGTTGCAGCCTGGCCACCTCTGCCGCGATCTGGGCCAACTTGCCCGCGATAAGCTGCTCCACCTTCTGCCAGGGAAACTGCGCCAGACTGGTGAGGCCCGCCAGCAAGGGGACAAGCTCGCTCAATTTGCAGCCGAGCTGCTGGGCCTGGCGAATAAAGCCGACCCACTCCAGATCCTCGGCCCGGTAGACGCGGTACTTGCCGCGCCGCCTGGGCTCGGGCAGCAGCCCGAGCTGCTCGTAGAGACGGACTGCCTTGGGTGTGGTGCCCGCCAGCCGGGCAAATTCGCCGATATACATCTTGCTGCTCGCAAAGGTTGTTCGAGTAGGGGCTCACTATAGGTCAGTGGCAGGGGGGAATGCATCCCCACGGAGGAGGGGCGCGCCATCGGCGAAGTGCAGGGATGATAACGGTGTGGTTCTGTGGCTACATAGCCGCGTTCCTAGCATGCCGCAGGAGTGGGATATGGCTGAGTGGATCCGTTATGGGCCCGCAACAGGCGCTGGTGGACTGGTGATCGCCACTATAAGCAAATATTGGGTCATTATCGGAAAACCCATACATTCAGCTTATAGTGGCTCCGGCGAGCCAGACAGGGCCACTAGGTGGCCGAAAAAAGCACTCCAAGGGGATATCCCGATCCTTGCTTATTTCGTGGTTGGGTTATTTGCGATTGTCCGAATGCGCTTCGCTATTCGAACCTGCGAGCTAGCCTTCTTCTTTAATACAAGCGCCATTAGTCGCCAATAATATCGTTTCAATCAGCCTTTCAATATTTCCATTATAACCTGACGATGCAATCGTCATCTCACCGTGATCATCCATCGCCACCAGCATTTCAATATATGTCTTCCCTGTATTTATTTTCATTGCGCGCAATCTGATGGGGGAGGTTTTTGAACATATCTCTTGGTTTACATTTTTCCCTATCTTTTTTAAAATACGTTCGTTTTTACTCCAGATGACCTTATATTTGCTTCTCGGGATTGAGTAGATAAATATTGTAGAGAACATAGCCGTCAGCAGAAAAATAAGCCATAGCAGCAGCCAACCCCAGATGCCAAGAATCGGTTTCGAAGAGGCTAGTGCGCCAGCAATCAGTAGCAATGAAAATATGGTACAAGTAATGCTGACTACTGCGCCAAGCCAGCTCATTACGGTTGAGTTATTTTCATACAAAATAATTTCTGTGGTGACGCCATTTTCTTGTCTCCGATGATCTTTATAGCAAGATAAAGTCACAATGGTCAGAGAGAGCGCTGCTAGGATCATCAAGTGCTTGGCCAGCCATTCAAAACGTGGACGAAAGTGCAAAGTGTTTTTGTATAAATCCAAATAGTTCATCAAGAGCTGATCACCTTGTTGAACTTCCCTTGCTCGCTCACAATAAAATGGCCACCAAAGGCTGTAATAAGTCTGACTCCAGACTGTTACCCGCTTGCCTTTTACTGCATGAAATGCGGCTTTGTTATATAGATCTGCTCGATAGGTCAGCTCCTCTCCCGAGTCAGTCAGAATCTGGAACGCAGACTTATGCGCTGTACGTAAGGGTTGAGAAATATGGACAAGTATCCCTTCGCGTTTCGTCAACTGTGACAACGGTAGCACCGGATTAAAAAAGTAAACGTATAAATACAGGCTGCTGACGCCTGTAACTATTGCTACCCACACCAGCAGCTTGGTCCACTTTTTTTGCATGGCGTTGATGCCAAATACACGCCAGAACCAAGTGACTTGCCAGCGGGTTTTCGTTATTTGCCATTGTTTGCGGAGCGCTGACAGTTCCTTTGCCATGACGACACCTCTCCTTGTCTGATTTCAACCTGCCCTTATCATCGGCGGTCAAGTTAAGCCTATAACGTGCCCGACACCCTTTGGGCGCGTTCTTTATCTATGTTAGCCATGTTGTTCCAGCATCCTTTGGCAAACAAGTGTTGCAACGGCATGGCTGAAGTACGGTTGCTCAGGCCAGTGCCAGTTGCTGGCGGGCGCGCCACAGCCGCTCATGGAAGAAGAAGACGACTGTGTTGATGGCGGGCTCTATCAACGCCATCACGCCACCGGTTAGCAGCTCGCCACTCAGCAGGTAGGCGACGGCGAAGGCCACCGAGAAGTGCACCAGGGCGAAGCTGCTGGTCTTGGCCTGCAGGCTGTGGTCGGGTTTGAGCTTGTGCCAGCCAAGGTCGTGGAAGTAGAAGGCGACTGTGTTGACGGCGGGCTCTATCAGGGCGATCAGGCTGGCGGTGAGCAGTTCACCGGTCAGCAGGTAAGCCACTGTAAAGGCGACACTGAAGTGCAGAACGGCGAAGCTGATGGTCTTTTTCATGATGGTGTCTCCTCTGGCGATGAGTGCAGTATCACCTGGAATCACATTAAATGAAAACCATTCTCACCTATCGGCTAGATAGAAAAAGCCTATCGACCGAGGTCGAGACCACCAGATTGGGGACTTGCCTGGGGCCACGGAGGCGATAGAGTGTGCCTTTGCCATGAAAAAGGAGCTTTCATGACCCTCAATGCCAACATTTATGTACTGTTCATCCTGCTGCTGATGATCGTCGTCGGCGTCGTGGCCTGGCGACTGGCTCGCCGCAAGAGCCGGCATCCTGTGCTTATCACCTTCCTGTGCGTGCTGCTCTGCTTGGCCCCGCCCTTGGCCCTGCTGGCGCTGCTCATTTTGGCGCTCTGGCGGGATATGCCCGTCCGGGCCTGAGTCGTCATTTCGGCAACGGCAGACAGAGAAAAGCCCCTTTCGGGGCTTTGTCATTTTTGTGAGCGATGAGGGCTCAGTCGGCGGCTTTGTTGAGCCACTCCACTCTGTACTGGGCGCCGGCGCCCTGGGTCAGCTTGGCGCGCAGGGGTTTGAGGAAGGCTTCGATCTGCTCATCCAGCATCCAGGGGGGGCTGACGATCAGCATACCTGAGCCGTTCATGCCCCAATCGGCAGTCTGACCGGCCACTTCCAGCTCGGCCACCAGGACGTTACCGAAGTTTTCCCGCTTGATCGCTTTGAGCATGTCGCGGGACTTGTCCGCCTCCTGCCCGAGGATGGGATACCAGAGGGCGTAGATGCCGGTGGCCCAGCGCTTCTGTGCCTTTTTCAGGGTGTCGACCACGGCGAAGTAGTCTTCCTTCAGCTCGTAGGGAGGGTCGATGAGCACCAGGCCGCGGCGCGGGGTGGGGGGCAGCAGGGCGATCAGCCCCTCGAAGCCGTCACGGTGGTGCACGGCGACGCGGGGGTCATAGCCCATGTTGGCGCGCAGGTCCTCCACCTCGTTGTTGTGCAGCTCCATCAGCGCCAGCTTGTCCTGCTCGCGGGCGAGGCGGCGGGACAGCTCGGGGGAACCCGGGTAGTAGTGCAGCTGACCATCGCTATTCATCTCTTCGATGACGCCCAGATAGGGGGCCATGGCGGACCACTGGGCGCGCTCGTCCCACAGCCGGCCTATGCCGTCGGCGTACTCGGCCTTCTTCTGGGACCAGTCGCCGCGCAGGTCGTAGAGACCGCCACCGGCATGGGTGTCCAGCACGATGAAGGGTTTCTCCTTCTTCTTGAGGGACTCGATGATCAGGGCCTGAACGGCGTGTTTCAGGACGTCGGCATGGTTGCCGGCGTGAAAGGCGTGGCGGTAGCTCAGCATAATAGGTCTCTGAGGGGGCCCTGCTGGGCACCCAGTAACGATAGATAGTTCAACAGGTTGTGACTCTTGCCACGAAACAGGGAGAGGCCGCGCAGGGTCTGCAGCAAGACCCCCTGTTGCAACCGCTCCAGCTCCAGCTCGTGGGCAAGCATGGCCTGATACTCTTCCTCGGCCAGCCGCGCCTTGGCTTGCTGGCGCAGGGTGCGCCAGGGGAGCAGCACGGCCTCGGTCTGGACCAGAGCCGGTTGCAGATCGGTGAGATCGACCGGGATGCCGAGCAGATCCAGGTGGTGCAGCAAGAGCGCCAGATTGACGTTGCCCCCCAGCGTCTGCACGTTGAGCCAGTCCTGGCTGCGCTCACCATAGACCTTGCCGCTCCAGTGCCAGAAGCCGAGCGGCGTCGGCAGCTCGTGCACGGCGACCCGCTCGCTTGCCATCAGCTGTTCGTCACGCAAAGAAGGCCTGCTCCATGGTTTCCAGCTCCTCACAGAGGCTCATCCACTCCAGCTCCACCTCTTCCAGCTGCTCCTTGAGGGGGCCCTGGGATTTGAGCAGTTCGGAGAGCCTGGTTTTAGCGCTCTCTTCGTAGATGGCTGGGTCGGCCAGCTGGTTCTCTATGTCGCCGAGCTTGCCCTGCAGCTTCTCCATGCTTGCCTCGAGCTTCTCCAGCTTCTGGCGCAGGGGCCGGGTCTGCTGGCGGAACTGGGCCTCGAGCCGCTTCTGATCCTTGCGAGCCACTGCCGAGTTGGCGGAGACGGTGCCGTCAGTCGGCTTGGCGTTAGCCTCTTTCTCCTGCTCTCCGAGCCACTTGTGATAGTCGTCTAGATCGCCGTCGAATGGCTCGACCCGGCCACCGTGGACCAGATAGAAGTCATCCGTGGTGGTGCGCAGCAGGTGACGGTCGTGAGAGACCACCACCATGGCACCCTCGAAGCCTTGCAGCGCCATGGTCAGGGCGTGGCGCATCTCCAGATCCAGGTGGTTGGTCGGTTCATCCAGCAGCAGGAGGTTGGGCTTTTGCCAGGTGATGAGGGCCAGCACCAGCCGCGCCTTCTCGCCACCGGAGAAGGGGGCCACCTTGTCCAGCGCCTTGTCGCCGTGGAAGCCGAAGCTGCCAAGGTAGTTGCGCAGCTCCTGCTCGGACTTGTCCGGCGCGAGGCGGGCCAGGTGATCGAGGGGGGTGTCGTCCAGACGCAGGGTCTCGAGCTGATGCTGGGCGAAGTAGCCGATGCTGACCCCGGCGCTCACCTCCAGCTTGCCGGAGAGCGGCGCATTGGAGCCCGACAGCATCTTGATGAAGGTGGACTTGCCGGCGCCGTTGCGCCCCAGCAGGCCGATGCGCGAGCCCGGCACCAGGTTCATCTTTATCTTCTCCAGGATCACCTTGTCACCGTAACCGGCAGAGAGGTTCTCCATGGCAATCAGCGGGGTCGGCAGGGCCGAGGGCTCGCGAAACTCGAAGCTGAACTCGGAGTCGGCGTGGGCGGGCAGGATCTTCTCCATCCGCTCCATGGCTTTCAGGCGGCTCTGGGCCTGACGGGCCTTGGAGGCCTTGTAGCGGAAGCGGTCCACATAGGCCTGCATGTGGGACATCTCCCGCTGCTGCTTCTCGTACATGGATTGCTGCTGGGCCAGCTGCTCGGCGCGCTGCAGCTCGAAGTCGGAGTAGCCACCGGTGTATTCGTTGAGCTTGCCGTTCTCGATGTGGATGATGCGGTTGATGACCGAATCGAGGAAGTCGCGGTCGTGAGAAATCAGCACCAGCGTGCCCTGGTAGCCCTTGAGCCACTTCTCCAGCCAGATGACGGCGTCGAGATCCAGGTGGTTGGTCGGTTCATCGAGCAGCAGCAGATCGGAGCGGCAGAGCAGGGCCTGGGCCAGGTTCAGGCGCATGCGCCAGCCACCGGAGAAGCTCTTCACCGGCGAGTCGAGCTGATCGCCACCAAAGCCAAGACCGTGAAGCAGCTCGGCTGCGCGGGCGCGGATGCTGTAGGCGCCTATGGTGTCGAGCCTGCCGTGCAGCTCGGCCACCAGGAGGCCATTGTCATCCTGCTCGGCCCGGGCCAGCTGGGCTTCGAGGGCGCGGAACTCCTTGTCGCCATCGACCACGTACTCGAGCGCGGAGCAGTCCAGCGCCGGGGTCTCCTGGGCCACGCCGGCAATCTGCCAGCCGGCGGGCAGGCTGAAGCTGCCGTTGTCGATGGCCAGCTCGCCCCGCACCAGCGCAAAGAAGGTGGACTTGCCACAGCCGTTCTTGCCCACCAGGCCCACCTTGTGGCCGGGGTGTATGGTGGCGGACGCGTTGTCCAGCAGCGTGCGGCCGCCGCGGATCAGTTCGATTTGACTGGCAACTATCATGGATGGATCTGCTTGGCTCAATGAAGGGGAGAAACTGGCGCGGATCTTACGTGAAATGACTCGGATTTGCACTTGAGGCTGGGGGGCATGGCTGGCTGCGGCAAGAAAAACGTGCCATAACAGAGACATCTGTCAGGGGGCAGGAGGCTTCCATGTTGATTAAAGAGATCATGACGACCCGGGTCGCGACCGTTTCCATGGATGACAGGCTGGGTGTCATCAAGGAGATCTTCGAGCAGGCCCACTTTCGCCACCTGCTGGTGCTGGAAGAGGAAGTGCTGGTGGGGGTCATCTCGGACAGGGATCTGCTACGCGCCCTCAGCCCCTATCTCGATACGGATGCCGAGATGAACCGCGACACCGAGACCCTCAACCGGCGGGCCCACCAGATCATGAGTCGCCAGCCTATCACCATCTCTCCCGAATCGTCCTTGCCGGAAGCCGCCGCCATCATGCTGGAGCAACATGTCTCCTGCCTGCCGGTACTGGAAAACGGCGCCCTGGTCGGCATCGTCAGCTGGAAAGACCTGCTGCGCGTCATGCGGGACTGGCAACCTGCCTGAGGCCTCTTTGGGAGCGAGTGGAACCCGCTCCCTCGGGCTTTCATTGACCCCTCCTCGATATAACCCTCTGTCATTTATAGTTATGGCCTTCCTGTTGCTCTGAATTATTCATTTAATTGGCTTAAAATTCTACACTGGTCTTGATTTGCGACATTTGATGTCGCAACAGGCAGGATAAATCGAGTATTTCTAATTAATCGACCCCTTCTTCAGTTCCCATCAAGGTTCGCAGATCTACCCTAGGTCATCGGAAATGAACCCGATTCAAAATGACAACGACCGAGCACAGGTCTGGTTTACACCTCAGAGGAACGAACAATGAAAAAGACAGCATTGACGATGGCCATCTCCAGCCTGCTGCTGGCCGGTGGTGCACAAGCTTCTACCGTTTACAACCAGGATGGTACCAAGCTTGACATCGGTGGCCGTGTTCAAGGCATGTACTACGGTAGCGACAACGACGACGAGAGTGGCGATCAGAGCTACCTGCGTCTGCGCATCGGTGGTGAGACCCGCATCAACGAAGAAACCGTCGCCAACGGCTTCGTCGAGTACAACGTACCGACCAACAGCTCCGACAACGAGCTGCGTTATGCCTACGTTGGCATCAAGAACGATCGTTTCGGCGCCTTCAGCTACGGTCGTCAGGATGGTCTGATTGCCAAGGCCGTTAACGATTACACCGACGTTCTGCCGGAGTGGGGCGGAGATGGCCTGGGCAAGGGTACCGAAGTGTTCGGTACCGGTCGTACCAACGGCCTGGCTCAGTACCTCTACACCTTCGACGGCCTGGTGCTGGGTGCCCAGTTCACCGGCGAGAACGAAGCGCAGAACGAGAGCGCGTCCAGCTGGACCAAGGGCTCCGAAGAGGGCTACGCCCTGTCTGCCAACTACAACTTCGACATGGGCATCAGCCTGGGTCTGGCCTATAACCAGGCTGGCAAGACTGCCGATCAGGCTGCCAACTCCAACTTCGGTGGCAGCGAAGACGCCAAGCTGACCGCAGTCGGTATCAAGTACAACGCCAACAACCTGTACGCTGCCGCGACCTACGCCTACGGCGAAAATCACGTCTATGTGAGCCAGGCTGGCAACGACGGTTATGCCTCCGAGAGCAACGGTTACGAAGCCGTGGTTCAGTACACTTGGGGCCAATGGAAGCCGTCCCTGGCGTATAACCGCCTGGACGTGAAAGATTCCGACCAGAACCTGGATGACACCCTGACCGAGTACGTGTCCATCGGTGCCTGGTACAACATCAACGATAACTTCGACGTCTACGTTGATTACAAGGCCAACCTGCTGAACAGCGACGGCACTGACGGGTACAACAAGTTTGGCCAGAACACCGACGACGTCGTTGGCGTGGCCATGCAGTACCACTTCTAAGTCGTTCCCTGACTGCCTACTGTATTTTTTTGACCGGCCGCCTCGCGGCCGGTTTTTTTAGGCGCTGTCCCAGTTATGT
>NZ_JAAILA010000007.1 GCF_010974825.1 Aeromonas rivipollensis | reverse complement strand
GGATTTAGTTGACCACTACATAGCCATCCTTTGCACTGTTCTGTCTTTCGACGAGCTTCTTCAAGGTCGATCCCTGCGTTGTTGTTGGTGAACTTCCCCAGGGTGACTTCCAGATTTTTGCCATCGAAGCGATAGCGAAAGACAAAGCTTACCTTTCCGCTCGGATGCCAGAACGCATTCAACCCATTTCCGCGGTCAACCTTCCGGATCGGCTTGGAGCCATCATGCTTGGTGCCAAGCATTTTTCTGAGCGAGGTGATCCCTAGTGCCATTTTAAAACCCCACTAAACCCCATAAAAAACCCCACATATGTATCCCTAACTGATATCACAACCAATCACAAGATAGGACGATGATTCTCACTGGGCCTTATATATCATGGGGCTTTAGGAGGCAAGGCGGGTTTTCTTTGGACGAGGCGAAACGTCAGTTGAGCTCTTCGATGGAGAACTCGCCAGGGATACCATCACAGGAGATGGCGAAGCCACCGCTGGAGCGGGTGCTGAACTGGATCAGAAACGCATCATAGTCATGCTCTTGCACGGGCAGGTTGATGGGTTTGCTGCGACGCAGGGGTTTGTGTGTCTGTACGGCTTTCATCATGGTATTTCTCTATATAAATTAAATAGTTGCTCCTTGTTTGGCAAATGTTAGGTCAATAGACGCGGTCAGAATCCGCGCAGGAATACCCAGCCCGAATCACGGGCGTCTGCACTATCAAGGAATATGCGGATGCATAGTTCAAATTGGGTGGGCAGATCGGGTCTGCACCGTGAGAGCCGGGCAACGCAGGCAGACAGCCTGACGGTTCTCAAGGCGAGTAAATCAGAGGAAGGTTATGTGGGTACTGGCAGGATTCATCTAACGTTGAAGCATTGCGAACATAAACAGGGCTGATTAACTAGCCGGCGCGCATTCTCTCCTCGAAATGAATAAAAAGCAAACACTAATTGTGTGATGTCGTGACGGTGGCGCATTTTTCACTGCCACGCCGCCAACGAAAAGGGCTCCCGAGGGAGCCCTTCTGCTTTGCCAGTCACGGCCTGCGGTTGACTCAGTAGTCGCCGCTGGCCTTCTTGGCGGCGGTGATCATGGGGGTGATGGTCATGCCCTGTACCACTATGGAGAACATCACCACAGAGTAGGTCATCACCAGGATCACCTCCCGCAGATCGACGCCGTGCTCCGGCAGCACCATGACGCCCGAGGGCAGCGCCAGTGCCATGGCCATGGCCAGACCGCCGCGCAGGCCGCCCCAGGTGAGGATGCGTACCGAGAAGCGGTTGTAGCTGCGGAACTTGCGGAAGGCCACATAGGGCAGGGAGACGCTGATGAAGCGGGCGGCCAGGCAGAGCGGCACCGCGATGACCAGCAGGATCCAGTCTTGCCAGGCGAGGTCCAGCAGCACCAGGGCCAGGCCGATCAGCAGGAACAGCAGGGCGTTGAGGAACTGATCCATCAACTCCCAGAAGTGATCCAGGTGGTGGCGGCTCTGCTCGGAGAAGCCGGACTGGCGGGTCCAGTTGCCTATCATGATGCCGGTGACCACCATGGCCAGGGCGCCGGAGACGCCTATCATGTTGGCAAAGGCGAAGCCTGCGGTCGGGATGCAGAGGGTCAGCAGCAGCTCCAGGGAGCCGTCGTCTGTGGCGCTGATCATCACGTGGGCGATGAGGCCCAGCACGGCGCCGAACAAGATGCCGCCGAGGGCCTCATGCAGGAACAGGCCGGCCACGCTGGTGAAGGTGGGCTCGACACCGCCAAAGGCCACGGCGAAGACGGTGGCGAAGATCACCAGGCCGACCCCGTCGTTGAACAGGGACTCCCCTTCGATCTGGATGGCGATCTGGGGCGGCGCCTTCATCTTCTTGACGATGGCGAGCACGGCAATGGGGTCGGTGGGGGAGATCAGGGCACCGAACAGCATGCAATAGACCAGCGGCAGCTCCCAGCCCAGCAGCTTGGCGATGAACCAGAAGCCATAGCCGATGATGAAGGTGGAGAGCAGGGTCGCCGCTATGGAGAGAATGGTGATCTCCCACTTCTGGCTGCGCAATGCCTTCAGATTGATGCCGAGACCGCCGGCAAACAGCAGGAATCCGAGGATCCCCTTCAGCAGGAAGTTCTGGAAGTCGATGCTTTCCATGGTCTCGACGGCCAGAGGTTCCAGATTGAACCAACCCAACTTACCAAACAGCACCATCAGGGCGGAGATCAGCATGGATCCAGCTGTGATGGCGATGGTGGTCTGGATCTTCACGACATACTGGTTGGCAAAGGCGATGAAGATCGCCAAGGCTGCCAAGAAACAGAGTGTGTAGTAGACGCTCATAGTTATTTTTCTCTTTAGTAAACAGCAAGCACGTATCCCCGTTGAGGACGGGCATAGGGTACTCTCGGGCCACATCTTACTCATTACCCATTTGTGAGTATATGCTCGAGATTTCGGACAGATAGACGGCTAGATTTCCATTTGATTTTTTTGCTGCTAGGATGGAGCTCACGCAGTTGCATGGATGTAAGGGGTAGAAGCGGTGTCGAGCATAGAGTCGAGCAAGAAGTCGGACGTAACAAAGAAACTGGAAGCCTGTCTCAAGGAGCGGATCCTGATCATCGACGGTGCCATGGGCACCATGATCCAGGGTTACAGGCTCGGTGAATCGGATTACCGCGGCGAGCGCTTCGCCGACTGGCATACCGACATCAAGGGCAACAACGATCTGCTGGTGCTGACCCGGCCGGCGGTGATCCGCGAGATCCACGATCAATACTGTGCCGCCGGGGCCGACATCCTCGAGACCAACACCTTCAACGCCACTCGCATCGCCATGGCCGATTACGAGATGGAAGCCTTCTCCGCCGAGATCAACCGCGAGGCGGCCCGTCTGGCCCGCGCCGTGGCGGACGAATGGACGGCCAAGGATCCCGCCAGGCCGCGCTTCGTGGCAGGCGTCCTGGGCCCCACCAACCGCACCTGCTCCATCTCGCCGGACGTCAACGATCCGGGCAAGCGCAACGTCACCTATGACCAGCTGGTGGCCGCCTACACCGAATCCACCCACGCCCTGATCGAGGGGGGCGCCGACCTCATCCTCATCGAGACCATCTTCGATACCCTGAACGCCAAGGCGGCTGCCTTCGCGGTGGATCTGGTGTTCGAGGAGCTGGGCTACAGCCTGCCGGTGATGATCTCAGGCACCATTACCGACGCCTCGGGCCGCACCCTCTCCGGCCAGACCACGGAAGCCTTCTATCACTCCCTGCGTCACGTCAAACCCGTGTCGTTCGGCCTCAACTGTGCGCTGGGCCCGGACGAGCTGCGCCAGTACGTGGAGGAGCTGTCGCGCATCAGCGAGACCTTTGTGAGCGCCCACCCCAACGCCGGCCTGCCCAACGCCTTCGGCGAGTACGATCTCGATGCGGGTGAGATGGCAGAGCATATCCGCGAGTGGGCCCAAAGCGGCTTCCTCAACCTGGTGGGGGGCTGCTGCGGTACCACCCCGACCCATATTCGTGCCATGGCGGACGCTGTGGCGGGCATCAAGCCGCGCCCCCTGCCCGAGCTGCCGGTGGCCTGCCGGCTGTCCGGCCTCGAGCCCCTCATCATCACGGCGGAGTCCATGTTCGTGAACGTGGGGGAGCGCACCAACGTCACCGGCTCGGCCAAGTTCAAGCGCCTCATCAAGGAGGGGCTCTACGACGAGGCGCTGGATGTGGCCAAGCAGCAGGTGGAGAGCGGCGCCCAGATCATCGACATCAACATGGACGAGGGCATGCTGGACGCCGAGGCGGCCATGGTGCGCTTCTTGAACCTCATCGCCGGCGAGCCGGATATAGCCCGCGTGCCCGTGATGATCGACTCCTCCAAGTGGGAGGTGCTGGAGGCGGGCCTCAAGTGCGTGCAGGGCAAGCCGGTGGTCAACTCCATCTCCATGAAGGAGGGGGAGGCCAAGTTCATCGAACAGGCCAAACTGCTGCGTCGCTACGGCGCCGCCGTCATCGTGATGGCGTTCGACGAGGTGGGACAGGCCGATACCCGCGCCCGCAAGTTCGAGATCTGCCAGCGCGCCTACCGGATCCTGGTAGATCAGGTGGGTTTCCCGCCGGAAGACATCATCTTCGACCCCAACATCTTCGCGGTGGCGACCGGCATCGACGAGCACAACAACTACGCGGTGGACTTCATCGAGGCGGTGAAGGACATCAAGGAGCACCTGCCCCACGCCATGATCTCCGGCGGTGTCTCCAACGTCTCCTTCTCCTTCCGGGGCAACGAGCCGGTGCGGGAAGCGATTCACGCCGTCTTCCTCTACCACGCCATCCAGAACGGCATGGACATGGGGATAGTCAACGCCGGTCAGCTCGCCATCTACGAAGACATACCGGCGGAGCTGAAGGCCAAGGTCGAGGCCGTGGTGCTCAACTTGAGTGACAGCGCCACCGAGGATCTGCTGGCCATCGCCGAGAAGTATCGCGGCGCCGGCGCCCAGGCCGAAGATCCCCGGGATCAGGAGTGGCGCAGTTGGCCCGTGGGCAAGCGGCTGGAGCATGCCCTGGTCAAAGGGATCACCGACTTCATCGAAGAGGACACCGAAGAGGCGCGGGCCGGGGCCGAGAAGCCGCTGCACGTGATCGAAGGGCCGCTGATGGACGGCATGAACGTGGTGGGCGACCTGTTCGGCGCCGGCAAGATGTTCCTGCCCCAGGTGGTGAAGTCGGCGCGGGTGATGAAGCGGGCGGTCGCCTACCTGCAACCCTACATAGAGGCGGAGAAGTCCGGCGGCTCCAGCAACGGCAAGATAGTGATGGCCACCGTCAAGGGGGACGTGCACGACATCGGCAAGAACATCGTCGGCGTGGTGCTGCAGTGCAACAACTACGAGATCGTCGATCTCGGGGTCATGGTCTCCTGCGAGACCATCCTCAAGACGGCGCGGGAAGTGGGGGCCGACATCATAGGCCTGTCCGGCCTCATCACTCCGTCACTTGACGAGATGGTGCACGTGGCGAAAGAGATGGAGCGCCAGGGCTTCAAACTGCCGCTGCTGATCGGCGGCGCCACCACCTCCAAGGCCCACACAGCGGTGAAGATAGAGCAGAACTACTCCGAACCCGTGGTCTATGTGTCGAACGCCTCCCGCGCGGTCGGGGTGGCCCAGAGCCTGCTCAACCCCGAGCTCAAGCCCGCCTTCGTCGCCCGCATCGACAAGGAGTACGAGATAGCGCGGGATCAGCATGCCCGCAAGCAGCCGCGCTCCAAGCCGGTTTCCCTGGCCCACGCCCGCGCCAACCGCCAGCAGCTGGACTGGGTCGGCTATGAACCGCCCAAGCCCCGTGTGCCGGGCGTGCAGACCTTCGAGGACGTGCCCGTCTCTGTGCTGCGCCCCTACATCGACTGGACGCCGTTTTTCCTCAGCTGGGAGCTGGCGGGCAAGTATCCGCGCATCCTGGAGGACGAGATCATAGGTGAAGAGGCGACCAAGCTGTTTGCCGATGCCAACGCCATGCTCGACCAGCTGGAGCAGGACAAGAGCGTGCGCTGCGCCGGCATCATAGGCCTGTTCCCCGCCAACGGGGTGGGGGACAGCATAGAAGTCTACAGCGACGAGTCCCGCACAGAGGTCATCAAGGTGCTGCACCACCTGCGCCAGCAGAGCGAGAAGCAGGGCTTCCCGAACTACTGTCTGGCGGACTATGTGGCACCCAAGGAGAGCGGCAAGGCGGACTGGATCGGCGCCTTCGCGGTAACCGGCGGCATCGGCGAGGAGGCTATAGCGCAAGCCTACAAGGCGGATCACGACGACTACAACGCCATCCTCATCCAGGCGGTGTGCGACCGTCTCGCCGAGGCCTTCGCCGAGTACCTGCACGAGCAGGTGCGCAAAGTGCACTGGGGCTATGCCCCCGATGAAGCGCTCTCCAACGAGGAGCTCATTCGCGAGAACTATCAGGGCATCCGCCCGGCGCCCGGCTACCCGGCCTGCCCTGAGCACACCGAGAAGGGCAGCATCTGGGAGCTGCTGGGTGTGGAGCAGGCCATCGGCATGAAGCTCACCGAGTCCTACGCCATGTGGCCGGGGGCGGCGGTGTCCGGCTGGTACTTCTCCCACCCCGAGAGCAAGTATTTCGCGGTGGCGCAGATCCAGCCCGATCAGGTGGAAGACTATGCCCAGCGCAAAGGCATGACGCTGGTGGAGGCCGAGCGCTGGCTGGGGCCGAACCTGAATTGATCCCGCTGAACTGGCCCAAGCAAGCTGAGGTGCTATGAAGATTGGATTCGTTGGCCTGGGGGCCGTGGTGGAGACCGCCTATCTGCCGGCATTGCGCACCCTGGCGCCAGAGATGGCGATCTGGGGATTCGACCCCGCCCGCAGCCTGCCGGGAGTGAGATCGCTGCCGACCCTGGAAGCCCTGCTGGCGCAGCCCCTGGATCGGTTGGTCATTGCCACCCCCTCCCTGCTGCACCTGCCGGTGCTGGAGCAGGCGCTAGCAAGCTCCATTCCCTTGATTTTAGTGGAGAAGCCTGTGGTAGCTACTCTGGCCCAGCAGGTTCGCCTGCAGGCCCTGCTGGTGGATCCCGAAGTCGCCCCCCGGGTGCTGGCGCTGGATCACTGGATGGCCCGCAACGCCGTCCAGCGGCTGCTCAGCGGCGAGCTGGGGGATGATTGGCGGCCGCAAGCCGGGCAGACCGGCCCCATTTCGCCCCTCACCCTGGCCGACGTGGCCTCGGTGGAGGGCTTTCTGCTGGAGCCCTGCGGCTTTGACGAGCAGGGGCACCCCTATGCCCTCAACTTTGCCACCGGCGAGCCGGATCGGCGGGTCCTGCGTCATCCCGACGGGGTGATCCTCGACATCGGCACCCATCTGCTGGCGATGATCCGCGAGCTGCTGGCGGCCCTCGGCGGGGATGACAGCTTGACGCTGGTGGCTGAAGGGGTAGCCGACAGGCTGGGCCAGCCCATCCCCAGTGGTGATCTCGAAACCGCCGAGGGGCGCGCCTGCCTGCGCGGCGAGGCGGCCGGGGTGCCCCTGAGGCTCTGGCTCGACAAGTACGCAGGAGCCGGGGTCGAGAAGAAGGGGTTATGCCTGCATCTCAAGGATGGGCGGCGCATAGAGCTGCTTCGCAGCGGCAATCTGGAGTGGCTGCATTTTCACGGCGTCGATGGTATGCGGGGCTGGCAACATGAGGGGCCCCTCTATCGCGACTGCATAGCCCAAACCCTGCTGGCGCCCTTGCCTGTCGCGGGCTGGGCCGGAGTCACTGCGCGCCGGTTGCAGGAGGTGGCGCTGCTGCTGAGCCTGCAGCAGGAATTACGTGGTCCTCATTGAATCTGGTATTCAGCGGTTCTTGCAGAACGCCGAATGGTGAGGGGAAAGGATTGGCGTTGCCAGTCGTTCATGGCACCTTATACTCTCCAGTCCGATTATCAGGTCTGTCATTTCCATGAATATTGCCATTTTATCCCGCGAGCCCAACAACTACTCCACCCGCCGTCTGGTCGAGGTGGCGCAGGCGCGCGGGCATCAGGTCGAGGTGCTCGACACCCTGCGCTGCTACATGAACATCGCCTCCCACAGCCCCTCCATCCACTACGAAGGACGGGAACTGGAGAGCTATGACGCCGTGATCCCGCGCATCGGTGCCAGCATCACCTTCTATGGCACCGCCGTGCTGCGCCAGTTCGAGATGATGAATACCATGGCCCTCAACAGCTCGGTGGCCATCAGTCGCTCCCGGGACAAGCTGCGCGCCATGCAGCTGCTCTCCCGCCACGGCATAGGCCTGCCCATCACCGGCTATGCCCACAGCACCCACGACGTGCCCGACCTCATCACCATGGTCGGCGGGGCGCCGCTGGTGGTGAAGCTGCTGGAGGGGACCCAGGGGATAGGCGTGGTGCTGTGCGAGACCCAGAAGGCGGCGGAGAGCGTGATCGAGGCCTTCATCCAGACCAACAACAACATCCTGGTGCAGGAGTATATCCGCGAGGCCAATGGCGCCGACATTCGCTGCGTGGTGGTGGGTGGCAAGGTGGTGGCGGCCATGCGTCGTCAGGCACAGCCGGGGGAGTTTCGCTCCAACCTGCACCGTGGCGGCGAGGCGTCGGCCATCAAGATCACCCCGGAAGAGCGGGCGACCGCGGTGCAGGCCGCCAAGATCATGGGGCTGGACGTGGCCGGGGTGGATATCTTGCGCAGTGCCCGTGGCCCCCTGGTGTTGGAGGTGAACTCCTCCCCCGGTCTGCAAGGGGTCGAAGCCGCTTCCGGCAAGGATGTGGCGGGCAAGATCATCGATTTTCTGGAGCTCAAGGCGAGTCGCAAGCACAAGCCGGCGGAATAAGCCGCCCTCCCGTCCTCTGCAAACAAGGCGCCCTCGGGCGCCTTGTTGTTATCTGGCTTGTGGGCTTGCCGGGGAGTGCCTGTTGCCTCCCTTCTCCCCTTGCGGGAGAAGGGTCGGGGATGAGGGGGAAACTATGCCTGCGTGAGGTCGGGGGCGTTCATCGCCAGCCGGGCGCTGAAAACGCCATCCTCCAGCCGGGTCTCTATCTGCCAGCCCAGCTTCTCGCAGATGCGCTGTATGATGGTGAGGCCGCAGCCGTAGCCCAGGATCTGATCCGGCGCCGCCGCGGTGGGATTGCTGATGGTGAGCACCTGCCCCTGAAGCGCGATCTCGATATGACCCTCGGCGTAGCTCAGGGCATTCTTCAGCAGGTTGCCAAGGGCGATGGCGAGCAGGGAGAGAGGGGCCTGCACCTCGCTCTGCTCGTCCAGATTGAGGCGGATATCCAGGCTCTCGCGCTGCAGCAGGGGGGCTAGGCGCGCCAGCTCCCGCTGGATCAGCGGTGCCACCCATTGCGGGGGGCGCTCGACTTCCTCCTTGCGGCCCAGCAGCAGGAAGGTCTCGGTGAGCAGGGCCATCTCGTCGCTGGCGGCCCGAATGCGGCTGGCGGCCCGGGCGGCGGGGGCGGGCAGGTCGCTCACCTTGCCGAGCAGGGCGGCCGAGCCCTGGATCACCATGTTGGGGGTGCGCAGCTCATGGCTGGCGAAGCGGCTGAACTCCTGCTCCCGGGCAAACACGGCGGCCACCTCATGCTTGCCCGCCAGCAGCGCCAGCTCGATCTCCCGCAGCTCCTGCCAGGGGGCGTCCGGCACGAAGTCGACCTGATCCGGGGTGAGGTGGGCGACGCGCTGGCGCAGCCTGTCCAGAGGGCGGGTGATGTGGCGCACCAGCCAGATGCCGAACGCTATGCAGCCGAGCAACAGGGCCAGCCCGATCAGCCGGGTGACCAGGTGCAGCCTGTCTTCGTAAGGATCCAGGTAGTCGTCGGCGTCGTCGTTGAACACCAGATAGAGCAGGCCCTGGCCCGAAGGGTGGGCGCGCACCAGGAAGTGTTTGTCCTCCTCCCCCAGCTGGTGCTCGAAGAAACCGGGGGTCTGGTAGGGTTTGAGCCAGACGGGCAGGCGTCCCGCCTCTGTCCAGTAGCTGGAGAACTGGCGCGGGCTGGGGGCGGGTGCCGCCTGGCCGAGCCGCAGCCAGTCATCGTTGTAGCGGGTGACCTCGGCCTCCAGCCAGTGGCGCAGGCTGAGCTCCTCCATCTTGTTCTCGGCCACCACCATCAGCAGGCTCAGGATCAGCAGCAGCAGCAAGCCGGCCCCGCCCAGCGCCAGGATCAGGCGCTTGCGCAGGCTCGGCAGGTTCAAGGCTGGCTGGCTCGGGGAGGCCGGGGTGCTCATGGTTTGACCAGCCGGTAACCCTGGCCGTGCACTGTCTCCAGCATGGGGCTGGGGAAGGGCTTGTCCAGGGCGTTGCGCAGGGCATAGATGTGGCTGCGCAGGGCGTCCGAGTCGGGCTCTTCATCCCCCCAGACGGTGTCGAGCACCTCCTGGCGCGTCACCAGCTGGGGGGCACGCCTGACCAGCAGAGTGAGGATCTGGAAGGGGATCTTGCCGAGCTTGAGCTCCACCCCGGCGCGGGTGGCGCGGCCCGCGCCGGGATCCACCGCCAGCTCGCCGAACGCCAGCGCTCCCATATCGCTGCGGGGGCCGCGCAGGGCCAGGGCCTGCAACCGCACCTCCAGCTCCTCCATGGCGAACGGCTTGACCAGGTAGTCGTCGCCCCCCGCCTTGAAACCTGCCAGCTTGTCGTCCAGGCTGTCGCGGGCGGTGAGAAAGAGCACAGGGGTGGCGATGCCGTCCGAGCGCAGCCGCTCGACGGTGCGCAGGCCGTCGAGGCGCGGCATCATGACGTCCATGATGATGACGTCGAAGCGCTGCTCCGCCAGCAACTGCAGGGCGGCCTGGCCGTGATAGGCGCAGTCCACCCTGTGCCCGGCCAGCTCCAGATAATCCATGACGGTCTCAGCCACCTGGGGACTGTCTTCCACCACCAGTATTTTCATGCTCTGATCTCCTGGTTTGGGCCGAGATTTCACGGCCATTTCACACCGGATGAGACATCCTGTGTGCCAGTGTAACCCCGAGGATCCCCGATGAAGAAGTCTCTCTGCGCCCTCTGGCTATTGATTTTATTGCCCTTTGGTCTGGTGCAGGCGGCCGAGTTCAAGCTGACCGGCCGCACCAGCTGGCAACTGGGCCAGTTGATGGTCAACGGCATTCCCTTCGTGATCGATGAGCAGACCCGCTTCAAGGACGGTCTGGACGAAGACGATCTCGGCGGCACCTGGGTCGATCTGGAAGGGGTGATCGAGGGAGACAGGCGGCTGGTCCGCGAGGTGGAGCCGTTGGAAGAAAAGCATGAGATGGAGCTGGAAGGGCCTGTGGAGCAGGGGCGGATCTGGGGTTATGTCACCTCGGACGACAGCCTGGCCCCCTTCGAGGGGCGCTGGCTGGAGCTGGAGTGCCGCTTCGACGGCATGCGTCTGAGCCGCTGTCGGGAGGACGACTGAGCCGCCGCACCAGTGAACCGGAAAAATTGCCCGTCCAGGCCCATAGTTAAACCTCCTCGCTGGGTTGACCATGGGCCTGCTTGCTATGACTAGAACCGCATTGTTCCTGCTGCTCTCCTTTCACGCCCTTGCCGACGAGCCCGAACTCTGGCTGGTGGAGCTGGAGCACAACGATGGCCTCCGCCTGCAATTTCAGGGGGCCGAGCTCGAGCTCGGCAGCGCCGCCCTGGTCGGAGCGGCGCAGTTTGATGATCTCAGGCCCGGCATGCACCTCGCCATCCAGAGCCGGTACGGCGTGGCCGAGCAGATCCGGGTGCTCGCCACAGCGCCGGATCCGGCCCAGAGCAGCCAGTGGTTGCGGGCGGATGACAGGCTGGTCGCCACCGCAGGAGAGAGCCTGCTGATGCAGCAACTGGGTGTGCTGGTGTTTGATGCAGGCACCCGCTGGGTGAACGGCAGCCTCGCCGATCTGCAACCGGGCCGCAGGCTGGTGCTGAGCCGGGATGATGAGGGCCGTCTGACCGAGATCCTGATCCCCAACCCGGAGGATGACTAGGGAGCTAGCGCCACGGGTGGCGCTAGCTTGCTGTCTATTGGAAGTGAATGTTCTCGAGCGGAATCTGGATCGCGTTCCATGAGGTGGCGCAGGGGGTTGGGCTTGGGTAGGTAAACTCGAACAGTTTCTGTTTATCATTGCTGACCCCCTGAATGATGAGGCGGGTTCTGCTGTCGGCGGCGGCGTAGTTGATCAGAAAGTCCCCTTGGTCAGATAACTGGTCCTGATAGATGCTCGAGCAGATATCCGAATAAATACCATCGTCAAAACTCCAAATCATCTGGCCAGTTTTGTTATGACTATCAATATCGAAGATGGCTGTCTGGCTGGTTGCGAGGTCGATGCCAGCAGGGGTGCCAGAGGGATGATTGAAACTCTTCAGCCCGTTGTTGAACAGCATCAATTTCCCTTCTTTGGTGATAGATACAGCATGCTGCCCTATAGGCACTTGCCCTGAGGAGAGTGACAAGGCCAACTTTTGTAGAGAAGGGTAGGAGTACCAGTGTTTAGTTTCATCTCCCAGTAACCAGATGATTTTCCCTGTGTTGTAATCCAGTTTTACCACGAAGTTTTCACGGCTGGAGACCAGCAAGGTGTCATCGGCTGGATCATAAGTAGCTGCGTTCATATGGAACCAGTCCACCCCGTTTCTAACAAAGTTGCTGGGGTCATCCCCCTCCTGCACCATATATTCAGAAAATATCTTGCCGAGATCCCACTCTTTAATCACATTGCCTGACTCGTCTATTTCACTTAAGAATGACTCTATTTTTAACACACCGTCAGTTGTGCCATCGAGTTCAATCAATATACCTTGTTTACCAAAATCTATATTATGATGAAAATAAGCATCGCTACCCATTGCTGTACCATTGATGTGCAAGACATCAGACTTTCCATATAGAGACAGTACATCAATGGCGGTGGCTGTACCTTTGATAGTCCCTGTCCAGAATGCATTGTTTATAAAAGCAGATGAGCCTGATGCTCTTTTAATGTTTGCATCCCAACGGACCTCACCATCGACATCCATTATGATCGGAGATTTCAGTACCCCTTTCAGATAAAAATAACTGTAACTCGGTGTGACGGTGGGCTTGATGCTGATGCCAACGTTGTCATAAATACCCGCACTATCAACATAGGTGGCCGCAGGGATCACCTTCTGAAATGAGTAGATGCTGTCATCGATATACTGAATGTCTATCGTGAGCTGATTCAGGTAGTTGTTGTAGAGGCCAAATATCGGAACTTGGACACTGTTATTTGTAGCGTCAAATAGTCCATTGTTGGATAGATAGCTCCAATCATATGTGGCAGAGACTGGCTTGGCAAAATTGCCATCTTTTGTCCTTATATGGAAGGAGATGTTTTTTATCTTGCCAGTATCCAGTCCATTCATATTTAATGCCGAAATAAACACTGATGTATGCTGATCATCTTCAATAACCTGTGTTGCAGGGTCATAAGCAGATTGCTCAGCCAGAGTCTTGCTGTCATTGCTACTGTCGCATCCATATAAGCCGAAGCAGCACATGCCAAGAATAAGTGTCTTTTTGTGGTTCATAATAAACATCATCCCTATGTTAATGAACAAGGTTCATTGTAGTGAAAAAATCATGGTTGAGTTAAAAGATAGGCCGTATATACTGGCGCCATCTTGTCGGAGTGCTGACCGTCGAACGACGCAAAGCTGAGACCGTTAATTCGGGATCCGTGGAACCTGATCAGGTTAAGACCTGCGAAGGGAAACAAGGGTAACTTGCGAGTTGCCGCGCCGGGGGAGTAGCCACTTCCCCCTTGCCTTGAGGGGAGCCCCCGGGCAAGGGCTGGCGCACAGGAGGGAGATCGTCCCGCCGCTTGCCCGTCAGGGCGGCGAATGTCCCCACAAGGGGGACGGGACGGCAGAGCAGGGATGATCCATCCCGCGCTCGCTCCCTCCTGAGAGCGCACCCAGACCGCAAGTTCATCACTTCTCCTCGAACTCCAGACAAGCAAACACCCATAACTTCAACCAGTTAATGTGAGTTTTGCTATGTCTACCTCTTCTGAAAACAGCAAGTCCGTGCCCGCCAGCCGCCGGGAGCAGCGCTCCAGTGCCCAGGCCTTTATCGACAACCTCAAGGGCATGGCCCATCCCAACTCCAGACGCATCTTCATCCAAGGTTCCCGTCCCGATATCCGGGTGGGGCTGCGGGAGATCGTCCTGGCCGACACCTTGGTCGGCGGCAGCAAGGAAGCCCCCCAGTTCGAGCCCAACGATCCCGTGCCCGTCTACGACACCTCGGGGGCCTATGGGGATGAGAGTGCCGAGATAGACGTGCGCCGCGGCCTGCCGCGCCTGCGTGAAAACTGGGTGCTGGAGCGGGGCGACACCGAAGCGCTCGAGGGTCTGAGCTCCGCCTTCACCCAGGAGCGCCTCGCCGACGAGGGGCTGGATCACCTGCGTTTCGATAATTTGCCCAAGCCACTGCGTGCCAAGCCGGGCCGCCGGGTGACCCAGCTGCACTATGCCCGTCAGGGGATGGTCACCCCGGAGATGGAATTTATCGCCATTCGCGAGAACATGGGCCGCGAGCGGGTGCGCTCCGAGCTGCTGCTGCGCCAGCATCCGGGTCAGGGCTTCGGCGCCCGCCTGCCGGAAAGCATCACCCCCGAATTCGTGCGCGATGAGGTGGCCGCCGGCCGCGCCATCATCCCCAGCAACATCAACCACCCGGAAGCCGAGCCCATGATCATCGGCCGCAACTTCCTGGTGAAGATCAACGCCAACATAGGCAACTCGGCGGTCACCTCCAGCATCGAGGAAGAGGTGGAGAAGCTGGTCTGGTCCACCCGCTGGGGCGCCGACACCGTCATGGATCTCTCCACCGGCCGCTACATCCACGAGACCCGGGAGTGGATACTGCGCAACAGCCCTGTGCCCATAGGGACAGTGCCCATCTACCAGGCCCTGGAGAAGACCAACGGCATCGCCGAGGATCTGACCTGGGAGCTGTTCCGCGACACCCTGCTGGAGCAGGCCGAACAGGGGGTGGACTACTTCACCATCCACGCAGGCGTCTTGCTGCGCTACGTGCCCATGACAGCCAAGCGCCTCACCGGTATCGTCTCCCGTGGCGGCAGCATCATGGCCAAGTGGTGCCTGTCTCACCACAAGGAGAACTTCCTCTACCAGCATTTTCGCGAGATCTGCGAGATCTGTGCCGCCTATGACGTGGCCCTCTCCCTCGGGGACGGCCTGCGTCCGGGCTCCGTCTATGACGCCAACGACGAGGCCCAGTTCGCCGAGCTGCATACCCTGGGGGAGCTCACCAAGATCGCCTGGGAGTACGACGTCCAGGTGATGATAGAGGGGCCGGGCCATGTGCCCATGCACATGATAGAGCGCAACATGACGGAGCAGCTGGAGCACTGCCACGAGGCGCCCTTCTATACCCTGGGCCCGCTCACCACAGACATAGCCCCCGGCTACGATCACTTCACCTCCGGCATAGGCGCCGCCATGATCGGCTGGTATGGCTGCGCCATGCTCTGCTACGTCACCCCCAAGGAGCACCTGGGGCTGCCGAACAAGGAGGACGTGAAGCAGGGCCTCATCACCTACAAGATCGCCGCCCACGCCGCTGACTTGGCCAAGGGTCACCCGGGCGCCCAGATCCGCGACAACGCTATGTCCAAGGCGCGCTTCGAGTTCCGCTGGGAGGATCAGTTCAATCTGGCGCTGGATCCCGAGACCGCCCGCGCCTACCACGACGAGACCCTGCCCCAGGAGTCCGGCAAGGTAGCCCACTTCTGCTCCATGTGCGGCCCCAAGTTCTGCTCCATGAAGATCACCCAGGATGTGCGCGACTACGCCGCCAAGCTCGAGGCGGTGGAGATCAAGCTGGTGGGCATGGATGGCCAGCAGGAGCGAGTGGTGGCCGAGGTGGAAAGCGGTATGAACCGTATGGCTGAGACCTTCAAGGAGAAGGGGGGCGAGCTCTACCATCAGGCGGCGGCCCTCAAAGAGGAGCGGGAAGAAGCATGAGCACCAAACCCATCGTCTGGACCATAGCCGGTTCCGACTCGGGGGGCGGTGCCGGCATCCAGGCCGATCTGCATACCATGCACGCCCTCGGCGTGCACGGCTGCTCCGTCATCTCCGCCATCACGGCCCAGAATTCGGTGGCGGTGAAGATGGTCGACCCCGTGCTGATGCAAAGCTTCTGCGCCCAGATCGACGCCCTCGGCGTCGACTTGCCACCCGCCGCCATCAAGATCGGTCTGCTGCCGACCCGGCTCCATGTGGAGGTGCTGGCCCGGCGGCTCGATACGATAAACGCCCCCTTCGTGGTCTATGACCCCGTGGCCATCGCCAGCACAGGCACCCCCATGGCGGAACCCAACATGCTGGCGGCGGTGCGCGAGCACCTGCTGCCCCGCCTCTCCCTCATTACCCCCAACGGCCCCGAGCTGGAGGCATTGACTGGCATTCCGGCGACCAGCCCGGCGTTGGTGCGGGCAGGGGCGGTGCGACTGCGGGAGCTCGGCGCCCGCGCCGTGCTGGTCAAGGGGGGGCACCTTGAGTGGAGCGGGGATCACTGCCTCGACTACTACCAGGATGCGCATCAGGAGTTCTGGCTGGCCGCGCCGCGCCTGGCGACCCGCCACGGCCACGGCACCGGCTGCTGTTACGCCAGCGCCATCGCCGCCGTCCAGGCGCTGGATTACCCGGTGGAAGACGCCATCACCCTGGCTCGTGCTTATCTGCAGCAAGGGCTGGCAGGGGCGCAGGGGGTGGGGGCAGGCCCTGGCCCCATCGCCCATCTCGGCTGGCCCGGGGATCTTGCCCACTTCCCCCGCGCCGTGCTGGCAGGGTCAAGCCTGGATCGCCGCTTTGGTCTCTATCCTGCCAGCGAGGCTCGCCTGCCCCAGGGGTCTTTTGCCCCCACCGAGCACCACCTCGGCCTCTATCCGGTGGTGGATTCGGTGCAGTGGCTGGCGCGGCTGCTGGAAGCCGGGGTCAAGACACTGCAACTGCGTATCAAGGATCTGTCCGCCGATGAGGTAGCACCAGCCATTGCCGAGGCGGTGGCCCAGGGTCGCCGCTTCGGGGCGCGGCTCTTTATCAACGATTACTGGCAGCAGGCCATAGCCGCCGGTGCCTATGGGGTGCATCTGGGGCAGGAGGACATGGAGACGGCAGATCTCGCCGCCATTCAGGCCGCCGGCCTGCGCCTCGGCATATCCACCCACGGCTACTTCGAGCTGATGCGAGCCCGGGAGCTGGCCCCTTCCTATATAGCCCTGGGTCATATCTTCCCCACCAACACCAAGCAGATGCCCTCCCGCCCCCAGGGGCTGGTGCGGCTGCACCACTACCGCGCCCTGATGCAGGACTGGCCCACTGTCGCCATCGGCGGCATCAGCGAGGAGCGCATAGCGGCGGTGAAGGCGAGCGGGGTGGGCAGCATTGCCCTGGTCTCCGCCATCACAGGGAGCGACGACTGGCAGGGGGCCACGGCCCGATTGCTGACGGCAGTGGGGGCCGGGGATCCGGCGCGCTCCGCCATAGCGGTGCAGGAGGTGGCACATGCGCTCTGACGAGGCGTCTCTTCGTGACGAAGAGTATCTGCGCTACGGCAGGCAGCTGATGCTGGCCGAGATAGGGGAAGAGGGGCAGGTGCGGCTGAAAGCCAAGTCGGTGCTGATCGTCGGCCTCGGCGGCCTCGGCTCGCCGCTTGCCCTCTATCTCGCCGGAGCCGGTGTGGGCACCTTGTGGCTGGCCGATGGCGACACGGTCGATTCCAGCAACCTGCCGCGCCAGATCCTGTTCGATGGGGAGGGGCTGCGCCGATCCAAGGCCGAGCTGGCACGGGAGCGGTTGGCGGCTCACAACCCCCACGTCGAGCTGATCGCCATCAACCAGCGTCTCGACGCCCATAGCCTGCCAGCCTTCGTGGCCGAGGTGGATCTGGTGATCGACTGCTGCGACAACCTGGCCAGCCGCCATGCCATCAACGCCGCCTGCGTGGCCCAGGGGAAACCCTGGATCTCCGCCGCCGCCGTCGGCTGGCAAGGGCAACTGATGGTGCGAAGCGCGCCTGAACATGCCTGCTACGCCTGTCTCTACCCGGCGGACACCGAGATAAAGGAGAGCTGCCAGAGCAGCGGCGTCACAGGCCCGCTGGTGGGAGTGATGGGTTCCCTGCAGGCGCTGGAGGCACTGAAACTGCTGCTCGGGCGCCCCAGCCCGGTGGCGGGCACCCTGCGCCGCTTCGATGCCCTGGCCCATGAGTGGCAGTGCCTGCAGTTGCCCCCCGATCCCGCTTGCCCGGTGTGTGGCAGCCATAAGGATGACCAATGAATATTCGATTGAACGATATCGAGCTGACGCTGTCCACCGGCCAGCGCCTGACCGAGCTGCTGGTGGTGCAGGAGATTGCCCCCCAGGGGGTGGCGGTGGCCCTCAATGGCGCCGTGCTGCCCCGCAGCCGCTGGCCAGAGACCCGCCTCAATGACGGGGACGAGATCCACCTTTTCACTGCCATCGCCGGAGGCTGAGATGCTGACCATTGCCAATCACACCTTCTCATCGCGCCTCTTCACCGGCACCGGCAAGTTTGCCCACCCCGAGCTGATGGCCGCCGCCATAGCGGCGAGCGGCTCCCAACTGGTGACCATGGCCATCAAGCGCCTCGAGCCCGGCAAGCGCCACGACGACATCCTCACTCCGCTGCTGGCCCTCGGGGTCAAGCTGCTGCCCAACACCTCCGGTGCCAAGACAGCCGCCGAGGCGGTGTTTGCCGCCCACCTGGCCCGGGAGGCGCTCGGCACCAACTGGCTCAAGCTCGAGATCCACCCCGATCCCAAATACCTGCTGCCGGATCCCATAGAAACGCTGAAAGCCGCCGAACAGCTGGTGAAGGAGGGCTTCGTGGTGCTGCCCTACTGCGGCGCCGATCCCGTACTCTGCAAGCGGCTCGAAGAGGTGGGCTGCGCCGCCGTCATGCCGCTCGGCGCTCCCATCGGCTCCAATCAGGGGCTGGTGACCCGGGAGTTCCTCTCCATCATCGTCGAGCAGGCCCGGGTGCCCGTGGTTGTGGATGCGGGGATCGGGGCCCCCAGTCACGCGGCGGCGGCCTTCGAACTGGGTGCCGACGCCGTGCTGGTGAACACGGCCATTGCCGTGAGCGGGGATCCGGTCGCCATGGGCCGCGCCTTCGCGCTCGCCTGCGAGGCCGGTCGCAGCGCCTATGAGGCGGGCCTCGGGGCGCGCGGCAGCCAGGCCCAGGCCTCCAGCCCCCTGACCGATTTTCTGGGGGCGTTATGAGCCTGGGTTTAGAGGTGATAGATGCTGCAGCTATAGGTTCTGTACCACAAGCTCAGCCAAGTGTTTGCCCCCCTCTCCCTTTGGGAGAGGGGTTGGGGGTGAGGGAGTCGGGGGTGAGGGCGCAGGAAGCCGACCCCTCCTTTATCGATCGCTGGCGCGAGCTGGAGTGGGACGACGTAGGCATGCAGATCCGCGCCAAGACGGCCCTGGACGTGGAGCGGGCGCTGGCCAATCCGCGCCGCACCCTGCAGGACTTTATGGCGCTGATCTCCCCGGCTGCCGAGCCCTTCCTGCCCCGGATGGCGGAGCTGGCGGAGTGCCTCACCCGCCAGCGTTTCGGCAATACGGTGGGTTTCTATGTGCCCCTCTATCTGTCGAACCTGTGCGCCAACGATTGCAGCTATTGCGGTTTCTCCATGAGCAACCGCTTGAAGCGCAAGACCTTGAATAGCGAGGAAATCGAGCGCGAGTGCCTGGCCCTCAAGGCGCGCGGCTTCGACAGCGTGCTGCTGGTGACCGGCGAGCACGAGACCAAGGTGGGCATGGACTACTTTCGTGAGCAACTGCCGCGGATCCGCCGCCACTTCAGCACCCTGGCGATGGAGGTGCAGCCCCTGTCGCAGGCCGAATACGCCGAGCTCAAAACCTTAGGCCTCGATGCCGTCATGGTCTACCAGGAGACCTATCACGCCCCGGCCTACGCCCGCCATCACCTGCGCGGCAACAAGCAGGATATCGAGTGGCGCCTCGCCACCCCGGATCGGCTGGGGCGCGCCGGTATCGACAAGATTGGCCTGGGCGCGCTGATCGGCCTGTCGCCGGACTGGCGCGCCGACAGCTACTTCGTCGCCGAGCATCTGGCCTGGATGGAGCGTCACCACTGGCAGAGCCGCTATTCCCTCTCCTTCCCGCGGCTGCGCCCCTGCACCGGTGGTCTGCAGCCCGAGGTGACCATGACGGACCGCCAGCTGGTGCAGCTGATCTGTGCCTGGCGCCTCTTCTCGCCGACCCTGGAGTTGTCGCTCTCCACCCGGGAATCCCCGGCGTTTCGCAACGGCGCCCTGCGCCTTGGCATCACCCAGATGTCGGCGGAATCGCGCACCCAGCCCGGCGGCTATGCGGAAGGGGACAAGGAGGAGCTGGAGCAGTTCGCCATCCACGACGACCGCCCCCTGGGGGAGGTGGCCGCTGCCGTGCGGCAGGCAGGGTTGCAGCCGGTGTTTAAGGACTGGGAACCCTTCTTGGGCCGATAGGGGCGGCCACGCCCCCCTTGGCTGGGTTGCCGCTCTGCATGGCGGTGAGGGGGAGTTCGGCCAAACTCCGTGCCTGTGGTGAGAGGCACGGCTGTGCCGTGCAATCGTAGGGTCGATTAGCCGTCAGGCGTAATCGTCCGCTTTGCAGCTTTAGGGAATTGTGGATGGCACGGCTTCGCCGTGCAGGACGCGAGGCCGCTGGCCTCGAAGGGGTTTCGCCCGCCCTTCGGGCTTGGGCGAGTAACTTTTCTTTGCGTGGCCAAAGAAAAGTCACCAAAAGAAAGGCCACCCCCGCTTATTCGCCCGACTTACGTCGGGTGCCTGCGGCTCACCCGCTTGTCCGACGGCACGCGCCGACGGGCCATCCATGGCCCGGCGCCGCTTGCTCGACATCCTGTCTCGCGGCCTGGACAAGCGGTCTCTCCTCAGCGAATTAGAGGGGGAACCAAAACCGTGCCCGCCATAACCTCAGGGCGTAGTCGGAGGGTGCAATAAGCAGAGCGCATTGCACCACCAACAAACAGGTTTGTGATGGAATCTGAATCCCCTGTTTCTAGTAGTTGATAATCTCACGTAGGTATTTCATGAAAGGTACCTTGTCAAAGTCAGCATGTTCCCTATTTGGCTGAAGGATATTTTTCCAGTAGAGATTTGCGTTTAGTGGCTTGCCCTGTGCTTGTTCTTTATATCTTAATACTTCCGGAATTTGTTCATCTTGGTGAGCAGGTTCAAATGTCGTGTGATGAGCTCTCATTAGACCACTTATTCCTTCACGTTTATCAATAACAAACTGTTCGCTTATTGATTTTTGTATGTGAGTTGAGAAGTAAGGGTTCTGTTCTTTATCATGGTCGGTGATTTCTCTACCATCAGTGTCACACACAATGTGATATTTTATTTTAAATCTAGAGAATATTTTTTGGTAAAATGGGATATTATTAACTGTGCCACAGTTTAAGATAAACAAGTCTTTCTCTGAATCATATTCTTGAAGGAATGCTCGAGCAATAATTTCCTCTGTGGGCCCCTCAATTAACAAAACTTCATCAGCATAGAAAGATTCGCAAATATAAGGGTTAAATCGAAGAATTTCATTCATCTCTTGTTTTAATTCTTCATTTGTACTAATTCCTTTTGCTTCTTTTAGAAATGAGTCATTTATTTGATGAGTAAGGGTTCCTGTGTTGGACTTTGTAAGTCTAATAATGGATGATTTTGGTTGTGATATATCGATCATCGATGGTGAGTGTGATGCGCACAAGACTTGATATGGGAGGTCATCAATACTTACTTTATATATCAAATCTCGCAATTCTTTTATGATTTTAGGGTAAAGGAACAGCTCTGGCTCTTCAAATAAAACCATGTAATCCTTTCTACCTGGCTGGCGTTCAAATTTTTCTGCAACATCTTTCATTAGTAGAAGAGTAAAAATTGCAGTCCGGATCGTTCCATGCCCTACTGTGTCAGAAGATGAGGGAATAGATATGTCTGGTTTGCCTTCTTGGTCAGTTTTGAAAAAATCAATGCTAAAATCTTTCCCTAGCTTATTTTCACTCCATACTAAGCGATCCTTTGACTCTTTGAAGATTAATGTAGTATCTGAGAATATCTGAGAGAAATAGGAATTAACAGAATCTTGATAGCTTTTAATTATTTCTGGGTTATACATTTTATCTTGTAGTTCTTGAATCTTTGCTTTGGCTTCGTGTAATGCAATAAGGTCTTCAGATTTTAAGGTGTTTTCCGCCATGCTTTTTAGAATGACGTTTAATATTTCCTTGGCCTCATCTTCTGTCGGCATGGCTTTTATAAAAATGGGCTTTGGCATACAAGACTGGAATACAGTATGCAATCCGATACTAGCGTACCCCACATCCTCATATTTTTTATCTAGATAGTTATATGTCTGATTTTTTTCTTTTATTGCACCTTTGTCATCAGATAACCATGTTTTCTTGATTTTTATCTTATCCTCGAAGAGATATTTCTTATACGATTCTTTTTGTTTTGCTGCTGTGGTTTCTATACGGTCTTTATCAAGTTGCTGTAAATAAACCTCGATTTCGAATTCAATGTTGTTTTTTATTTCACATTTATAGAAATCATTTTTAGATGGTTTTTCGTTTTGATAGAAAAACTGATATGCCTTTAAGAAAGTAGACTTCCCAACATTATTTTGACCATATACAAACAAGGTGTTGGTATTTTCAAACGTTATTTTGTTGCTTTCCAAACCACCTGATATTCCTCTGAAATTATTTACAGAAAAGAAATTTATTTTCATTCTATCATCTCCATTATATTGGTGATTTTAATAAGCATCTATTAATAGTGAATTGCTGAGTGACAGGTGTCATGCAATTTATATATTTTGTGCTGTTTGATAGCACTTAATAAAGACACTTTTTGGATGTACTTTCTAGATGTCTGATTTAGTATTTTAAATAACTGGCAAGATGATGCTTTGATATGTATTTTGAGTTGCATCAAAGTTTTGGGAACGATCTAAAATGCTAAAGAAGAACGTATCTTTTAAACATTAACTTTATTGGCACAATAGGCGTTAATTTTAGTCAGTGTACCTTTGACTAGGTTTTATCTGAAACTGAAGTTGCTGATAATGTGAGCTGCCTCAGCTTTGATATACAGGCAGAGCCTTTGGATTTTCTTCCTCAGTATTACCGTGGTTGAATTCTATAAATCCCCCTTCTCCAACTCACCAATTTCCCCACCGGCAATCAACTGCAAATTCCGGCTGATTTGTTCCACCGGCCAGTCCCACCAAGCGAGGGTGTTGAGGCGGGCAATGGTGTCGTCGTCGAAGCGGTAGCGGATCAGCTTGGCGGGGTTGCCGCCGACGATGGCGTAGTCGGGTACGTCGCCGGTGACCACGGCGCGGGCGGCGATGATGGCGCCGTTGCCGACTTTGACGCCCGGCATGATCAGGGCGTCATAGCCAATCCAGACGTCGTTGCCAATCACCGTATCCCCCTTGTAAGGGAGGCTGCCCGGTGCGGGGGCGGCGCTTTCCCAGCCGTTGCCGAAGATAAAGAAGGGGTAGGTGGAGAAGCCAGAGCTCTGGTGGTTGGCGCCGTTCATGATGAACTTGACCCCGCGGGCGATGGCGCAGAACTTGCCGATGATCAGCTTGTCGCCGATGAAGGGGAAGTGGTAGAGGACGTTGCGCTCAAAGCCTGCGGAGTCTTCCGGGTCGTCGTAGTAGCTGTAGTCGCCCACCTCGATATTGGGTCCCTTGATGGTGTTCTTGATAAAGCACACCTGGGGGAAGCCCTTCATGGGGTGGGGGTTGGCGGGGTCGGGTCCGTGCATGGGGTGCTCCTCTGGGGTCTGGGCTCAAGCTACCCTAACGGAACCGGAAGGACCCTTGCCACCTTTTTGTACGCCCCGGTTCGCCAGCCTTTGTCGCCCCCGGTCCATGTGCGCATCGACCCGGAGCCGGTTTGTCTCTAGCATGGGAGGGATGCGGGGCTGGTGCTCCGCCCCCACGGGCTTTTGGCGAAGTCCGTCCTGCGGACTTCTGGTGGAGAGAAAAGATGAAGCTGCGTTCCTTGTTGATGGTGGGTGCCCTCTTGCTGGGCGGCTGTGCGGTCAATCCCTATGGAGGCACCCCGGCGCCGGTCGGCGAGCCGGACAAGCCGGTGAGCCAGCCAGAGAAACCTGTGGCCGAGCCCGACAAGGCAGAGCCTGTGCCTGCGCCCGAACCCGTGGCCCCGACCGGGCTGGCGCTCGCCATGGCGGATGCCTTTCTGAAGGCCCCCGAGGTGCAGGCACTGAGCCAGGATGGCAGCCCTGTGCTGCTGCTGATGGCGCCCCAGAACGGCACTGGTGAGCCCTTCAGTACCCAGCCCATGGCGGTGGCCATGAGCCAGCGCATTCAGGCAAACAGCGGCTTTCGCTTCGCCGATCCCGGCCAGGTGGCGGCCATCACGGGTCAGCTCGAGTACCAGCAGGGGGGCATGAACCCCGCCTCTTTGGTGCGTCTGGGTCGCCAGACCGGGGCCGGTTACATGCTCTACGGGGATCTTCTCTCCGAGGGGAGCCGCTACCGCCTCGCCATGAGCCTGATGGATCTGAAGAGCGGCGAGCTGCTCTGGAGCGGGAGCCGCTCCGCCAGCCGCTGATCCCGTCATCCCGGCCACCGAAAACGCCATCGAACCCCTCTCGATGGCGTTTTCGTATCAAGGCACCGGAGCCCGGAGAAGGGCAAGGCGCGCCCCTTGACGCTCGGCGTCCCCTAGTGCCCTAGTCCTGCCGCTTCTTCAGGAAGTAGGTGATATGCCCGGGCGGCATGTCCGACAGCTCGCCGAACACGGTGTAGCCCTGTTTCTGGTAGAAGGGCAGCGCCTGGAAGCTGGTGGTTTCCAGGTGGACATTGATGATGCCCTTGCTCCCGGCATACTGCTCCATGCTGGCGAGCAGGCGGCCGCCCCAGCCCTCCTTGCGAATGCGCTCGTCTATCCAGAGCCAGTCGATGTGCAGCCAGCCCCACTTGATGTCGGCGAGTATGCCGCCCAGCACAAGCCCCTGTTCATCCTTGATAAAGCTGGCTACCTGCTCGCGCAGATGGCTGCCGGCAACCGCCTGGTTGTAGCCTGACAGGCCGATGCGCAGGGCGTCGAGATCCCGCTCAATCGGGGGCAGGGGTGGGGTGAGTTTCATCTAGGGGCCTCCTGGGGCAGGCAAATCCCATTAATATCCAAACGGCATCCACCAGGTCAAGGCTGGCGGCGGTTCGCCACGGCATTCTGGCCGTATGCGATACTGAACGGGTCGTGTATAACAGACAACACAGGGCCCTCCCCGCAGATAAAAAGGAGCACCTATGGCTCTCTCAGTGGCACAACTCTATGAAGTGATGACCCAGTTGCCCGACCCCGTCTTCATCCTCAGTGAAGATGGTCACTACATCGAATACATAGGCGGGGTGGAGCAACAGTCATATCAGGATGGCAACCCCCTGATCGGCAAGCGGTTGTTCGATGTGCTGCCGGCAGACAAGGCGTTCTGGGTGATGGAGCAGGTGGCGCGCGCCCTGGCCGGCGGCCAGGTGCAGGTGGTGGAGTACGATCTCTCCCCCGCCGAGGTGGAGGGCATAGATGCCGAGGCGGGGCCCCAGGGGATGCAGCGCTTCGAGGGCAAGATAGCGCCGCTGCCCTCTCTCTACGACGGCAAGCGGGCGGTGGCCTGGATGACCCGCAACATCACCCGCCAGCACGAGCTGCAACTGCGGCTCAAGCGGCTCGGCGAGACGGATCAGCTGACCGGCCTCTACAATCGCCACTTCTTCTTCGATCAATATCACCAGAGGGTGCAGGGCCAGCCGCTCACCGGCCTCATCATGCTGGATCTCGATCACTTCAAGCAGATCAACGATCGCTACGGTCACCAGACCGGGGACAGGGTGCTGTGCCGCGTCTGCGACTGCGTCTCTGCCCAGCTGCGGGGGGAGGATCTGTTCGTGCGCAGCGGCGGCGAGGAGTTTCTGATCCTGCTGCCGCAGATAGACGAGGGGATATTGCTGAAGGTGGCGGAGCGGATCCGCGCCGCTGTGGCGGCCATGGCGCCGGATCCGGCCCCCGTCACAGTCAGTCTGGGCACCACCCTGATCCGGCCGGGGGAGGAGCTCAGCGCCGTGCTGGCCCGGGCGGACGAGTGGCTTTATCGGGCCAAGCGGGGGGGGCGAAACCAGGTGGCCCACGACGGGGATCCCTGAAGAGTGCCCTGGCTTGCAACGAACGAGGGCGACACTGTGTCGCCCTCTTTGTTATCTGTCGCTACCCGGCCTTGGCCAAAGTGTTGCCTTGGCGCTTGTCTGCCGAGCCTTAGCCAAACAGGGTCGAGATGTTCTGGCCCGCCATCAGCAGACCTATGGCCAGCACGCTGAACCAGACCAGGGTGGCGCTGACCAGGGCGTAGCCGAGGGCGACGAAGAGACCGTCCCGTTGCAGCATGCCGATGGACAGCAGCAGTATGGCCCAGGCGGGCATGGCGTTGGTGAAGGGAATGGCGCCGAGCGGCAGCATCAGCAGCAGGGCCGCCAGCATGATCAGCAGGCCGTTGCAGCGATTGATGGCGGAGCTGCCGGTCAGCAGCAGCAGGCGCGGCCGGATGAGACGATCGATGCGGGCAAGCAGATCGGCCCCCTTGTGCAGGGCCGGTTTGAGGTGCTCGGCGGCGAAGCGGCGCTCCATCAGGACGGCGGGCAGCCAGGGCACCCGGTTGAGGGTGATGCCGATGCCGATAAAGAGGATCAAGAGCCCAAAGGGCGTGCTGACGCCGGGAATGGAGACAGGCAACAGGAAGGGGACTGTGAGCAGCACGCAAAACAGCAGCATGCCCTGCTCGCCCACCAGGGCCAGCATCTCCCTGAGGCTGATGTGGCTCTCCTCGATGGCGTGGGCGGTGGCCCGCAGGGTATCGGAGAGCGTGCTTTGTGGGTCGTTGAGTTGCGCGGCAACCATTCCTGAGATCCTCGTCCTGTTAACGCCACCGCTGTGGCGCCGTCAGCTTACGTGGCAGAGGTTAATCCCAGATGAATAATGTGAGCCGGCGCAAGCTTTGCTGGAAATCGAGGGCAGGGAAGGGGGGCGGGTCGCCAAAATGGGGCGATACAGCCCCCGTCAAGGGTCGGATGGAACAGGCTCTGATATGCTTTTGACGCAATCCATGCCAACCGGGGAGAAGAGCGTGACGCGAGCGATCATGATGCTGCTGGGACTGTGCTTGCCGCTGACGGGCGGGGCGGCCGAGCCCGCCGCCTCGGGCTGGCAACTGACCCCTTTCCTGGGTTACAGCTCCTCCATCGACTTCGAGGCCATGGATGAACCTGCCCCCACGCCGCACTCGACCGGCATCGACTCACTGCAAGGGGAGAGCTCGGGCAACTGGGGCCTCTTCATCAGCCGGGAGGTGGATGATCCCGGCATGGTGGAACTGCTCTACAGCCATCAGTCCACCCCCATCTCCCCGGATCAGCCTGACAGGCTGACGGTGGATATCCTGCACTTCGCCGGTGCCCTCACCCTCTCGGACAACCTGATGGCGCCCTATATAGGTGCCGGGATCGGGGTGACCCGCTTCGATGCCTATGACAGCGAGACGGCCCCCTCCATGTCCCTAGCGCTCGGGGTGCAGCCGCGCCTGGGGGAACATCTGGCGCTGCGGGCCGAGGTGCGCGGCTACGGCTCTCTGCTCAATGACGACAGCGCCTTTCTCTGCAACCCAGAGGTCTGCGCCTTCCGGGTGCGGGGGGATCTGCTCACCCAGTGGCAGGCCAATATCGGCTTGACCCTGAGGTTCTGAGCCCCATGATGGGGCTCCCTTAAACAGACAAGGCGATGTGATCCTGTGCCACCCCTGCCCCGCGAATTGCCCATTCTGCTTACTCCCAGGCTGCTGCTGCGCCCGCTCGATGGGCGGGACGACACCGATCTCTTCGCCATCTACGGGGATCCCGAGGTTATGCGCTTCGTCGGCGAGCCTCCTTTTCCGTCCCTCGCCACCGTCTCGCAGATGCTGGCGAGCGTCGAACGCCTGCTGGCGGCGGGAGAGTCTCTGGAATGGGGCCTGATGGCGCGCGGCAGCGGGCGCCTTGTCGGTACCAGCGGCCTGCACAGCTTCGCGGCCGACCCGGTGCAGGTCGGCCTGCGTCAGGCTGAAGTGGGCTGCATGCTGGCTCGCAGCCACTGGGGTCAGGGCCTGATGGGGGAGGCACTGACCGCTGTGATGGGGTATGCCGGGGAGCTGGGCATTCATACCCTGCTTGCGGATATTGAGCCGGGCAATCTGCCCAGCCAGCGACTGTTCCGGCGGCTGGGCTTCGTCTGGCAGCAGGGCACCCTCTATCGGTTGGAACGGCAGGAGGGGATCAGGAGATGCCCTTGGTGATGCGGCTCAGGGGCTCGTTGACGTCGAATACCTTGAACTGCACCGCGCTGGCACCCATGGCGAGCACCCGCTGCTCGTGCATGGTGGCGTAGGCGAGGGCGCTCTCCTCATCCTCGAACAGATAGATGCCCCCCGCCTCGCCGGTGCGCGGATTCTCGGTCCAGATCTTGGAGATAAGGCCCGGCTCCCGGGTGATGGACTCGGCCAGCGGCAGGGCGGCGGCGGTGAGGGCCGGCCCCATCATCTCGGCGGGGAAGGTGAAATGGATCTGCAGCAGGCTGGGCATGATGAACCTCTTGGGCGTTGAATGACGGAGTCCGCATCATAGGAAGCCGGCATTTTGGCTGCAAGAAGGCACATTTTGGTGGCATAGTTACCCCAAAGTAACCAGTCGCGAGCCATCCTTTGTCCCCACTCCCTTGCCCCGCCTATCAGGTGCTGCGCCTGCTCGCCGGTAAATGGAAACCGGCCATCCTGTTTCATCTGCGCGCCCAGACCCTGCGCTTTGGCGACCTGCGCCGCTGCCTGCCCGAGGTGAGCCAGAAGGTGCTGACCGCCCAGCTCAAGGAGCTGGAGGCGGACGGCGTCATCCTGCGCACTCTTTATCCCGAGGTCCCGCCCCGGGTCGAATATGCCCTGAGCCCGCTCGGGGTAGCCCTTCTCCCTCTGCTGCAACAGATGCACGACTTCGCCCTCGCCCACGCCGACCTGCTGGCCGGTAAGAGCGGATCCGCAGCGGCCAGCGCTAACCCCCTCAGCGAGCCCGCAGCAGCCAGCCACTGATCCGGTTCGTCGCCAGCAGCCGGCAGGCGAGCAGGGAGAGCACCAGCAGCACCGGCACCTTGACCAGCTCCCACCACAGCAGCTTGCCCTGGGGGCCGAAGATCATCAGCCAGACCACCAGCATCATATGCAGGCAGTAGAGACCCAACACTTTGGGGGCCTGGCGTTCCAGCCAGCTGCCCTTGCCCCAGTTTGGGTTTGCCAGCAGCAGGCCAAACAGGCCGAGTGCCCAGGGCAGGGAGCCCAGCAGGAAGTCATGACGGTTGAGGGGCACGGCGGCGAAACGCAGCAGGCCCGCGGCCTCCAGGGCATAGAGACCCATACCCGCCACCATCAGCAGGGCGCTGCGCCGGGCATCGGGTTGCCAGCCACGCAGGCGCAGCTCGGCGCCAAGGGCCACGAACAGCAGCGAGAAGAAGGGGCCGTTGCGGGTCAGCAGGGCCCACTCACCCCCTAGCAGCGAGCCATAGGAGCCGCCGATCAGGGCAAGCCCGTAGAGCAGGGCGCCCGCCACCAGGGCCAGTCGGGGCAGACTGACCAGCCAGCAGAGGGCCAGCAGCAGGACGGCCAGCATCAGGGCGGGCAGGAACCAGAGGTGGATCATACCGCCCACCCACCAGGCGTTGAGGGGATCCCCCAGCTGCATCTGCCACTGGCCCGCCATGGCGGGCAGATAGCCTTCCGCCATGGCCGCGACTGGGTTGAAGGGCACCAGCAGATAGAGCAGGCTCCAGGCCAGCCAGAGCCCCAGCAGGGGGCGGCAGTAGCGCAGCGCCACCGCCATAGGCTTGCCTGCGGCCAGGGCGGGTTGCAGGAAGTAGCCGGCGCACAGGAAGAAGAGCGGCACCGCGAAGCGGCAGAGCTGGTTGATGGCGCCCCCCAGCCAGAAATAGAGGGAGTCATTCCACAGTGTGGGATCGAACGGATTGCTGAAGGGGGAGAGGTGAATGGTCATCACGGCCAGGATGGCCAGGACTCGCCCGCACTCGATGCTGGAGATGCGCATTATGGTTTCCGACGGCTGAAACCCGGCACCCTAGCAGCCGGACACATGCCCCTTCCAGTCAGGGGGTCGCCAACTGTGACCCCCATCGGTGGCCGGTTACCCTTTGTTACCCTGGGGGAGGGCAGGGTTACCCCGGGTGGGAGGCGGATCCCGTTTTGGTGTCGGTAAAAGCCCTAGAGCAGGGCGACCAGCGCCGTCGCGACGGCGCCCGTCAGCAGCAGGGCTATGCCACGGCCGGCCGGGCCGTGCAGCTTGTTCCACATCAGCAAACTGGTGAGGGCCAGCAGCAGCATGGCCAGCGCCGCCAGATCGCCAAACAGCTGCCAGGCCAGGCCGGTACCCATGCCGCGATGCAGCCGGTTGAGGCTGGCGGCGACGTTGGCCCGTTGCAGCTCGGTCTGCACCAGCAGGGTGCCTTCCACATAGCTGGCGGTCAGGCTCTGGCTCAGGGTAACGCCGCGCAGCTCCCAGCGTGCCGGCAGGGTGAGGGGGCCTGTGGGGGTGGGCAGGGTCCGGGCCGGGGTGATGCTGAGCCGCCCCTCCTCCAAGCCCTCAGGGTAGTGCTGTTGCAGCAGGGCTTTCAGGGCGTCCGGGCTCGCCAGCGGCGCGGCCAGCGTTATCTCCTCGCTCGACTTTTCGGTGTGGGGGCCGGGCAGGGGCAACACGGCCCTGTGCTGGAGCCAGAGGCCGGTCAGGCCGTAGAGCAGCATCAGGGTGAGGGTGGCAAAGCCGGCCCAGGCGTGGATGCGGCGCACCCACTTGTTGTTGTGAAGGGGGAGTCTCTTGGGTTTCTTCATGGTGGTGCGTCATAAAAAACTGGCCAGCAGAGGCTGGCCAGTGGGGTTGTGGACAAGGGGGATCAGAAGCGGTAGGCGGCGGTGAGATTCAGCTGACGGGGGCTGCCCGGCATGATCTGGGCCGCGCTGGTGGCGCTGACGAAGTAGTCGTGGTCGGTCAGGTTCTCCACGCTGAGCTGGGCATCCCACTGGGACCAACGGTAGCCGGCGCGGGCGTCATAGCGGGCGTAGCCGGGCAGCGTGGTGGTGTTGGCGTTGTCGGCGAAGCGATCCCCCACCGCCGTCACCCCGGTTTCCCCATACCAGCCCTGCTGGCCATTCTGGTAGCCGGCGAACAGCTGGCCGTTCTCGCGGGAGACGTTGCTCGGCCGCTTGCCCTGCAGATCCGCGTCCGCCTTGACCTGCTCCGCATCCTGGATGGCGATGCCGCCATGCAGGTAGAAGGCGTCGGTCAGCTGGGCGCGGGCGCTCAGCTCTATGCCCTCGGTGCGTTGCAGGCCGGTGAGGATCACCTTGGTAGGATCCAGCGGATCCTTGCTGCGCTTGTTGTACATCTCCAGCCGGTAGAGGGAGAGGGTGGTGGCCAGGCGACCGTTCAGCCAGTCACTCTTCACGCCCCCCTCGTAGAGCCGGGTGTGCTGGGGATCCAGCTTGTTGTTCTTGTCTCCCGGGGTGATGCCGATCAGCTCCCCGCCCACAGGGGTGAAGGTCTTGCTGTAGGAGGTATAGAAGGCATGTTCCTCTATGGGGTTCCACACCAGGCCCAGGCGCGGGCTCAGGCTGGTGACCGAGAGGGTCTCCTCCTTGTCGAGATCGTTGCGGCGGCTGGTGACGGTGAACGCGTCCCGGCGCAGGCCGCCGAGCAGGTGCCAGTCACCCAGACTGAGCTGATCCTGCAGATAGAGGCCGACCCCGCGCACCCTGTGCCTGGCGTCGCTGGAGAGCTTCATGGTGCCGTTGTAGCTTGGCAGTGAGCCGGGGTCGTACAGATCCCCCGGGGGAATAGGAGTGGCGTTCTGGTAGAGCTTGGGAGTGCGCTCCTGCCAGCCCTGCTCCAAGCCCACCAGCAGGCGATGGGCGACGGGGCCTGTCTGCAGCTGGCCCTCGGCCTCTGTGTTGCTGGTGAGGCTGTTGGCCTTGAGATCCTGCTGCCAGCGGGCACGGGTCACCTTGTCACCCTTGACGGCGGTGACATAGGTGTTGTCGAACTGGCTGTCGAGGCTGGTGTAGCCGAGCTGCTGGCGCAGTTGCCACTGATCGTTGATGTCCCAGCTAAGGCGGGATCGGGTGGACTGGGCCAGATCGTCGATGAAGTCCCGGCTGGTGTCGCTGTAGACGCTCTCGATGGGGACGTCGGCGGGACGGCCATCGACCCCGGGGATGCCGCGATCCGGGGTGCGGTCGTGCTCGTTGCGCTCGTACTGCACCAGCCAGTTCAGGCTGTCGCTTATCTCCCAGTTCACGGCGGGGGCCAGCAGGGTGCGCTTGCTGGTCACGTCGTCACGAAAACTCTCCTTGTCCTCCTGGGCCAGGTTGAGGCGCAGTTGCACCCGCTCCCCCGCCTCGGCGTTGAGGTCGGCGGCGAAGCGTCGGCTGTCGAAGCTGCCGACCCGGGCGCTGACGCTGGAAGCCTGCCCGCGCTGGGGCGTCTTGCTGACCCTGTTGATGATGCCCCCCGTGCTGCCACGGCCGTAGAGCACGGCGGCCGGTCCCTTGAGCACCTCGACCCGCTCTATGTTGCCGAGATCCCGGGTGTACTGCATGTCGTCCCGCAGGCCGTCGAGGTAGAAGTCGTTGCTGGCGTTGAAGCCGCGGATATTGACGCCGTCGAAGCGGGTGTCGCCGCTGGCGTTGACCCCGGGAATGCCGGTCAGGGCCTCGCTCAGGGTGGGCTGGCCGTAGGCGGTCAGCTCGCTGGCCTTGACGCTCTCTATGGTCTGGGGCACCAGCTTGGCCGGGGTGGCGGTGCGGGTCGCGGTGGCCACTTCTTCGTGCTGGCTGCGTTTGCCGACCACGGTCAGGGTCTCGTCTTCGGCGCGGGGGCTGGCACAGAAGGCCAGCAAGGCGACGCCCAGCAGGGCGCGCGGGGAGTTGGGGTTATGCATCTGGGTGTGACTCTTATCGACCTGTTGGCCTGAACTTATTGATTTATTTGTAGTTATTGGTGTCTCTCGTTTCGAGAGGGCGCTAATGATATTGATTTTCATTTGCCTTGCAAGGGAAAGATGTAAGAAAACCACATCGATGGAAATGGGCGCAGTCAGACGGCACCGGCCGGGTTCATGCCCCGGTTTGGAGATGGGTGAGCGGCGGGGTTACCATGGCCAGAACGCGCCATGGCGCATCACTGATGGAACAGGAAGGGACATGGCAGAGATCATCAGGGCGGATCTTCATAACCGACACCATGGCGAGGCGCTGGTGGCGCTGCTCGACGCATACGCCAGGGACGAGATGGGCGGCGGCGCCCCCCTGGCTGACGAGGTGAAGTCCAATCTGGCGCAGGCCCTGGCGGCGAGAAGTGGTGCCCATGTGCTGCTGGCCTGGGTGGATGACCAGCCGGTCGGGGTGGCCACCTGCTTCGAGGGATTTTCGACCTTCGCCTGCCGGCCCCTGCTCAATATCCACGACCTGGCGGTGCACCCGGCCCATCGTGGCCGCGGCATCGGCAAGGCGTTGCTGGCCGGGGTGGAGCAGCTCGCCCGGGAGCTCGACTGCTGCAAGCTGACCCTGGAGGTGCTGGAGGGCAACAAGGTGGCGCAGGCCGCCTACAAGGCCAGCGGTTTCGAGGGTTATGAGCTGAACCCGCAAGTGGGCCGGGCCCTGTTCTGGCAGAAGAAGCTCTAGCCTCTGGGGCTCAGCCCCAAGGCGGGAGGGGAGAATGAAAAACGGCGCGCAGAGGGATCTGCGCGCCGTTTTGTCTGGGGCTGGAGTTAGAAGTCGTAACGGGCCGCCAGCTGGAAGTCATCCTTGGTGTTCAGCTTGCCGCTGTCATTGCTGTCCAGGTTGTTGATGCGGTACTCGCCGATGACCCTCAGGTTCTTGTTGAACTTGTACTGGGCACCCAGGGTGTAGTAGTCGATGGAGTCGTAATCGCTCTTGCCGCTCTGCTCCACCTTCTGCTTGTTCCACAGGGCCATCAGGCCGAAGCCGCTCTCGAAGTTGTAGCCGAGCGCCCCTTCCCAGCCGGTGTGATCCTTGCCGGTGGCCAGGAAGTCGCTGCCGTCGGCGTAGCTCAGGGCGGCATAGACGGCCTTGTTGTCGTACTTGGCGGAGATCAGCCACAGCTTGGCATCCTCTTCACCGCTCTTGTCGCGGATACCCACGTTGTAGGCGGTACCCAGGGCCAGGTTGAACGGGAAGGTGTAGGCCAGGGCGGCGCCGTAGGCTGCATCGCTGTCCTTGCTGGTGGTCTCTTCGGTGTCACCGCCGTCGAACTTGTAGCTGGTATCGACCTGGAAGCCGTTGAACAGGCCGGAGTATTTCAGCACAGAGCCGGCACGGTTGGTGGCGAAGGTGTCGGTCTTGGCGCCGAGGGCGTCGTTGCCGTAGCCGTCGGAGAGGGAGACGTCAGTCCAGTCGGCCAGCAGGCCGGGGGCGCCCTTCTGGCGACCGAAGGTGACATTGCCCCAGTCAGCGCCCACACCGGCGAAGGCCAGGCGGGTGCGCATGTTGTCGGAGTTCTCGCTGACGGTCTTCTCGCTGTCATTGACGTAGATCTGCAACTCATACTGGGCCAGGGCCTTGAGACCCGGGTTGATCTCGCTCTCTACCTTGGCGCCCAGGCGGACAAACTGGTTGGCGCCCTGCTTGTCGCTGTATTCGTTCTTGATGTCACCATTGGCATCCAGCTCCTTCTTCTCACCGAAGAACTGGCCGGCGTAGATGCGGCCATAGAGATCGAGCAGAGTGGAGTCTTTTTTATAGACTTCGACGGCTTGAGCCTGGAAGGCGGCGGTGAGAGCCAATGCTACTACTGTCAGCTTTTTCATCATGATCCCTTGTGTTGCAAGCTTCTGTTTTAAAAGACGGGGCCATGCTAGGAGGGGCAGATGACAGCGGGGTGACCGGGGGGTGAACAAACCGTGGCGGTTTCATGTCAGCGGGATGAAAACCGCGATTTATGTGGCGAGCCGCCACTTTTGCGCGCAAAGGTTTGCCCTTGTGGTAGAATGCCGCCCGTTTTCGAGCTCCTAAGGTTGGATATGCGATGAGACGTGAACTGGCAATCGAATTTTCCCGAGTGACGGAAGCGGCTGCACTGGCTGGCTACAAGTGGCTCGGACGTGGTGACAAGAATATCGCCGATGGCGCGGCCGTTGCGGCCATGCGTCACATCCTCAATCAGATCCAGATCGATGGCGAGATTGTGATAGGCGAGGGCGAGATCGACGAAGCCCCCATGCTCTACATCGGCGAGAAGGTGGGCACGGGTCAGGGCGACGCCGTGGACATCGCGGTCGACCCCATAGAGGGCACCCGCATGACTGCCATGGGGCAGTCCAATGCCCTGGCCGTGCTGGCTGTGGGCGACAAGGGCTCCTTCCTCAAGGCCCCCGACATGTACATGGAGAAGCTGATCGTGGGTCCGGGTGCCAAGGGTGCCATCGATCTCGATCAGGCCCTGGAGCTGAACCTCAAGGCCGTGGCCAAGGCACTCGGCAAGCCCCTCTCCCGCCTGACCGTCATCACCCTGGCCAAGCCGCGTCATGACAAGGCGATCAAGGAGATGCAGGGGCTGGGCGTGCGGGTGTTCGCCATCCCCGACGGGGACGTGGCTGCCTCCATCCTCACCTGCCTGCCGGACAGCGAAGTGGACATGCTCTATGGCATCGGCGGCGCCCCTGAAGGGGTCATCTCGGCGGCGGTGATCCGCGCCCTGGACGGCGACATGCAGGCGCGCCTGGTGCCCCGTCACCAGGTCAAGGGGGACAGCCCCGAGGTGCGTGCCCTGGGCGAGCAGGAGATTGCCCGTTGCCAGGAGCTCGGCATCGACGTGAGCAAGGTGCTCAAGCTGGAAGATCTGGCCAAGAATGACAACGTCATCTTCTCGGCCACCGGCATCACCAAGGGTGATCTGCTGGAAGGCATCACCAGCAATGGCGTCATGGCGACCACGGAGACCCTGCTGATCCGCGGCAAGTCCAGAACCATTCGCCGCATCAAGTCGATCCACTTCCTGGATCGCAAGGACAGTGTGGTACGCGACATCATTCTCTGATGCGCGAAAGCCCTGTCACTGAAAAGCCCGACCGCTGCTGCCGTCGGGCTTTTTGTTGCCCACGCGCCGGGGCCTGGACTATTTCGAGGAACAGGACGGATAAGGCTAAGGGGAATCGGGGCCCTTTGATAGACTGCTTCGCCATGCACAGGAATGCATCATATGGAATGTCGTCAAGGTTGCGGTGCCTGCTGCACAGCCCCCAGTATCAGCAGTGCCATCCCCGGCATGCCGGAGGGCAAGCCGGCTGGCGTTCCCTGTGTTCAGCTCGACCAGTGGTTGGGCTGCAAGATCTTCGGCCAGCCCGAGCGTCCTGCGGTGTGCAGCAGCTTCAGGCCCATGCAGGACGTATGCGGCTCGCACCGCCAGGAGGCCGTCTGGCTTATCGGCGAGATGGAGCGGCTGACGGCCTAGGCTAGTCAGGACCCCTCATCCCCTCCCCTTCTCCCGCGAGGGGGGAAGGGAGAAAAAGCGTGACCCCTTCATCTTCGCCCCTGCTCCCGCTTATTTGAAAAGAAGGGGAGAAGGGGGCGGAGAGACATCCCGAACCAACGCGGGACACCGGAATAGAAAAAGGCCGCAATTGCGGCCTTTTTGGTTTTCTCTGTCACTCGGTTCAGACGTCGGCCAGTTGCAGGGCCTGACGATAGTACTCGTTGGCCTTGTTGGTGAGACGGCGCTTGTCCATCACCTGCCCGAGGGCATGGTAGAGGGCGGCATCCGGCGCCTTTGCCACTTCCTGCTCCAGCAGGCGCTGAGCCTCGTCCAGCTGGCCGGCCAGCAGGTAGACTCGTGCCAGTGCCGCCTCGGCGCCCGGCTGATCCTGGATCTTCTTGAGCAGGGTCAGCATGGGCTGATAGTCATCCAGCCTGAGCTTGGGCAGGCGGGCGAACAGCTCTGGGGAGGGATCCTTGCGCAGGGCCTCCAGCCAGAGGTCGGCCGCCTCGCTGTCGGCACCGAGCCGGCGCAGACGATCCCCGTAGCTGGCCAGCAGTGCGGGATCCTGACGCAGCTTGCGGGGCAGCGCCTGCCACACCGGGCGCAGGGTCTCGAGGGCGCCGCTGGCGGCCTCGAGACGGCCGGTCCAGGCCTGGTGCAGCAGCGCCTCTTCCTGCACCGATGTCAACTTGCCCACCTTGCGCAGGGCCGGAGCCAGATCGATCAGGGCCGCCCAGTCCTCCCGGGCCAGATAGACCTGGCGCAGTTGATCCAGCACCATGGGGTGGCGCGGGTGCAGGGCGTAGACGGATTCGAGCCGGCCGAGGGCGCTGTCGTACTGGCCCTGCTCTATCTGCAGCTGGGTCTGGATCAGGGTCAATGCCAGCTCGGCCTTGGGGTTCTCCTCCTGCGCTTTTTGCAGGTAGTGATCCCGGCGCACATCATCGCCCCTGGCCTGGGCCACCTTGGCGGCACTCAGGTAGTTGAGCAGCGGGGTGTCGCTGTTGTCGGCCCCCTTGATCAGCAGCTTCTCGGCCTGGTTGTAGTGCCCCTCGGCCATGGCCAGGGTGGCATTCACCGTTTGCAGGTTTGCCTTGCGGCGACGGCGCGAGCCGAACCAGCCCTGGGTCTTGCGGCGCAGGCCGAAGACCCGGCCCAGCACCCACTCGACAATGAGCAGGGCGCCGTAGAAGAGTACCGCCAGGATCACGGCGCTGGTGACCGAAGACTCCACCGTGTAGTTGCCGAGCGAGATGAGCACATAGCCCTTGTTGCCGGACGCTTCGGGGCCGAAGATCAGGCCCGCGACCATCACGGCCACCACGACGATCAGACGAATCATGGTCTCCTCCTCAGTTGCCGGCCAGGATGCGTTGCAGGCGCTCGGTCAGCACCTGTTCCAGCATGGACTGGGTCTTGAACTGATCCGGGTAGTCAAACTGGATCTGCTCGCCTTTGAGCTTGTCGAGCTCGGACTGCATGTATTGGGTGGCGCTGTTGTCGGTGTCGAAGTACTGGGTCAGCCAGCGCTGGGCCTTCTCCAGGCTGTCGGTATAGAGCGCCTGCTGCTCGCGATAGACGGCGAGCTGGGCCTGCAACAGCTTGGTCTTGAGGTTCTCGCGCAGGAAGATCTCCTGCTGGGGGGAGAGCAGGGCCTCCACGGCCCCGTCGCGGCGACGTATGGTGATGAAGTTCTCGGTGAACTTGACCCAGTTCTTCTTGAGATTGCTCTCCCACTCGTCCGGATTGGTACTGACTGCCTGATCCGGTTCGGCCTTGGCTTGTGGCATGCTCACGGTGGAGAGGGGCAGCAGCTCTATCTGGTCGGAGAGCGCGGCCAGCTTCAGGGTCAGCCCCTCGCGATCGACCCGCGGCATCCCCTTGAGCTGGGCTATGTCTTCCGCCAGCGCCTTGCGAATGGGCATCAGGCTGGGATCGTTGAGCGCCTTGATCCGCTCGTCGGCGTTGCCGAGCAGGGTGATGGCGGAGACGATATCATGCTCGAGCCACAGCTTGCGGCCCGCCATGCGCACCAGGTATTCGGATTCGGCCAGCATCCAGTCGTTGGGGCGCTTGTCGTCGAGATCCAGCACCTTGTGCTGCAGGGCGTCCAGCGCCTCCTGCTGCTGTTGCTGGCTCTTGCCGAGGGCGCTGAACTGTTCGGCATCCTTGCTGTTGTTCTGATCCAGCTTGCCCATGGCCTCGGCCAGTTGCAGCTTGAGGGCGCCTAGTTCGGCCTGCTGGGCGACGGCATTCTGGTGGCCGTGCAGATAGAGGCCGCCGGTCAGCCCCAGGGCCAGCAGTATGGCAACGCCACCGAGGACGACGCCGGCGCCACCCTTCTTGTTGCCGACGGCCTTGTGCTCGGGCTTGTTGTTGTCGGCCGCGGGGGCCGCAGCACTCGGCTGGACTTCTTGCTGTTCAGTCATTCCATCTTCCTCAGTTCCAGGGCGGCCACCAGAGCCTGGTTGGATGCACCTTGGGCAATCACGATACGGGTAAAACCAGCTCCCTCGGCCATCTCGGCCACCCGGGGACTGGGCACCACCAGCAGGCGGTCATAAAGCCAGGGTCGCTGCGGGCCGGGCACCAGTGCCAGCAACCGCTGCAGGAGTTCACCACTGGTGATGAGCAGGCTGTCGAGGCCGGCTGCCTGCCAGTGGCGGGTCAATGCGTCCCCGTCGAGCTCGGGGTAGTGGCGCTCATAGGTGGCACAATAGTGCACCAGTGCGCCGCGTGAGGCCAGCGTCCGGGCGATGAGATCCCGCCCGTCGTTGCCGCGCAGGATCAGCACCCGCTTGCCGCTCACCTGTTGCAGGGTGGGTAGGGCCAGCAGCCCTTCGCTACGTGGATCGTCAGGGCAGCTCGCCTCTATACCGACTTCGCTGAAGGCATCCGCGCTGGCCTGACCGACCGTAAAGTAGTCAATATGTGGCCAGGTCAGACCAGTTTGCAACAGAAAATGATGAGCAAATTTAACGGCATGGGCGCTGACGGCGATGACGATGTCCGTTTGGGGCAGCAGTTCGGGCAGGCGGGACAGCTCGTCGCCCGGCCGGATTTCCAGCAGCGGGCAGCACAGCGGTGCATGGCCCTGCTGGCGCAGCAACTGCACCAGCAGGGCGGCCTGGGCGGCCGGGCGCACCACCAGGGGGACCATCAGGTGGCGTTCCGGGGTGGTGACCATGAGCCGGCCAGGACAGCACTCATGCCCGGTAGACCTCGGCCAGAATTGCGTCGGCGCCAGCGGCCAGCAGACGCTGGGCCAGGGCGTGGCCGAGCGCCTCGCCGTCCGCCAGGGGGCCGCGGATCTCGTCCCGGATCACCTGGGTGCCATCCGGGCTGCCCACCAGGCCGCGCAGCCAGACCTCGTCCCCCTGGACCAAGGCATAGGCACCGATAGGCACCTGACAGCCCCCTTGCAGGGCGCGGTTCATGGCGCGCTCTGTCAGCACCCGGATGCGGGTCTCTGCGTGCTCCAGGGGTGCCAGCAGGGCGTGCAGCTCGTGGTCGTCCTGGCGACACTCGATACCGACCGCCCCCTGGCCGTTGGCGGGCAGGCTCTGCTCCGGCTCGATGAAGGCGGTGATGCGATGGGCCATCTCCAGCCGTTTCAGGCCGGCGGCGGCGAGTATGATGGCGTCGTACTCACCGGCATCCAGCTTGGCGAGGCGGGTGTTGACGTTGCCGCGCAGGTCGCGGATCACCAGATCCGGGCGGGCGGCCCGCAGCTGGCACTGGCGGCGCAGGCTTGAGGTGCCGACCACGGCTCTCTGGGGCAGCTCGTCGATCTGCTGGAAACGGTTGGAGACGAAGGCATCGCGCGGGTCTTCGCGCTCGCAGATGGTGTGCAGGTCTAGCCCTTCCGGGAACTCCACCGGCACGTCCTTCATGGAGTGGACGGCGATGTCGGCCCGCCCTTCCAGCATGGCAGTCTCCAGCTCCTTGACGAAGAGTCCCTTGCCGCCGACCTTGGCCAGCGGCGTGTCCAGGATCTTGTCACCCTGGGTGCTCATGGGAACCAGTTCGACTCGCAGATCGGGATAGAGGGCTTCCAGCCGATCTTTTACAAAGTTGGCCTGCCACAGGGCCAGTGGGCTCTTGCGAGTGGCAATTCTCAGGGTTCGGGCTGCCATATCAATCAGTTGTTTCATCTTTAGTGAGGAAAACGATCTTACCACCCTTTGCAGGGGCTTTCATGGCGCAGCCGGCAAAAGCGGGGCCAAGCTCAAAAAGGGTCGCTGAAATTAATTTTCATTCGCTCATTATATGATGGCAACTAATTGAAAATATTATTTTTTATTGCTTTCCGCTGATACCGTTACGGGGCGTGCCAGAAATAATCCGGTGATTGTGTGCGGGCTTGTTTACCACTGCTGTTTGCATTGTTAACATGATCACACTTTTTTGACGTCTCCCCGTTTTGGTGCGTCATTTATCTTCCCCATAGGTAGGGCATTGCTGGTAAAACTCGACACGCTGGTGGCGCGCTACGACGAGCTGAATCGTCTCAAGACGCAACGAGCGTTGGATCTCATGAGTCGCTATGGGCAGCAGGTCTTCCAACTGCTGCCTGTCATGCTGCACTTCAATCATCCTCTTCTGCCAGGTTATGTGGCAGGGGACGTGCCTCATGGTATCTGGAGTTTCGTCGCCAACGAGGCTCAACAAGCCTTCATCCAGGATCTGTGTCAGAACGCCAACTGTCAGGGCGGCCTCAGCACCCACGACAAGTCGATCCAGGGCCTCTACTCCATGGGCAGCACCTCCTCCATCGGTCAGTGCTGCCACTCGGATCTCGACATCTGGGTCTGTCACGTGGCCGGTTTGTCCCAGGAACGCCTCGCCCTGCTGGAGCAGAAGTGCCAGCACCTCTCCCTGTGGGCCGAGCAGCGCGGGGTCGATCTCAACTTCTTCCTGATCCCCGAAGACAAGTTCCGCCAGCGCAACGATGCCCAGATGCAGGGGGAGAGCTGCGGCAGCGCCCAGCACCTGCTGCTGCTCGACGAGTTCTACCGCAGTGCCATGCACATCGCGGGCAAGCGGCTGCTCTGGTATCTGGTGCCTGCGGAATATGACGATCACTACGACGACTATGTGAATGGCCTGTTTGCCCACGGCAAGTTGAGCCAGGATGACTGGCTCGATCTGGGGGGCTTTGACCGCATTCCCGCCGAGGAGTACTTCGGCTCCGCCCTGTGGCAGCTCTACAAGGGCATAGATTCCCCCTACAAGGCGGTGCTCAAGTCGGTGCTGATGGAGGCCTACTCCCACGAGTATCCCAACACCCGGCTGCTGTCGGTGACCAGCCGCGACTGGTTCCAGCACAACGAGGGGATGCACTACCGGCTCGACAACTACTGCCTGATGCTGGACAAGGTGACCAACTACCTGAAATCCATCGGCGACATGCAGCGCCTGGATCTGGTGCGCCGCTGCTTCTACCTCAAGGTGTGCGACGGCCTGAGCCACCCGAAGGAGGAGCACTCCCCGGACTGGCGCCGGGAGCAGATGGCCCAGCTGGTGGCTTACTGGGGCTGGAGCCCGGAGCGGCTGCATCACCTGGATCATCGCCAGGAGTGGAAGGTCGAGGACGTCAAGGTGGCCTACGCCGAGTTGCTGGAGGCCCTGATGCAGAGCTACCGCAACCTCATCCAGTTCGCCCGCCGCAACAACATCAGCGAGTCCATCAACCCGGAAGATATCGGCATACTGTCGCGCAAGCTCTATGCCGCCTTCGAGAGCCTGCCGGGCAAGGTGCAGCGGATCAACCTCAAGATAGCGCCGGATCTCGGCGAGCCGGATCTCAGCCTGGTGCAGGTGCCCCACGGCCGCCTGAATCGCGCCGGCTGGTATCTCTACAAGCACTCTCTGGAGCCCGCCGACATCATAGGTCGGGCGCCGCTCGAATATAACGGCTACATCAGCAAGCTGGTGGCCTGGGCCTACTTCAACGGCCTGCTGACCCCCCAGTCCAGGGTGCACCTGTTCAATCAGGGCTCGGATCTGCACATCGACAACCTGCACCAGTTTTGTCGCGATCTCTCGGGGACCTTCCCGGTCAAGTACCCTCGCGCCACCAACCTGGCCCTGAGCCGCCCCTGCGAGATCCACCAGCTCTCCATCTTCCTCAACCTGGAGACGGACCCGTCCAGCCACTGGGTGGGCCAGGTGATCGAGTTCGACGCCAATGCCGCGGACGTCTTCTCCTTCGGTCGCAACCAGGAGTGTCTGGTGGGATCCGTGGATCTGGTCTATCGCAACTCCTGGAGCGAGATCCGCACCTTGCACTTCCAGGGGGAGGAGGCTGTGGTCGATGCCCTCACCACCATACTCGGCAAGATGCACCAGGATGCCGCCGCCCCCGAGATGATAGAGGTGTTCTGTTACAGCCAGCACTTCCGCTCCCTGGTGCGCACCCGCTTCCAGCAGCTGGTGGCCGAATGCATAGAACTGCGTCTGGCCCGCGACAAGCAGCAGCTGGTCAAGACGCTGGCCCTTGGCCGGGAGAAGTACGGTATCTTCTTCGAGCGGCGCGGGGTCTCGGTGAAGAAGCTGGAAAACGCCATCGACTTCTACCGCCACATCTCCCACAACAAGCTGGATCACCTGCCGCTGCGGCTCGACAAGACCCACAGCCAGCACCTGCCCGGCATAGTCGACACCTACGCCAGCGAGGGGCTGGTGCAGTTCTTCTTCGATACCCGGGATGCGGGCACCAACATCTATATCCTGGACGAGGCGAACCGGGTGGAGATCTACCAGCACTTCGCCGGCAACAAGGATGAGCTGGTGCAGGGGGTGAACCGCTTCTACACCTCGGGCCACGAGCGTTTCAGCGATGCGGGTCAGTTCAGCAACTTCAACCTGCCCCAGTATTATGAAATCGTGCAGATGGGCGACAAGCTGGAGGTGATCCCCTACCGCAGCCAGAATCCGCAGCGTGACAATCCGGGGGCGGCTCGGGAAGTAGGGTGATGGAAGCGGGGTGATGTGCCGGGCACATCGCCAACGGGATGAAAGCAAACGGCCTGCATGATGCAGGCCGTTGTCGTATTTGTGGTGCTACATCAGGCGCCGAGGCGCGCCAGCAGCCAGTGGCGGATGTCGGCGAGCTGGGGTCGGCAGATCTCGTGGCGCATGGGGTATTCGTGCCACTCCAGGCTGAGGCCCGCCGCCTCCAGCCGGTTCTTGGCATCCCAGCCCATGGAGAGGCTCACCACGTCATCATAGATGCCGTGCATGTAGCAGATGGGCAGGGCGCGGGCGGCCTCGCTCATCTCCTCGACCAGTTGCTCGGGTGCCGCCAGATAGGTGGACATGCAGAGCAGGCCCGCCAGTGGCGCCGGATGGCGCAGGGCGGTGAAGGAGGCGATGACGCCCCCCTGGGAGAAGCCCGCCAGCACTATGTTGCCTGGGGCGAAGCCCTCGGCCACCAGCCGATCCAGCAGGGCGGCGATACGATCGGCGGACTCGCGTACATGGGACTCCACGGCGCGGTCCGCCGGGTCGTCGAAGCTCTTGATGTCGTACCAGCCGCGCATCTTGTAGCCCATGTTGATGGTGATGGGCCGCTCAGGTGCATCGGGCAGCAGGTGACGGACCGGCAGGGTGGCGGGCAGCGCCAGGGCATCGACCAGGGGGGCGAGCCCGGCGCCGGAATCCCCCAGCCCGTGCAGCCAGATCACCGCATGACGGGCGCCCTGGGGATGCAGATCCATCATGGGAGACTCTGTCATCATGGGAACTGGACGGGCTCGCCCGCCTGGGTGGTGCAGGCCCGGGTCAGCAGGGCCTTGAGCTCGTCGCCGAAGCGGTTGTCGATCCAGCTGTCACCGCGCAGCTCGAAGTGGAAGCCGTTCTCGCGGGTGGCCACCCAGATCTGGTGCAGGGGCTCCTGCTTGTTGATGATGACCTTGGTCTTGTTCTCGAAGCTTAAGGTCAGCACACCGCCTGCTCGCTCGCAGTCGATATCCGGATACCCCTCGTCGATAACGTCTTCCACATACTGGAAAAAGGCGTCGGTCAGGGCGTGATACTCGTGATCCTTCATCGGTTTATCCTGTTGCTTTTAACAATGTGAGTGCGATTATAGAGGGCCAAAAATTTTTTCGCAGCGAACCATTATGATTACCCAGTTTACCAAGTGCCTGTTTGCCGCGTCGCTGTCGTTCGGGTTGGCCGCCTGCGGCCTGACGGGGCCACTCTACATGCCACCGGCCGAGCAGCCCGCCGCCACTGAGCAAGCACCGGCACAGCCCAAGACAGAGAGTACACCTCAAGCCGCCTCGCCTGCGACCGCCACACCGGCCTCCGAGGCCGCGCCGCAATAATCTAGGAAGGAACCGCCCCCTTGGATCACTTTAACTACGACGCCGACGGCCAGCTTCAGGCCGAGCAGCTTCCCCTGCAACAGCTCGCCGACCAGTACGGTACCCCGCTGTATGTCTACTCCCGCGCCACCCTGGAGCGCCACTGGCACGCCTTCGATCAGGCGGCGGGGGACATTCCCCATCTGATCTGCTACGCGGTCAAGGCCAACTCCAACCTGGCGCTGCTCAACCTGCTTGCCCGCCTGGGCTCGGGTTTTGACATCGTCTCCGGCGGGGAGTTGTCCAGGGTGCTGGCGGCAGGGGGAGATCCGGCCAAGGTGGTCTTCTCCGGCGTTGCCAAGAGCGAGGCCGAGATGCGCCTCGCGCTGGAGAAAGAGATCCTCTGCTTCAATCTGGAGTCGGAAGCCGAGCTGGAGCGCCTGAACCGGGTCGCTGGCAGCATGGGCAAGAAGGCGCGCGTCTCGGTGCGGGTCAATCCCGACATAGACGCCGGCACTCACCCTTATATCTCCACCGGTCTGAAACAGAACAAGTTCGGCATCCCCATAGAGCAGGCGCCCGCTATCTATCGCAAGGCGGCGGCCATGGCCCACATCGAGATCAAGGGGGTGGATTGCCACATCGGCTCTCAACTCACTGAATTGAATCCCTTTATGGAGGCGGCGGACAAGCTGCTGAAGCTGATCGACGAGCTGGCGGCCGAAGGCATCCATATCCATCACCTGGACGTGGGCGGGGGCCTGGGGGTCAACTATGGCGCCGAGCAGCCACCGCACCCGACCGAGTACGCCGAGGCGCTCAAGCAGAAGCTGGCGGGCCGGGATCTGACCCTGCTGTTCGAGCCGGGCCGTGCCATAGTCGCCAACGCCGGCGTGCTGCTGACCCGGGTCGAGTTCCTCAAGCCCGGCGAGACTCGCAACTTCGCGCTGATCGACGCCGGTATGAACGATCTGCTGCGCCCCTCCCTCTACGGCGCCTGGATGAACATCATAGAGGTGGACAGCCGCACGACCCACGAGAAGGCGCTGTACGACGTGGTGGGCCCCGTGTGTGAAACCGGTGACTTCCTCGGCAAGGAGCGTACCCTGGCGATTGCCGAGGGCTCCCTGCTGGCGGTCCGCTCCGCCGGCGCTTACGGCTTCACCATGTCCTCCAACTACAACACCCGTCCCCGTGCGGCCGAGGTACTGGTGGACGGTGACCAGGCCCACCTCATTCGTGAGCGGGAGCAGCTCGCCGACCTCTGGCGAGGCGAGCACCTGCTGCCTTGAGCTATATGGATTTTCAGCGTTCCTCCAGGTGAGAGCGTGATAAACGGTGAGACAGGAACGCGCGATGTTGATTGAGTTTTCCAGGATGCATGGGGGGTTGGACAACGACTTCAGGGTGGTTGGCGACTTTCGTTACGGCCTGAACGGCGCAGGGAAAAAAGATGTTGATTGAGTTTTCCAAGATGCATGGCCTGGGCAACGACTTCATGGTGGTGGACGGCGTCACCCAGAAGGTGTTTTTCAGCAACGACGTCATCAAGAAGCTGGCGGATCGCCACTTTGGCATCGGCTTCGATCAGCTGCTGCTGGTGGAGCCGCCCTATGATCCCGAGCTCGACTTCCACTATCGCATCTTCAATGCCGATGGCAGCGAGGTGGAGCAGTGCGGCAACGGTGCCCGCTGTTTCGCCCGTTTCGTGCGCCTCAAGGGGCTGATCAACCGGGATCGCATCGCGGTCAGCACGGCCCGTGGCCGCATCACCCTGCAGCTGGAGGGTGAGAACCAGGTCACGGTCAACATGGGGGTGCCCCAGTTCGAGCCGGGCAAGATCCCGTTTCGCGCCCAGAAGGCGGAGAAGACCTACCTGCTGCGGGCGCAGGATCACACTGTGATGTGCGGTGCCGTCTCCATGGGCAATCCCCACTGCGTCATCGAGGTGCCCTCGGTGGCCGATGCTCCGGTGGAGACCCTGGGCCCCATCATGGAGCGCCACGAGCGTTTCCCCGAGCGGGTCAACGTCGGCTTCATGGAGATGGTCAGCGCCAGCGAGATCAAGTTGCGGGTGTTCGAGCGCGGGGTGGGGGAGACCCTGGCCTGCGGCACCGGCGCCTGTGCGGCCGTGGTGCTCGGCATCAGCCAGGGCAAGCTCAGAGAGCGGGTCACCGTCACCCTGCCGGGGGGCAAGCTGACCATCGCCTGGAAGGGGCCGGGTCAGCCGGTCTACATGACTGGCCCGGCCGAGCATGTCTTTGATGGCCAGATAGAGTTGTAAGCCAGTGAGCGGGCCAGCCGAGCATATGACGGGCCCGGCCGAGCATGTCTTTGATGGCCAGATAGAGTTGTAAGCCAGTGAGCGGGCCAGTCGAGCATATGACGGGCCCGGCCGAACACGTGTTCGACGGCCAGATAGAGTGATAGGCATCGAGCGGGGACGTCCTCCGCGCAGCCAAACGGTAATGTCGGGGCCCTGTGCCCCTTTTTCGGATGGATCAACCAAGTTATGAGCGAACTCAAACGGCAGGAATCACTGATGGACGAAGCCACAGTGCTGGAGTACCTGGCCCGTTACCCCGAGTTTTTCCAGCGCCACGGGGCCATGCTGGACAGGATCCGCATTCCCCATGAGCACAAGGGCACCATCTCCCTGGTGGAGCGCCAGCTGGACAGACAGCGCGAGCGCATCGAGCAGCTGGAGCAGGAGATCACCGAACTGATGGGGATCGCCAGTGAGAACGAGCGGATTTTCCGGGTCTATGCGGATCTCTATGGCGAGCTGTATGGCTGCCAGACCCTGTTCGAGCTGAGCGCCGTGATGGGCAAGGCCTTCGTGCAGCGGCTGCGGCTGACTGGCCTGCGGCTCTGGCTCAGCCCGAAGAAATTCCAGCTGACTGGCCCCGAGCAGCGTTTCCTTGCGGACGGCAAGCAGCTCGACCAGCTGCTGGGCCAGCGGCTGCCCGGGACGGATTACTACTTCGGCCGGCTCAACCAGAGCGAGAAGCAGGCGCTGTTTGGCAGCGACGTGCTGGTCAACTCCGTGGCCCTGATGCGGCTCGGGGATCTCGGCGTGCTGGCCTTCGCCAGCTCGGATCCCAGCCACTTCACCCCCCACAACGACACCCTGCTGCTGGGTCAGCTGGGGCGTCTGCTGCAACTGCGTCTGCCCGAGCTGGTTCGTGGCTAAGGCACCCCTCCCCGCCGCCCCCCTGCCTCCCGCCCTGGCGGGGGAACTCACCGCCTTTATCGAATACCTGAGGGTCGAGCGCCAGCTCAGCCCTCATACCCGCAGCAACTATCAGGCCCATCTGGAGGCCATGGCCGCCGAGCTGGTCAGGCTGGGGGTCGATGACTGGGCCCGACTCGAGGCGAGCCAGGTGCGCAGCCTGGTGACCCGGATGCACAAGGCCGGCCTGGCCCCCCGATCGCTCGCCACCAAGGTCTCTGCCCTGCGCAGTTTCTGCGACTGGCAGGTGCGCCAGGGGCGGCTCCCTGCCAACCCGGCCCGCGGCATCGTCACCCCCAAGCAGGGGCGGCCGCTGCCCAAAAACCTCGACGTGGACGAGATGTACCAGCTGCTCAACATCACCGACGAGCAGGATCCGCTGGCGGTGCGGGATCGCGCCATCATGGAACTGATGTACTCCTCCGGCTTGCGCCTCGCCGAGCTGGTGGGGCTCAACCTCGCGGACGTGAAGCTCGATGAGCGCCAGCTCAGGGTCACCGGCAAGGGGTCGCGGGAGCGGGTGCTGCCCATGGGCAGGATGGCGGTGGAGTGGCTGCAGAAGTGGCTCAAGGTGCGGCCCTTGCTGGCGGGGGAAGAGGGGGAGGCGCTGTTCGTCTCCAAGCGCCGGCAGCGACTGTCGGCCCGCTCGGTACAGGAGCGGCTCGACGGCTGGGGCAACAAGCAGGCCCTCAATGCCCACGTTCATCCCCACAAGCTGCGCCACAGCTTCGCCACCCACATGCTGGAGTCCTCCGGCGATCTGCGGGCGGTGCAGGAGCTGCTGGGCCACGCCGATCTCTCCACCACCCAGATCTATACCCACCTCGACTTCCAGCATCTGGCCAAGGTGTATGACAGCGCCCACCCCAGGGCCAAACGGGATCCTGCCACCCCGGAAGATGAGTGAGCTTTGCCAGTTATCAAGGGGCCAAGGGAATGACAGCGCACCATTCGCGAGGGCCAAACGGGATCCCGCTACCCCGGAAGATGAGTAAAAGCGACTGTGCTCGAATGGTTCTGCTCCCTTCTCCCCTAGTGGGAGAAGGCTTGGGGATGAGGGGAATGGGTTTGACAACAGGTAACGGGAACAGCCCCATAAAGAGGAATGACCATGCAGTTCTACCGTCGCTGGCAGCCGGTGGCCGCCATCTCGTTTGACCTTGACGACACCCTCTATGACAACGGCCCCGCCATAGCGCGGGCCGAGCAGTGGATGCTGAGCCACCTGCGCAGCGAATACCTGGCCACCGCCATGCTGGACAAGCCGCGCTGGCTCGAGCTCAAGCGCAACCTGCTGCTGGCCCGGCCCGAGCTGAGCCAGGACGTCAGCCTGGCGCGCCAGCACGGCATCCGCGAGGCCATGGTGCAGGGGGGCATGGCCGCCTCCCGGGCGGAGCAGGAGGCAGAGCGGGTGTTCGCCGCCTTTCTCGCCGAGCGCTCGAAGATAGAGGTGAGCGAGGCAACTCACGCCCTGCTGGCTCGCCTGGCGGAACGCTACCCTCTGGCTGTGATCACCAATGGCAACCTGGATCTGGTGCAGGCTGGCCTCGCGGACTACTTCACCCTGGTCTGCAAGGCGGGGGCCGGGGCCAGGATGAAGCCGGCGCCGGACATGTTCGTGCAGGTGCAGCAGGCCCTCGGGCTCGCCCCCGGCCAGATACTCCACGTGGGGGATCATCCCGAGACGGACGTGCTGGGGGCCAGGTTGCACGGCTTCAAAGCCGCCTGGCTCAACGAGCGCCGGTTGCCCTGGCAGTCGTTGCAGTTGCTGCCGGATGTGGAGCTCGCCACCCTCGACGAGCTGGCCGGGCTGCTGCTCTGATCCTGCTAGAGGGGCAGAGAAAGAGATGCGCAGGCGAGGCCATTTATTTATCCTTGGCGCGGACTGACAAGGGAGTGCTGGGCGTGAGTGGAATGAAGAGTGTCATCTGGTTGGCCATCCCCATGGTGCTGGCGGGCTGCGATCTGTTTAGCGACCACTACCGGATGGAGTTCAGGGATGGATCCTGGCGGGATATCGCCACTTCGCCCTTTTCGGATCAGGCCCGCTGGCGTGAAGGGTGCGCCACCGGCGAGATACTGGTGGACATGACCCTGCCCCTGAAGCGGGGCAAGGTGGTCGATGGCCGCGAACAGCTGCTGATCGGCGGCGAGCTGTTCGAGCTGGAAGAGGCCCGGCTCTATCGCGGCAATGGCATGGTGCTGGGGCAGGCCCCTGACCATGTCCAGCGGGGCCTCAAGGGGCTGGATGTCTGCCGTACCCTGCGCCCGGATCGCGGGGCCCTGCCCAAGTTGAAGGGCAAGGGATTCGGCGACTAGCCCGCCCGCTGCCGATACTGGCGACAGGCGTCGCCGAAGGCGCTAAACAGTTTGATGGAGTGGGGGTTCTCTTTCGCCTTCCACTCAGGGCGCCACTGCACCGCCAGGAGAAAGAGGGTGGGAGCGTGGCATGAATAGCCTCGATCAAGCCACCCTAGACATGGGCCAGCGGCGCTGGATGTCTGTCACACCTTGCGCCCGGATCGCGGGGCCCTGTCCAAGCTGAAGGGCAAGGGGTTCGGCGACTAGCCGACCCGCTGCCGATACTGACGACAGGCGTCGCCGAAGGCGCTAAACAGCTTGATGGAGTGGGGGTTCTCTTTCGCCTTCCATTCCGGGTGCCACTGCACCGCCAGGAGGAAGGGGGAGAGGGCAGGGGCGTGGATCGCTTCGATCAGCCCGTCTTCGGCATGGGCTAGCGGGGCCAGCCCCTTGGCCAGCGTCTTGATCCCCTGGCCGTGCAGGGAGTTGACCGGGATCTGCGCCTCCCCCATCAGGTCGGCAAACCAGCTGCCGGGCACCAGACTCACCTGGTGGCTGTGGCCATACTGCTCCTCCACGGGATCGTCCGCATCCTCTCTGTGATCCGCATAGCCGGGCTCGCAATAGACCTTCTGATGAATATCCCCGCCCAGCGCCACGTTGATCTCCTGCATGCCGCGGCAGATGCCGAGCAGGGGCAGTCCCCGATCGAGGGCGGCGCGCACCAGGGCTATGTCGAACAGATCCCTGTCCCTGTCCTGGGCCTTCTCCGGGGTCAGGTTCTCCTGGCCGTAGAGAGCGGGATCTATGTTGGATCCGGCCCCGCTCAGGTAGACCCCATCGACGAGATCCAGATACTGTTCCAGATCAGCTGTCCCGCAGCAGGTGGGAACCAGCAGGGGCACGCAGCCGCTGAGCTCCACCAGGGGGGTGATGTATTTGTGGGTCATTACCTGGTAGGCGTGGCCACTGCGGGCCTGGGCCCCCATGGTCATCAACACGACGGGTTTGGAATGGGAACTGGGGTTGGGCATAGGTCACCTTGGCTATCCTTGGCGGTCTCATCCTGCGCCTTGGGAAGGCCCTTGCCGCGTCACTCTCGCAAGGGCATGCCTCAAGGCATGGTCATGGGATCAGGGTCGTGCCACAGTGCCAGAATCGTCGGTCAGCCTGGGCGATGACAGCCTGGATCCCGATCCCAGTCTGCCAAGGCCGTTCAATATGTCAAACGAAATGATGCGTTAATGTTAAATCTAGTGGCGACTGAGCCAGCTTGAGTCCCTGCATCAGGGGCTTTAGCGGCAGTTGGCGGGCATTTGGGGGAAAGGTGTGGTGGATATATTAAACATTCGGCCCTGATGGCCGGATAGCAGAAGGGGCCCGCAGGCCCCTCGTCGATTCAGGCATTGAGGATGAACTGCTCTATCACCCTGGCCACGCCGTCCTCGTCGTTGCGGGCCGTGGTGTGTTGCGCCAGCGCCTTGATCTCGTCGGTGGCGTTGCCCATGGCGACCCCGAGTCCGGCATATTCGATCATGTGGCGGTCGTTGCCAGCGTCGCCCACCGCGATCACCTGGGAGGCGTCCAGGTCCAGGTGCTCCGCCAGGGCGGCCACGCCGGTGCCCTTGTTGCTTCGCTTGTTCATGAACTCGAGGAAGTAAGGGGAGCTGCGCACCACCGTGTAGCGCTCATAGAGCTCGGCGGGCAACTGGGCGATGGCGCGGGAGAGCTGGGGCTCGGGGTCTATCATCATCACCTTCATGATCTGCTCGTCGGCGGGCAGGGTGGCGAAGTCCACCAGGTTGATCGGCATCTTGATCAGTTGGGACTCGTGCTCTGTGTAGGTGCTGACCCTGGGGCTGATGAGGCCCTGGCGGACGGAGAAGCCGTGGACGTTGACCCCCAGCTCAGAAGCGAGATGGGCGATGGCGCTGGCGTCGCTGCCGGTCAGCAGCTGGCTGCGCAGTATGCGTTGATCCGCAACCTGTTGCACCAGGGCGCCGTTGTAGCAGATGACGTAGTCATCCTGACCGGTGAGGCCGAGTTCGGCCAGATAGGGGGTCATGCCTTCCAGCGGGCGACCCGAGGTCAGCACTACTGTCACGCCCTGGGCGCGGGCGGCCGCGATGGCGGCATGGGTGCGGGGGGTTATTTGACCGTGCGGGTTCAGCAGGGTGCCATCCATATCCAATGCGATCAGCTTGTACATCTTCTCACTACCTGAGTCTGGCCGGCCCGCCCTATGGGGCCAAGGGGAGGCCGAGTGTAGCGAAAATCGCCGTCGGGATCACGAGTTGAAGGGTTGCATGGGCGGCACTGTCTCTGACTGCGCCTCTCAGTGCTGGCCCTCGTAAGGGGTCAACTGCAGTTGATCTTCCCGGATGGCGAAGTGGATGGGGCCGTGTTCTATGTCGACCCTGTTGTGGTGATGGGCCATCTCCACCTCGACACCGGGGAAGAGGCGCTGGGTGGCGATGATGTCCATGTTGGCCATCAGGGCCTGCAGCTCGCGCTGCGCCTCGGCAAGCTGCTCGTCAAGGGACTTGCTCTCGTCCAGCTGACGGGTGCGGAGCTCCTTGATCTTCTTCAGGGTCTCGGGATTGCGCTTGTCACCGGGCAGTTGCAGCAGCCGCAGGATGAGATCCTGCAGCTTGTCGAGCTGCTCCCGGCAGGCCTGCTTGCGTTGACGCAGGGCCTGCTCCTGCTCCTTGTGGCTGAAGTAGCCACCGAGGATCTGCAGCCGGGTCCGGTTCGCCGCCGAAGCCCCGAGCACGGGCGCCATGATGAGCCGGTTGGCGATGTTGATGCCGCCGATGAGGTGGCCCTTGCGCATGGCGCTGTCCCCGACCCTGATGTCCTGGCCGCTGCGGCAATAGCTGTGGCTGAGCTGGCTCTGGATATGGATGTCGCCATCGGCCTCCAGCCTGGCGTACTGGGCATAGCTGGCGTGGATCTCGCCCCCGGCGTTGAGGTGGCAGAGGTACTGGTCCCCCTCCAGCTTGCGCCCTATGATGCCGTTGCGCACAGTGATGGTGCCGCCGGATTCGATATAGCCCCCCTCGACGAAGCCCCCTATCACCACATCGCCGCTGGTCTTGATCCGCATGCCGGGCATGACGTCCCCGGTGACCAGCAGGGAGCCCTCGAACATGACGTGACCGTGGCGGATGTCGACCTGCTTGACGCTCAGCACCTCGTCCACCCTCATGCCGGCCCGCTCCTGGCAAGGTAGCCCGGCACGGGTCGCCAGCAGCAGATCCGGGTCCTCGGGGGAGAAACAGGTTCCTTCTCCCGCCGTCATGGCGCTCTCCTTGCCGTGGCGGGCCGGCAGCACCTGGCCAGTCACCGTGAAGCCGTCTATGCCCTGGGTGGCGGGGTGGCGCCGCATCAGGGGGGCGCCCGCCTTGACGGTGAGCAGGGTGCCGAGATCGCGCATGTCCACCTTGCCGTGGTCCACCTCCTGGGGCCTCAGGATCCGCTCCGCCGCCGTCTCCACCAGCCGCTCCAGCCGGGTATCCTGGCCATGTCTGGCCGCCTTGCCCAGGGCGATGACGGGGTTGAGTCGGGCGCCGGGGGCCGCCTCGCTGGCGGCCTTGATGGCGGCGGCGAGCAGCCGCTCGCTCACCCCCTGCTTGATTGGGCTCGCCGCCACCGCCTCCTGCAACTGCGCCAGGGTCAGGGGGCTGCCGCCCCAGTCGGCGGTGATCTGGGCGCTGGCGCTCATCTGATCCTTGTCGACCAGCACGAGGAGCCGGGCATCCTGCCGCTGGGCTATGGGTACGGGAGGGTGGTGGGGAGCGTCCGGCTGGGTCAGCAGGGTGTTAAGCAGGGCGACGGCCTGCCGGATTCCCTCGTCGAGGGGCTGATAGCGTCGGCAGTTGGAGAGCCGCAGCAGGGCCAGGACATGTTGCTCCTGGACGGGCTCGGTGAGACCCGGGGTAATGCGCAGACAGACATAGGTCATGTCTGCCGACAGCTGAAACCACGCTTTGCTTAACACCGGGATCCTCCTTCGTTGTCCCGATCCGGCTAGCCCCCCTGTGGCCGGGGGCGGGATCCTTGCCAAGAGTCGATGCCGCCGGGGCGGCCAAGAACCGCAGTATTCTGACATTTCGTCGTCCGGGTCAACGAGCCGAGTGCAAATGGGTGAGCCGGGTTGAGGAAATCCTGTGTGACGGGGAGTTGGGCCGATGGCGAAGGCGCGGCGGCTTGCTGAGTGTCAAATGAGGTGTTCTTGGCGGTATCTGCTGACTATTTCACCGACTGCCGCCCCCGACGGGCATCAAGTTCAGGGTGGCGATACGATTCACCTTGCCAGAGGCGGTTCAAGGGATTTTAATCTGCCGCCGCCCCGAGGCGCTGACGCCGGTCGCTGCCGACCATACTGCCCTCTTGTCCAACCGAACGAGCCCCATGACCGCCCAAGGCCACCTGCTGTTTTCCGTTACCTGCGCCTTGCTTGCCCACAAGGTCGAACTCACTCCGGCCCTAGCCGAAGGCAGCCTGTGGCACATAGTGCCCATGGCCCTGGCCAGTGCCCTGCTGCCGGATCTCGATCACCCCCAGTCCCTGCTCGGTCGGCAACTGCCCTGGATCTCGGGGCCCCTCTCCCGCCTGTTCGGCCATCGCGGCTTCACCCACAGCCTGCTGGCGGTGGGCCTGGGGATATGGGGGCTGGCGCAGTTTCAGGCACCCGGCCCTCTGTCCGGGGTGATGAAGGACGCCCTCATCGTCGGCTACCTCAGCCACCTGCTCGGGGATTGGCTCACACCGGCGGGCATTCCCCTGTTCTGGCCCTGGCGCCGACGCTTTCGGCTGCCCGGCCTGCCCCTCAAGAGCGGCGGGGGCTACGAGAAGGCCTTCTGCCTGCTGACCCTGGCGCTCGCCGGGTACTGGGTGCATGGGAGCGCGGGCTTAGGCGCCTTCTAGCCCGGTATCAGTCGATGCGGCGGGCGGTTCTGGTCAGGGTGAGGTAGTCGGCGAGCACCGGCAGGCCCTGCAGGTGACGGCGCAGCATGTCGAGGGCGGCGAAGGCGAGGATCCGGCGGCCGCTCTCGGGATCCGGGTGACTTAGCTTCACCGTCTGGCCGATTCGCTGGCCGTCTGCGCACAGCAGCAGCGGTACGCCGCCTGGGCCCGCACTGCCTATGGTCAGGCTGGGTTCCCGTCCGCCCCCCGTCAGTTGGTCGAGCTCGCTCGGGAGGTTGTGGCTGAAGCTGGCCTCCAGCACCGGATGGGGGTGGCACATGGCCAGCAGGGCGCCCCGGCTCTCGCCTTCTTGCAGCCACAGCGGCCGCTCCCCCAGCAGGGCCAGGATCTGCTGCGCCGACTCCTCGTTCCCCCGTCCCACCAGCCAGGGACTTATCTCCCCGAGCAGGCGCGCCTCGGCTGCCGCCATGTCGGCGGCGCTGGCCCCATGGCCGATGAGTTTCAGCTCGATGAGGGGCATGGAGGAGCGGTAGCCGAGTTCGATGCCGGCGGGCCAGGGCGCCGCATCCAGCTTGTCCGAGAGAGCGGACTCCGAGATGCCGAAGGTATAGAAGCGGCGCAGCTCTGTGTCCGTCTCTTCCCCCGCCAGCGCCTTGAGGCGCGGCAGGATTTGCTCGCGTACCATCTGCTTGAACTCGAACGGCACGCCCGGGGTGAAGAAGAGCCGGCTCTGGCCGTGGCTGGCCGGGTGGCTGACCAGGAAGCCGCAGGCGGTGCCGACCGGGTTGTCGAGGATCTCGCAGCCCAGGGGCAGCCAGGCCTGCTTGCTGTTGCTCTGGGCCATGGTGCGGCCCCGGCTGGCGTAGCGCTCGGCCATGGTGGCTAGCCAGTCGGGGAACAGGGTCAGGGGCTGGCCGAAGGCCTCGGCCGCTGCCTGGGCGGTGAGATCATCCGCGGTGGGGCCCAGGCCCCCGCACACCAGCACCACCTCGGCCCGGCTGGCACTCTCCTGCAAGGCGGCCTTCAGATCGGCGAGGTTGTCCCCCACTGTGAGGCGGCGGCGCACCTGCCAGCCTTGCTCCAGCAGCAGGGCGCTGAGCCAGGCGGCGTTGGTGTCCACCACCAGGCCGGTCACTATCTCGTCCCCCGTGCTGATGATCTCGATACGCATGCAGACTCCTTGGATGGTGGACCCCAATCAGGGCTTGTTGTGCTCGAAGTAGTAGCTGATCCGGGTGCGCGGGTTGAGGTACTCGAACACCGCCGGGGGCAGTCGCTTGGGGTGGATCACCTTGGCAATCGTCAGCTCGGCCTGCTCGAGATCTATGATGGCCGCCTCCTGGCGCGGGATGCGGGGATCGTACACCAGCACGGCGGGGTAGAGCAGGCGGGAGGCGTTGACCGACATCACCAGCCCGACCTGGCCGTTGGAGAGCTGCACCACGCTGCCGGGCGGGTAGATGCCCATCAGGCGGATCAGCATGCCGAGGTGGTCGGTGTTGAACTGGGCCTTGCGCTGCTTGTAGAGGTTGCCGAGGGCCGAGTAGGGCACCTTGGCCTGCAGGTGGCAGAGGTTGTCGTACTCGTTGATGAGGGACACTATCTGGGTCAGGGGGTCGAGCTGATCCCCCCTGAGCCCCTGTGGCCCGCTGCCGTCCAGATATTCGTGATGGTACTGCACTATGCGCTTCGCCGGCTCAGGGAAACCGCTGGCCAGGCTCAGCAGCTCCAGGCCATAGCGCGGGTGCTGGGCCATCAGATTCTGCTCCGGTTTGGTCAGGGGGCTTGTCTTGCGCAGGATCTGGCTCGGGATCTTCAGCTTGCCGATGTCGTGGAACAGGGCTCCCATGCCGACCTGGCGAATAGCCTCGGCCGGCAACTTGCACTCCCTGGCCAGCAGCATGCTGAGCACGCTGACGTTGAGGGAGTGGAACTGGAGGCTGTTACCATCCGCGCTGTCGGAGACCAGGTGCAGCACCATCTCGTCCACCGACAGCAGTTGCTCCGTCATGGCGTTGATCAGCTCCTGGGCCTCATTGATGGCGTTGAGGGGGCGGGACTGGATCTTGCCCATCAGGTTGCGCACCTGGGCCAGGGACTGCTGGAAATGCTTCTCGCACTGCTGCAGATCCCGACGGTAGCGCTGCAACTGCTCGATGCGCCTGGCCTTCTCCTGCTGCATCTCCTGCTGGCGGCCGACGAGATCGTCAGTGCCATCCGGTGCGGGCTGCACCTGATCGAGGGGCTTGGGGGGGGCGTCGCTCTTGTCGGGAATGATGGTCACCAGCTTGAGACCGAGCCGACGGATCAGCTCTATCTCCTCTTCACTCTTGAGTTTGAAGCTGGAAAACAGGAAAGGGTGCTCGCGCCATCCCAGTGGCAGGGAGACGTAATTGCCGACTTGCAGCCGGTCTACGGAGATCTTGATTCCTGTCATGGGGTTGGGCACGAGAGACACACAGAGCCGTATGCTAGTCAAAGGCAGGGGTGAATACAAAAGGTATCTGATGACAGGATGAGCGCTTTATTATAGGCTTCTAGATGTCCAGACATATTTACCGATGCAGTACAGGGAGTCAGCATGCCGATCAAGATCCCGGACCAGTTGCCCGCCGCCGAAGTGCTGGGGCAGGAGAACATCTTCGTGATGACGGAATCCCGGGCCGTCACCCAGAACATCCGTCCGCTGCGGGTGCTCATCCTCAACCTGATGCCCAAGAAGATAGAGACCGAGATCCAGCTGATGCGGATGCTCTCCAACTCGCCGTTGCAGGTGGATGTGGATCTGCTGCGCATCGACGATCGGGAGTCGAAGAACACACCCCAGGCGCACCTCGAGAACTTCTATCACGACTTCGAGCAGGTGCGTGGCAACAACTACGACGGCATGATCATCACGGGGGCGCCGCTCGGGCTGGTGGAGTTCGAGGAGGTGGTCTACTGGCCGCGCATCGTCGAGATCATCGAGTGGTCCCATCAGCATGTGACCTCGACCCTGTTCCTCTGCTGGGCGGTGCAGGCGGCGCTCAAGGCGCTCTACGGCATGGAGAAGCAGACCCACGGCGAGAAGCTGTCAGGGGTCTATCGCCATCATCGCCTCGATGAGCACGAGCCGCTGCTGCGTGGCTTCGATGACGAGTTCGTCGCACCCCACTCCCGCTATGCGGCCTTCGACGGTGACCTCATCCGCGCCCACACCGATCTGCAGATCTTCGCCGAGTCACAGGAGGCGGGGGTCTATCTGGCGGCGACCAAGGATTGCCGCCAGGTGTTCGTCACCGGCCACCCGGAATACGATGCCCTGACCCTGGACGGGGAGTACCGGCGGGATCTGGCGGCGGGCCTCACCCCCGTCATCCCGGTCAACTACTACCTGGACGACAATCCCGGCCAGACTCCGCGCGCCACCTGGCGCAGCCACGGCCACCTGCTGTTTTCCAACTGGCTCAACTACTACGTCTATCAGCTCACCAGCTATCGGCTGGAGGACATCGGCAAGGTGTTCACCTACGAGCAGCCCAAGGGCTAGGTGTCTCGGGCTGGCTTACCCGCGATGGTCCGCCATCGCCTGGAGGACATCGGCAAGGTGTTCAGCTATGAGTCGCCCAAGGGCTAGGTGTCATCGGGCTGGCGCACCCGTTATGGCCCGCTATCGGGCAAGATGTTCACTAGTCAATCAGCAGCCCAAGGGCCAGGGCACCCTTTAGTCTGCCCCGGCCAGCCGTCGCCCACGGGTGTCGAGCCAGTGACGGTGGCAGGCCAGGGTGAAGGCGCCGGGCCGCCTGGCCCGGATGGCGGCCATGGCCTCCGGCTGGGGCCGGCCCAGGGTCATCAGCAGCAAGGCCGCCACCAGCCCGGTGCGGCCGCTCCCTCCGTGACAGTGAATGGCCAGGTGCCGGCCCTCGCGCAGCAGGGCGAGCAGTTGCGGCAGCACGGGGGGCCAGGCTTGCTCGAAGGCTTCATCGGGGGCCTCATCGTCCGCTATGGGCAGGTGAAACCAGGCCATGCCCCTGGCCTTGACCAGTGAGCCGAGGGAATCTGCGCCGCGTGCGGCCAGCTCATCCTTCGTCATCAGCGTGAGCACACCGCCGGCACCGGCCAGCTGCAACTGGGCCAGGGCGAGGGGCATGGCAACCTGCTGGTTGCCGGGGCAGGGGGTGAGCAACAGCTGACCGTCGAGGCGCGGAACCTCCAGGCTCCAGAAGGGGTGGGCACTGAGCATGAGGATCCTTGTCGGTGCTAGGCGGGTGTCAAACGAACTTGTTGGCCCCCTGTTTGAGTGCGGCACAGCATAGAGGGCGCGGGTGCGATGTCAATCTGCGTTGTGTTCGGCCCGGTTTACGGGCAGAGTCTAAAAAAATTGAGCGATGGAAGGAGTAGAGATGAGAAACCTGGATCAACTGGACTTGGACATCCTGGCCCATCTGTTTCGCGATGCGGGCATGACCAACAAGGATTTGGCGGCCCTGGTCGGGGTGGCTCCCTCCACCTGCCTGGAGCGGGTGCGCAAGCTGCAACAGGACGGGGTGTTGAAGGGCGCTCACTGCGAGGTGGATTATCAGGCCCTGGGCGGCCATATCCAGGCCATGGTCTCCCTGCAGCTGGCGCGCCACAGCCGGCAGATCATAGATGCGTTTCGCGATGCCATACTGGCGTTGCCCGAGGTGATCAGCCTGTTTCACATGGGTGGCAAGGATGATTTCCTGGTGCACCTCTGCGTCGCCGACACCGAGCACCTGCGCAATTTCGTGTTCGATCACTTCACCTCCCGGGAAGAGGTGGTGCACCTCGAGACCTCCCTGGTGTTCGAGCACAGGTTCAGCCGCTCCCTGCCCTGCTTCACTCACCCCTGAGCGCCAGGGAAGCCGCAAAAAACCGCCAGTTGGCGGTTTTTTCGTTTCTGCATCGTGTCAGTTGAGGGCGAGCCTGTCGTCCGGCGCCGTCTGGTAGAGCCCCTGCTGGTAGGCCAGGTTGCCCCAGAGTACCAGGCCCAGAGCGGCGTCCTTCATGGCATCCGGCTGCGGGGCCGGGGTGAGGGTCTCGCTGGCATCGTCATAGACGAAGCCTTCCGCCGCCCGCTCGGGTTGCAGTATCACCACATCCTTGCCCCGCATCAGGGCGAAGTTCTTGTCGTACTGCATGATGGCGCGCCCCGGCCAGTCCGCCGGCATGCGGGTCAGATCCTTGCCCAGCATGGGGTAATCGGCGCTTATGCCCATCAGGGAGAGCAGGGTGGGCGCCATGTCTATTTGGCTGACGATGCGCCTATCCTGTTTCGGCGCTATGCCCTCTCCCACTATGACTCCAGGGATATGGAAGCGGGGGATGGGCACCAGGCTGGCGCCGCCGACCCGGCTGTCGTGATCGGCGATGACCAGGAACAGGGTGTCCTTCCAGTAGTTCGATGCCTTGGCCTTCCTGAAGAACTCGCCGACGGCGTAATCCGCATATTTGGCGGCGTTGTTGCGGGTCGCCTTGGGCTGCTCGTAGAGGGAGATGCGGTTGTCCGGGAACTCGAAGGGATCGTGGTTGCTGGAGCTGAATACCAGGCTGAAGAAGGGCTTGCCCTGCTTGTGGAGTGCCTCGAAGGTGTCGTTGGCCTTGGCCATGAGATCTTCATCCGAGGCGCCCCATGAGCCCTCGAACACAGGGTTCTTGAAGTCCTTCTGCTCGACTATGGTGGTGAAGCCATTGCCGAGGAAGAAGCTGCGCATGTTGTCGAAGTGGCTCTCGCCGCCGTAGATGAAGCTGGTGTCATAGCCCCGCTGCTTGAGCAGATCCGCGATGGTGAAGAAGTTGGTCTGGCTCTTGCCGAGTTTGACCACGGCCTGGGCCGGGGTCGGGGTGAAGCCGGTCAGCACAGCCTCTATGCCGCGCACCGAGCGGGTGCCGGTGGCGTAGAGTTGCTCGAACGCCCATCCCTCCCGGGACAGCGCATCTATGTTGGGGGTCAGGGGCAGGCCGCCGAGGGAGCCGACGAACTGGGCGCCCAGACTCTCCTGCAGCAGGATCACCAGGTTCTTCGGCTTGCCGCCATGGCTGGCTTCGTTGAAGGTCTGGCTGGGCAGGCTCTCGGAATTGAAGTCCTGGCCGGGGCGGCCGCTCTCCTCGCGCACCAGTTCCAGGATCCGCTCTCTGGGCAGTTCCCCGTAGAATTCGCCGGCACTCTCCTCGTTGCTCATCTGCTTGATGGCGAAGAAGAGGGAGTAGGCGGAGTTGACCGTCAGGGCGTTGACCAGGGGATCGCTGGCGAACGCCACCATGGCCGGGTTCAGGGCCCTGTGCCCCAAGCTGGAGCGGGCGCCGAGGAAGCCGATGGCCAGGATCAGCAGGGCGAAGGCCGGGCGCAGATGCCAGCGCGGGAAGCTCAGGTGCCGCATCAGGCGCCCACTCAGCCACCAGCCGCCCCCCAGGGTCAGCAGGCTGAACACCAGGGCCAGCAGCAGTTCGCCCTTGCGGCCCGCCCACAGCATGGCGAGCACCTCCTTCGGGTAGATGAGGTATTCGATATAGAGGCGGTTGGGGCGTACCCCGTATTCGGTGACGAAGGCGGGGGTGGAGATCTCGAGGAAGAGCATCAGCCAGAGCCCCAGGGTCAGCCAGACCCGGATAAGCTGCAACCAGGCGCGGCCCAGGGCATGGGGGCCGGCCAGCAGCAGGGTGAAGACGGCGGGCACGCCCCACAGCCAGCAGAGGGTGGCGAAGTCGACGCGCAATCCCTGCAGCAGCATCTCTGACCAACCGGCGACGGCATCGACCCGCTCCTGTTGCCAGAGCCCCAGGCCTGCCCGGCTGGCGGAGAGGGCGATGAGCGCGATCACCGAAAAAATGGCGATGGGCCAAAATGGACCCAGCCAATCTCTTATTTTTGTCATTGTTTTTCCTGATAAAACCTGTTTTTTGATGCCCATCCGAGGACAGCTTTTTTTATATTGCAGGGTTATGACAATGGGGGCTGGGAAAGGTTGCGTACGGGACAGGAAAAAGACGAAGGCACTTCAGCTGCAATGGAATCATTGTGACGGAGTCCTCTGACCGGTGCGAGATAAACGGCTGTAAGAAGTGTGATCCCCACAGCAAAGCGGGGAAGGGGGGCTTGCCTATAATGGCACCGGATTTTCTCAATCGGAGCCGAAGGGATGCCGGTCTTTATCGATGTGGAGTATGTGCACGGCTGGTGCCTGTTCGTGGTGCTCTCTGACGGCACCACCGGGGTGCTGGACCTGACCCCCTGGCGCAGCCAGCCCCTGTTCGCGGCACTGGATACTGAGCGGCGTTGTGCCCGGGTCTTCATCAATCGCCGCCACCAGCTGGAGTGGCCCTCGGGCTGCACCCTGTCGGCCCAGGAGGTCTATCACCTGATTGCCCCCATCGACGAGCGCGAGGCCTTCCCGGATCGCAATCCGGGCTGAGAGTGATGGGCTAACTCGTTGAGCCAGGTAACGTTTTCAGTCACAGACCCGCTTTGGCGAGGCCGTTATCATGGCCTCAGGGTGGCGCATTTTGCGCCAGCACCACCACAGCGGGAAGATAACAATGAAACAAGGAAGGTTGCGCCATGGCGGCCTGATCGGGGCCGCCTTGTTACTGACAGCGTGCGGCAGTGGCGGCGGGGGATCCAGCGGCGAGACCCAGCCCCCCGTGGTCAATCCGCCCCCCACCTCGGACAGTCGCGCCTGCTACGGCGATGATAAGCCCACCTGCAACCTGAGAACCTATCAGGTGATGGTGGAGTCCTTCGTCGATGGCGACGGCAGTGCCAATTACGGCGTCGGCTACGGCCCCTCCAGGCACAACGGCGATCTGCAAGGGATCATCGACAGCCTGGACCACATCAAGAGCCTCAACGTCAACGCCATCTGGCTCACCCCTGTGTTCGACTCCTGCGCCGGTCAGGCCGGGGACGACAGGCTGGATGCCACCGGTTATTTCGCCTGCGACTTCTTCAACGTGGACCCCAACTTCGGCAGCAACGCCCAGTTGAAAAAACTGGTGGAGGCGGCCCACCAACGGGGCCTCTATGTCTTCCTCGACGGCGTCTTCGGCCACGTCAACAAGGTGGGGGTGAGCAAGCCCTCCCCCGAGGGTCGTCTGCCTGCCCTCAAGAGCGGCGGTGCCGGTTATCCGGGCCAGCTGGTGGATTACGGCCAGCCCGAGAGCCTCGCCTACTTCAAGGAGGTGGCCCGCTACTGGGTCCAGCAGTACGGCATCGACGGCTGGCGCCTCGATCAGGCCTATCAGCTGGGGCTGGATGATTGGCGCGCCATTCGCACCGAGGTGGAGCAGGCCAGCGCGGCGCGCAAGGCCGCCGGCCAGCAGTGGGGCACCCTCGGTTACCTGGTCGGGGAGGTGTGGAAGGGAGCTGACGAGATCCGGGCCCAGGCTTATGGCAGCAGCGACAACCCGGCGCTCTCCTCGGCGTTCGACTTCCCGCTGCGCTACGGCCTGGTGCAGGCGCTGGCGGTGGAGGAGTCCGGCAAAGGCGGGCAGGGCGCCAGCGTGCTCGATGCCAGCTGGAACAAGGTGGAGAACTACCCCAATCACGCCATGCCGAACCTGATGCTGGGCAACCATGATCTGGTGCGCTTCGGCGATCTGCTGGAGCGCGGCAACTTCAATCAGGCGGACTACTGGCAGCGCCACAAGGCGGCCTTCAGCTTCCTGGCGGCCCGCTCCGGCCCCATCACCCTCTACTACGGCGAGGAGTTTGGCGACGAGGTGCCGGGCTTTGCTGCCCAGGTGAGCGGTGACTGTGCGGCCCAGGGATTGTGCGACGATCACGTGGCCCGCAGCGACGGCAAGGTGCCCGGTGTCACCGGCTTCACCCCGAGCGGCGAGCAGGCCGAGCTCAAGCAGTGGCTCAGCGAGCTGCTGGCCTTGCGCGCCGCCCATCCCGCTCTCTATCAGGGGGAGCGAGTCAAGCTGGTGGCCGATGGCAGTGTCTATGGCGACATCAAGCAGACGGCGGCCGAGCAAGTGGTCTACCTGCTCAACGTCTCCACCACGCCCCAGAGCTACAGCCTGCCTCTGGCCAAGCTGCGCAGCGGCAGCGCCCTGGTGGATCTGCAGAGCGGCGAGCGCCTGGCCATGGGGGGCAGCAGCCTGACGGTAGATCTGCCGCCCCTCACCGGCCGCTTCCTGCTGCTGCAATAAGACGGCAAACAGCAAAAGGGCTCCCGCAGGAGCCCTTTTTGTTGCCAGCTGGCGGCAGGGTCACTTCTCGAGGCCGCTGCCGAGCTCCTCCTGACGGGGGCTGGCCGGCACGCCGCGCTCGTTGCCGTTGCGCCAGTGCTCCAGCCGGTTGTGCACCCCGCGGCGCAGGCTCTTGAAGCTGGTCTCCAGGTAGTGAACCCCCACCAGGATCCCCAGGGTCACGCCTGTGAGCAGCACCGCCTGGTGCAGCATTCCCATGCCGATCAGGGCCCCGAGGGCGGCCAGCATCCAGATGGTGGCGGCCGAGGTCACCCCCAGCACCTGACCATCCCGGGTCATCATGACCCCGGCGCCGAGGAAACCGATGCCGGTGATGAGCTGGCCCAGCACCCGCGCCTGATCCGCAGACTGCGGGCTGACGGCGGCGCCGATGGCGAGAAAGCAGTAAGTGCCGAGCACTATGAGGGAGGAGGTGCGAATGCCGACCGGCTTGCCGTGCAACTGACGCTCCAGCCCGACCAGACCGCCACACACCAGACAGGCCAGAATGTTGTTCCAGCCAAGGGGCGCTATGTCCCACCACTGCGTTGTCATCATACCCACCTCTGCCGATCCTGCTTGTTATCCTGCCGCGCTCTGCCCCCGGTTCTCCAGCCGTTGCCGGAAGGCCCTGGCCAGGCGCTCGTAGAGATCTTTGGCCTCTCTGTCTTCAATATCGCCACGTATCCAGGGATTGTCGATGATTTCCAGCAGCACGCAGCCCTGTCCCTGCTGGCGAAGATCCACCCCGAACAGGCCGTTGCCGAGCTGGTGCACGGCGCGGCGGGCGGTCTGCAACACCCGCTCCGGCACCTCGGTGAGCGGCAGCGCCTCGATGCGGCTCATGTCGAGGGGGTGCTTGCGGCGGCGGATGCGGTTGCCGGGCTCCGGCCGGTAGCGGCGGCAGGCGAACAGCGGCGAACCGTCGAGAAAGCCGATGCGCCAGTCGAATTCGGCGGGGATCCGGCTCTGCACCAGCAGCAGGGCTGAGCGGCCCAGCCCCTCGTCCAGCAGGCGGGCGAGCTGGGGCTCGTCGCTCGCCATGGCGAGATCCCGACCCTGGGCACCGTCGGGCACCTTCACCATCAGCGGCAGGCCGAGCCGCTGTACCAGCTCGTCCACCTGGTGGCGGCCACGGCGAGTCACCACCATGGTGGGCGGCATGGGCACGCCGCTGCGCACCATCAGCTCGTAGAGGTAGAGCTTGTTGCTGCAGGCGAGGATGGCGCGGGAGCTGTCGATCACCGGCATCTTGAGCTGCTCGGCGCGGCGGGCAAACTCGAAGGTGTAGTGGCCGACCGCGGTCTCGGCCCGCAGCCAGAGGGTGTCGAACTCCGGCAGCCGCTCTATGGCGGAGGGCGCCAGTATCTCGGCCTGGATCCCCTGGGCGGCGGCGGCCTGGATGAAGCGATCTATCGCCAGGGCGTCGCTGCTGGCGCGGCCATCGTTCTGATCCATCAGGATGGCGAGCTGATAGAGCGGCGCCGCCTGCTCCTCGCCCCCGGTGCCCACCAGGGCCTGGGAGTGTTGCAGCATCAGCTCCCGCTCGCTCTGGCTCAACGCCAGCGGGGAGAGGCTCTGCTGCTGGCGCACCGACCAGCCGTGACGGCCACGCTTGAGGGTCAGCTCCTGCAACGGCAGCTGGCTCAGGCCGTAGTAGTAGCGGGCCAGCCCCCCTAGCTCGCTCTGCTCGCACTGGCCGAAGATGGCGCGTACCCGGATCCTGTCCTCGCTCTGGCGGGTCAGCCAGCCCTGCAGCTTGCGCCACAGCTTGGCCGGTGGCTGCTGGGGTTGCAGCCGGCTGATGGCCTGCAGTCCCGGCAGGCAGTGGTGACTGCGGGCCTGGGCCAGCAGTGAGCAGTAGTAGCCCGCGCTCAGGTGTTCCAGACTGCGGCAGAGGTTGATGATGCGGGGGCGGCCGCCCGTGGTCGGCACGCCGTGTTGCAGATAGGTGCGGGCGGTCAGCAGATAATCGGCATGGCAGGGCCAGTCGCCCAGCTCCTCGACGATGACATAGGTACTCATATTTTCGGCTCCACAGAAAGGACTGCCCGAAAAGGCAGGATCCCCAGTGGGCTTCGATGCACCGACAAGCACGACAATGGCGCGAGGGGAAACAAGAGGTTACAGTGCCTAATATTCTGCCTTGGTAACTTGTGATACAAGTCGCATTTCTGGTGCTGAGGATAAATAACCGAACAAGGACTCCCCGTGTTGACCGTGCGCGCGGCCCGAACCGATGATTTGGGCGCCATCGTGAAGCTGGAACGCTACTGTTTCCCCCCCGAAGTCGCCTTCGGCCGCAGCCGCTGGCACTACCTGCTCAGCCATGCCAAGGGGCGCACCCTGCTGCTGCTGGATGAGAAGGCGCAGTTGATGGGCTACCTCAGCGTGCTGGAGCACAGGGGCTGGGACAGGCTCATCATCCAGACCCTCGCCATTCGCTGGACGGTGCGCCGCCAGGGCTGGGCCCGGCGCCTGCTGGAGCAGGTGATCCGGGAGGGCCGGGAGGCGGGCTGGGGCGCCATCCGGCTCGAGGTGGCCGACGCCAACCCCGAGGCCCAGACCCTCTACCACAGGCTGGGGTTTCGCCCAAGGCTCAGGCTGCCGGACTACTACGGGCCGGGTCAGCATGCGCACCGGCTGGTGCTGGCGCTGCGCCCCATAGGGCGGGACCCTTCGTGAATCGCGTCCAGCCATCGAGAGGCCGGCATGAGCTGTGACGACTGTCTGGCTACCGCCATCAGGGCCAAACTCGGGCGTTGCCCGGTTTGCGCCATCCAGACCTTCGTCATCGGGGCCGTGGGCTGGCTGGTCTGGTGGTGGTGTGGCGCCGACACCTCGGTCAATGCCCTCACCGGCCTGCTGTTTGCCCTGGGGGGCAGCGGCCTGCTGCTGCTGCACCTGTCGGTCTTCCTCTGGCGCAAGGTGACGGGGCGCGAGCTGGATAATGAGTGAATTCTTTTTGTTTCAACCAGATAAATAACAATGGAGGTTCAGATGATCGCAATGGTAACGGGCGCCTCGTCCGGGTTTGGTGAGGCCATCAGCCGTCAGCTGGTGCAGGCTGGTTACAGGGTGATAGGCACCGGTCGCCGCGCCGATCGGCTGGCCGCCCTGGCCGACGAGCTGGGGGAGCAGTTCCTGCCGCTGGCGTTCGATGTGCAGGACAAGGCCGCCACCCGCGCCGCCATCGAGGGGCTGCCGGCCGCCTGGCAGGAGGTTGATCTGCTGGTGAACAACGCCGGGCTGGCGCTCGGGCTTGAGCCTGCCCACAAGGCGGATCTGGAAGACTGGGAGCAGATGATAGCCACCAACATCAGCGGCCTGACCCTGCTCACCCGATTGCTGCTGCCGGGCATGGTGGCGCGCAATCGCGGCCACGTGGTCAACATCGGCTCCATCGCCGGCACCTACCCCTACCCGGGCGGCAACGTCTACGGCGCCACCAAGGCGTTCGTGAAGCAGTTCAGCCTGAACCTGCGGGCCGATCTGGCGGGCACCGCCATCCGCGTCACCAACCTGGAGCCTGGCCTGTGCGGCGGCACCGAGTTCTCCAACGTGCGCTTCCACGGTGACGACGCCAAGGCGGCGACCGTCTACCAGGGGGTGCAGGCCATCCAGCCGGAGGACATCGCCAATACGGTGCTCTGGGTCAGCCAGCAGCCCGCCCACGTCAACATCAACAGCATAGAGATCATGCCGGTGGCCCAGACCTTCGGCCCGCTGCAGATCAGCCGTCGCTGAACCCGTCTCGCCGGGATGAGAAGAGGCACCTCTAGGTGCCTCTTCTCGCTGCTGCCCTGTCGTTTTTCTCCGCCTGCCCACCGCGCCGTCTGGCGTCATTCATCCGCTATCCCAGGTCGCTGCCACCCAGTGGTCAAGTTGGCCTGCAACTTGCTGAGTCATGGTTATTGGCGGGGAGTCTCTCCCCGGACGCCGGCCTGGCCGGCAGCAGCTTGGAGCCTTCATGGACATCAAACCTTATGGTCAGCAACTCGCCCAGAGTGCGTCCCACAGCCGTGCCCTGGCCACCCTCAGTGGCGATGACAGCCAGCAGGGGAGCTGGGATCAGCAGGTCAGCCTCTCCAGCCAGGTGCTGACCGGCAAGGCGCAGCAGGTACTGACTTACGAGCATCTGGCCAGAAGCGGCAAGAGCGCCTCCCTGGCCGGGAGCGCCAACAATACGGTGGTACAGCAGCTGGTGGACAAGGCACTCGGCTTCGATCGCAAAAAATTTGACGATCTCGAGAGCCAGATCAAGGGGGTGGCCGACAACAAGGCGCTCTCGGCCGAAGAGCGTGAGACCCAGACCCGGGCCCTGACCGAGCAGCGTGATGCCATGCTCAAGGCGGCCATGGACAGGCTCACCGGCAAGTCGTCGAGCGGTCAGAGCGCCCAGGCCTGACACCAACGACTCGAACGGCAATCTTTGGTGTCAACTGGGCAAGATTTTGCCCCGGATGCCGGGGAAGGATGAAGCAGGGAGCGCCAGCGCCCTCCCTGCCGCAGACGGCGTGTCTCAGGGCTGTTTGGGCACTATCCCTATGGCGATGGCCGTGGTCTGGACGGCCTTGATCTGATCCCCCTTGGCGATCAGGGCGAACTGGGCCGGATCCTTCACCTTGAGGGTGAGGGTATCGTCCACACCCTTGACCCTGATGGTCTGCTGCGCCTTGTCGACGTCGATGACGTCGGCATAGATGGTGACCTGCATGCCAGCCCCGGCGCCCGGCTGCTCGCCGGCGGCCGCCTTGCTCCCTTCGACCTCCACCACCCGCTTTCTCACACCGGCTGTGCCCTTGAGCAGCTCGAGATCCAGCAGTTGCAGGTAGCGCAGCGCCACCACGTCCCCCACCTTGAGGTTCTGGAGGTTGGTCACCTCTTCCCCGGCGACCAGATCGAAGGTCTTGCCTTCGGCATTCTTCAGGCTGATCTTGCGGGTCGCGAGATCGATGGCAGTGACGGTCGCCTCGGCCTTCACCTCTTCTGCCAGGCTGGCCTGGCCCGGGGTGACGGCCACATTGGCGGTCACTTCGGCGGCCTGTATCAGGGGATTGACACAGAGAGTGAGCACTCCTGCGATCCATGCGTGCTTCAGTTTCATGATTGAGACCCTATGACTGGAAAACAGAACCCCGTGAGAGGCGTCAGGATGACGACATGGCGCGGCGCCATGACGGAGCGGGGAGTGTTCCCCCTGCTCCAGTGACACCATAGCAAAGTCACACCTGAGTACCATCATGTCAAAGAGGGCGCATCACCATTTTGATGGCCCGCTCCCGTTTTTGACCCAATGGGATGACGGCATGGCGCGGCGCCATGGGGGAGCAGGGGACTGCTCCAGTGACACCATGGAAAAGTCATGCCTGAGTACCATGATGCCAAAGGGGAGATCGCCATTTTGATGGCTCGCTCCCGTTTTTGACCCAATGGGATGACGGCATGGCGCGGCGCCATGGGGAGCAGGGGAGTGATCCCTCAACCCCCGTTTTTTGACCTGATGGTATGGCTGGCGCACAATCCCCCAGCATGCATTCAACCGAGGGCTCTGCCGTGTACAACTTCCAATATGCCAATCCCACCCGCGTCTGTTTCGGGGAGGGCCAGATAGCCACGCTGCCGGAGCTGATACCGGCGGGCAGCCGCCTGCTGGTGCTCTACGGCGGCGGCAGCATCAAGCAAAACGGCGTCTATGAGCAGTTGACCCAGGCGCTGGCGGGCAGGGAGTGGCTGGAGTTTCCCGGCATAGGTGCCAACCCCCAGTACGATCAGCTGATGGAGGCGGTGGATCTGGTCAAGCGCGAGCGCATCGACTTCCTGTTGGCGGTCGGTGGCGGATCCGTGGTGGATGGCACCAAGTTCGTGGCCGCCGCGGCCTGCTTCGAGGGGGAGGATCCCTGGGACATCTTGCTGGACAAGGCGCCCATCAAAGCAGCGTTGCCGCTCGGCTGTGTGCTGACCCTGCCTGCCACCGGCTCCGAGAGCAATCCCGCCGCCGTGGTGAGCCGGGGGGAGGCCAAGCTCTCCTTCTACAATCCGCTGGTGCTGCCCCGCTTTGCGGTGCTGGATCCCACCACCACCTACAGCCTGCCGGTGCGCCAGGTGGGCAACGGCGTGGTGGATGCCTTCGTCCATATCCTGGAGCAGTACCTCACCTTCCCGGTGGGAGGGGATGTGCAGGACCGGCTGGCGGAGGGCCTGCTGCAGGTGCTGGTGGACAACGGCCCGCGGGCGCTGACGGAGCCCACCAACTACCAGGTGAGGGCCAACCTGATGTGGGCCGCCAGCCTGGCCCTCAACGGCCTCATCGGGCGCGGCGTGCCCCAGGACTGGTCCACCCATGCCATAGGCCACCAGCTCACCGCCCTGCACGGGCTGGATCATGCCCAGAGCCTGGCGGTGGTGCTGCCCTCCCTGCTGCGGGAACAGGCGGCCCAGAAGCAGGAGAAACTGGCCCAGTTCGCCGAGCGGGTCTGGCACTCCCGCCGGGAGGACAAGGCGCTGCGCATCGAGGAGGCCATCATCCGCACCGAGCAGTTCTTCCAGCAGATGGGGGTGGGCACCCGCCTCGCCGACTACGGCCTGAACGAGAGCTGCATCCCCGCCATCTGCTCCAACCTCAAGCGCTTCGGCCTGACCGCGCTGGGGGAGCAGCAGGACATAGATCCGGACAAGGTGGCGCGGATCCTCTCCCACGCGCTGTGATCCCTGCGTTCTGTGCTCCAACCTCAAGCGCTTCGGCCTGACCGCCCTCGGTGAGCAGCAGGACATAGATCCTGACAAGGTGGCGCGGATCCTCTCCCACGCCCGCTGATCCCTCGGATCCCGAGTTGAAAAGAGAACGCCCCGCTGGTCGGGGCGTTCTGCATTCTATGGTGGGGGGGGGCCGGGGGAGAGGCTCAGGCGCCCTGATCCAGCTCGCGCTCCAGTGTCACCGCTTTCTGGCGGGCCGGATGGGTATTGAGGCGTTCCCAGTAGCTCTTAAGGTGCGGGAACTGGGCCAGCTGGCCGCTTTGTGCCAGCAGATCCACCAGGAAGGAGTTCATGATGTCGGCGCCGGAGAGGCGATCCCCCACCAGATAGTGGCGGCTGGCCAGCACTTCGTTGAGATAGCCCAGCACCTTGGCGCACTCCGCCTGGGCGTAGCCCGGCAGGAAGCGCATCGGGCTGCCATCCTTGCGCACGAACATGTCCAGCAGCAGCGGCAAGATGCCGGAGCTCTCGGCGAAGTGGATCCATTGCAGGTACTCGGGGTAGTCGGGGCTGTCGGTGGCTGGCGCCAGCCGCTCCGGGGCGTGACGGGCTATCAGGTACTCGGTGATGGCGCCGGATTCCGCCAATACGCGGCCGTCGAACTCGATGACCGGTGACTTGCCGAGGGGATGGATGGCCTTGAGCTCGGGGGGCGCCAGGAAGCTGGTGGCGTCGCGCTGGTAGGCCTTGATCCGGTAGGGCAGGTCCAGCTCTTCGAGCAGCCAGATAATGCGTTGTGAGCGGGACTTGTTCAGGTGGTGCAGGACAATCATAGGGACCTCGATTCGGTGGCAGGATGAGGTGTACGAGTGGGCGAGGCAAGTGGTTCACCGGCAGGCAAAAAAGAGCGGGCAGATGCCCGCTCTGTGCTGACTCAGGCCTCCAGCGCCTGATCCAGATCCGCCAGTATGTCTTCGATCGCCTCGATCCCCACCGACAACCGGATCATCTCCGGCTTGACCCCGGCCTTGGCCTGCTCGGCGTCGCTCAGCTGGCGATGGGTGGTGGAGGCGGGGTGGCAGGCCAGGGACTTGGCATCCCCTATGTTGACCAGCCGCTTGAAGATCTTGAGCGCATCGTAGAAGCGCACCCCGGCCTCGTACCCTTCCTTCAGACCGAAGGAGAGGATGGCCGAGGGGCGGCCGCCCATGTACTTCTCCGCCAGTGGATAGTGGGGGTGACCCGGCAGACCGGCGTAGCTCACCCAGGCCACCTTGGGGTGATGCTTGAGGTGGTGGGCGACCCGCAGGGCGTTGTCCACGTGGCGCTCCATGCGCAGGCTCAGGGTCTCCAGCCCCTGCAACAGCAGGAAGGCGTTCATGGGGGCCAGCGCCGCGCCTGTGTTGCGCAGGGGTACGGTGCGTACCCGGCCGATGAAGGCCGCCGGGCCGAAGGCTTCGGTGTAGACCACCCCGTGGTAGGAGGGCTCGGGCCGGGTGAGCTGGGGGAAGCGTTCGGCGTGATCCGCCCAGGGGAACTTGCCCGAGTCGATGATGGCCCCGCCAAGGGAGTTGCCGTGGCCGCCCACGTACTTGGTCAGGCTGTGCACCACTATGTCGGCGCCGTGTTCTATGGGTTTGCAGAGCACAGGGGTGGCGACAGTGTTGTCGACGATGAGCGGTACGCCGCGGGCGTGGGCCACCCTGGCAAAAGCCGCCAGATCGACGATGTTGCCCGCCGGGTTGCCGATGCTCTCGCAATAGACCGCCTTGGTCTTGTCGTCGATGAGGGCGGCGATGGCCTCGGCGCTGTCATCCTTGGCAAAACGCACCTCGACCCCGAAACTCGGCAGCATGTGGGCGAACAGGGTGTAGGTGCCGCCGTAGAGCTGGGGGGTGGAGACGATGTTGTCGCCGGCGGCGGTAAGCGCCTGGATGGCGTAGGTGATAGCGGCAGACCCCGCCGAGACCACCAGACCGGCTATGCCCCCCTCCAGGGCGGCCATCCGCTGTTCCAGCACGTCGTTGGTGGGGTTCATGATGCGGGTGTAGATGTTGCCAGGCACCGCCAGGTTGAACAGATCCGCCCCGTGCTGGGCGCTGTCGAACTCGTAGGCCACCGTCTGGTAGATGGGCACGGCCACCGCCTTGGTGGCGGGATCGTGGGAAAAGCCGTGGTGCAGGGCCAGGGTCGCATCTTTCATCACACACTCCTTGTTGGACGTCGTCGCCATTATGGATGGATAGACGTCCAATCTAGCAGGCCCTGCGCCGATGTAAACCACCCAATCCGGCAAAGCATAGAGGCTTGCAGTGATCCTGTGGCGCCCTTTCCCTGCCCGGAGCCCTGGCCCAATCAGAGGCGACGGCGATACTCCCTGTCGTCTATCTGGTGCATGTCCCACTGCATCAGGCGGTTGAGCTGATGCATGGGATCCTCGATCAGGGTCAGCGGGCGGGGCAGGATCCGGCGGAAGTAGCGGCGCATTCCTTGCTGGATCCGGTTCGGTGCATGGGGGGTGGTCTGGCTCATGATGGTGCTCCTGTGCTGTGGTGCTCACGTTCGCCAACAGTATTGAGCTAAAATGAGGAAGTAAAAACTGACGACTTGACTGAAAAGGATTTCCTCTTTTATGCCCAGCAGCCGCCTCTACCAGCAATTTCAACGGCTCGCCCAGCAGCTTGGCTGCGATGAGCGGGAGGCCAGCCTCGCCGAGGTGGCGGACTTGCTCTGCTGCACCCCGCGCAACGCCCGCCTGCTGCTGCGCCGCATGCAGGATCAGGGCTGGCTCAGCTGGTCCGCCGAGGCGGGGCGGGGGCGCCGCTCCCGGCTGACTCTGCTCGACAACCAGGAGAGCCTGACTCGCCGCCGGCTGCGGGATCTGCTGAGCCAGGGCCAGCTCGCCCAGGCGGTGCGGCTGGCGGAGGGGCGGCTGGACTTGCTCACCCCGCTGCTCATCGAGCAGCTCGGTCAGGCCACCCGGGAGGGGCGCCAGATCCTGCGGGTGCCCTATTACCGGCCGCTGCCCCGCCTGCTGCCCACGGATCCCCTGCGCCGCTCCGAAATTCACCTGAGCCGCCAGATCTTCAACGGCCTCACCCGGCGAAATGAGGAAAATGGGGAAATCGAGGGGGACCTGGCCCACCACTGGGAGTGTCTGGGCCCCTGTCACTGGCGCTTCTATCTGCGCCCGGCGGTGCGCTTTCACCACGGCCGCGAGCTGGCGGTGGAGGATGTGATGGAGAGCCTGCTGGCCTTGCGGGATCGCCCGCTGTTTGCTCACCTGGCACGGCTGGAGAGCCGCTGGTCGCGCACCCTGGATCTGCACCTCGACAGCCCGGATCCCCTGCTGCTGCACCTGCTGGCGGAGCCGGTGGCGGCCATCTTGCCCCGCGAGCTCAAGGGGGAGGCGGGCTTTGCCCTGCAACCCGTGGGCACAGGCCCCTACCGAGTCACCGCCAACGATCCCCTGCAGCTGTGCCTCGAGGCCTTCGACGACTACTTCGGCCTGCGGGCCCTGCTCGACGAGATCGACATCTGGATGCTGCCGGAGCTGGCGGAGCGGCTGGAGAGCCACCTGCAGCTGGGGCGCGACAGCCCCGAGCTCGGCACCATGCGCGGCGAGTCGGAGCTCGAATCCGGCTGCTACTTCCTGCTGCAGGACGACAGATCCCCCCTGCTGCAGGATCCCGCCTTGCGCCAGTGGCTGACCCGGCTGCTCAACCCCATAGCCCTGATGGGGCGGGTCGCCCCCGAGCTGCAGCGGGGCTGGACCAGCGCCCTCGGCCTGCTGCCCCACTGGCGCGAGGCTCTGCCCGCCGAGGAGCCTAAACCGGCGCTGCTGCCGACCCGGCTGGTGCTGGCTTGTTTCAACCAGCATCTGGAGTTCAACGAGTGCGCCAATGCCATGGCCAGCCTGCTGGCAGAGCAGGGGATCCGGCTCGAGGTGCGCACCCTGGATTACGGCCGCTGGGTGAGTGGGGAGGATGAAGATGTGGATCTCTGGCTCGGCACCTTGAACCTGGAGCATGAACACGCCTTCGCCCCCTACGCCTGGTTGCAGGGCACCCCCTTGCTGCGCCGGGTATGGGGGGGGCAGCAGGCCCTGTGGCAGGGATTGACGCAGTGGCGCGCCAGCGGCGCCGAGCCTGGCCCGCGCGCCTTGCTGGCCGAGGTGCAGCGCCAGGGCTGGTTCGTGCCCCTGTTTCACCACTGGCTGGAGCTGGAGAGCCGGGTCGGCGTGCATGGGGTGCGGATGACGGCCCTCGGCTGGTTCGATTTTCGCAGCGCCTGGCTCAAACCCGAACAGGGGATGGCGGCGCCGGAAAGCGGAGGCGGCTCCCACCCGGATGCCGGGACGCTTGAGTCATAAGGGTTGGCGCGCTAGCCTGTGCGCGGTCCCACGACAAGGAGTCTAAACCTATGCTGGAAATGCAGATCCAACCCCGTTTTCAAGAGACGGACGCCCTCGGCCATATCAACAATACGGTGCCGGCGGTCTGGTTTGAATCGGCCCGTGATCCCCTGTTCCGCCTCTTCTCTCCCGAGCTGGATGTGCACAACTGGCATCTGATCATTGCGGGCTATGGGGTGCAGTTCAAACGGGAGCTGTTCTATGGCCAGCAGGTATTGATCAAGACGGGGGTGCGGCGCATCGGCACCAGCTCCTTCACCCTCTGGCAGGAGGCCTGGCAGGGGGGCGAGCTGGCGGTGACCGCCGAGACGACCCTGATCCATTTTGACTACCAGACCCGTCAGTCCATCCCCCTGAGTGACGCGCACCGGGAGGGGCTGAGGGCCTGGCTGGTAGAGAGTTAACCTGGCCTTTGGGCCATCACAGGACACTTATGCGCAAGACAGCGATCGCCCTGAGCCTCGGCTTGGGACTGGGACTCTGCTCCCTGCCTTCTCTGGCCACCACCCTGGCCGAGCAGTTCACCCTGATGGAGAAGGGGGCCGACTATGGCCTCGACACCCGGCTGTTCAGCCATGACGGTGTGGACATCAAGGCCTGGATCGACGGGGTTCCCGTCATCATAGCCGTGCCCATACTGAACGAGCAGGGCAAGCAGGAGGGGGAGAGCCGCTACTACTTCAAGGGGGGCAAGCTGTTCGGGGTGAAGGAGCCCGCCGCCCAGTTCGCCTTCGATGACAAGGGCAAGCTGACCCGTTGGCTCGACGAGAAGGGGCAGCCGGCGGAGTTCGTCAGCAAGATGAGCATGCAGCAGCGGGAGGCCTGGCTCACCCGGCGGGCAGCCGAGCTGAGCGCGCTGTTCGTGCCGAGCCAGGCGGAGCAGCAGGCCGGTGAAGGCGGCGTCAAGCTGAAGGGGGCCGAGCTGACCCGGTGGCTCTGCAACGGCAAGCTGATGGCGCTCGCCAAGGGCGACAAGGTGACCTTCGAGCAGGCGAAGCTCAAGACCAGCGCAGAGGGCATGAAGGGGGAGGTCTCCCTGCGCCAGGAGAAGGGGTGGCAGGATCTCTGCCTCACCTGCGAGGTACAGGGCACCCAGGTGACCCGCCTCACCTGGCAGCCATTGCCAGGAGCCAACAAGCCGCAATAACGGCATCGAGGATCGACGAGGGGGCCAACAGGGCCCCCTCGCTATTTATGGCCGCTCCCCGAGCCTCAGCCGGGTCAGCGCCTCCACCCGCCGCCACTGCCCGGGCTCGAACCAGCGCGCCAGGATCGCCTGCTGCTGCTCGGCCCGCTCCAGGGGGAGCAGTGGCTCGAGTTCTGCCAGATAGCCCGCCAACTGCCGATCGAACCCTTGCTGGCTCTGCGCCAGCTGGCGTAGCCGATCCACCGCCTCAGGTCCCAGCTGCTCCAGCAGCACGGCGTCCCGCTCGGCGGGGGAGATCCGCTCCAGCCGCTGCAGATCGCCGAGCAGACGGCCGTTGGCTTCCGCCTCCCTGAACCACTGGGGTTGCTCCGCCAGCCAGAGCGCCAGCTCCTCCCCCAGCATCACCCTGTCGGCGGCGTCGGCCTCTGCCAGCGCCTTGCGCCTCAGGGTCCACTGCTCCATCAGCCTCTCTTCGGCAAAGAGCGACCCCTGCTCGGCGGGGCTGAAGTGTTGCCGGCGCAGCCGCTCACGCTCGTCAAACAGCAGTTGCAGGCTGGCGAGGCCCGGATCCGTCGGCACCGTCAGGCTCCCTTCCGCCCGCAGAAATTGCCGGTAGCGGGCCAGCATGGCGTCCTCTTCGTCCGTCTCACCCAGCTCCAGCCGCTGGGCCAGCTGGTGGCGCAGGGCTCCCCGCTCGGGGGCCGCCGCCAGATCAGGGGCAGGCTCGGGCCAGAGCAGGAGTGCCCCCAGCAGGGCCGCGCCCAGGGAGAGGGCGACCAGCAGGATCCGTCTCATAGCCCCAGCCTCTGCAAGCGGTTGGCGTGCTGACGATAGAGGGTGACGGGATCCGTGTCGAACAGGTGGTGGATGCCAAACGACTGGTTCACCTCGTCCAGGTGGTTCATCCGGTAAGCCGTGCCTATCACCTTGCCGAGGTGGCTGCTGCAGACCCCGACCAGGCCGTCATTGGGCTCATGAAAGAAGCTGCCGGTCAGGGCCAGCGCCGGATCCACGGGATCCAGTATGTTGGTCATGTTGCCGCGCCCGCTCCAGGAGAAGTAGTAGACGCCGTTGTCGGCCAGCAGCGGCCCCTCGCCGCAGTGCTGGCTGGGCAGCCCTTCTGGATAGCGCTGGTTGAAGCGCTGGGCACCGGCGCTGGTCAAGGCATCGAGGGAGGCGAGGGGATCCTGGGGCAGGTCACTGCCGCCGGAGAGCAGCGAGATGACCCCGGAGAGCGCCGAGGCGGCGGCCAGCGCCAGCTGCTCGGCCACCGAGCCAGGCGCCACCCTGGCGCGCACCAGATCGGCGATCTCGGAGCCCTGGTTGACGCCCCCCACGCTGGTGGCGGAGGCGACCAGCTCGGGGGCGACCGAGGCCACATAGCGAATGGTGGGGCCGCCGTGGGAGTGGCCTATGAGGTTCACCTTGTCGGCCTCCGTGATGGCGAGCACCTGCTGCACCTGCCTGAGCAGCTGCTCGCCGCGCAGCTCCGAACTCTGGGTGGCGGAGACCTGCGCCACATAGACGCGGGCGCCGTCCCGGGTCAGGGCCTGGGGAATGCCGTAGAAATAGTCGACCCCGAGCAGCTTGTCGAAGCCGAACAGTCCGTGCACCAGCACTATGGGGTAGCGGGTCTGGGTATAGCCGGCCCCCTGACCCAGCATGGGCAGGGCGCACAAGAGCACCAATAGCCATCTTTTCATCATCACCATCCTTGTGAAAACCGGCTGCGCTCCGGCAGCCACCGGCCTCATGCCAGTACCGGCAGCATGGTAGCTGAACTCAAATGTATCTGTGGATGAGATCACTAAACCGGGGATTGCAGAAAAACCCTACCCATATGGGCAAAAAGGGGCCGCGCCAACTATTCCTTGTGTCCACCCATCAAATAAGTTAAATAATAATTATTATCATTTGAGTGTCTGAGTCATGACGGTAACCTGGGTGAAGGGATGGGTCGGTGCCACCGACGGGGACAGCAGCATGGCGCACTGGAAGGCGCAGACCCTGAGTGGCAATCGCCACTTCGACGCGGGTGAGCACGCCAGGGCGCTCGACTATTACCAGCAAGCCCTGTGGCTGGCCCGTCAGCAGTTCCCCTGCTGGCCGGATGCGGACGAAGCCGTGGCAGCCCTGGTGGTGGCCCACCACAACCTGGCGGATCTGCTGGTGGCCATGACGTTGCCGGACAGGGCCGCCGACATGTTGTGCCATGTCCACGACTGCCTGCTCGCCACCAGCCAGTCTCCCGCAAGCCCGGATCCCCTGCGGGCGGCGGCCCTGCGCCATAGCCGTGGCACTCGCACCGAGCTGCTCGCCTTCGTGCGCAAACACGGTCATCACGACGGCATCTTGCGCTGCCTCGGTCAATGTCAGTGCCAGACCGAGCCCGCCCATCAATTGCATTGAGCCCAACAAGAGAGAGAACGACCATGAGCCATACCTTGCCTGCCCTCGCCTATGCCTATGACGCGCTGGAGCCCCACATAGACGCGCTGACCATGGAGATCCATCACAGTCGTCACCATCAGACCTACATCACCAACCTCAACGCCGCCCTGGCCGAGATCCCCGAGTTGGCGGCCCTGCCGGTGGACGAGCTGCTGCTGAGCTTCGACAGCCTGCCGGCCAAGGTGCAGGGTGCGGTGCGCAATCATGGTGGCGGTCATGCCAACCACAGCCTGTTCTGGCAGGTGATGAGCCCGCAAGGGGGCGGTGAGCCGGGCGGTGAGCTGGCCGAGGCTATTGCCCGGGATCTGGGGGGCCTGGATGCCTTCAAGCAGGCCTTCACCCAGGCGGCGCTGAGCCGCTTCGGCAGCGGCTGGGCCTGGCTGGTGGTGGATAAGGCGGGCCGCCTGCAGGTGGTGAGCAGCGCCAACCAGGACAGTCCCCTGATGGAGGGGCTGGTGCCTGTCCTGGGGCTGGACGTGTGGGAGCACGCCTACTACCTCAAGTACCAGAACAAGCGTCCCGACTACATAGCCGCGTTTTACCAGGTGATCGACTGGGACGAGGTGGCGCGCCGCTACCGGCAGGCGCTGGCCTGAGCCCTCTCCTTTTCTTCCCCCATAAAAAGAGACCCGCCATCAGGCGGGTCTCTTTTTATGTTCAGGGCGCGGGCGCGGCCGCGCTGGTCGATGGCGATGTACTGGCGGCATCACTCGGTGCCTGTGCTGGGGCGGTCGAGACGGCGGCACTGGTCGCCTTGGCCGCACTGACGGCAGGGGCAGGTGTTGGCTTGGTGGCTGGTGCCATGGGCAGGCAGGGCTGGCTGGCCCCTATGGTGCTCAGGGCCTGGCAGGGGATGGGGCCGCCGATGACGATGGGCTCGCCGAGGAACTTGGGCCCCTTGTCCAGCACGTAGAGATCGAGCAGCCCCATCAGGCGGGCGAACACCTCGCGCACCCGGGTCTTGATGCCCTGATAGGCGCTGGGATCCAGGGCGTTGAAGCCGACGGCCTCGATGCCGAAGTGGCGGGCGATAAAGATGGCGCGCTCGTTGTGGAAGGCCTGGGAGACCACGGTGAAGCGGGCCTGCCCGAACACCTCCTTGGCGCGCACTATGGAATCCAGGGTGCGAAAGCCCGCGTAGTCGCTGTAGATGGCCTTGGCCGGGATGCCCGCCTGGATCAGGGCCCGCCGCATCTGGCGCGGCTCGTTGTACTGGACGGTGGCGTTGTCGCCGGAGACCAGGATGTAGTCCACCTTGCCGTTGTTGTAGAGCTCGGCGGCGGCCTTGATCCTGTACTTGAAGTAGTGGTTCGGGCTGCCCCCGATCAGGTACTTGGAGGTGCCGAGCACCAGGGCGACCCTGTTGTAGGGCACCGCATCGACGTCGTCGTAGGTGTAGTGACGGGCGTCGGAGACGGTCCACTCGCTGTAGCCCAGCAGCGCGGCGACTGAGGCCAGCAACAGGCAGAGGCAGGCGAGCAGGATCTTGGCAAACTTCTTCATGCGCGGTGCGGTTCGGGTCTGAAGTAAGAGATGACAGGGGGCCATTCTATTACAACTTGCCCTGGCGCGTCAGGTTTGATGCTCCGGCATGGCGTCACTCGGGCACAGGCTGTCGCAGAGTGCAGCGCGATCTTGAGCCCATCAAAGGGCGTCATAAAAAGGGCGGCCATGGCCGCCCTGTCTCATTCACGCCTCACCCTCAGTGGGCTGAGTCGTTCGCCTTGCACTCGTCAGACTCCTTGTTGGCCTCCCACCAGGGCAGCAGATCCCGGCTCAGCCATGCCTGGTAGGCCTCGCTGTCGCTAGACACTCTGTTGCAGGCTGGCGGCCAGCTTGCTGCGGGAGGGTTTCAGGCTGCCGCCGAGATCCGGCCAGGGCAGCCAGCGGTCCGGCACCATGAAGCCAGGCAAGGACTGCCTGATCCAGGCGGCCAGCTCGGCGTGGGGCACAGGTTCGCCGTGCCAGTCGATAAAGGCGGCGGGGCGCTGCCCCCACTGTGCGCTGGGGATGGGCACCACCAGGGCCTGGGCCACGGCGGGGTGATCCACCAGCCGCTGCTCTATGGTCTCGGGCTGGATGTTCTCCCCTCCCGAGATGAAGAGGTTGTCGAGCCGCCCCTCCACCATCAGCTCGCCGGCCGGGGTGAAATGCCCCTTGTCCCGGGTGTGGAACCAGCCCTCCTCATCCAGCGGCAACACCAGCTCCCCGGCCTGGAAATAGCCGGCAAACAGGGTGTCGCCGCGCACGCAGATCTCCCCCTGGCGTATGCAGACCTCCCGCCCGGGCAGAGGCCTGCCCACCACCCCGGCACCGGCAGGCAGGCCGGTGCAGACCTGGCTGCCCATCTCGGAGAGGCCATAGCTCGACTTGGGGGTGAACCCCAGGGCCTTGAGGCGATTGACCAGGGGCTCAGGGATGGCGGCCCCCCCGAGCAGCAGCTCGCGCAAGCGGGTGCGACCGGGGTCGAAGCCTTGCGCCAGCAGGCGCCAGAGCTGGGTCGGTACCAGCGAGAGGTGGGTGATGGGCTGATCCTCCAGCCGCCCCTTGAGGGGCTGGGTGCGATCGTCCAGCACCAGGCTGGCCCCCGCCAGGAAGACCCGGAACAGGATGGCGTAGCCGCCCACGTGAAACAGCGGCAGTGAGAGCAGCCAGCCGCAGTCGGCATCGAGCGGGATCAGGCTGACCGAGCCCCGGGCCGAGGCGAGGTGGTTGGCGAGGCGGTGCACCACCGCCTTGGGTGTGCCGCTGGATCCCGAGGTGAGGATCATGTTGTTGAGCTGGGCCGGTTCAAGCGGCCAGGCTTCCTCGCTTGCCGGCAGTTCGCGTGTGAAGTCGAGCTGCAATGGCAACCCGCTCCCCACCGGAATCTCCCCCGCTGACCAGAAGGCGCAGGCATCCAGCTGTGCGGCCAGCTCGGCCTGCCTGGGGAGGGGGAAGGCGGGATTGAGCGGGCAGAAGACGAGGCCGCTGCGCACGCAGGCCCAGGCCAGCAGCACGTCCTCCAGGGCGCCACGCACCACGGCGACCAGCCGGTCTCCGGCCTTTAAACCCGCCTGCTCGAGCTGCTTGCACAGGCCGTTGAGCCGTGCATCCAGCTGCCGGTAGCTGAGGGAGCCGTTGCCGTGGATGGCGATGCGTTCGGGTGCCGTCCGTGCCCAGTGGCGCACTGGGCAGGCCTCCAGTGAGGTGCCAGCTGCACGGACGGGTGGCATGGGAGCCCCTTCAGTCACGGTGAAACAGGGGAGTCATCAGGCTTGGGTCGGGTTGACCCTGCTTGTCCAGCAGATCCCTGGCCAGCCAGCGCCTGGTATCCAGGCCAGGGGCCTGATCCGGTGCCCACTCCCCCGCGAGGCGGGCGAGCTGACCGAGACCGACGCCGGACTCGAAACAGGAGGAGACGATGACTTTCAGCTTAAGCTCGCGGGCGCGGGCCACCAGGGCCTCGCTGTTGGCCAGGGAACCGAGCAGGGTTGGCTTGAGCACCAGGGCCTTCAACTGGGGTATGGGTTCCCATGGCTTGCCCTGGGCCAGCAACTCGTCGAGGGCCACCGGCATGCCGGTACGGTTGGCGACGAAGGCGATGTCGGCAAAGTCGGCACAGAGATCTTCCAGGTATTCGATCCGGTTCGGATCCAGGTGACCGCAGAAGGCCCAGGCCTCCTCGCGGGTCCAGCCCTGGTTGGCGTCCAGCACCAGCTTGAGATTGGGGCGCCGATCGAGCAACAGCCGGATCAGCGCCAGCTCGTCCCGCATGGGGTAGCGGGCTACCTTCAGCTTGGCCTTGAGGGGGGTCTCGTGCAGCCACTGCTTCCAGTTCTTGAGCAGCTCCTGGGGGGAGCCCTGAATGAGGGGATAGGGTTCGGGCAGGCTGGTGTTCTGCTGTGGCCAGTGACGGCGGGCACAGTCGAGCCCGAACTGCACCGAGGGTAGCCGGGGGGCTATGGTCTGCCCCCGGGCCAGCTGCGCCAGGCAGGCCAGGCTCTCGGCTTGCGCCTCGGCCAGGCTCTCCCTGGAGAAACCGGGCAGGGGGGCTATCTCCCCCCAGCCGTCGTTGATGCGCACCAAGAGGCCCTCTCGCGCCACCTCCACCTTGCCGTGAAAGGTCAGGGGTTGGGTAAAGGGCAGTTGGTAGCGATAGAGGGCGAGTGTCATCAGGGGTTCCGCTTGTATTTGGAGAAGTCGGGGCGGCGCTTCTCGTTGAAGGCGTTGCGCCCTTCCTGACCCTCTTCGGTCATGTAGAAGAGCATGGTGGCATTGCCCGCCAGCTCCTGCAAACCGGCCTGGCCGTCGCAGTCGGCGTTCAGTGCGGCCTTCAGGCAGCGCAGCGCCATGGGGCTGTTTTGCAGCATCTCCCGGCACCAGCGCACGGTTTCCCGCTCCAGCTCGGCCAGGGGCACCACAGTGTTGACCAGCCCCATGTCGAGGGCTTGGCTCGCATCGTACATGCGGCAGAGGAACCAGATCTCGCGGGCCTTCTTCTGGCCGACGATGCGGGCCATGTAGGAGGCGCCCCAGCCGCCGTCGAAGGAGCCGACTTTCGGGCCTGTCTGGCCGAACTGGGCGTTGTCGGCGGCTATGGTGAGATCGCACATCATGTGCAGCACGTGGCCGCCACCGACAGCGTAACCGGCCACCATGGCGACCACGGGTTTGGGGCAGGTGCGGATGTCGCGCTGGAAGTCGAGTACGTTGAGGTGATGAGTCCCCTCGTCGTCGCGGTATCCACCGTAGTCGCCACGGATCTTCTGGTCACCGCCGGCGCAGAAGGCCTTCTCGCCAAAGCCGGTCAGTATGATGGTGCCTACCTTGTCGTCGTAGCGGGCATCGGCCAGGGCCTGCAGCATCTCTTTCACAGTGCGGGGGCGGAAGGCGTTGCGCACCTGGGGGCGGTTGATGGTGATCTTGGCAATGCCATCCTGGGACTTGTGATAGAGGATGTCCTCGTAACCGGCGGAGCAATCCTGCCACTCAATGGGAGCGTACAGTTCCGCTTCCGTCATTGCCTCAATCATGGTTTTTTCCTTCTGGTGTGGTAGAGGTCAGCCGGGCAACCCTGTCAGGGGCGACGGGGGCATAGGGTTGCGCTTCCGTCATTGCGTCAGTCATGACTCTTCTCTTCTGGTTGCTTGACCCAGTCCCGCAGGCGCCGGGCAAAGGTGTCGGGCTGGCTGGCGTGCAGGTTGTGCCCGCCATCCAGAGCCAAGTGATTGATATTGCAGCCTTGCTTGACCAGCTGGCAAGCCAGGCGATGGAATTTGTGATCCCGGCTGCCGGAGATCCAGCGCACCGGCAACCGGGTTTTGCCCAGCCAGGGGGCGAGATCCGGCTGCTTGCCAAGGGAGGTGGCGCGCAGCATGGCCGCCACGGCGGAACCCTCGTTGCCAAGGCGTTTAGCCATTTGGCGGCCACGGGCCTCCTCGTCCAGATCGGCGAACACCCCCTGCCGGTACCAGTCCGCCAAGACCTGGGCCAGGGGTTCGTGCTCGAAGCGCCGGGCCCAGCCCTCGTCGTGTTCGAGGCGGGCGGCGAGCTCGGCTACCGGCAGGCCGGGGTGGCAGTTCTCCAGCAAGAGCGCCTGCAAGCCGGCGGGGGACTGGCTGGCGTGATAGAGGGCGAGCCGCCCCCCCAGGGAGTAGCCCGCCAGCCGGTAGCGCGTGATACCCCGCGCGGCCAGCTCGCCGCAGAGCCACTCGTGGGCCTCGTCAAAGCCGCTCACCCTCAGCCCCTTGTTGCTGCCGTGGCCCGGCAAGTCCAGCGCGTGGCAATCTATTCCAGGCATTGCCTCGATCACTGGCTGCCAGTCGTCGGCATTTCCGAGCAGACCGTGCAGCAGTACCAGGGTTGGCAGGTCAGTGCTAGATACCACGGATAAGGGTTTCCAATGCCTTGAGATCCTCGGCTGCCTCGTTGTCACGCAGGACCTTGATTTCATATGCCACGGATAAGGGTTTCCAGTGCCTTGAGATCCTCGGCTGCCTCGTTGTCACGGAGCACCTTGATTTCATATGCCACGGATAAGGGACCCCAGTGCTTTAAGATCCTCGGCCACCTCGTTGCTCGGCACCTTGATTTCAATCAGGGTTACCCCTTTTTCCAGGGCGGTTGCGTAATCTTGCTCGAACTCGGCCAGGGTGGTCGGCGCTCTGTAGTTCAGGCCGAACATGGCGGCGGCGTGCTCGAAGTGCAGGCCGTGGGGCAGGCAGTAGTAGGTCTCCAGCAACGCATCTTTAGTCGGTACCGGCAGCATGCGGAAGATGCTGCCACCGTCGTTGTTGAGCAGGATCACCACCAGGGGGCGGCTCCCCTTGCCGAGCAGGGCCAGGCTGTTGAGATCGTGCAGGGCGCTGAGATCGCCGAGCAGCAGTGTGGTCGGCTCGTCGCTGGACAGGGAGAAACCGAAGGCAGTGGCGATCAGGCCGTCGATGCCGGAGGCGCCGCGGTTGGTCATCAGCCGGCTGGGGCCCTTGCCGGTTTCGCCGAGCATGTCCATCAACCGGGCCGGCATGCTGTTGCCGACGAACAGCTGGCCCTGGATGAGCTGGGTCAGACGGTGGCAGACCCCGAGTTCTGAGAAGCGATCGCAGGCGCGGCGGATCTGGCCGCTGATGCCCTGCTGGCGCTCCGCCAGCCGGTGCCAGGGCAGATGGCGGTGGTCCACCGGATGGGCCGCGGCGAAGGCGCCGGGCGTACACACCAGGCGGCGGCGCAGCCGGTAGTCCGGATCCAGCCTGGCCGGTTGCGGGTCCACCAGCCAGTAATCCTGCCAGGGGTGCTGCTTGATGAACTGGCCGAGCCGCTTGGAGATGAGGCGGGCACCGAACTGCAGCAGCACCTCGGCCCGGGCCAGCTCGGTCACGAAGCAGCTGTTTTGTAGGGCGAGATCCATGTGGATGAGGTTGCGGCTGTCGAAGCGGATCTGGCTCTGCAAGTCCGCCAGCAGCGGCCAGCCGAGGCGCTCGGCCAGCTGGGCCACCCTCTGCGCCTCGGCCGGATCCTGAATGCGGCCCGCGACTATGACGCCGCGTTTGCCCTGCAAGGCGACCCAGTCGGGCTGGCGGGGGCAGTGCTGCTCGCCCTGCTGCCAGGGGCTCCAGGGCTCCCTTGAATGGAGCCAGTCACCGAGCGGGGCCAGGTAGTCGGAAAAATCCAGGTACGCTTCACCGGGATAGAGGGGCTCGGGATACATGCAGTTGAAGTGAACCGGCCCCGGGGTCAGTGCCTGTCTGGCCAGGGCCTGATCCACCGAACTCAGCACGAAGGCCGCCGGTATGGTCGGGGTGGGGCTCGGCAGGTTCTGCTGATAGACGGGGTAGCGACCGAAGATCCCCTGCTGATCGATGGCCTGGTTGGCGCCGTTGTCGATGAGCTCCGGGGGGCGGTCGGCGGAGAGGATGATGAGGGGCACCCCGGTGAGCTGGGCCTCGGCCACCGCGGGCCAGAGGTTGGCCACCGCAGTGCCCGAGGTCATGATCACCGCCACCGGTCGGCCGCTCCCCTTGGCCAGCCCCAGCGCCATGAAGCCCAGACCCCGCTCGTCGAAGTGAAGATGACGGCGAAAGCCTGGATGGGCGGCGGCGGCCATGGTGAGCGGCGCCGAGCGGGAGCCCGAGGCCAGCGCTATGTCCCGCACCCCGAGGCGATAGAGCTCTTCCAGCAAGAGGGAAGACCAGACGTGGTTGAAGGTGGCATGCTGGCTGGCAAACGCTCGGTGCTCAGGCAATTGGCTGGCGGGCATAAGGCTCTCGCAGTGGGTCGATGAAAAACGCTATCCCAGCAGGGAGAGCACGTTGGCGATCTTGTTGTCGAGTTCGGCCCACTCGGCGGCGGGCTCGGACCCGGCCACTATGCCGGCACCGGCAAACAGGCTGATGCCCCGGGTCGTGATGCGGGCGCTGCGGATGGCGACCGAGAACTCAGAGGTCTCCCGGCTCAGCATGCCGCAGGCACCGGCGTACCAGCCGCGCTGGTAAGGTTCATATTCGCGGATAAAGGCCAGCGCCGCCTCGCGGGGGGCACCGCCCACCGCCGGCGTCGGGTGCAGGGCGGCCAGCAACTGCCAATCGCACACGCCGGGTTTGAGCTCGGCCTCTATGTCGCACTTGAGGTGTTGCAGCAGCCGCAGTTTCAGGATTCGCGGCTCGGTCAGGGTGGCGTCCGTGGTGAGGGGAGCCAGGCGGCTCAGGATGTCGGCGTGCACCAGGCGGTTCTCCAGCCGGTTCTTGCTGTCGGCCAGCAGCTCGGCGGCCAGGGCCGCGTCGGCCGCCTCGTCACCGGAGCGGCGTATGGTGCCCGCCAGCGCCTCGGTGAAGAGGTGGCCGCTCTCCCGGCGATAGAGGCGCTCGGGGGAGCAGGAGATGAAGCTCTGCTCGGGGGAGAACTGGAAGCCGAAGTGGAAGCACTCCTGGGCGTGACTTGCCCACTGGGTGAGCAGGGACCAGGGGCAGAGGGGGGCATCCCCATGCTGGCCGGTCAGCACGCTTTCCCGGGAGAGCACCACCTTGGGGGTGTGAGCCTGAAAGGCGGGCGCCGTCACCCGCTCTACCAGGGTTTGCCACTGGGCCTGACCCGGAACATCCCGGCGCTGCCAGGGGCGTTTTTGCAGTGGGGGCAGGGGGGCTTCCGGTTTCAGGGCGTCGAGGGCGGCCTCGGCCGCCTGCAGTTCGGCATCCAGATTGCCGTCGGTCAGCCAGAGGTTGAGGCAGAGGCTGACACACTCTCCTCGGCGCACCAGCTCGATGCGCGGCAGCACGAAGCGGCAGGGGCCGAATCCCTGCCAGCCGGGCTGGGCCGGATCGAACGCCAGGCCGCCGTAGTAACGGGGGCTGTCTTCACTGTTTGAGTTGGCGAGATCGCAGACCCGCTGGATATCCGCTGGCCGGGTCAGCTCGTGGATGGCGCCGAGGGCCACGTACTCGGGGCTCCTGGGGCCACGGGCCTGCCAATAGATGCGGGGATACAGGGTCTGCGCCGCCAGCCATCCCGGGAAGAGGTCGACGTTGGCCGCCACGCGCAACCGCACGAAGCCGCTGACATTGCTGTGACGCAGGGCGTCCAGTTGTTGCTTGAGATGGGTCTGAGCCAACATGGATGTCTTGTCTGAGCCGGATAGTCGCAATCGCTCTGGGGGAGGATGGCGCAGGTTGATGCCAAAGGGCGATGATTTCCTATATATTATCTGCCCATTCTTCCATGTAAATTGCCCGAGGGAGCCCAGCCCCCACGGAGCCAAGTATACCTAAATCCGGTTCGATAACCCTTAACACGATCAATATCTGATTGTTTGGCCATCACAATATGACAAATACCTTCTCTGTTTGGTTGCTGGCGGCGCGTTTGCGAACACTGCCCCTGGCGTGCTCCTCCATTTTGCTGGGCTCGGGGCTCGCAGCCAGCCGGGGGGCCTTCGACGGCGCCATCATGGGCCTCTCCCTGTTGACCGCCATACTGCTGCAGATCCTCTCCAATCTGGCCAATGACTATGGTGATGCGGTCTCCGGTGCCGACAACGGCGAGCGGATCGGGCCCCAGCGTGCCGTGGTCTCCGGCCTCATCACCCGCCACCAGATGTGCATTGCCATGGGGTTGACCGCGCTGGCGGCCGTGGTGAGCGGCCTCTCCCTGCTGGTCTGCGCCTTCGGGGAGCAGTGGCAGCAGATCCTGACTTTCATCCTGCTGGGGGGAGCCGCCATAGTCGCGGCCATCACCTACACGGTGGGCAAGACCCCTTACGGCTATCGCGGTTTCGGGGACATCTCGGTATTCCTGTTCTTCGGCCTGCTGGGGGTGCTCGGCTCCTACTACCTGTTCACCCATACCCTGCAGTGGGATCTGCTGCTGCCTGCCACCGCTTGCGGCCTGCTGGCCACCGCTGTGCTCAACATCAACAATGTGCGGGACATAGAGAGCGATGCCGCCAGCGGCAAGATCACCCTGGCGGTGCGGCTCGGCCGCAACCGCGCCATCGCCTATCACTGGGGGCTGCTGGGGGGGGCGCTGCTGGCCACCATCGCCTTCCTGCTGACCCAGCCCGCGAGTGTCTGGCCCTGGATCTTCCTGCCCGCCATCAAGCCCCTCACCGATGCCGCCCGCACCCTGCGCGAGAGCTTCGACGGCGAGGTGTTGACCGGCGCCCTCAAGAAGACCGCCATCAGCGCCTTCCTGTTCAGCCTGCTGCTCTCGGTCGGGCTGGCGCTCTCCTGAGCGCTGTGCCGCCATGAACTGGCGCTGTTTGTCGTGCGCCAGACCAGGAAGGGCCCCGTTGAAGGGGCCCTTACTGTTGGTGTGCCTTGCGGTTTTCTTCAAGCATTTCAGCGCTTTTCCCTCCTGCTACAGGCCTGATGGCCGTGATCCGGCTGGCAATATTGAGAAATTCTCGGAGCGGGTCGCCGACTTGTGACGGGCCTCGATTGTGGCACGGCGTCGATTGCTATAGAGATGTAAGCGTATGGGGCTTCATATGTAAAAAACCAATGGCAGGGACAGGCTTATGGACAGCTTAGGGAAACATCTTGGATGGGGGTTGCTGGCACTGCTGGGCGCCAGCTCCCTCGGTTACATCGCCCTCAACAGGGGCGAGCAGATCAACGCGCTCTGGATAGTGGTCGCGGCTGTGTGCGTTTATCTTATCGCCTACCGCTACTACGGGCTCTTCATCGCCAAGCGGGTGCTGGCGGTCGACAGCAGCCGCATGACGCCGGCGGTGCGCCACAACGACGGTCTGGACTATGTGCCGACCGACAAGAAGGTGCTGTTTGGCCACCACTTCGCCGCCATCGCCGGCGCCGGTCCCCTGGTCGGCCCCGTGCTGGCGGCCCAGATGGGCTACCTGCCCGGCATGCTCTGGCTGCTGGCCGGGGTGGTACTGGCGGGGGCGGTGCAGGACTTCATGGTGCTGTTCGTCTCCACCCGTCGCGATGGTCGCTCCCTCGGCGAGCTGATCAAGTCGGAGATGGGCCCGGTCGCCGGGGTCATCGCCCTGGTCGCCACCTTCATGATCATGGTGATCATACTGGCGGTGCTGGCGATGATAGTGGTCAAGGCGCTCACCCACAGCCCCTGGGGCACCTACACTGTGGCCTTCACCATACCGCTCGCCATCTTCATGGGGATCTACACCCGCTACCTGAGACCGGGCCGCATCGGTGAGGTCTCCATCATAGGTCTGGTGTGCCTCATCTTCGCCATCGTCTCCGGTGGCTGGGTGGCCGAGAGCCAGACCTGGGCTCCCTACTTCGACTTCGACGGGGTGCAGCTGACCTGGATGCTGGTGGGCTACGGCTTCGTCGCCTCCGTGCTGCCGGTCTGGCTGCTGCTGGCGCCGCGGGACTACCTCTCCACCTTCCTCAAGATAGGCACCATCATAGGCCTGGCCATCGGCATACTGGTGACCCAGCCGACCCTGCAGATGCCGGCGCTGACCCAGTTCGTGGACGGGACAGGCCCGGTCTGGGCCGGGGATCTCTTCCCCTTCCTGTTCATCACCATCGCCTGCGGCGCCGTCTCCGGCTTCCATGCGCTCATCTCTTCCGGCACCACCCCCAAGATGCTGGCCAACGAGAACCAGGCCTGCTTCATCGGTTATGGCGGCATGTTGATGGAGTCCTTCGTCGCCATCATGGCGCTGGTCTCCGCCTGCGTCATCGATCCGGGCGTCTACTTCGCCATGAACAGCCCCCTGGCGGTGCTGGCACCGGCGGGCACCGCCGACGTGGTGGTCTCCGCCGCCGCCGTGGTGAGCAGCTGGGGCTTCCAGATCACCCCTGAGACCCTGACCCGCATCGCCAGCGAGGTGGGTGAGCAGAGCATCATCTCCCGTGCCGGCGGTGCCCCGACCCTGGCGGTCGGCATGGCCTACATACTGCACGGCGCCCTCGGCGGCCTGATGAACGTCGCCTTCTGGTACCACTTCGCCATCCTGTTCGAGGCGCTCTTCATCCTCACCGCCGTGGATGCCGGCACCCGGGCGGCGCGCTTCATGCTGCAAGATCTGCTGGGGGTCATCTCCCCCTCCCTGAAACGCACCGACTCCCTGCCGGCCAACCTGCTCGCGACCGCCCTTTGCGTGCTGGCCTGGGGTTACTTCCTGCATCAGGGGGTGGTGGACCCGCTCGGCGGCATCAACACCCTGTGGCCGCTGTTCGGCATCGCCAACCAGATGCTGGCGGGCATGGCGCTGATGCTGTGCGCCGTGGTGCTGTTCAAGATGAAACGTCAGGCCTATGCCTGGGTGGCCCTGCTGCCCACCAGCTGGCTGCTCATCTGCACCCTGTCGGCGGGTTGGGAGAAGACCTTCAGCGACAATCCCAAGCTCGGCTTCCTGGCCATAGCCAACAAGTTCCAGGCGATGATCGACAGCGGCACCATTCCGGCCCAGTACACCGAGTTCCAGCTGGCTCAGCTGGTGTTCAACAACCGCCTGGATGCGGGGCTGACCATCTTCTTCATGGGGGTGGTGGTGGTGCTCGCCGGCTTCTCCCTGAAGACGGCCCTCAAGGCGCTGCGAAACCCGCAGCCGACCGCCAACGAGACCCCCTATCAGCCGATGCCGGCGCAACAGGGTGCCACCCGGCCCCAGTCTGATGACGACGGCGATCTGGCTCCCAGCCTCAAGTAAGTCAGCAGGCCGGCACCCCAGGGTGCCGGCCCCTCATCGACGGCGAACAAGGAGCAAGCATGTTTGATACCCTGGCCAAGGCGGGCAAGTATCTGGGGCAGACCGCCAGGCTGATGGTGGGCGTACCCGACTACGACAACTATGTGCAGCACATGCGGCTGACCCACCCGGAGCAGACCCCCATGAGCCACGACGAGTTCTTTCGCGAACGCCAGGATGCCCGCTACGGCGGCAAGAATGGCGGGCGCTGCTGCTAATTAGGCCACCACCAGCGCGCACGCCCTGGCCTCGGCGCCGGCTGGATATAATCCCTTTTTCCACAGGACCTCAACATGACACAGGCTGTAGCGGTCACCCTGCTGACCGGTTTTCTCGGTTTCGGCTAGATATACGATCCCCACCTCACAGGATGTCCAACATGACACAAGCTGTAGCGGTTACTCTGCTGACCGGTTTTCTTGGCGCCGGCAAGACCACCTTGCTCAACCACTTCCTGCGCCACCATGCCGATGCCTCCGTGGCCATCCTCGAGAACGAGTTTGGCGCCGCCAATATCGACGGTGCCCTGCTGGAGGGAGGCTCGGGGGTCAGCGTGGTGGAGCTCAGCAACGGCTGCGTCTGTTGCAGCGTGCGGGGTGAATTTCGGGCCGCCCTGAGCGATCTGCTGGCCCGGCGGGCCGCGGGGGAGCTGAGGTTCGAGCGGTTGATCGTCGAGACCACAGGGCTCGCGGACCCTGCCCCCATCATCCAGACCTTCTTTGTCGAAGAAGAGTTGCGCGATGCCTTGCGCCTGGATGCCGTCATCACCCTGGTCGACTGTGAACACATAGGCCGCCAGCTGGATGAGCATCCGGTGGCGGCGGCCCAGATAGGCTTTGCCGATCGCATCCTGCTCACCAAGACAGATAGGGTGGACGGAGCGACCCGGGAGGCGGCCATAGTGCGAGTCCAGGGCATCAACCCCAAGGCGCAGATCATCGACATAGTGCGGGGGGAGTGTCCGGCCGGGCTCTGGCTCGATCTGGATGCCTTCGCCCTCAGCGACGAGCTGAGCCTAAGCCAAGGCATCAAGATAGTGCGTGAGGGCGGTCAGGGCGTCGAGGCGTTTGCGCCCCTCTCGGCCCGGCCCCGCTCCTGGCAGGATGTCATCTCGGCCCACCTGTTCGAGGGGGGCGAGCTGGACTTGAAGAAGATAGGGGCCTTCATGGAGCAGTGCATAGAGCAGCATGGCAACGACATGTTGCGCTACAAGGGAGTGCTGGCCATCGCCGGGGAGCCGCGCCGGCTGATAGTGCAGGGGGTGCACAGGGTGGCGGGGTTCGATTACGGCTCTCCCTGGGGTGACGAGGTGCCCTGCTCGCGGCTGGTGGTGATCGGTCGCTACCTGCCCCTGGAGGCGCTGGAAGAGGGGTTCGCCCTGGCCCGGGCCTGAGGAAACATGACAGATGCGTGAATCACTCAAACAGAAAATCATCCAGGTCTGCCACCAGAAGATCGGCCAGAAGGGGGAGGGGGTGGGCGTCTCCTTCTATGCCTTTTTCGCCAACAGGAACGACGATCCCGAACTGCTGATGGAGGCGGCGACCTGGTGGATCCAGACCCAGAGACTCGACCACTTCGAGAAGGCGCGCAAAATCATCGCGCTGGTCGAGGCCATGAAATAGGGCTGGGATGAAACAAGAAGGGCTCCTGATGAGGAGCCCTTCTTGTTTGCAGTGTGCAGCCATCGTCGCCGAATGGCCTTAGCTGGCTGGCGCCACGGCGGTCCGGCGGGAGAAGAAGAGACAGTCCAGCAGCCAGATGACCAGCATGGAAGCGCCCACCAGGGGGAAGCAGATCCCGAGCAGCACCAGCACGGCTATGGCGCCGCCCATGGGGGGCAACTTGGCGGGCAGGGGCGGGGCGGCGAGCCGGCCCTTGGGGCGGCGGCTCCACCAGATCCAGAGTCCGCTCACCGAGCTTGCCAGCACCATCAGGCAGATGATCAGCATGACGAGCTGGTGGGGCCAGCCGTAGATCTTGCCCATGTGCAGCATGACGCCGGTTTCCACCGTCTTGGCGACCGGACCGTAATCCTGCCAGCGCACGTCGGCCAGCACCTTGCCGCTGTATTGATCGATGTGCAGGGTGGCGTCGTTGCGCGGGTCATCGGCGAACAGGGCTATGGTATAGACGCCAGTGTCACCGACCGGCGGTGTGATGCTGTAACCCGGGTGAACCTTGCGCTCAGTGGCGATCTCCACTACCCGTTGCAGGGGGATGCGGTGGCTGGCCATGACCATGCCGTCGTGTTCCCCGCCATGGTTCATGGCGCTGTGATCATGGCTTTCCGGCGCCGGCTGCGAGCTCGGCATGGGGGTGTTCTCGACGGCCCAGGGCACAGTCTGTTCATGGGCATGGTTGAGGGTGCGGGCGAGAGGGGCGGATTTGGGCACCTCGTTCCACATGGCGGCCGGGAAACGATTCCAGACGTTGGCGAACTGATCGCCCCAGAAGCCGGTCCAGGTCATGCCGCTCAAGAGCAGCAGCAGCAGGAAACCCGCCCCCCAGAAGCCGACCACTGCGTGCAGATCGCGCCACCAGAGGCGTCCGCGCTGGTTCATTCTGGGCCAGAGGATGCCCCCTACGCCGGGTCCCTTGCGCGGCCACCACAGGTAGAGCCCGCTGACGAGCAGCACTATGCCCCAGCCGGCGGCCAGTTCGATCAGCCGATCCCCTGTGGTGCCGAGCAGCAGCTCCGCATGCAGGGCACGGGCCACCGCCTGCAGGTTCCATTGGTTGTCCATGGTGCCGAGCAGGGCGCCGCTGGCGGGATCCATGAAGAGGGTCAGCTCGCGCTCACCCTGATTGACGATGAGCTGGGCGCTCGCGTCGGTGGCCACGGGGGGCAGGTATTTGCGCAGGCTGGCATCTGGCATGGCGATCTTCGCCTTGGCCAGCAGTTGATCGGCGCTCAGGGCCTGGGTAGCGGGGGCCACCTTCATCAGCTCGGGGTAGAGCAGGTTGTCGAGCTGGGGCTTGTACAGGTACAGGATGCCGGTGAGGGAGAGCAGGATCAGAAAGGGGGCGACGAAGAGACCGGCATAGAAATGCCAGCGCCAGATCCTTTGGTAATAACTCGCGTCTTGATTCTTCATCTTTGATCCTTGCGCCCAGGCTAAAGGTTTCAGTTGGTGGAATGTTTGGTTGGCGCGGATGATAGCAGCAACGTTTTATTAACTGCAACAGAACATGCTGGCTCCGCCTTCACTTCGTTGCGCACAGAAACTGTGCCATTTGGCGTCGATGTCTGTCGGTGATGGCCTGGGCTCCATAGACTTTTTGCATATAAATCCTTACCTTGTTGCAACATCAGGCGGCGTCGGCGCGGCGAAAAATTCAGGGGAGGAGGGGGACGTGCACTTGCAACCACACGGCCATTTCGAGATGCAGCGACAGGGGCAGGTGCTGATTTGCCGCCCGAGCGGTCCCTTCAATCTGGCGGGCGCCATGGCCTATGAGGCTGCCTTCAGCCAGCAGATCGCAGGATTGCGCGATGCACCCTGGGGGATCGTCGAGGTGGCGACCGAGTTCGAGGCCGCCGGTCCCGAGGTACTGGCGCGCTTTCGTCGGCAGTTTGGCTGGTGCGCCGCCAATGGCTGCGCCTTTCTCGCGGTCGTGGTGGTGGGCGGGTTCAAACGCTATCTGGCGGATCAGGTCTTCAGCGAGTTGCCGTTCAGTACGGTGCGCTACTTCGAGCAGGAGGCGGCGGCCATCCGCTGGCTGGGGGAGCAGCTCGGCGGCGACGTCACACCGGTAAGCTGACCCGGCAGCCCGGGGCCGTCTTGTCTGCCCGTCTCATTCCAGCTTGATAAACCACTTGTCCCGCTCGTCGACACAGTCGGGCTCGCCCATCTCGAATTCGCGACAGATGAGGGGGCGCACCTCATAGATGCGGCACATCATGGTGTTGCGGTCCAAGGCCGCACACCAGCCATCTTCCAGCCGGCGCATCACGGGGATTTCCCCTTCCCTGTCGAGCACATAGCGATCCGGCACGCCGGTATCGGTAAAGAGCATCACTTCGAGGCGGCAGCAGCAGGCTTCGCAGTTCTGGCAGCTCACGTCGGTTTGGATTGCTTGGGTCATGGTGCCTGTCTTGCCGCATGGCGGCATCGAAATATATGAAACAGGCGCCTGTCAGGCGCCTGTGGTCTGGCTAAGGGCCTGTGAAGAACCTTAGCCCAGTTTGCGGGCGCGGTAGGTGCGCCCCTTGATCTTGCCTTCCTGCAGCCGCTTGAGGGCGGCGCTCGCCACCTGACGCTTGACCGCCACGTAGGAGTACTGCTCGGAGATCTGGATCTTGCCCACATCGGCGCCAGCAATGCCACCTTCGCCGGTCAGGGCGCCCAGGATGTCACCGGCCCGCACCTTGGTCTTGCGACCCGCATCGATGGAGAGGGTCACCATCTGCGGGGCTATCGGCTTGATGTCGCGGCCTATGGTGTCGAGATCCCCCAGCGGCATCGGCGCCTGCTGGTACTCCTCGATCAGGTTGACGCGCTGGGCTTCGTTGGGCTGATAGAGGCTCAGGGCCAGGCCCTGCTGGCCGGCACGACCGGTACGACCGATGCGGTGCACATGCACTTCAGGGTCATAGGTCAGCTCGTAGTTGATGACGGCGCCCAGCTCCTTGATGTCGAGGCCCCGGGCCGCTACGTCGGTCGCGACCAGTATGGTGGCGCTGCCGTTGGCAAAGCGGACCAGCACCTGATCCCGCTCCCGCTGTTCCAGATCGCCGTTCAGCGCCAGGGCCGAGAAGCCCTTGGCGGCCAGGTGATCGGCCACGTCGTTGCAGGCGCGCTTGGTGTTGCAGAACACCACGCAGGAGCTCGGCTGATAGTGGCTGAGCAGCCAGGTGAGGGCGTCGAGGCGCTGACCGGCGGGCACTTCATACAGCTTCTGTTCGATGGCGCTGCCCTCGTGCAGGGACTCCACACTCACCTCGACCGGGTTGCGCTGCACACCGCGGCTCATCTGGGCTATCCCCTCCGGATAAGTGGCGGAGAACAGCAGGGTCTGACGGCGCTCGGGGGCATAGCTGATGACGCGGTTGATGTCTTCGCCAAAGCCCATGTCCAGCATGCGATCTGCCTCGTCCAGCACCAGAGTCTCCAGGCTGGAGAGCTCCAGGGTACCCTGCTCCAGGTGCTTGAGAATACGACCCGGGGTGCCGACGGCGATGTGGGCGCCGAAGCTCAGGGTGGCGGACTGAGGTGCGGTCGGGGTGCCGCCACACAGGGTCACCAGCTTGACGTTCGGCAGGGCGCGGGCCAGACGACGGATCTCCTGAGCCACCTGATCCGCCAGCTCGCGGGTCGGACAGAGCACCAGGGCCTGTACGTCGACACGGTTGACGTTGAGGCGGGAGAGCAGGCCCAAGGCGAAGGCGGCAGTCTTGCCGCTGCCGGTTTTGGCCTTGGCGATCAGGTCTTTGCCTTCGAGTACCAGGGGCAGGCTCTGGGCCTGGATCGGGGTCATCTGCAGGTAACCCAGGCTGGTGAGGTTCTCTTGCAGGGCGGGGGAGAGATTGAGGCTGCTAAATTCGCTGTTGTTCACAAAAGGACTCTATTTCGGAGAAAACGGGGATGCGCGAGCGCTAAGGCCGCGCATCATACCAGAATGTGGCACCGGATGTGGCGGATTTTTGAACGCTTAAGCCGGTGCAACCTCAGGGCGGGTTCATCCGTCCCCGTGGCGACAGAGAGGTGCAACCGGGGTGGCACCTGGTGAATGTTTGCGGTCGTTCGCTAATTATTTATCAGGGGTAAACGTTTTCTATTCTGGTTGATTAAATTTCCTGGATGAAATAGGTGTCGTGCATGAGAAGGAGTGTTGCGAAAATGATACTGGAATATCCATTGGCGCTGTCAGCGCAATCAGAATATTCCTATCGACATGTTCTATAAGGCATTTTTAACTTGATGTTGCACGATTAATATACCGTTAATGGTTAATTAATTTAAAAACGTTTGTATTATCTCGCATACATATTATTGAGCCAGATTGTGATGGCTATCTGATTTTTAAATATACGATTCTTTATGATGGCGCCGGTCAAAAATAACAATTCATTCAGGTGCTACAGGTATGGAATACGTTCACTTTGTGCTTGGACTCGTGATGGTCCTCGCGTTGGCGTTGCTGGCAAACCGCCGCAACTGGAAACAGATCAAGCTGCGCTATATCGGGCAGCTGTTGGTGGTGGAACTGGCGCTGGCCTGGTTCATGCTGAACTCCGAAGTGGGCCTGGCGGTCGTGGGTGGCTTCGCCGCTGGCTTCACCAAGCTGATGGAGTTTGCCAAGCAGGGGACCGACTTCGTGTTCGGTGGCCTGGTCAACGAAGGAGCCTTCTCCTTCTTCCTGATGGTGCTGATGCCCATCGTCTTCATCTCTGTGCTGATCGGCATACTGCAGTACATCCGTCTGCTGCCCATCATCATTCGTGGCATAGGCACAGTGCTGGCCAAGATCAACGGCATGGGCAAGCTGGAGTCCTTCAACGCCATCAGCTCCATGATCGTCGGCCAGTCCGAGAACTTCATCGCGCTCAAGAACACCCTGCCGCACCTGAACGAGAAGCAGATGTACACCCTGGCGGCGACGGCCATGTCCACCGTCTCCATGTCCATCGTCGGTGCCTACATGCAGCTGATCGAACCGCGTTACGTGGTGGCCGCGCTGGTGCTCAACATGTTCAGCACCTTCATCGTGTTGTCGCTCATCAACCCGTACGAGCCGGACAACTCGGTCACCGACCTGAAGGCCATCGCCGAGGGTGACGAGCACCACACCCCGAAGAAAGAGAACTTCTTCGAGATGCTGGGGGAGTACATCATGGCCGGTTTCTCCGTTGCCGTGATAGTGGCCGCCATGCTGGTGGGCTTCATCGCCCTGATCGCCCTGATCAACTACCTGTTCGAGATGGCGTTTGGCGTCAACTTCCAGTACGTCATGGGCTACCTCTTCTACCCGATCGCCTGGATCCTCGGCATCCCGGGTGGTGAGGCGCTGCAAGCCGGCTCCATTATGGCGACCAAGCTGGTGACCAACGAGTTCGTGGCCATGATGGATCTGGGCAAGATTGCCGCCGATCTCTCGCCCCGCACCGTCGGCATCCTCTCCATCTTCATGGTGTCGTTCGCCAACTTCAGCTCCATCGGCATCATCGCCGGTGCGGTGAAGGCGCTGAACGAAGAGAAGGGCAACATGGTCTCCCGCTTCGGCCTGAAGCTGGTGTACGGCTCCACCTTGGTGAGCCTGCTCTCCGCCGTGATCGCCGGTGTGATGATCTAATCGCACCTCGCCATCACAATGACAAACCCCTGCCTCGGCAGGGGTTTGTTTTTTTGGGGCCGGTAACCACAGCAGCCAGCAGGGGGTGAATACAAACGCCAGTCCCGATGGCAGGGCATGGTGCCTATCGGGTGGAGTTAGCCGGCTGTGATTTAAAAAAATCAGTATGTTGCGGCGATAAAATGCCGACAATGGTCCCGTTAGCGTCGGCTTAGAACTTGCCTTTGAGCAGCCATTTGTCGAGGGCATTGGCGAAGCGCTGCTTGTCGGCGGCGTTGAAGGGGGCCGGGCCGCCGGTCTGTACCCCGGCCGAGCGCAGCTCCTCCATGAAGTTGCGCATGCCGAGCCGGGCCTGGATGGTCTCGCGGGTGTAGATCTCACCACGGGGATTGAGCGCCTCGCCGCCGGCATCGATCACCCAGGAGGCGAGGGGTATGTCGCCGGTGATCACCAGATCGCCGGGCTGAACCTGCTGGGCAATGACATGATCCGCCACATCGAATCCCTTCTCCACCTGTTGGGTCTTGATGAAGGGGGAGGGGGGGACCCGCAGCCCCTGATTGGCCACCAGCGTGGTGACGACCTGGGCGCGGTGGGCGGCGCGGTAGAGGATCTCCTTGACCGGAATGGGGCAGGCATCGGCATCGACCCAGATGGGCATGGCATGGTTTCCTGTAGTTGAAACGGGCATAAAACGAGAGCGGGCATGGTAGCACAGGCGCACCCTTCCCGGTGCGGGGCTGAGTCGGCCCCCGCTTTCGTGTAAGCTGGGGCCTGAGCATGAACGAGAAGGAGACGAGATGGATCGGGTGCCCAGTGACGTAATTTATGGTCTGACCCTGGATGGCAAGGGGGGCATGACCCCGCTGGCCACAGGCAGCGAGATCCCGGCAGCCCAGCCCAGCTGGGTGCATCTGGATTACGGCAATCCGGAGGCGGCCCGCTGGCTGTTGCAGACCCCCTTGCTCAATGACGCCGCGCGCGAATCCTTGCTCGGCCAGAGCAACAGGCCCAAGCTGGTGCGGATGGGGGAGACTGTGCTGCTGATCCTGCGTGGCATCAATCACAACAAGGATCACAGGCCCGAGGAGATGGTGGCGCTGCGCATCTACATCACCCCGGATTTCATCCTCAGCAGTCGCCGTCGCTCCCTGCTGTCGGAAAAAGATGTCTTCCAGCAGTTGGCGCTGGGGGGCGGCGCCATCTCTACCGCCGACTGGCTGGTGGAGATCTGCGATGCCCTGACCGACAGGGCGGGGGAGTTTGTCGAGGAGCTGCACGATCAGATCCTTGAGCTGGAAGAGATAGTGCTGATGCGTGAATTGCCCGCCAACGGCCGACTGGCGCGGATCCGCAAGCAACTCATCATGATCCGCCGTTACCTCTCTCCCCAGCGGGATCTGGTGGCGCGCCTCGCCAACGAGAAGCTCACCTGGCTGGATGAGGATGACAGGCGGCGCCTGCTCGATATCGCCGATCGACTGCGCCGCTGGCTGGACGATCTGGACGCCGGGGTGGCTCGCTCTGCCGTGCTGGCGGACGAGATCAACAACCTGACGGCGGAGGCCACCAACCGCCGTGCCTACCAGATGTCGGTGATGGCGCTGATGTTCCTGCCCGCCAGCTTCCTGACCGGCCTGTTTGGCATCAACCTGGGTGGCATCCCCGGGGCAGAGAGCCCGACCGCCTTCTGGATCTTCTGCGGATCTCTGGTGGGGCTGGCGACCGGGCTGGCGGTCTGGCTCAAATATCGACGCTGGTGGTAAGGAGCGCGCATGACGACATGGGAATCCTTTGGTGTGACCCTGCTGCTGTTGCTGGGACACACCCTGATCCGCGGCCTCATTCACAAGAGCCTGATGGCGCTAGGACAGAGCCGACAGGTGAGCGAAAACCGGGTGCTCTATGTGGAGCATGTGTTCCACTTCCTGCTCGGCTGCGCCACCCTGCTGATCCTGGTGGGGGTGTGGGGGCTCGACTTCTCCCGGCTGGTGGTGCTCGCCTCCTCCTTCTTTGCCGTGCTCGGCGTCGCCATGGTGGCGCAGTGGTCGATCCTCTCCAACATCACCGCCAGCATCACCATCTTCTTCGCCTTCCCCTACAAGATCGGCGACCGGATCCGCATCCTCGACAAGGATGACTCAGTCACCGGCGTCATCACCGAGATAGGCCTGTTCTACCTGCGGGTGAGGGATGACAACGGCGATCTGGTGACCTACCCGGCCAACCTGATCCTGCAAAAGCCGGTCAGGCGGCTGGAGGGCAAGGAAGCCGAGCCACTGCAGCCGGAATGAGAAAAGGCTCCCTTGGGAGCCTTTTTGCTGGCATCGGTCTCAACGCTCGAAGAAGCGATAGAGGTGCTCGACCTGGATGGGGCAATCGGCTACCAGGTGGATATGGTCGCGAGCCTCTTCGGTCGAGGAGAAACTCATCGGGCAACCCAGGGTGTCCGTCATCATATAGAGATGGCCGTCCTGACCCCGAAACTCCACTACCCAGCCGGGGGAGATGATGTCATGCATGATCTCCGCCTCCCTGAATCTGTGCTGCTGGTGAAGCGCACGCAATTCGCTGACTGTCATGACATCCTCCTGTGACTCATGGCACCACCCTCAAGTCTAGTCGCCGCGGCGGTCGCAGGCCCGGATCACCGGATGGCGGCGCATCAAGCCGCCTGGGGCTCCCGTGGTGGCTGCAGGGCGATCAGCAGTTCCCCGGCCACTGGCGCCACCGGGCCTGTGACGACCCGGGGTTTTCCCCTGGTATCGACGATGAACAGGGGAATGGCGCCGGGATTGGCGTCCTGATACTGGGTCCAGTCGAAGGCCTCGCTCAGGCGGGTCGCCTTGATCTGGCCGCCCCGGCTCAGCAGGCCGCTCAGGCGGGCGAAATTCATCTCGGGCCCGAACAGATCCTGGCGTGCGCGGAAGGTGGCGCTCTCCCGGTTCGCCTTGCCGTGCTGCTCGCTGGAGCGCAGGGAGTGGACTTTTTCCTCCCCGTACAGGTGGGCAAAGTGCAGCACCCCCAGGGCGTTGTTATGACGGTTGGGGGAAAGGGCCAGCACCGTATGTATGCTGGTGAGGGGCAGGTGCAGCTCGGCGTGTTCCGACTGTGGATTGCCGAAGTAGCAGGGCAGGCCGCTCATGCGGGCCAGCTTGCAATGTTCCCAGGCCGGATCGGAGAGATGGACGGGTATGCCCTGATCCGCCAGCGCCCGGCCTATGGCGCGGGCCACCGAATTGGCGCCGATCAGCAGCCAGGTGTCGGGAGCGGGCTGGCGCATGCCGAGCAGCCTGGCCAGAGGGGTCGCCGTCAGGCTCTGCAACACCACTGTGAAGATGATGACGGCAAACACCAGGGGCACCAGCTTGTCGGCATCTTCAATGCCGGCTTCGTGCATGCTGATGGCAAAAGAGGCGCTGACCGCCGCCGCCACTATGCCGCGGGGGGCTATCCAGGCGAGCAGGGCCCGGGCGCGCCAGGGGAGATCCGATCCCAGGGTCGAGACCAGGATGCAGAGCGGGCGGGCCACGAACTGCACCACGCACAGCAGTACCAGCACCATGGGGCCGAGCTGCCAGAGCTGGGCCAGATCGAGGCGGGCCGCCAGCAGTATGAAGAGGGAAGAGATGAGGATGACCGCCAAATCCTCCTTGAATGCCAGCACCTCCTCCAGATCCAGTCCCTCCTGATTGGCGAGCCAGATGCCGAACACCGTCACCGCCAGCAGCCCGGACTCGTGGCTGAGCCAGTCCGACAGGGTGAAGGTGACCAGCACCAGGGCCAGCACCCCGAACTTGTGCAGGCTGACCGGCAACCAGTCCTTGCGCATGATCAGTGTGGTGATCCAGCCGGCCGCTACCCCGATCAGCGAACCCACTCCCACCGTCTTGGCCAGGGCCAGCAGGGTGTGATCGATGAGATCCCCCTGGCTGCCGAGGCGCACCGCCTCGAACACCAATACCGCAAACAGGGCGCCGATGGGGTCGATGACTATCCCCTCCCAGCGAAGGATCTTGTCCACCTCCCGCACCGGCCGAATGACGCTGAGCATGGGAGCGACCACGGTCGGCCCTGTCACCACCAGCACGGCCCCGAGCACCATGGCGACCCGCCAGTCCAGCCCCAGCAACCAGTAGCTGGCGGCGCCTATGACGGCGAAGCTGACCAGCATGCCGGTGGAGCAGAGGTTGCGCACCACCTTGCCTATCCCCTTGAGCTCGGTCAGGTGCAGGGTCAGGGCCCCTTCAAACAAGATGATGGCGACCGAGAGCGACACCAGCGGAAACAGCAGCTCCCCCAGCAGTTGATCCGGGTCGAGCACGCCTGTCACCGGGCCAAGCAAGAGGCCGCTCAGCAGCAGGAACAGGATGGCGGGAACCCGCAGTGACCAGGCGAGCCACTGGGCGAGCAGGGAGATCAGGGCGATCCCGGCGAGAGAGAGTGCAATCATGCCAACCTCGGGTGGGTAATGGGGTTGGGAGTAGTGTAGCGGGGAAGGAGGGCAAATTGACACCCGGTAGAGGCGGCCTCGGGGAGGCCGGTATCCCGGGAGTAACCTCAGCGGGCTGGCCTGATCAGATGGGGCTCTCTTTGTGGAGTTCGGTGACGCAGTCGGTCACCGCCAGCACCAGTGCGGAGCGCACCATCTGATCGAGCCGGTTGAGCTGCATTTGATAGAGGGGCCAGTCCTCCTCGTTGGCCGGGGGATCCTGCGGCATCATGCTGGTCTGATGGATGGCATGCAGGCGGCTTAGCAGGTCGCGGATCGGCTTGTCGCTGAAGCGATAATCCTTGGGGTCGCGCACCAGAAAATCTCGGATCTTCACGTAGGCCTCGAGATCCTGGTAGTGCTCGAGGGAGATGAGGCCGAGGGCGAAGATGAGCTTGAGGCGCACCTCCAGCTGGCCGAGGGGGCCGCTCTGATTGAGCAGGGGTTCGATGGCGTATTTGACGGCATACTCCTCCTGGCGGAACGCGCGCCGCATCAGGGAGTCGACCGCCTCTTCCAGGATGGTCACGACCTCGAGAAAGAAGCCGCGAGGGCCATCCTGCTCGTTGAGTCGCTCCAGTACATCATCTTCCTGGTGTGTGGTCATAGGTGCTTAAGGTCCGGCTGACTGGGAGAGAGAGTGCCTCTCTCCCGGTTTTTATCATATGGGGCGGCGTCACTCGCCATGCGCTCGGGCTGCCGGCGAGTGCGCCCCATGGGATCACTTCAAGGTGTCATAACGGGCGACGATGGCGCGCACTATGTCGCTGCCTTCATCCAGCCCGGTCACCCGGGCCAGGGTCCTGGCCGGGCCCAGCTCCGCCAGCAGGGCCTGCAGCTCCACCGCCTGGGGATCATCGTCGTTGTGGTAGTGCAATGCCGCGGCTATCCCCTCCTGCAGGTGGTCGCTCGGCAGGCCGTACTCCAGGGTACCGAGCAGCGGCTTCACCAGCCTGTCCCCCGCCGCCAGCTTGCGCAGCGGCTGACGGCCGACCCGGTCGATTTCATCCACCAGATAGGGGTTGGCGAAGCGGGACAGGATCTTCTCTATGTAGGCGGCATGCAGGCGCGGATCGAAGCCGTAGCGTTTCACCAGCACGGCCCCGCTCTCTTCCATGGCGCGGCGCACCTTGCTGCGGATGAGCGGATCCTCGATCGCCTCCCGCACAGTGCGATAGCCCCGCAGCTTGCCGAGGTAGGCGGTGACTATGTGCCCTGTGTTGAGGGTGAACAGCTTGCGCTCGACGAAGGCCATCAGGTTGTCGGTGGGCTCCATGCCCGCCACCTGGGGCAACGCCCCCTTGAACTGGGTCTGGTCGACGATCCACTCGCTGAAGCTCTCCACCGTCACCTCCAGCGGATCATCGTTGGCCGCGGCGGGCGGCACTATGCGATCCACCGCCGAGTCGACGAAGCCGACGCAGTTGTCGAGGGTGGCATGATACGCGACCGGCAGGTACTTGAGTACCTCCTGCTTGAGGTGGCTGGTGCCGCGCACCATGTTCTCGCAGGCGATGACGTTCAGCGGGGTCAGGTTGCCGGCATCGAAGCGGGCCTGCAGCCCCTTGGCCAGGGTGCTGGCTATCTTGTCCAGTATGTTGGGGCCCACCGCCGTGGTCACCAGATCGGCGGTGATGATACGGGCTATTACCTCGTACCCGGCCGAGCTGACGGCGGCCACGTTGCGCACCACGTCCAGCTTCTGATCCGTGCCCACCACGTGCACCTTGTACTCCTGGCGGTGATTGAGCTGATCGATCAGGGTCTCGTTGACGTCGGCGAAGGTGACCTGATGGCTGGCGTCCGCCAGCAGTTTTCCGATGAAGCCACGGCCTATGTTGCCGGCACCAAAATGCAATGTTTTCATGATATTAACCTCTATAACCAAAGACGATGAAGGACGATTAGGCAGCCTGTTCGGCCCCCAGCAGATCCAGGAACTCCTGGGGATCCTGGGTGCTGGCCAGCCGGTCGATGAGACCGGGTTCATCCAGTGCATTGGTCAGGCGGGTTATGACCTGCATGTGTTCGTCATTGCGGGCGGCGATGCCGATCACCAGGCGCGCCACCTCGTCGGCGGCTTCGCCAAAGGCGACCCCGGCCGGGTACTGGCAGATGACGATGCCGGTACGCTTCACGTGCTCCTTGGCGGCTATGGTGCCGTGGGGGACGGCGATGGACTCGCCGAGGTAGGTGGATACCAGCTGCTCGCGCTCCAGCATGGCGTTGACGTAGTCGGGCGCCACATAGCCCCGCTCCGCCAGCAGCTTGCCAGCAGCCCGGATGGCGGCCTCCTTGTTGTCGGCCTTGAGACCCAGGTGCACGTCCTGAAGGCTCAGGGTGAAGACCTCGGCGGCCTGCGGCTCGTAGCTGTCGTCGTTGGCCGCCACCAGCAGTTGCGGGTTGGCCACGTCGTCGTTGGCGGCCCTGGCCAGGCTGAGGTTCTGCACCAGCTCCTGATAGAGGGCGTTGTCGAGGAAGTTGGAGAGGGAGATATGGTGAGCGTGAGGCGCATGGCGACGGGCCCGCTCGGTCAGATCCTTGTGGGTGATGACCCAGTCCACCTGATCGTCGAGCTGATCGATGGCGCGATTGGTCACGCTGATGTTGAGCCCGGCGGCCTGCACCCGCTTGCGCAGCAGGCCGGCGCCCATGGCGCTGGAGCCCATGCCCGCATCGCAGGCGACCACTATATTGCGCACCGCAGTCAGCTCGGCACCCGGCTTCTTGGCCGCAGTGGTCTCGGGTTTGGCACCCTTCATGCTCTTCATCTTGCGGGTGGCTTCACCCAGGGCATCGGCCTCGTCGGCTTCTGGCTGCTGGGCACGGACGAACACGGCGGCGACCAGGAAGGAGACGGTGGCGGAGGCGATGATGGAGAGCAGCACCCCGATGAGGGAGGCTTTCGGCGTCATCAGCAGCACGGCGAAGATGGAGCCCGGGGAGGCCGGGGAGACCAGACCGGCGTTGAACAGGGTCAGGGTGAAGACCCCTGTCATGCCACCGGCGATCACCGCCAGGATGAGGCGCGGGTTCATCAGCACGTAGGGGAAGTAGATCTCGTGGATGCCACCGAAGAAGTGAATGATGGAGGCACCGGCGGCGGACTGCTTGGCGGCGCCACGGCCGAACACCATGTATGCCAGCAGCACCCCCAGACCCGGACCCGGGTTCGCCTCGATCAGGAAGAAGATGGAGCGACCCTGCTCGGTGGCCTGCTGGATCCCCAGCGGCGAGAAGATGCCGTGGTTGATGGCGTTGTTGAGGAAGAGGATCTTGGCCGGTTCGACGAAGATGGAAGTCAGCGGCAGCAAACCGTGGGCGACCAGGAAGTCGACGCCACCGGCCAGGGCGCCGGAGAGCACCTTGACGAAGGGACCTATGACGAAGAAGGCGAGGATGGCGCACAACATGCCGATGATGCCGGCGGAGAAGTTGTTGACCAGCATCTCGAAGCCGCTCTTGACCCGACCTTCCATCGCCTTGTCGAAGCGCTTGATGGCCCAGCCACCCAGGGGGCCGACCATCATGGCGCCCATGAACATGGGGATGTCGGTCCCCACGATGACGCCCATGGTGGTGATGGCACCGACCACGGCACCTCGCTCACCCCCGATCAGCTTGCCGCCGGTATAGCCGATGAGCAGGGGCAGCAGGTAGGTGATCATGGGGCCGACCAGCTTGGCCAAGGTTTCGTTTGGCAGCCAGCCGGTGGGGATGAAGAGTGCGGTAATGAAGCCCCAGGCGATGAAGGCGCCTATGTTGGGCATGACCATATTGGACAGGAAGCGTCCAAAATTCTGTATCTTGACTTTGGTATCCGGTGATAACATGTCGGGACCCCGTTTTAAGCCTGTGTGATTGAAAGTGGTAGTCGGGATGACGGGTTTTGCCGAACCCCCATCCCTGTCGTCTAAGCAACTTCAATCTACCAGCTTGTGATCAAATTAGGCTGAAAACGGGGTGTCTTGTGACCCAGCTCTCAAATACCCCGACCTCCCCCCTCCCTTCATGGTGATGCTGATCACATTCAGGCGCTGTAGTTTGGCTACATTTCGATCTTTCCCGTCGTGAACGGCTTTTTAATGTGACTCGGATCACTTTTTGTCGTTTGCGCAAACCACATGTCAATGTGATTGCTATCACATATCTTTCATTTGTAGCCAATTGGAGCATGCCTGGTGACGGCAATTCAGAGGGTGACGACGATGGATTTCGCATCATCATCAACTACTAATCAATGAATCAGTGGTTTTGTAACCCACTTTCAGTTTTGCTCCCCGCGCTTTCGGCCACTTGGGCGCTGTCCCGCCTCCTTTGGTTGGTCCTGATGGCCTCCCTGGCGACGCCTGCCAATACCCGCTGCGAAAAATGGGAGTGTCGGCACAGCCACAAGCACAGGTAGGGGTCGACCCAGCCCATCCACACCCCCTGAGGCTGCTGCCCAGGTTGCCGCGCCCATAAAAAAGCCCGCAATGTTGCGGGCTCTTGGCGTGCAGGGGCGCGGGGCTTATTCCGCCTTGGGGGCCGCGTCGGCCGCCGCCTCGCTGCTCTCGCTTGCTGTGCTCTCGGCCGCCGGTGCTTCCGGTGCCGGACCCGGCACCAGGGCCACCGCCGGCTTGGCGATGAGGGAGCGGGTCTCTTCCACCGCCTCGCTCAGCTTCACCTCGATGATCTGGCCCAGCTCATAGACCACTTCGGTCTTGTCCAGGTAGACGCGACCGTTGTCCCAGTTGCACTCCAGCCTGTCCTTGTTGTCCAGGATATGGCGGGCGGGCATGAAGACCACGGCGCCGTTCTCCTGCAGACGCAGCTTGAGGCCGGCCCGCATCACATCGATGATCTCGGCGTTGAACAGCTGATCGGTACCGGCGGCGGCCTGGAGGTAACGGACATAGAGCCAGTCGCCGATGTCGCGCTCCACCCTGCGGTGCAGGCGGCGGCACTCGGTCAGGTGTTCGGTCAGTTCCTGGCTCGGACGCTCACCCGGGGTCTTGCCGGCGATGACGGCCTTGAGCAGACGATGGTTGACCATATCGCCGTACTTGCGGATCGGGGAAGTCCAGGTGGCGTAAGCATCCAGCCCCAGGCCGTAGTGGGCACCCGGCTCGGCGGACATCAGCGCATAGCTCTGGAAGCGGCGGATCTTGCCGTCCAGCCAGCGGGTGTCCAGGCTGTCGATCCAGCGGCGCAGGGCGCAGAAGCCGGTCAGGCTGGCGATCTCTTCCTTCTCGAACGGCGCCTCGGCGCTCTTGAGCAGGTCGATGGCGCCGTCGAGGGACTCCTCGTCAAAACCGGTGTGGACGTTGAAGATGCCGTAGCCGACGCTCTTGCCCAGCACGCGACCGGCGCAGATGTTGGCGGCTATCATCGACTCTTCGATCATCCGGTTGGCGATGCGGCGCGGCTCCACATGGATGGCCAGCACGGCGCCGTTCTCACCCAGTTCGAAGTCGTAGTCGGGACGGTCCGGGAACACCAGGGCGTGCTCGGTACGCCACTTGATCCGCGCCTCCGTCATGGCTTTCATCAGCGGCAGCTGGGCCAGGACGCCAGCGTCTATGTCCAGCGCCTTGCCGTGCTCGGCCCAGTCGGAGACGTCGTCATAGTTCAGACGAGCGTGGGAGACGATGCGGGCGGCGAAGAATTCGGTCTCTTCCAGCAGCAGGCCATCCTCGGCGATCAGCAGACGTGCGCACAGGGTGTTGCGCTCCTCGCCCTCTTTCAGGGAGCAGAGCTCGTCGGAGAGGGTGCGCGGTATCATGGGCACATTGCGGCCCGGCATGTAGACGGTGAAGGCGCGCTTGGCGGCTTCCTGGTCCAGCTCGCTGCCTTCGGCCACATAGGCGGTCGGATCGGCGATGGCGACCAGCAGCTCCCAGCCGTTGTCCAGTTTGCGGATGGAGAGGGCGTCATCCATGTCCTTGGTCTTGGCGCCATCTATGGTGAAGAAGGGCACCTGGGTCAGATCGCGACGGGGCAGCTCTTCCTCTTCGATGACGTTCCACTCGGGCAGGTCCGCCGGCTCGATCTGGGCCAGGTTGTGGCGCGCCAGCACTACCCACCAGGGCACGTTGTGATCGTCCTTGTCGGCGATGAGCTGGGTTATCTCGGCGGAGAAGTTGCCATCCACCAGGGCGTGACGCTTGAGGGTCGCCACCACCCAGTCCCCTTCCTTGAAGGACTTCTCGTCCAGACCCTTCTTGGCGCGGGCCTTGATGGCGTCCTTGATGAGGGGGTGATCAGGCACCACGTTGAGGCGGTCGCGGAACATCTTGACGCGGCCGACGAAGCGGACCACGGCCTGCTCCAGCAGGGCATCCGGCTCGGCCACTTCCTTCTCTTTCTCGGTACGGATCAGGGCGCTCACCCGGTCACCGTGCATCACCTTCTTCATGTAGGGAGGCGGCACGAAATAGCTGGTCTTCTCATCGACCTCCAGGAAGCCGAAGCCCCGATCGGAGGCGCGAATAACACCCTCTTTCTTGGGGATGTTTTCGCGGATTTGTTGCTTGAGCTGGGCCAGCAGCGGATTGTCTTGGAACATAAGTGAGGAACCTGAAGTGGAAAACCTGGGTGGAGACCTGATGAAGGATCGCCCAGCACTATACGTTTTTACCCCTCCAAAGCCAAGGTGAATGGCCCGCTCAGCGGGGTTGCAGTGCCCGGCGACCCTGCTCGATCAGGCGCAATGAGATCTGCTTGTGCAGCCCCCGCTCCAGCACCCAGCGGTGCCAGTAGAGGCGCTCGACCAGGTGGAGATCCGGGCTGAGATCGAGCAGCAGCCCCTGTGCGAGCTGTTGGCGGATCTGCAACTCGGGGATGAGACAGCAGGCCAGCCCCTGCTCGGCCATGGCGACGAAGGCCTCCGACGAGCGCACCGTGTGGCAGGGGTAGCCGCCGGGGGCCAGGGCGAAGTGGCGGGCCATGAAGCTGACGTGCATGTCGTCGCGCTGATCGAAGGCGACCGCCGGTGCCTTGGCCAGTGCCGCCGGGGTGAGCCCCTTGGGGAAGTGGCGGGCGACGAAGGCGGGGCTGGCGGTCAGCAGGTAGCGCATCTCGCCGAGCTCGTCGACGCAGCAACCGGCCAGGGCCTGCGGCTGCAGGCTGACTGCGCCGAACGCCTGGCCCTCGCGCACCTTGTCGAGGGTGCGGCTCTCGTCATCCACCAGCAGGTTCAGCTCTATGGGGTGCTGTTCCAGCAGGGGGGCCAGGGCGGGCAGAAACCAGGTGGCCAGGCTGTCGGCGTTGACGGCTATGCTGACCCGGATCGGCGCCTGGGGCTCGCTGGGGGAGAGTTCGCCCGCCAGCTCCAACTCCAGCTGGCGTACCTGACGGTAGTGGGCCAGCAGCTTCTGCCCGAGGGCCGTGGCCTGCAGGGGCTGGCTGCGGATGATCAGCGGCTCGGCAAACTGCTGCTCCAGCTGCTTGATGCGCTGGGAGATGGCGGACTGGGTGATGTGCAGACGCTGGGCGGCGCGCTCGAAGTTCTGCTCCTGCATCACGGCATCCAGTGCCAGCAGCAGCTTGTAGTCCAGCGTCTTCATCAGCATTCCTTATCAGAGAAGGGGATTGAGCAAGGATGCTACTGGAGCGGGGGAGGGAGAACAACCAGGCCCGACGGCGGGCACTGCGTGGGGGACATCCCGGGCTGTCACTGTGAGATGTGACAGTAGCGACAAAGTGAGATTCATAAGATACTCATTTGGTCCGTTTTTGCATGGGGTGGAAACGGGCCATAGCGAGAGTTTTGGTCCCGGGTGTCAGCCCGGGACTTTTTTATGGGGTCAGCTCATGCCGAGCAGCTCCCCGGCCGGGGCGTACTCCCCCCGCAGGGGACGGTTGACGGCGCGCTCGAAGCGCTCGTCCAGCTGGAAGCGGATCCCGACTCCGCGTACGGCCCCCAGATCCACCGCCTGACGGTGACCGAGCCGCTCTATGGGCAGGCCGAGGCGGCGGAAGATGCGCTCCACCGGCAGGCTGACCACGGCGACCAGCTCCCGGATCCCCTGTTCCCTGGCGAAGGCATAAACCTCGCGGAAGATGACGCAGGTCAGCTCGCTGATGCCGTTGTCGAGCGCGGGAGCGCGGCCGGCATCGATGGCAAGCCGGGTCAGCTCCCAGACATCGGCGCCGCGCGGGGGACGCTCGCCGGCGAGGGCACCGGGAAAGATGCTGGGCAGCATGTAGTCCTGGGCGCAGCTGAGCAGCCTGATGCAGCCGCACAGACCCTCTTCATCTTCAATCAACACCCAGTGGGTATCGGGCTTGTCGAAGCTGTCCCGCTCCAGACCCCGGTGGGATTCCACGTCCCAACCGAGCCGATCGGAGAAGACGCGCTTGCGAAAGCGATAAAGCTCGTTTTCGACCTCCCATCTGGGGTGTTCTTTCAATTTTCCTTTGAAAACAAGCATTCATGTCTCTCCATTTCATGGTTAGGCGCTATAATCCAAGGCCTTGGCCAGGGGAGGCTAGCCTATGACACGCGACCAACTGCTTGAGTATCTGGAACATTTCACGCTGGTAACGGATGGAAACCGGCTGGCCGAGCTGATCGGCCGCTTCACCCTGGGAATGGGCTACGACTACTATCGATTTGCGCTTATCCTGCCCATGTCGATGCAAAGGCCCAAGGTGGTGTTGTTCAACCAGTGCCCTGACTCCTGGGTGCAGGCCTACACGGTGAACAACATGCTGGCCTGCGATCCCATCATCCAGCTCGCCCGCACACAGACCCTGCCCATCTACTGGAACCGGCTGGACGAGAAGGCGCGCTTCCTGCAAGAGGGGAGCATGGACGTGATGGGGCTGGCGGCGGAGTTCGGGTTGCGCAACGGCATCTCGTTTCCGCTGCACGGGGCGACGGGGGAGAACGGCATACTGTCGTTCATCACCCGGGAGCGGGCATCCAGTGACCTGCTGCTGGAGTCCTCGCCCATCCTCTCCTGGATGTCCAACTACATCTTCGAGGCGGCGATCCGGATAGTGCGTCAAAGCATGAGGGAGGAGGATCCCCAGGAGGCCCTGACGGATAGGGAGACCGAGTGCCTGTTCTGGGCCAGCGAAGGGAAGACATCGGGGGAGATCGCCTGCATCCTCGGGATCACCGAGCGCACCGTGAACTACCACCTCAACCAGGTCACCCGCAAAACGGGGTCGATGAATCGCTACCAGGCCATCGCCAAAGGGGTCAGCAGCGGTATCTTGCTGCCGAATCTGGAGCAGGTGGTGGTCACCAACTTCCCCAGACTGTTGCAGTGAATGCCGGCCGGGCGACGCTGCCCTGTCGCTCGGCATCTCCTCTGTCGCCATCACCCAGTGTCCCAAGCCGATCTCGTCACTTTGGCGATTCTCGGGGCGGGCCCCCGGGGCCACAATTGTCAGATCCTGCAATTGACAGCCTGTCAGATGTCGTTTTTCGCCCCGCCTTATCAGTTTTTTGAATGCATCAGAAAATGAATGAATTTCTCTGATTTCACGCCTCCCCTTATAGTGCCCCCAGATCTCCCACACAAAGGTTTGTCCATGTTCGCGACCACACTGCAGGGCTTTACCCTCGGCCTCGCCATGATCATCCCCATAGGTGCCCAGAATGCCTTCGTGCTGAGCCGGGGCATTCACCGCAACCACCATCTGCTGACGGCGACCCTCTGCTGTCTGTGCGATCTCGTGCTGATCGGCATAGGGGTGTTTGGCGGTGCCAACCTGCTGGCGGCCAGCCCTATCGGCCTGGCGCTGCTGACCTGGGGCGGCGTGCTGTTTCTCGGCTGGTTCGGGGGGCGCTCCCTGCGCAGTGCCTGGCGCGGACAGGGGGCGGCCCTAGCGGACTCTCCTCAGCTGATGGGGGTCAAGAGCGTGCTCGCCATGACCCTGGGGGTGACCCTGCTCAACCCCCACGTCTACCTGGATACCCTGATGCTGCTCGGCTCCTTCGGCAGCCAGTTTGCCGAGGATCTGCGGCCCGCCTTCGCCGCAGGCGCCATGCTAGCCTCTCTGGTATGGTTCTACGGGCTGGCCTTCGGGGCGGCGGCGCTTTCTCCCTGGCTTGCCCGGAGCAGGGTGCAGCAAGTCATTGATATGGTTGTCGGTATCATAATGCTGGTGCTGGCGGTCAAGCTGGCCAGCGGGGCTCTGCTGGCCTCATAAGGCTATTTTTGTGCCGGGCTTCATAAAAATGAGTCCCGGTGTCATCTGCTGACATATTCGTCTGTTAAATTCCCGGCGCTGGTAAAGCGTTACTCATAATAAAAGGGAAAAGACAGTGAATAACTCCATGAAGCTGGGGGCAATCGCCGCCATCGTGCTGCTGACCGCCTGCAGCAATGAAAATGACAGCAAGGCGCAGCCGGGGACAGTCTCCCTGCGCCTGATCCAGACCTCCGACATCCACTCCAACGTGCTGGGGTATGACTACTACCAGAACAAGGAAGACCGCAAGTTCGGCCTCTCCCGCACCGCCCTGCTGATCCGCGCCGCCCGCGCCGAAAACCCCAACAACCTGCTGCTCGACAACGGTGACCTGATCCAGGGCACGCCGCTGGCGGACTACATCTTCGAGCAGTCCGGTGCCGGCTACCTCGAGAAGCAGGCCCACCCTGTGTTCAAGGCGATGAACGAGCTGGGTTATGACGCGGGCAACCTCGGCAACCACGAGTTCAACTACGGCCTGGATTACCTCGGCAAGGTGCTGGCGGGGGCCGAGTTCCCCTATGTAAACGCCAACGTGTTCGAGGCGGGTGCCTTCAAGCGAGACGCCAAGGGACAGATTGACTGGAGCGGCAACAAGTTCACCCCTTATCTGCTGCTGGAGCGCCAGGTGACGGATGACAAGGGCCAGTCACAGACCGTCAAGGTCGGCATCCTGGGTCTGACGCCGCCCCAGGTGCTGCAGTGGGACAAGCGCCATCTGGAAGGCAAGGTGGTGGTGGCCGACATGGTCGAGACCGCCAACCACTATGTGCCCGAGCTGCGCGCCAAGGGGGCCGATCTGGTGGTGGTGGTGGCCCACACCGGCATCAATGCCAACAGCTACGAGGCCATGATGGAGAACTCCGCCTGGCACCTGGCCAAGGTGAAGGGGATAGATGCCCTGATGCTGGGTCACGCCCACAAGAACTTCCCCGGTGACTTCCCGGACTTGCCCGAGGTGGACAACAAGGCCGGCACCCTGAGTGGCATTCCGACCGTGATGCCCGGCTACTGGGGCAACCACCTCGGCATCATAGATCTCAAGCTGGAGCAAGTGGATGGCAAGTGGCAGGTGAAGCAGAGCCAGGCCAGCCTGCGCAAAATAGATTCAAGCGAAGGCAGCGCCGTGGATCAGCGGGTGGTGGATCTGGTGCAGGCGGATCACGACGCCACCAACCAGTGGCTGGACGAGCCGCTGGGCAAGATCACCTCTCCCATCCACAGCTTCTTCGCCCTGGTGCAGGATGACCCCTCGGTGCAGCTGGTGAGCGATGCCCAGCGTCAGCACGCCGAGCAGCTGCAACGAGACGGTCTGCTCAAGGAGTCCTACCCGATCCTGTCGGTGGCAGCCCCCTTCCGCGGCGGGCGCAACGGCATCAATGACTTCACCTATGTGGCCCAGGGGAACATCTCCTTGCGCAACGTCTCCGATCTCTACATCTATCCGAACACCCTGCAGGTGGTCGAGGTGAACGGGGCCACCGTCAAGGAGTGGCTGGAGATGAGCGCCGGCCAGTTCAACCAGATAGACACCGGCAAGAGCGAGGTGCAGTGGCTGGTGAACGAAAGCTTCCCGACCTACAACTTCGACGTGATCGACGGGGTGAGCTACGAGGTGGACATCACCCAGCCGGCCCGTTACAGCAAGGAGGGGCTCAAGGTGAGCGACGGTCAGCGCATCAGCGGCCTCACCTTCAACGGCCAGCCGGTGGATCCGGCCCAGAAGTTCTACGTGGTGACCAACAACTACCGCGCCAGCGGCGGCGGTCACTTCCCGGGGATCGATGGCAGCAACATAGTCCATGAAGATCCCTTCGAGACGCGGGAGATCATCGCCCAGTACCTCAAGTCCCAGTCTGCTGCCAATCCGGCGGGCTTCAGCCCGGCGGCCAACAACAACTGGCACATGAAGGCGCAGCCAGTGGGGGTTGACGTGCGGCTCTACTCCTCGCCGAGCGATGAGGCCAAGGCTCTGGCCGGTGCGGATCTTGAGTACAAGTCCACCCTGGCGATGGACGACGCCAAACATCCCGGTTACGCCATCTACCGCCTGATCCGCCAGTAATTCAGGCGCGGTCGCAGACCCGTAAAAAAGCCCTCGCATGCGAGGGCTTTTTCATTGGGAAGGGGCCTTAGTAGAAACCCGCGTCGTCCGGGTTGGGACGGGTCTTGAAGCGGCGATGCAGCCACATGTACTGCTCCGGGGCCTTGCGCACGGCGGCTTCAATCTCGCGGTTGGCGCGGGCGGCATCGACCAGGTCGTCACCGCTCGGGTAGCCTTCCAGCGGCGCTCCTATGTGCAGGGTGTAGCCCTCCTGGGTACGGATGTTGTAGCAGGGCAGGGTGACTGTGTTCTTGACCCTGGCCAGGGTGGCGGTGCCCGTGATGGTGGCCGCCTGCTCCACCGCGAAGTAGGGCACGAAGACGCTGGCGTGGCTGCCGTAGTCGTGATCAGGCGCATACCAGAGGGCGTCGCCGTTGCGCAGCGCCTTGATCATCCCCTTCACGTCCATGCGATCCACCAGGTACTTGTTGGAGGCGCAGCGACCGTGGTACTGGGCGTACTCCAGCACCGGATTGGTGTTGGGGCGATAGACGCCGACCCCGGGCCGCACCAGGCCGAAGCAGCGGGCATTGAGCTCCAGCGTCAGGAAGTGGCAGGAGAGTAGCAGCATGCCCTGACCCTTTTCGATGGCGTCGATGACATGCTCTTCCCCTTCCACCTTCATCAGGCGGCGCATCCGCCAGTCGGGCCAGAACCAGGCCATGCCCACCTCGAAGATGGCGCAACCCACGCTCTCGAAGTTCTGTTTGAGCAGGGTTTCCCGCTGATCCCGACTGAGCTCGGGCATCGCCAGCTCCAGGTTGCGACGGGCAATCTTGACGCGGGATTTCAATACCTTGCGGGCCAGGGTGCCGAGCTGGCGACCCAGCCACATCTGGCTGCGCCAGGGCAGCAGTACCAGCAGCCAGAGCAGGCACAGACCGAACCAGCTGCCCCAGTAACGGGGATGGAACAGACGGGGTTCGAGGCGGGGGGCATGTTCGTTGGCCATGAAGAGTCTCTTGTTCACAAAGGCAAGGGAGGGAGCCCAGCCGACACGGGGGGATCGGAGCCCCTGGATAGGCTGTCACTCGCAATCTGGGGATTCTATCCGAAAAATGGGGGTGGGTGCGAATCGCCATCACCTGGTCAGAGGGGTCAGACGGGGGCGCCGTGGCGGGCATGGCTGTGCTTTTTTCACGTCCCGGAAAAGAGTGTGATAAAATCGGCCGCTGAAATTTTCAGGTTTTGAGAGCCGATACAGATGAAAATCACCCTGCCCGAGTTTGAGAAAGCCCGCGTTCTGGTCGTTGGCGATGTCATGTTGGATCGCTATTGGCATGGCCCCACCGGCCGCATCTCCCCCGAGGCGCCGGTGCCCGTGGTCAAGGTCGAGCACATCGAAGAGCGCCCGGGTGGCGCCGCCAACGTGGCCCTGAACTCCGCCGCCCTGGGTGCCCAGGCCGTGTTGCTCGGGCTGACCGGTCAGGATGAGGCCGCCGATGCCCTGGCCGGCCAGATGGCAGGGGTCAAGGTCGCCTGTGATTTCGTTCGTCTGACCGACTACCCGACCATCACCAAGCTGCGGGTGCTGTCCCGCAACCAGCAACTGCTGCGCCTCGATTTTGAAGAGGCCTTCCACGACGTGGACGCCAGCCTGCTGATGAGCAAGGTGGAGCAGGCGCTGCCAGGGGCCGACGTGATGATCCTCTCCGACTACGGCAAGGGCGCCTTGAACGACGTGCCTGGCATGATTGCTCGCGCCCGTGCCGCCGGCATCCCTGTGCTGGTGGATCCCAAGGGGACGGATTTCGAGAAGTATCGCGGCGCCACCCTGCTGACCCCCAACATGTCCGAGTTCGAGGCCGTGGTGGGCAAGGTGAAGAGCGAAGAGGAGCTGGTCGCCAAGGGGCTGGAGCTGGTCAAGCGCTTCGAGCTGGACGCCCTGCTGGTGACCCGTTCCGAGAACGGCATGACCCTGATCCGCGAAGGACAGCCCGAGCTGCACCTGCCGGCCCAGGCTCACGAGGTCTATGACGTCACCGGTGCCGGCGATACCGTCATCTCCACCCTGGCGACCTCCCTGGCCGCCGGCATGAGCCTGGACGAGGCCTGCGCCCTGGCCAACACAGCCGCCGGCATAGTGGTGGGCAAGCTGGGTACCTCCACAGTGAGCCCGGTGGAGCTGGCCAACGCCCTCTACACCGAACAGGAGACCGGCTTTGGCGTCATGTCCGAGGCCCAGCTCAAGGTGGCCGTGCAGGCCGCCCGCCTGCGCGGCGAGAAGGTGGTGATGACCAACGGCTGCTTCGATATCCTGCATGCGGGCCACGTCTCCTACCTGGCCAATGCGGGCAAGCTGGGGGATCGCCTGATAGTCGCGGTCAACACCGATGAGTCCGTGCGCCGCCTCAAGGGGCCGGGCCGTCCGGTCAACCCCACAGAGCGCCGCATGACGGTGCTGGCGGCTTTGGGTGCCGTAGATTGGGTGGTGCCCTTCGGTGAGGACACGCCCCAGCGACTGATCGCCGAGATCCTGCCAGACCTCTTGGTCAAGGGGGGCGACTACAAGCCCGAAGAGATCGCCGGCTATGCCGAAGTGACCGCCAACGGTGGCGAGGTGCGGGTGCTGAACTTCGAGGACGGCTGCTCCACCAGCGAGATCATCAAGACCATACGCGAGCGCGGCTGAGCACCTCCGGCCTCGGCCGGAGGTGCCTGACCACTCGCCTCTGGCGAGCGGCAAGCAGGCAGCAAAAAGGCGACCATAAGGTCGCCTTTTTTCATGCCGTGAATCCGGCTCAGGACTTCTTGGTGACCTGGGCGGCGGGCATCAGGCCCTGGTTCACGTCTTCCAGATCCTTCTGCTCCAGTATGCCGGCGGCCTGCTTGAGGGAGAGGATGCTGAGGATGTAGTTGTAACGGGCCTCGGAGAGTTTCTGCTTGGCCTGGTACAGCTTGCGGGTGGAGTCCAGCACGTCGACTATGGTCCGGGTACCCACTTCATAACCGGCCTCGGTCGCCTTCAGGGCGCTGTCGGCGGAGATGACGGACTGGCTGTAGGCGCGCACCGAGCCGATGCTGGCGTTCACGTTGTTATAGGAAGAACGCACTGTGCTCTGCACCGAGCGGAAGCTGCGCTCCAGCTGCTCGCTGGCGGCCACGTAGTTGAATTGGGCCTGCTTGACCTGGGAGGTGGTGGCGCCCCCGGTGTAGAGCGGCAGGTTGAAGTTCAGGCCGATATTGCCCTGATTGCTGTTGCTCTCGGGGTTGCGGATCTCGTCCTTGTAGTCGTTGTAACCGGCGGTGAGGCCGGCGCCCAGATCCAGGGTCGGCTCATGGCCCGTCTTGGCCAGATCGATCTGCTCCTTGGCGATGTCCTTGCCGATGCGGGCGCTGTGCAGCTCCAGGTTCTTGTCCAGGGCCAGCTCCAGCCACTTGTCGGAGTTGAACGGGGTCTTCTGCGGGGCGAAACGCTCGGTGTTGAGCACGTCCAGCTGGCGATGATCGATGCCGGTCAGCTCGCGCAGGCTCTCGTAGCTGTTGTCCAGGGTGTTCTCGGCATTGATCTCGTCTGCCAGCGCCTGATCGCGCTCGGCCTCGGCTTCATGCACGTCCGTGATGGCGGTCAGGCCCACTTCGAAGCGCTGCTGGGTCTGTTCCAGTTGACGCTCTACCGCGGTCTTGTTCGCACGGACGAACTCCAGGGTATCCATCGCCTTGAGCACGTCGAAATAGGCCTGAGCGGTACGCAGCATCAGGTTCTGGTACTCGAGGTTGTAGGCCACGTCGGACTGGGTGGCGCTCTTCTCGGTCAGGTCCAGGTTGACCCAGTTGCTGCGACGATAGACGGACTGATCCAGGGTGACGCTGCCGCTGGCACCGCTGTTGGTCTGGGTATCGTCCTTGTTCTGCAGGTAGTTCAGGCCGGCGCCCAGATTGATCTGTGGCAAGAGAGCGGCGCGGGATTCGTTGATCTTCTCGAAGGCTTGGTCCCGCTTGGCCTTGGATTCCAGCAGCTGGGTATCCTTGATCTGGGCTTGCTGGTAGATTTCGAGCAGGTTTTCGGCATGAGCGGCACTGCTCACACCCAGCATCACCATGACTGACAAGAGTGTTCTTTTCATATGATAGTTTTAACCTTATTTATCAACCCAAAGCTGTCCGCTGGATGAAGGAGGGGATTGTCACCGACCAAGCTTGATTTCAGCTTAACCACTCTACTACAAGCAGATTTCATTGCGAACTGTCTCTTTTCCAGCGACAGAAACGTCAAGAGTCAGGGCGAGTTTTCTCGGCCACGCGCCTAGCCAAATGTCCTGTGGCTGCTAAAATCCATCCCTCATCGTCGGCGAGAGCGAGTGAATGAATGTTCATTCATGCCCCCGAATATTATGGTCAAACCAAGCCAAGTCAAGCTGGTAGGAGTCTCGTATGTCACAGCAAGCCTTGCCTCAAACCAGTCACTATTCCGGTGATGATGTGAAAATCATCGATAAATCATCTGGATACAACGGCTTTTTCAAAGTGAACGTCTATCGCCTGCAACACAGGTTATTTGCCGGTGGCTGGAATGAGCCCATAGTCCGCGAGCTGTTCGAGCGGGGCCATGCGGCCGCGCTGCTGCCTTATGATCCCGTGCGCGACCAGATAGTGCTGGTGGAGCAGTTCCGCATCGGTGCCATCGAGACCAGCCCCACTCCCTGGCTGCTGGAGCTGGTGGCCGGCATCATAGATGAAGGGGAGACAGCAGAAGCCGTGGTACGCCGCGAGGCGGTGGAAGAGGCGGGCATCGAGGTGGGTCGCTGCGAGCATGCCATCAGCTACCTGGTGAGCCCGGGTGGCAGCACAGAGCGTATCGAGGTCTATGTGGGGGAGGTGGATGCCAGCCAGGCGGCGGGGATCCACGGTCTGGCGGAAGAGGGTGAAGACATCCGGGTGCACGTGGTGAGCCGCGAGCAGGCCTACGCCTGGCTCAAGGAGGGGCGCATCGACAATGCCGCCTCCGTCATCGCCCTGCAATGGTTGGCCCTCAATCATGGCGAGCTGCAGGCCCGCTGGCTGGCGGGGCGCTAAGGTGGCGCTCGTTCACGCCAGGCACCATGTGCCTCCTGCCTGCGAGGTCAATCGTCCATGGACCCTGATTGATGGAGTTGCGATATGCCATTAGTCCAGAGCCCGATGAAACGCTATGTGCCTGATCTAATGTCCTTGCAGCGCACCTGCGAGGTAAATTACATGGCCTTGATGAAGCTGCTGCCCCCCGGTGGCAGCGTGGGGGCGGAGCGCCGTTATCAGGTGGGCAACGGCCTGCAGTTCCAGCTCACCGTCAGCGAAGAGAGCCGCTTCACCAGTCAGGTGATCCTGGCCCAGCACAATCCCGAGTTGCCGAGCTACTTGCAGGCTCGTATAGAGATTCGTTTGTATCACGATGTGCGGATGGCGGAAGTGTGTGCGGCGCAACAGATTTCAATGTTGCAACCACGTTATGATTATCCCAATAAAAAAATGCACCACAGGGATGAAAAAGAGCAGGTAAATCTATTCTTGGCCGATTGGCTAAGATTTTGTCTCAAACATGGCACCAGCCTGATCAACATCCTCTAGTCGAACCCATAAAAAAGAAGCGTGATTTTGGAAACAGAGCTACCTCAGGCGCCGGACGGCAGTGTGCGCCTGTTACAGATTACCGATACCCATCTCTTCGCCAGTGCAGAGGGACGACTGCTGGCCGTGCGAACCGCAGAGAGCCTGGCCGCCGTGCTGGAGCAGGTGCAGGCCAATGCGCATCCGTTCGATCTGATCCTCGCCACCGGGGATCTGTCCCAGGATCACAGCCCGGAATCCTATCAGCGGTTCGCCTCCATGATGGCCCCGCTGGCGCGCCCCATCTACTGGTTGCCCGGCAACCACGATGACGGCCCCCTGATGACGGAGTACCTCCACGCCGCCGGGATCAGCGAAGCCAAGCAGCTGGTGGGAGACCACTGGCAGGTGATCCTGCTCGATACCCAGGTGCGCGGCAAACCCCATGGTGTGCTCGGGGATCACCAGCTGGCGGCGCTGGACAGCGCCCTGCGTCAGCATCCCGAGCGCCACGCCCTCATCGCCCTGCACCATCAGGCGGTGCCGGTGGGCTGCGCCTGGCTGGATCAGCACAATCTCAAGAATGCCGACGATCTCTTCGCCGTGCTGGCCCGCCATCCCCAGCAGAAGACCATCTTGTTCGGCCATGTGCATCAGGAGTTTGACGAGGTGCACCAGGGGGTGAGGCTGATCGCGAGCCCCTCCACCTGCATCCAGTTCAAGCCGCTCTCCGATGGCTTCGCCCTGGACGAGTCCGGCCCGGGCTGGCGTTATCTCACCCTGCATCCGGATGGCCGCATTGCCAGCCAGGTGTGGCGGTTGCCGGTGGGGCAGTTCGTGCCCGACCCCAACGCCACCGGGTATTGAGGAGTCCGCCACCATGACCCCGGTTCTGCTGTATCTGCACGGTTTCAACTCATCGCCCGGCTCGGCCAAGGCGCAGCAGATGGCTGCCTGGGTGGCCGAGCACAGGCCCGACATCGAAGTGCTTATCCCGGCCCAGCCCAATACCCCGGCGGCGGCCTGGGAGGCCATAGAGGGCGTCATTGCCGAGGCCAGGGCTCGCCATGATGGCCGCCTCAGGCTAGGTGCCGTGGGCAGCTCCCTCGGCGGCTTTATGGCGACCCGGGTGAGCGAGCTGCATGGCTGCCGCGCGGCGCTGATCAATCCGGCGGTGCGCCCCCATGAACTGCTCTGCGACTACCTGGGCCACCAGGTCAATCCCTATACCGACGAGCGCTACGAGCTGCTGCCGACCCACATGGACGAGCTGCGGGCGCTGGCGGTACCGGTGAGCGCCCCCGAGCGACTCTGGATCCTGCAACAGCAGGAGGATGAGGTGCTCGACTATCGCAAGGCATTGAGGGAATACGAGTTTGCCCGCCTCTCCCTGGAGTGCGGCGGCAACCACGCCTTCGTCGGCTTCGAGCGCTATCCCGCCCAGATAGTGCGCTTCCTCGGGCTCTAGCCGTGCAACCGCCGTTGGCCGCCTTTCTGGAACAGGTGCTGGCCACGGCTCAGGCCGGGCTCACCTACTCCCAAGATCCCTTCGATATCGCCCGCTTCGAGGCGCTGCGAAACGCGGCTGCCACGCTTATCGCCAGCCAGAGCGAGCTGGATCACGAGGCCATCGCCCACTGGATTGCTCTGGACAGCGGTTATCCCACCCCCAAGCTGGATGTGCGGGCGCTGATCCTGGATGACGCGGGCCGGCTGCTGCTGGTGCAGGAGCGCAGCGACGGACTCTGGACTCTGCCCGGGGGCTGGTGCGACATAGGCGACTCGCCAGCGGGCGCAGTGGTGCGCGAGGTTGTTGAAGAGACGGGCCTTGAGTGCCGCGCCGTGCAACTGCTGGCCCTGTTCGACAAGCTCAAACACCCCCATCCCCCGCAACTGCCCCATGCCCACAAGGCCTTCTTCCTGTGCGAGGTGACAGGCGGAGTGCTGCTCACCGAGACTGACGAGACCCGAGGCGCGGCCTATTTCCCCATCGACGCCCTGCCTCCGCTCTCCCGCCACCGGGTGGTGGAGTCCCAATTGCGCAGTCTTCACGACCATGTGCGGCAGGGGCGGTGCGAGACGCTGTTCGATTGAGACGACAGGGCCCCGTGCCCGGTGGCAAGGAGGCCATATGATCAAACAAATCGGCAATACCCCCATTCAGGCGAAACACAGGGCCAGCTGCCATTGCGGCGCCCTGGTGCTGGAGCTCAGTCTGCCGGATGGTGTGGTGGATCCCCGCCGCTGCGACTGCTCCCTCTGCCGGCGGCGGGGGGCCATAGTCGCCTCTGTGCCGCTCTCTGGCATCCGCATCCTGCAGGGAGAGGAGGTGCTGCGCTGTTACCAGTTCAACACCCGTACCGCCAAGCACTACTTCTGCGGCGTCTGCGGCATCTACACCCACCACCAGCGCCGCTCCAACCCGGCCGAGTATGGCTACAACCTCGCCTGTCTCGAGGGGGTCAACCCGTTCGCGCTCGGCGAGGTGCCGCTGCGGGATGGCATCAACCACCCGGCCGACAGGGCTGAATGACGGCATGGAGCCATCTGCTTCTGTAGCCGCCGAAATGGCTGTGTTAACCTTGGTCAGCCTGCGCTCTGGCGGGCCATTCTCCTCCTCTTGCCAACCGGGAGCCTGCCCATGACGACTGCTTCAGCGCTGCCGGATCTGATCCTGGGGGCCTCGCTCTACTTTCCCCCCCTGTTCAAGGCGGTGCTGCTCGGCCTGCTCGGCTGGTTGCCGGTGCACCACCTGCTGAGAGACTGGCTCTACGGCGGGGACGTCTGGCACCCTCTTCTGATGGATCTCTCCCTGTTTATCCTCGCCGTCAGTGGCGCACTCTGGATACTGCTACATGGCTAAATCTCCCCTGGCAACCCTCAAATACTTCTCCACCCTGCTGGTGTGCGCCCTGGCGCTGGTGTCGCTCTGGTGGTTGTGGAACTACTACATGCAGGGCCCCTGGACCCGGGATGGCAAGGTGCGGGCCGAGCTGGTCAGCATCACCCCCGAGGTGTCGGGCAAGATAGTCAGCATCTGGATCAAGGACAACCAGCTGGTGAAGAAGGGGGAGACCCTGTTCAGCCTGGATCCCGTGCCCTACCGGATTGCCCTGGACAACGCCAACGCGGCGCTGGCCAAGGCGAAATCGGATCTCGACAAGGCGGAGCACGAGGCCAGGCGTCGCCAGGGACTGTCCCGCACCGTCATCTCCGCCGAGGCGGTCGACGAGTCCAGGCTCAATGCCCAGGCGATGAAGGCGGCCTATCAGGTGGCCCAGGCCAATCTGGAGCAGGCCAGATGGTCGCTCGCGCGAACCGAGGTGCACGCCGCCAGCGACGGTTACATCACCAACCTGCAGGCCAGGGTCGGCAACTACGCTAGCGCCGGGGTGCCTCTGGTGGCTTTGGTAGATATCCACTCCTTCTACGTGCAGGGTTATTTCGAAGAGACCAAGCTCAGGCACATAGCGCCGGGCAAGCCGGCGCGCATGGTGCTCTACAGTGGGGAGCAGGCGCTCAAGGGGGAGGTGGAGAGCATAGGGCGCGCCATTCACGATCAGAGCCTGGAGGGGAGCCAGGGGCTGCTGCTCGACGTCAAGCCGAACGTGCCCTGGGTGCGGCTGGCCCAGCGGGTGCCGGTGCGGATCCGTCTGCTGGATGTGCCGCCCGAGCTTGCCCTGATCGCGGGCACCACCTGCACCATCACCATAGGGGAATAGGGTGGCAGGCCGGGGACGCTGGCGCCAGACACCCTGGGGTCAGGCCAATGAGGGCCAGTGGCGCTATGCCCTGCGCAACAGCCTGGCCATGTGCCTGTCGCTCTGGCTGGCCTTCGTGCTGCAACTGGATGCCCCCTACTGGGCCATGACCTCGGCCGCCGTGGTGAGCTTTCCCACCGTCGGCGGCGTCATCAGCAAGAGCCTGGGGCGGGTAGTGGGCAGCCTCATCGGCGCCATGGCGGCCGTGATGATCACCGGTCTTGGCATCAGCGATCCCTGGCTGTTCAGCTTCCTTATCGCGCTCTGGCTCGGCCTTTGCACCTACATCTCCAACCACTATCAGAACAACGTCTCCTACGCCTTTGCCCTGGCGGGCTACACTGCGGCCATCATCGCCTTCTCCTGCGTCAACGTGACCGAGACAGAGCACATCTTCGACATCGCCCAGGCCAGGGTGAGCGAGGTGATAGTGGGCATCCTCTGCGGCGGTCTGATGATGATGATTCTGCCGAGCCTCTCGGATGGAGAGACACTGCTGGCGTCCCTTGGCAAGAGTCAGGCCCGGCTGCGGGAGCACGCCCAGTTGCTCTGGCTGGGGGAGGCGGGGGCCGATGTGCGCGGTGCCCACGAGGGAATCATCGGCCAGATCCTCACCATGAACGTGCTGCGCATTCAGGCGGTGTGGAGTCACCACCGGCTGCGCCGCCACAACCGGCTGCTCAACTTCCTGCTGCACCGCCAGCTGCGGATGGTCAGCCTGATCTCCGGAGTGCGCCGCATGCTGCAACACTGGCCGCAGCTGCCGGACGGGTTGACCCCCCTGCTGACCTCGGTGATCCGCGCGCTGGGCGAGCCCGATTGCGACAAATACCGCATCGCCCGCCTGCTGGCTCCCTTCGTGGCCGAGTCGGGCCGTGATTTTCGCCACCGCACCTTCTGGCTGCGCCTGCGCCATTTCTGCTGGAGCTATCTGGAGTGCCAGCGCTGGCTCGGCCGGCTGGCGCCCTATGACGGCCAGGAGTGGCCCACGCCGCCGCACCACAGCTCGCTCACCCGTTACAACGACAGCGTCGAGGCGGCCTACAACGGCGGTCGCACCTTCCTCTGCGTGGTGCTGGGCTGCGCCTTCTGGATCAACACCCAGTGGGAGTCGGGCGCCTCGGCCCTGACCCTGCTCTCCATCTGCTGCGTGCTCTATTCGGCCACCCCGACGCCGACCAAGGGGACCCAGACCATGCTGCAGGCCATCCTGCTGCTGAGCCTGGTCTGCTTCGCGGTCAAGTTCGGCCTGATGATCCGCATCGACGACTTCTGGCTGTTCTGCGCCCTGCTGTTCCCCGCGCTCATCACCATGCAGTTGATCAAGTTGCAGCGCCCCTCGTCGGCGGCGCTCTGGGGCCAGCTCATAGTGCTGCTCGGCTCCTTCCTCGCCATCACCAACCCGCCGAGTTACGACTATCAAACCTTCGTCAACGACAGCATCGGCAAGGTGCTGGGGGTCATGGTGGCGGGACTGGCGTTCCAGATCCTCAGACCCAGCTCGGACAGGCGCAAGAGCCGCCGCCTCATCCGCTCCCTGCGCCGCCACTTCATCGATCAGCTGGCCGCCAGGCCCCGGCAGAGCGAGAGCCAGTTTGAATCCCTCATCTATCACTGCATCAGCCAGCTCGGTCAGGGGCAGGATCAGGGCGCCCGGCTCTGGGTGCTGCGCTGGGGCGTAGTGCTGCTCAACTGCAGCCACATCGTCTGGCAACTGCGCCAGTGGCGGGGCAGGGAGCCGGCACTCTATCTGGTGCGGGACGCCTGCGTGCGCTGTCTTGAGGGGATCCTCACCGAGCAGGGGGTGCAACACGGCTCCCTCCATCAGACCCTGGCCGAGCTGGATCGCATCAGCCTCGGCCTGGCCGATCACCCCGAGCCCTCGGCCCGGGAGCTGGCGGGCCTGGTGTGGCGACTCCATTGCTCCCTCTCCCCCCTGTTGCAGGCGCAGCCTTCGGCCCTGGCGCCCGCCTGATCCCTCTCGTCCTTGTTGCAGGTGCAGCCCATGGCCCTGGCGCCCGCCTGATCCCTATCGTCCTTGTTGCAGGTGCAGCCCTCGGCCCTGGCGCCCGCCTGATCCCTCTCGTCCTTGTTGCTGGCGAAACCCAAGGCACTGACACCCGCCTGATCCTGCGGGGCCATAGCCTCTCTGGATCACCCTTTGCCACCGCCCTATTTGTCCAAGACCCTCCCAGCGAGTAAGATTCCCTCCAAACGTCAATTCGCAAGGCCCTCCATGTCCACTCAATACAATGCGGATGCCATTGAGGTCCTCAATGGCCTCGAACCGGTGCGTCGCCGCCCCGGCATGTACACAGACACCACCAGGCCCAATCACCTCGGCCAGGAGGTCATCGACAACAGCGTCGATGAGGCGCTGGCGGGCCATGCCCGCACCCTGGAGGTGATCCTGCACGAGGACCAGTCTCTCGAGGTGATCGATGACGGCCGTGGCATGCCGGTCGACATTCACCCGGAAGAGGGCGTTTCCGGTGTGGAGCTGATCCTCTGCAAGCTGCACGCGGGGGGCAAGTTCTCCAACAAGAACTACCAGTTCTCCGGCGGTCTGCACGGGGTGGGCATCTCTGTGGTGAATGCCCTTTCCGATCGGGTCGAGGTGACGGTGCGCCGGGACGGCCAGGTCTATGACATCGCCTTCGAGCGCGGCGACAAGGTGCAGGAGCTGACCATCACAGGCACCTGCGGGCGCCGCAACACCGGCACCCGGGTGCGCTTCTGGCCAGAGGCGCGCTACTTCGACTCGCCGCGCTTCTCGGTCTCCAAGCTCGAGCATCTGCTCAAGGCCAAGGCCGTGCTCTGCCCCGGCCTCACCATCAAGTTCCTCGACAAGAACACCGGCATCAAGCTGGAGTGGTGCTACGAGGATGGCCTCAAGGATTACCTCATTGATGCGGTCAAGCAGTTCACCTGCCTGCCGGAGCAGCCCTTCGTCGGCGCCTTCAGCACCGAGCAGTCTGCGGTGGACTGGGCCCTGTGCTGGCTGCCGGAAGGGGGCGAGTGCCTCGCCGAATCCTATGTGAACCTGATCCCCACTGCGCTCGGCGGCACCCACGTCAATGGCCTGCGTCAGGGCCTGCTGGACGCCATGCGCGAGTTCTGCGAGTTCCGCAACCTGTTGCCGCGCGGGGTCAAGCTCACGCCGGAAGACATCTGGGATCGCTGCGCCTACATCCTCTCCGTCAAGATGCAGGATCCCCAGTTCGCCGGTCAGACCAAGGAGCGGCTGTCGTCCCGCCAGAGCTCGGCCTTCGTCTCCGGGGTGGTGAAGGATGCCTTCAGCCTTTACTTAAACAGCAACACCGAGCTGGCGGAGCAGATCGCGGAGATCTGCATCAGCAGCGCCCAGCGCCGGATGCGCGCCGCCAAGACTGTGGTGCGCAAGAAGATAACGCAAGGCCCGGCCCTGCCCGGCAAGCTCACCGACTGCAACTGCGCCGACCCCATGCAGGGGGAGCTGTTCCTGGTGGAGGGTGACTCTGCAGGCGGCAGCGCCAAGCAGGCGCGGGACCGTGAATTCCAGGCCATCATGCCCCTGCGCGGCAAGATACTGAACACCTGGGAGGTGGAGGCCGGTCAGGTGCTCGCCTCCCAGGAAGTGCACGACATCTCGGTGGCCATAGGCCTGGATCCCGACTCCGAGGATCTCTCCGGCCTGCGCTACGGCAAGGTGTGCATACTGGCGGATGCGGACTCGGACGGTCTGCATATCGCCACCCTGCTCTGCGCACTCTTTGTTAAGCATTTCAGAACCCTGGTCAACAAGGGCCACGTCTATGTGGCCATGCCGCCGCTCTACCGGATCGACATCGGCAAGGAGGTCTTCTATGCCCTCGACGAGGACGAGAAGAACGGCGTGCTGCAACGGGTCGAGGCCGAGAAGAAGAAGGGCAAGGTGATGGTGACCCGATTCAAGGGCCTGGGTGAGATGAACCCGAAACAGCTGCGGGAAACCACCATGGATCCCAACACTCGCCGCCTGGTGCAGCTCACCATGGGCGAGCTGGAGGAGGGGGACGAGACCCTGCAGCTGATGGATATGCTGCTGGCCAAGAAGCGTGCCCCGGATCGCCGCGAGTGGCTTGAGGAGAAGGGCAACCTTGCGATCATCTAAGCCAATGGCCTCTGTCATCAGCCGACCCGACTTTCAGGTGCGCCGCCCAGTGGCGCACCCTAGCAAGAGAACAACCTTATGAGTGATGCTATCGAGCTCAGTCTGGACGGGGTAGAGCGCCAGCCCATGCGCGCCTTCACCGAACAGGCTTACTTGAACTACTCCATGTACGTCATCATGGACCGGGCCCTGCCCCACATAGGTGACGGCCTCAAGCCCGTGCAGCGGCGCATCATCTACGCCATGAGCGAGCTGGGGCTGTCCGCGCTCTCCAAGCACAAGAAGTCCGCCCGTACCGTGGGTGACGTGCTGGGTAAGTACCATCCCCACGGCGACAGCGCCTGTTATGAAGCCATGGTGCTGATGGCCCAGCCCTTCTCCTACCGCTACCCGCTGGTGGACGGTCAGGGCAACTGGGGTGCGCCGGACGATCCCAAATCCTTCGCCGCCATGCGTTACACCGAGGCGCGGCTGTCGCGCTTCTCCGAGCTGCTGCTCTCCGAGCTCGGCCAGGGCACTGTGGAGTGGACGCCGAACTTCGACGGCACCATGAAGGAACCCGTGGTGCTGCCCGCCCGCCTGCCTCACATACTGCTCAACGGGGTGACTGGCATCGCGGTGGGCATGGCGACCGACATTCCGCCCCACAACGCGCGGGAAGTGGCCCTTGCCTGCGCCGAGCTGCTGGACAACCCCAATGCGGGGCTGGATGTGTTGATGACACATATCCAGGGGCCGGACTACCCGACCAACGCCGAGATCATCACGCCCCGGGACGACATCCGCAAAATCTACGAGACCGGCAAGGGCTCCATCAAGCAGCGGGCGGTGTGGAGCGAGGAGGATGGCGACATCGTCATCACGGCGCTGCCCCATCAGGCCTCGGGCGCCAAGATCATGGAGCAGATCGCCGCCCAGATGGTGGCGAAGAAATTGCCCATGGTCACCGACCTGCGGGATGAATCGGACCACGAGAACCCGACCCGACTGGTGATCATTCCCCGCTCCAACCGGGTGGATGTGGAGGGGCTGATGGCCCACCTGTTCGCCACCACGGATCTGGAGAAGAACTACCGGGTCAACCTCAACATCCTGGGGCTGGACAACAGACCCCAGGTGAAGACCCTCAAGATGATCCTCTCCGAGTGGATCATTTTCCGCCGCGAGACGGTGCGTCGCCGTCTGCAATATCGTCTCGACAAGGTGCTGGCCCGCCTGCACATCCTCGAAGGCTTGCTGGTGGCCTATCTCAACATCGACGAGGTGATCGAGATCATCCGCACCGAGGATGAGCCGGGCAAGGTGATGGTGGAGCGCTTCAACATCAGCGAGACCCAGGCCGAGGCCATCCTCGAGCTCAAACTGCGCCATCTGGCCAAGCTCGAAGAGTTCAAGCTGCGCGCCGAGCAAGAAGAGCTGGCGCTGGAGCGCGACAAGCTGGAACTGATCCTGGGTTCCGAGCGTCGCCTCAACACCCTGCTCAAGAAAGAGCTGCTGGCGGATGCCGAAAAGTACGGCGACGATCGCCGCACCCCGCTGGTGGAGCGTGCCACCGCCGTGGCCCTGACCGAGAAAGAGCTGACCCCGAGCGAGCCGGTAACCGTCATTCTGTCCGACAAGGGCTGGGTACGGGCCGCCAAGGGCCACGACGTAGACGTGGCCGGCCTCTCCTACAAGGCGGGGGATGGCTATCTGGCCCACGCCTGCGGGCGCAGCAACCAGCAGGCAGTCTTCCTCTCCAGCCTGGGCCGCACCTATTCCCTGGAGGCGCACACCCTGCCTTCCGCTCGCAGTCAGGGGGAGCCGCTCACCGGCCGCTTCGCCCTGGGGGCGGGGGAAGAGGTGCGCCATCTGGTGATGGGAAATGAGGGCGAGCCTTATCTCATCGCCAGTGACGCCGGTTACGGCTTCGTCTGCAAATATGACGACCTGATTGGCAAGAACAAGAACGGCAAGGCGCTGCTGACGGTGCCGGAAGGGGGCCTGGTGATGGCACCCCAGAAGATTGGCTCGCCAGAGACCGATCTCTGCATGGCCATCTCCAACGAGGGGCGCATGCTGCTGTTCCCGCTCAGCACTCTGCCGGTGCTCGGCAAGGGCAAGGGCAACAAGCTGATCAGCATTCCGTCGGCGCGGGTCAAGGCGCGGGAGGAGTTTATGGTGATGGCCGCCATTATCCCGCAGGGGCAATATGTCACCCTGTTCGCCGGCAAGCGCAAGCTGACCCTCAAGCCCTCGGATCTTGACTACTACCGCGGCGAGCGCGGCCGCCGCGGCGCCAAGCTGCCAAGAGGCTTGCAGCGGGTAGATCGCATCGAGATTGAACCCGTGGCCGGTGCCGAGCCGGTGGCCGGGGAAAATCAGGAAGGGTAATTAGCAGAAAGGGCGCGAAAGCGCCCTTTCTATTTATGAGGTGAATAAGTGTTTATACGTATTTGGGTTTGCTTAGTTCGAGTCTTAGGCACTCAATATATTGCGAGATTTTATGATGTGATATTTTTATAAGATTTAAAGTATCGTGTTCTGAGTTTTCAAATTTAAATTCTACCCACTCGAATTCACGGGACACCGGAATTGGTATTGCTATATTCCTCCTGATTTCCTCAGTAGACATATCTCCTGAGATGACCGCTGGCTTCCCCCACCCTAATGGCATACCATTATAATTGCAGTCTTTGAATGTTACTGTGCTGCCTGAACCCATACGAACCAGCCCTCCTATTTGAGTAACTGATTTTTTTGAATTCTCACGTACCTGTCTTCCTAGTGAAATATGCTTATTGAAATTAGTTTGTTTACATAATTCAATCAACCAGTTATTCCCACAGACGTGTGGTTGGATTGACTCTACTATATTATATAAATCTCGTTGCTCGTGAAGCTTTGGAAGATTTCTTTTTACATTGGCTTTGAATAGAGCTTCAGTTTCACCATAGGGGAAAAATAATTTAGCTGAACAGTTGTTATATGATGACCAGATATCTTGTGCAGAATATTCAAGAGCGCTTCTTAAGTGCTCTAGGCACGTTTTCACTAATGGTCTAAGTATATCTTTTATCGATTCATCCTTCTTTGCTTTTTCATATTTTTCTTCAAGCCGAGTTATGTTGAAGTGAACCTCGGTTAGTAACTCAATAATATCATTGTATCGATTCATGACATTCCTTTGTGAATGATGTCAACTTGTATAAGTTAACATTAAAATAGTTTAAGGCATATAGCGTGTAGGCCTGATTCATGAGCAGGGCTTTAAGCGTTGCGTAGGTTTGATTAGCGAAGCGTAATCAGACGATCGCGAAAACAGGTTGCCGCGATTCTGCTGGTAATCCATCTGCTCAAATATCCATAACCACGGAGATTGCGGTGTGGTCGATTACGCTTCGCTAATCGACCCTGCCGCCCCTGTTGGATTCAGCGCTCTGTAGCTTGTCTATGGCTTCTGTTGTGATGGCTTGATCCCCCTCATCCCTGACCCTTCTCCCCCTGTTTTATGGCAAAAAGTGGGAGAAGGGAGCCCAGATCGCAGCGATTTTGGAATGGCGTGACAGCTACGGCACAGGTTGGCAGGCGCTTGTTCCCTTGGGAGAGGGCTAGGGTGAGGGGAGGTAACCGTAGGGTGCAATGAACAGGGTAGGGTGAATTGCACCGTTATTGACCCCGCGAGGTTGCCGGTGCAATGCGCTTCGCTTATTGCACCCTACGTCCTTTCTCTTTTGCCTGCTCGCGACCGGATAACCGGTGCGGCCGATTACGCTTCGCTAATCGACCCTACTTGCCTCTGTTTTATTTAAGGTTCTGTTGCTGGTCGATGGCTTCTGCTGTGGTGGCTTGCTCTCCCCTTTACCGATTGCCACAGGTCAAGGATTTGGCCGATTAGGCCCCGCAAGTCGCACTTGCTCGCTAACCTTGAAGGGAACAGCACAGTGCCAGGAGGTCAAATATGGAAACGGAGAAAGCCATAGGGCTAATCGAGGCTCACGGGGCCTTTCACGGGGATCACTACAGCTTCAACAGCGACGAGTTCGTGCAGTGGTGTCAGCAGGATGCCCACCAAACCCTCAGCCTGGAGCAGGCCAATCACGAGCTTGCCCCCTTCTGCATCCGGGTCGGCTATGCAGAGCCGAGCAGGTCGTGGCGTTACTATCTCACCTGATGCCCATCCGACGCAGGCGAAGGCGAGGCAAGGGCCTCGCCTTTTCTATGGGCAATGGAAAAAGGAGCCGGCAAGGCTCCTTTCCTGTGATCATGCCCCGGCCTGTTGTTGGTCTTATATGCCGGCCTGGCCACCACGCAGCAGTACCATGATGGTAAACAGCAGCCAGTCATTGATGATGTGTGCGCCTGTCGATACCCAGATATTTTTGGTGATGATGTAGCCACTCAGCAGCACTATGCGGGCCGTCCCAATCACCAGAAAACATTGCAGAAAATTCCAGTCATAAGTGGGCAGGTGCATGGCCCCGAAGATAAGGGCGGTGCAGAGCCAGGCGGTGATGATGGCGGACTTGCGGCTCAGGCTGAGCTTGGTGTGACAAAACCAGAGGATGGCCAGAAAAGGCAGTATGGAGACCACCTCCTCGCCAAAGAGCTGGGGCGCCGTTTTTACATAAAAGAGGATGCGCGCCGTATTGGAGGCCTCTGCCAGCATGGCGTTGACCGGGTTTTCACTCATCTTGAACAGGTGCTGCAGTACCAAGGCAACGATGACCGAGACCAGGATGTTGACGCCGGCAATCGCCAGCATAAAGAGGACATCCCGCCCCGTCGGTGTTCGAAACAGCGATCGCCATGCCTTCCCCGCCACCATGGCGAGCACGGCCAGGGGGATGAGAGGAAACAGGATGGCGGGGACAAAGCCGCCCGCCGTGGTTTTATAAAACCCTATGTGCGCCGTCAGCACGGCAAAACCCAGCACCACCCCCAGCAGGATCAGCACCCAGCTGCGGCCAGACAAGGCATTTGGGGATTGGCGATAGAAGGGGAAGTCCCCGGCACTTTTGCGCTCGACGCCATAGTAATCACCGTCATTCAATACCGGCATTGATGCTGATTGGTGCTCACCCATGCTGACCCCCGATAGTTCATTCAGTTGGCATGAAGACAACCCTACACCAAGTGGGGCGGCTGAGTGGCCACGCCAGCCTCTTTATTTAACGGCCGACCATCAAGCTGTTATTGCGAAGCACCTGCCTTTTTGGTTGCCGCAATTTTACGAACAACCAATATTTTCCCCCTCTTTGCCTGTGGCGACGGGAACAGCGCCATGGTCGATGAGACTGCGTCGCTCAACCCTGCTCGCTAAACCCCTTGGGTGTAGTGATCAAAGGCGACAACCTTTTGATATCCCTCCGATTCGTAGAGTGCTTTTGCGGGCAGATTGGATACGGCTGTGGCCAGTTTGACCGTCAGTGCGTCCGTCTCCCTGGCAAAGGTCGCCACCTGTTTTAGCAAGGCTCTCGCGACTCCTTGCTGGCGGGCCGATGCTGCGACAAACAGATCGTTGAGATACCACATCCGCTTCATCGCAACGGATGAGAAGGCGGGATAAAGCTGGGCAAAGCCAATGGCTTCACCCGTCTCACCGCGAGCCAGAAAGATAACAGACTCACTTTTGGCAAGACGTTCGGCAATGAAGGCGGCTGCGGCCATGGGCGCCGGAGCCTGTCCATAAAATTGGCGATAGGCATCAAACAAGAGGGTGAGATCGTCGATATCAACGGAGGTTGCCTGGTGAATCTGCATCTAATGTCCTTATCAGTGCTCAAGAGCCGGCAGTGCGCAATAAACAAGGTGAATCGCACCGCCGAAGTATTAATTATTGAAATTCCAGGGGATGGGCAGCTCAAGGTCGAAGACAAGCTCATCCCCTTCCAGGCGAAAAGGCACGCTGGTCTGGTGTTGGTCATATTCGTTGATGATGAGGCAGCTCTCGGCGAAGTTGGACTCGTAGTTGAGCTGGGCCGTGCCCGTGGCTCCTGTGGCGTCGAGCGCTATGCCAAGCACCCGCAGCGGGTTCTGCTGGCTCAGGTTGACTCTGGTGTCCCCCACGTCCACCAGTCGCTCCAGCAGGGGGAAGAAGTCCTGCTTGTGGTGCTCTATTGCCCGGGCTATGGCCTGCTCCAACTCGGCCTGAGTGGCAAAGGGGCCCGCCAGCTTATATCGGGTCTGGATCCGCTCCTGGGTCATCTTGGTCTCCTTCTCGCTTGTGCCCGATCCGGGCCTGTCGGTCACACCTTATCAGATATGGATGCAGAGCATCAGGCGGGGATGCGGCCGCTGCGCACTAGCGCCCGGCGGATGTTCTTGCACATCTTGCCGAAGCGGTTGAGCTCGTCGAAGCTGGGCGCAATGCCGCGCTGGATCTGATATTGCCAGTAGCAGAGATCCGTATCCACCAGCTCCATCAGCTTCTTGGGGCAGCCGATGCAGCTGTTGTCCGGCCCGCATTTGAAGGTATCTGGCTGATAGAGCGGGAATTCTTGCTTCACGGCGTCGATGATCTGCTGCATGGCGGTAATGCGGTCCGGCTTTCTGCTCACTGCGTTCCCCTGCGGTCGGTATGAGGGCGCCATTATATCCCTGACTAAATGTGGGCCAATGACGCTGAGGAGGTAGTTGGCGCCACCCGGCCGGCATTGGAGGTCATGAGTTCAGGCAGAACAGCGCCCGACGGATCGGGCGCTGGATGAGAAGGGAGGGGGAGACCTACTTCTTGATCTCGTGGCCGATGACGCCACCGACGACGGCACCACCTATGGTGCCGGCCGCGCTACCTCCGGTCAGGACGGCGCCGCCGACGGCACCTATGCCGGCACCCACGGCGGTACTCTTGCCCTGTTGCGACATGCCGGAGCAGGCTGCCAGGCCAATCAGCAGGGCCATTGCCACCGCCCCTCGTGTCAAACCATGGAGCTTGTTCATGGGGTTACCTCTTGATGTTGTGCAATGCGCCTGGGGTATGCGGCAAACCATCCCGGTGGGGTTGCCGATCCCGACCCGGACCCCGACGCATCAGCCCGGATAGTGGTTGGTTCAGGGGACGCCAGGGCGCAGGGGATGACGCGCCAGGGGGCCGTATATCGGTCGGCGCGACCTGCGCCTGTTCGTGATGGGGCCATCTTCCCTCACCCCGGCAGGGGCGTCTGTACGCTAGCGCTTATAGGGGCACTTTTTATTGGCGGCGCTTGTGCGGGGGCCCAGAGATGACAACGCCCGGCGAGCCGGGCGTTGGGGGACAAGTTCTCAAGGCAGACAAGCGCCCTAGAAGTCGTGGTAGAGGGGCCAGCCGAGCAGGGGGTGCCTGAGGCCGGCGCGCATCTCGAAGTTGTCGAGCTTCTCCGGCGAGGCGTTCTCCCTTTGCTGCTGCTGGTACTGGCGCACAAACCCCAGGGTGTGCAGCAGGTTGGGCACGAAGCCCGGGCTCAGCTCCTGGCGCAGGGCGGCGGCCATGTCGGCGGGCAGCTCGGCGAGCATGAGGGCAAGCTGGGTGGTCAGATGCGCGGTGTCGTACCAGGCCTCGTCGAGCTCAATCTCCCGCGCCAGCCTGCGCTTGAGATCCTGTTTCACCTTGAGGGGCGCGGCGCCGCTGCCCTTGCCGCAGAGGATGCGGTAGAGCAGGGCCTCGGCCAGCTTGTCTTCCATGGCGGGGTGATCGCTCTCGCAGGCGAAGAAGTGCTGATCGATGAGCCCCATCAGGCGGACCTTGTTGTGCTCGGTCAGTGCCTTCTCGTACTCCTGCCACCCTTGCCACTCCTCCACATCGGGAGGGCTGGAGATCTTGTCCAGCAGCCTGGCATCCACGTCCCCATAGAGGCTGTTGCCGGTCTGCCTGGGGCTGACGGAGATCAGCATGGACCAGCCTTTCTGGAACGGCTTGATGGGGCCTTCCGGCGCCTGCAGCAGGGCCAGCGCCCGGGCCGTGTCGCGCCCGGATAGCTCCTGCAACCCTAAGCTCACCACGCCGATGACGTCGTGGGCGGCCTGCTCCAGCAGGTGCATCTTGTACTTGTTGTAGTACTTGTCGGCGAATTTCAGGCTCATCAGCACCGCCTTGCCCTTGATGGCGGCAAGTTGCTGGGCGCTCAGGAGTTCACGCTCGGCGCCAAAGCGCAGCACCTGGGTGAGGAAGGGGCCTTCGTTGGCCTCGCGGATGACTAGTTGCATAGGGCTCTCCTCAATCCAGGAAGCTGAACATGTCGTCCACTTCGTCGTACTCGTCGCTGACCTGATTCTTCTCCTTGGCTTGCATCACCAGCTCGTTGGCGAACTTGTTGATGATCCCCTCCCAGGTGGCGTTCTCGCTGCGCAGCAGCGACTTGATGGCTTTCTCCACCTCGGGAGCCTGCTCGCGGATCAGCATCAACAGGCTTCTCGGATCATCCAGCGGGTAGTCGTGGGCATCCTCGCTCTGCTGGCGCTCGCTGTAGGCGAGGGACTCCTCGAGATCTTCCTCTTCGGCGTGCAGGCCATCGCTATAGCCCTCTTCATCCTCATAGCGATCGCCACGGTAGAACTCGATGAAGGGGATGGCGAGGTAGAAGAGCCCGGCGGGATCCTCGGCGATGCACTCCAGGATCTCGCGCTGCTTGGCCTCGCTGTCCTGGGTGCGGATCAGGTAGTTGAGGAAGTCGAAGGTGTGCTGTTGCAGCTCCTCGGCATTGTTCTTGATGGCCTCCTCCCAGTAGAGAGGCTGCTGGCAGACGATGTCGCGGATCCGCTCCGGGGTCATCAGCTCGGAGATGATGGACGGGAAGGAGATGTCGTGCTGGCCGTTGATCTGGGTCAGGGTGACGATATCAATTTTTTCAATGACTTCGGCCAGTTGCTCGTCGGACATCGTCTTGGCGATCAGCTCGAACTTTTCGCTGGCCTGCTTGGGCTCGACCACGGCCAGCTCTTTGATCTCGATGGCGGTAATTTCTATCAGACTGTTCATGCTTTGCCTCAAATTAGAAACGCACTTCGTCGTACATGTCCTGATCGTCTTCTTCGCCATCACCGCCATGATAGTCGGCGTCGGCATCTTCCCCGTCGTCATCTTCGTCGTCGCGTAGATCAAAGTCGTCATCGGCACGACGGCCACCGCGGGGCAGGGGGTTGTCCAGCAGGTAGAGCACGGCGCAGGCTTCGATCAGCTGATCTTCGCTCTGGGCCCGCACCGCCTTGACCAGCGGCAGATCGGCGTTGTTGAAGGCCACCGACACCTTGAACTCGTCCCATGAGGGTTGTACGTCGTCGGCGAGCCACCTGGCCCACTGCGGCTTCGCCTTGGGCGGGAACTGCACCCGGCCATAGAGGGCCAGCGGCAGGTATTCGGGCATGAACTCCAGCATGCTGATGTCGGCCAGCAGCAGGGCCTTCATCTTGCCGGTGAACTGCTCGAGTGCCTTGGGCTGATCCTGATCCCGGTAGGATTCGATGTTCTCGCTGGCATCACTTTGCAGCGCCTTGAGTCGAGCCTGGTCCCATTTTTTTTGCATAGCGCCCTCAGGGGTAGAATTGGTCCCACATCTCCTGCATGGCAGCAGCGGGATCGGTCACGATGACGTTGTTGAAATCCTTGATAAAAGCGGCTCTCGCCTTGGGATCGGAAAGCACCTCGTATGCCTTCTTCACCTGATGCAGCTTGAGGGCTGCCTGCTCTCGCTCTTCATCCGTCGCCCCGAGCAGCTTGTCGGGGTGGTACTGGTTAGACAGCCGTCGATAGGCTTTCTTGATGTCGTTTTCGCTGGCGTTGGACTTGACGCCCAGCACCCGAAAGTAGTTGTTCATGGCAGATCCTGCATCACTGGCATCATCAGAGTCACAATGCTGGCGCCTGATGGGGCTTGGGGAACCAGGCACGGTAAAAACCCGTCATTTTAACGGAAACCACCGGCCACCGCCATGAATAGGAGGCGATATGGCAGCGACCCGGGGCGAACGGGGAGCCCGGTCGTCATTAAGCGGCTTGCCAGCCCGTCTGGCATGGGGCCCCTGCATGGGGACTACACTGACAGAGGGTATCCGTGACGGGCGACAGTGCGCCCATGCCGGTACCAAATCGCCGGACGTGCATGTGACAAGGGACCTGCCCTGGCGATCCTCATCAGGCCTCGACAAGATCGCGGCCACCAAAAGGAATTAACCGCCATGTTCAAACTTTATCTTCTGCCTCTGGTACTGCTGGGCGGCCTCGCCATCGCCGCCGATGAGAGCCTCGATGAGCCGCTGGTGCTGCTCAAGGGGGATGTCACCAAGGCCCAGTTTATGGAGAGAGCCGAGCAGCGCTTCGCCCGGCAAGACAGCAACGGTGATGGCACCCTGTCGGTTGCCGAGAAGGAGGTCGCCATGGCCAAGATGCAAGAGGCGATGAAGCAATCGGGCAAGGCCATGCCGGGCAAGATGGGCAACATGAGGCCGATGCAGGATACGACCAAGGCGCAGTTCATCCAGCGCCATGAGAGCCTCTTCACCCGTCTGGACAAGAACGCTGACGGCGTGATCGACGAGGCCGAGCGGGCCAGCGTCAAGGCCCGGATCGGGCAGGGGGCCATGTCACCGGCGCAATAGAGGGCGCATCAGCAAGTTCGGCCTTCAGATAAAAAAAGAGCCCGGTAGTCATACCGGGCTCTGCTCATTGTGATGGGGCTCAAGCCAGCCAGCTGGCCCACAGCAGCCGCAGCTGCAAGCCCCAGCGACTGCTCCAGCCCGTGGTGCTGCTCACCACCTTGCCCTCCTTGATGATGAGGAAGCTGGGGGTGACGCTCACCTGCCAGCGGGCGGCTAGCGCCCCCTGCTCATCGTTGTGGGTGGGGAAGGTCAGCCCCTTCCTGGCCATGCCCTGTTGCAACCTGGCGTCGTCGCCGGAGCGCAGCGCCACCGTCAGCAGGTTACCGCCGTCTTGCCAGAGCTGCTCCACCGTCGGGGTAGTGAAGCGGCAGACGGCGCACCAGCTGGCCCAGTAGTAGACCAGCAGCGGCCTGTCCCGGCTCATGGCCTGCAGGTCGGCCTGGGTGCCATCTTGCAGGGTCAGCACAGGCAGCGGGCTGTCTTCTGGCAGCGCCGGGCTGCGCCACAGATCCAGCACGGTCGAGATGATCAGGGCAAACAGCAGCAGCCAGAGCGCCTCCTTGCCCCAGCGTCGCCAGCGGGGTCTGGGTGTGACTGTCTCGGTCATTGGTTACCCCAGTTTCGCCAGTTCAGTTTTCACGAGCTGTTCGAGCTGTTCATAGGGAAGCGCGCCCGGCACCAGCTGGTTGCCGATAAGCGTCGCCGGTGTGCCCTGCACCCCAAGCAGGGTACCGATGCGCAGGCTATTGCGCAGCTCCTCGGTGGCCTTGCCCTCAGGCTTGAGCGCCACATTACCGGTGGCCGCCAGCGCCTTGTTGATGTCCGCCTCGGTCAGCATGCCCTGCTTGCTCATCAGCTTGTCGTGCAGGGCGAGGAAGCGGGCCGGATCCTGCTGCCACAGGGTCAGGCTGTACTGGGCCGCCTTGGCGGAGGTCTGTCCCTTGAACGGCAGCAGCTTGATCACCAACCCCAGATCGTTCGGATAGGCCTTGAGCAGCTTGGTCACCGCTGGGTCGAACTGCTTGCAGTAGGGGCAGTTGTAGTCGGTGAAGAGCACCAGGGTCAGCTTGGGGTTCTTGGCCCCCAGGCGCGGGCTGGTGGCGCTGTTGAACAGCACGTCTTTGTTGCCCTTGATGAAGTCGCCGAGCTGGGCCGCCTGATCGGCGGCGTTCTGTTTCTCCCAGGATTCGGCCGCCTCATCCAGGATCTTCGGATTCTGGACCAGGGTCTCGCGGATGAGCTCCTTGATGCGGGCCTCCTGCTCCGGGGTGAAGGGGGCGGCGTGCAGGGCCGGGGTCAAGAGTGTGCCCAGCAGGGTCAGGGCGAGCAGGGTCGGTTTCATTTGTTTTCTCCTTGAGAGGGGGCAATACCGGCTTGCGCCAGGGTGGCAAGCAGGGTCGATCGGTCCAGCAGGGGGGAGAGGATCTCGCCATCCGTCAGGCCGGGCCCGTAGATCTGGTTGAAGGGAATGGCCACGCTGCCGCGCTGGCGCAGGAAGCTGGCGATGCTGTCGGAAGGGCGGCTCCAGTCCCCGCGCAGGGCCACCACATCGGGTGCGCTCAGGGCCTGTTGCACGTCATCTCGCAGCAGTACGTTGAATTTGTTGGCTTTGCAGGTGATACACCAGTCGGCGGTCACATCGACGAAGACTCGCTTGTTCTGGGCCAGCGCCAGTCTGATGGCCTGCTCGGAGAGCGGCTGCCAGTCGACCCTGTCCTGCTGGGGCTTGCCGTCCAGGGTGAAGGCGCCACCGAGCAGCAGGGCCCCGCCCAGCAAACAGCCCAGTGCCAGCCCCAAAGTCAGCGCCCGTATGCCGTGGCGCCACACCACGGCCAGCAGCAGGGCGACCAGCATCAGCGCCATCAGGATCAGCATCCAGAAGGGGCCTATGTGGTTGCCGAGCAGACTGAGCAGCCAGAGGCTGGAGCCCAGCATCATCAGGCCGAGCAGGGTGCGCAGGCGCCCCATCCAGCGGCCCGGCTTCGGCAGCCAGAGCGCCAGGCGAGGGACGGCAGCGATGAGCAGCCAGGGCAGGCTCATGCCCACACCCAGCGCGGTAAAGATGAGCCAGAGCTGACCCAGCGGCGCCCCGAGGGCAAAGGCGACCGCAGTGCCGAGGAAGGGCGCGGAGCAGGGGGTGGCCAGCAGGGTGGCAAAGCAGCCCTGCAGGAAGTGACCCCCCAGGCCCTGGCCGCCGCTGGTGGCCAGGCGGGTATTGAGGTTGCTCGGCAGCCGCAGCTCGAACAGCCCCAGCAGATTGGCGCAGAACAGCGCCGTCACCACCACCATGAAGCCGATAAACCAGACGCTCTGGAACTGTATGCCCCAGCCGACGGCCCCCTGGGTGGCGCGCAGCAGGGTGCTCATCAGCGCCAGCGCCCAGAAGGAGACCAGGATGCCGGCACTGGCCGCCAGGAATTGCAGGCGCACCGGGCGGCGCTCCCGGCTCTCGAGTTGCAGCACGGATCCCAGCTTGAGGGCCAGCACCGGCAGCACGCAGGGCATCAGGTTGAGGATGAGCCCCCCCAGCAGCGCGGCTCCCAGCAGCCAGAGCAGCGAACGGCCGCCGCTCGGCAGGGTCAGGGGCTCACCTATGCGGACCTCGCTCTGCCAGGCCTGCTCGCCGCTCGCCAGTACCAACCCGAGTGGCTGATGACGGATATCGGGGGCATCCCCCTGCCAGCCATCGCTGACCGGAATGCGGGCGATCAGGGTGTTGCCCTGCACCTCCAGGCTGGGCTCGCCAAATTCGGCCCCCTCCAGGCGCTGGAGGAACACCTGGGGATCCTGCCAGCCCTGGGGGTTGTCTGCGGTCAGTTGCAACTGGTTCTGCCGGTAGCCCGCCTTGAGGGTCACAGTGTCCGGCATGGCCTGTGGCTGGGTGCTCATCGCCTTCGCATAGGCAAGGTCGAACCCCTCAGGGGCAGCGCCATCCAGCGCCAGGGTGAAGGGGTAGTCGGTCAGGATGCAGACGTTGCTGCAGGTCGAGAGGCGCAGGGTGCCCGTCAGTGCCTCGCCGCCGCTGCGGGTGAGGCTGATGGGCAGGCTGACGTCCCCCTGGTAGCCCTGGGTCGAGATGCCGCTGACGTCGAACCGTCTGGGCACTGGCCAGTGCCACTGCGCCGCCGGTTCGGGCTGATCCCAGAGGATCTCGGGGGCTATGCCGCCTTCCCCCGGGTTCTGCCAATAGGTTTTCCAGCCGGATTCAAGCTGCAGGCTGAGCAGCACCCGGGGGGCGGCGGGATCCCGGGTGTCGGCTTGCAGCCGCACCTTGGCGTGATCGTTCTGGGGGCTGGTGAGCCAGCCGGTGTCGCTGGCCAACCCCATGGATTGCCACAGCAGACCGCTCAGCAACAGGGCGGTCTTGATGATGTTTGACATGTGTTTGTCTCTTGAAAATGAAAGTCAGGGTGGAGAAAACCGCCGCAGACTCATTCCCGCCAGACGCACAGGGTGAGGTGCAGTCGCCGTTCGGGAGGCGAGATGTTGATGGGAGGAGGAAGCGCAGGGGCGCGGCGCGACAGGGGAGCCAGCAGGGCAATCACGAAGGCGATGGCAAAGAAGATCTGCTCGGCGCAGAGCAGGTTGGCGGCACTGAGCCACTTGCCGTTGAGCTGGCAACTGCTGGGCTGGGGCGTCGCGGCTTGCCCCTCGTCGGCATCGGCGCTGGACGAGGAGAGGGGGAGCATCTGGCAGCTCAGGGCCTGGTCGAGCTGTGCCAGCCTGGCCAGCGGCTGGGCCGCACAGTTGAGCACCAGGATGCAGACCAGCAGCAGGAGTCTTGTCGCCACGCGTTGTCGCAAAATCATGCTCGTCCTACCCTGTTGAATGGGGCATATCCTATCGATCAATGGTGGCGTGAGCAAGCCAGCGGGATTCGATGCGACCACATGTTCCATCTGGGGTGGTCGGTTCTGTCTGGCGAACGCTTGTTCGCTAAAAGGGGGACCAGTATACTGCGCCGAGTCAAATTCCGAGGTGTTCGATGCTCAAACTTGCCCGTGTGCTGCTGCTTACCCTGCTGCTCATCTTCTGGTTCGTGTTTGGTCTGTTGCTCTGTCTGGTGCGTCCGCGCCACCCCAACAACGTCTATGTTTTCGCCCGCATGTACCATGCCGTCTGCCCGCTCATCGGGCTCAAGGTCCGGGTCACCATTCCGGACGAGGTCAAGTCGGCGGGGCCTGCCGTCTATGTCTGCAATCACCAGAGCAACTTCGACATCTTCACCGTGACCGGTGCCGTGCGCCCCGGCGTGGTGGCGGTGGGCAAGAAGAGCCTGCTGTGGCTGCCCTTCTTCGGCCTCATCTTCTGGCTCTCCGGCAACGTGCTGATCGACAGATCCAACCGCTCCCGCGCCATCGGCACCATAGGCCAGGTGGTGGATCGCATCAAGCACCACGGCACCTCCATCTGGATGTTCCCGGAAGGGACCCGCTCGCAGGGCCGCGGTCTGCTGCCGTTCAAGGCCGGTGCCTTCCACACCGCCGTCCAGGCCGAAGTGCCCGTGGTGCCCATCGTCTGTTCCAGCTACTTCGGTCAGGTTGACCTGAACCGCTGGGACAACGGCGAGGTGCTGCTGGAGATGCTGCCCCCCCTGTGCAGCAAGGAGCACGGCGCCGCCGGCATCCGCGATCTGTCGGATACCTGCCGGGCCAAGATGGAAGCCAAGCTGGCGGAGCTGGATGGCAAGCTGGGCCATCGCCCGGCCGCCTGAGGTTTGAGCCCAACTGCATGAAGGGAGCCGCCGGCTCCCTTTTTTATTGGTTAATATCACCACCATGTTGGCCATTTTTACCAACTCATGGCCTTGAGATGGCAACGTCGAATCTCCATCTATCTGTAAAACAACAATAAATTATCTTGGCACGGCTCTTGTAATGCCATGGGAAGAGATAGCCATCCCCATGAACAAGGAGCCAGACCATGAGCGTATTCAGCCGCCTGACTGACGTGATCAATGCCAACCTGCACAGCCTGCTCGACAAGAGCGAAGAGCCGGAAAAGATGCTGCGTCTGATGATCGAAGAGATGGAGCAGGTGCAGATAGAGATGAGAACCCAGGCTGCCCGCGTCATCGCCGAACAGAAACAGCTGGAGCGCCATCAGCAGGCGCTGCGCCACCAGATCCAGGAGTGGTCTGCCAAGGCCGAGCTCGCCATCCAGAAGGGACGTGAGGATCTGGCCCGTGCCGCCCTCACGGAGAAGCTGGCCGAGGTCAAGAAGTGCGAGCAACTGGAGCAGGACAAGGCCCGGGTAGCCGAGGTGCTGGCCCAGCTCATCGCCGACAGCGAGCGGCTGGCGACCAAGCTGACCGAGGCCCGCGAGAAGCAGAAGATGCTGACCCTGCGCGAACAGACTGCCCACAGCCGGATCCGTGCCCGCGCCCAGGTGGACAACCAGCGCATGCATGAGCTGATGGCCCGCTTCGACGGCTTTCAGGGCCGGGTCGATCAGCTGGAAGCCCAGCTGGAGGCGGCTACTCTGGGGCAGAATCCCTCGCTGGAGGCCCAGTTCCGCGAGCTGGAGTTGAACGATGAGATTGAGCGCGAGCTGGCTCGCCTGAAAAGCCGGAAGGCGGAGGCATAACCATGAGCCCCTGGCCCAAAGATCTGGCCCATCGCAAGCTGACCGGGGTCTGTGCCGGTCTGGCCAACGGGCTTGGGATCTCGAGGGTGACGGTGCGGGTGCTGGCCTTGCTGGCGCTTATCCTGATGCCGCCCCTGGCCCTGGCCCTCTATCTGCTGGCGGTGCTGGTGATGCCGCCCCGTCGTGAATTGAAACGCTGGCTGGACTGATCCCCGGATCAGACCCGCCGGCCACTGCAAGCCTGTGAGGAGCACAACATGCTGGAATTTATCGTCTTGATGCTGGTGCTGGTGACCATGGCGCTGACCGGTTTTACCGTGCTGGCCATGCTGCTGGTAAGCGGGGTCTTCGTGCTGTTTGGCGCCCTGGCCGGCATGTTTGCCCTCATCATCAAGCTGGCGCCCTGGTTGCTGCTGGTGCTGGCAGTGTGCTGGTTGCTCAGCAACAGGCGCAAGCAGTCGAACACCTACCGTTAAACCTCCCTGACCCTTTACGGCCACCCTTTTGGGTGGCCTTTTTTATGGCGGCTGGTTCAGGGGGACGGATTGATGGGGGTCGCGGCGACGCTCAGCCAGGGCTGGCTCCAGTCGTGCCAGAGTTCGGGGTCGAGTACCAGGCGCTCCTTGAATGCCTTGCTCTGCTGCTTGAGGCGATATTCGAGGCGCAGTGCCTCGCCCTTGTCTGCCACCCCCTGGCGCCACACCAGGGTCAGCGGCCCCTTGCCACGCAGGGAGCGGGCGCCCTTGCCGCTCTGATGCTGGCGCAGGCGCCGCTCGGGATCCGTGCTGATCCCCGCATAGAGCGAGCCCGCGCCGGTGCGCACCAGATAGATAAACCAGCGGGGGGACAGCCCAGCTGCCGCGATACTGGCGCTCACGACTCTTTCCACTGTACCCCGCCGCGCCTGAGCAGGTGCAGGGGCAGCAGGCTCACCAGCAGGCCGGCCCAGACGAAGGCGAAGCCCACCGATTTCACCGGATCCGGGATCTCGCCAAACCAGAAGATGGCGAGCAGGAAGGCGAGGCTCGGCTCTATGTATTGCAGCAGCCCAACAGTGCTCATGCGGGTGCGTGCCACTGCGTAGCAGAACAGCCCCACCGGCAGCAGGGTCGCGGGGGCTGTGCCCATCAGCAGCAGCTTGTCGGCCCAGTCACCGGCCATGAACTGGCTTATGCCGTGCAGCCCCAGCCAGGCGAGGATCAGCAGGGCGACGGGAAGCTGGGCCAGGGACTCGAGATAGAGGCTGACACCGGCATCGTGGCGCACCTTCTTCTTGATGAGGCCGTAGAAGGCGAAGTTGGCCCCCATGATCAGGGAGAACCAGGGCAGTTCGCCGTAGGAGAACAGCATGTAGGCCAGCCCCGCCAGGGCCAGGGCGACCGCCAGATGTTTCTGGGGGGTGAGTCGCTCCTTGAGGAAGAGCACGGCGAAGGCGATGTTGAACAGCGGCGTCATGAAGAAGGCGAGGCTGGTGGCCAGCACCTGGCCCGTGGTCAGGCACCAGGTGAACATGCACCAGCTGATGGACATGACGGGGCCCGCCAGCAGGATGAGGCCAAGCTGGCGGGGCTCGCTGCGCAGGCGTGCCCAGGGGACCCGCACCCCGAGCAGCAGGAAGAGGCCGCCCAGCAGGATGACAGACCAGAGTACCCGGTGGGAGAGCAACTCCCACATGTTGATCTCGGGCATGAACTGGTAATAGAGGGGCAGCATGCCCCAGAGCACGAAGGAGAGGGCCGCACTGCCGGGGCCCAGCCAGTTCTTCATCGCTTTCCGTTTATTAAATTAAACAAATGTGGCCGCATGATAAGTATCTGCCGCCGGTTCCACAAGCGGGATCCTGCCGGAAACTCTGTTACCATCAGGCCATGAACCGACTCGACCTGCTGTTTGAACAGATCCGGGCCTGCCGTCTGTGCGAGGCCCACCTGCCGCTGGGACCCAGGCCGGTGATCCGCGGCAGCGAGCGTGCTCGCCTGCTGATCATCGGTCAGGCGCCCGGTACCCGCGTCCATGCCAGCGGCATCCCCTGGGATGATCCCTCAGGCGATCGGCTGCGGCACTGGCTCGGGGTGGACAAGGCCACCTTCTACGACGAGTCCCGCATCGCCATCATGCCGATGGGGCTCTGCTACCCCGGCAAGGGCAAGTCGGGGGATCTGCCGCCCAGACCCGAGTGCGCGCCCACCTGGCACGACAAGGTGCTGATGCTGTTGCCCAACATAGAGCTGACCCTGCTGATCGGCCAGTACGCTCAGCGGCACTATCTGCGTGATGCGGGCAAGGATTCGCTTACCGAGACGGTGCGCAACTGGGCTGACTATGGCCCGGCCTGGTTGCCGCTGCCGCACCCTTCGCCCCGCAACACCTTCTGGCTCAAGAAGAATCCCTGGTTCGAGCAGGAGGTGATCCCCCATCTGCAGCAGAGGGTTGCCCCCTTGCTGCTCTGATTCAGACCGCCGGCTCTGCCAGCGGCTTTGACTTGCCGCGCGCCATGGCGACCAGCGGCAGTATGATGCACAGGCACCCCAGCAGCAGCGGCAGACCCGGTTGCTCGTCGAACAACCAGACCCCGATGGCGACCGCCATCAGCAGGCCCGTGTATTCCGCCGAGGCGATCTTGCTCGCCTCCGCCTTGCGATAGGCCACCACGCACAAGCCCGCATAGACCATGATCAGCGCCGAGGAGCCGAAGGCGGGCCACCACATCTGCCACTGCCAGGCTCCCCCTTCCCACCAGGCCAGCGCCAGTATGATGGGCATGCTCAGCACGTTGGTGAAGAACAGGGTCTGGGCTATGGGCTGCTTGAGGGGGATCCGCTTGATCAGCAGGTTGTTGACCGCCATGGAGAGCGCCACCCCGAGCGCCGCCAGGGCGGCCCAGTTCACCTCGGTCGGGCGCAACACTATCAGCACACCGATGAAACCCACCAGGGCCGTCAGCACCTTCTGGCGCGACAGCGCTTCCCCTGCCAGCCAGACCGCGAGCGGCACCATCAGCAGCGGGGCCGCATAGAAGAGGGCGTTGGCGGTGGCCAGCGGCAAGCGGGTGAGGGCGACCACCATCAGGCAGACGCCGATCGCCCAGATGTGGGCACGCAGCAGGTGCCACTTGATGGCCACCGGCGGGTTGCGCCGCCAGGACCAGAGCAGCCAGGGCGCCAGCAGGAGGGCGGCGGAGAGCTGGCGGAAGAAGACGAACTGGAACACCGGCTGGCTCGGCTCCAGCACCTTGACCAGCGCATCGGAGAAGACCGCCACCATGTTGCCCAGCACCAGATAGAGGATGCCAATCCCGACTGCGTTCATACCACCTCCCACGTTAGATGAGGGAAGGGTAGTCTGACGCCCGTTATCCAGTAAAATGATAAAAAATCACCATCCATGAGAATTTTGGATAATGAAACTACCTCCCCTGCGCGCCGTTCAATACTTCGAGGCGGTTGCCCGCCTGCTCAGCTTCTCCCGTGCGGCCCTGGAGCTCAATGTCAGCCAGAGCGCGGTCAGCCACCAGATCCGCCTGCTGGAGGATTTTCTGGGGGAGCGGCTGCTGCTGCGCCAGGGGCGCCTGCTGTCACTGACCGCCCAGGGGGAGAGCTATTTCGAGGGGATCTCCGCCGGGCTCGGCCAGATAGCCCAGAGCAGCGAACAGCTGCGCGGTGGCGGCGAGATGCGGCTGCGGCTCGCAGTCTACAGCTCGTTCGCGGTGAAGTGGCTGATCCCCAGGCTGGCCGGGCTGCGCCAGCTCTACCCCGAGCTGGATCTGAGCCTCGAGATGGTGGCGGAAGATCCCGAACTCTCCGATCGGGTGGCGGACTGCTTCATCACTGTCTCCCCCCACGGGCGCGGCTATTGCCACGATCTCATCTATCGGGAGCGGCTCTTTCCGGTCTGCAGCCGTCGCCTGTTGCAGCAGGTGGAGGGAGAGTGGCCTGCCGCCATCTGGCAGTTGTCGCTGCTCTCGGTGCAGTCCATCTACAAGGCGCGGGGGGAGGATTGGCAGCGCTGGGCCAAGGCGGGGGGGCTGGTCATTCCGGACGAGGCGCGGATGCACCACTTCAGTCATGTGCTGCTGGCGATGGAGGCGGCGGCCTGGGATCAGGGGGTGGCGTTCGTGAACGACTACATGCTGCGACCGGACGATCCCCAGTTGGTGGCCTTGCCGGTGCACCAGCTGGAGACGGGGGATGCCTTCTACTTCACCTGCAAGCGATCCCGGGCCCATGAGCCCGCCATCAGCCGGCTGCGCCAGTGGCTGATGATGGAGACGCGCCAGAGCATGCCGCTCTAGCCCGGCGAGCTGTTGGCTCAGGATAAACAGGGGCTGGCGATGAACGAGGGGTCGAGGGTGTGAGCGGCCTGATAACTAGGATCAGGCCACTCCAGGCTCAGGCTTTCTTGAACTGGCTCAGGATAAAGAGGCTGGTGGCGCAGACCACGACCGAGGGGCCTGCGGGTGTGTCCTGGTACCAGGAGAGGGTCAGGCCCCCCAGCACGGCGAGGCAGCCGATCAGGGCCGCAAAGCCGGCCATCTGCTCCGGCGTCTGGCTGAAGCGGCGGGCGGTGGCGGCGGGAATGATCAGCAAGGATGTGATGATGAGCGCCCCGACAAACTTCATGGCCACGGCGATCACCAGGCCTATCAGCAGCATCAGCACGCAGCGCAGCACGTCGACCCGCACCCCTTCCACCCGCGCCAGCTCCTCCGAGATGGTCATGGAGAGCAGGGGATCCCACAGCCGCCACAGGGTGAGCAGCACCAGGGTGCCGCCACCGTAGATCCAGAGCAGGTCCATGGGTTGTACCGAGAGCAGGTCGCCAAACAGGTAGGCCATCAGATCCACCCGCACGTTGTCCATGAAGCTCAAGGTGACCAGGCCAAGGGAGAGGGCGCTGTGGGCCAGGATGCCGAGCAGGGTATCGGTTGCCACCTGCTGGTTGCGGCTCATGATCACCAGCAGCATGGCCATGGCGAGGCAGCAGACCACCACCGCCAGGGTGAGATCCACCTGCAGCAGTATGCCGAGGGCGATGCCGAACAGGCAGGCGTGGGAGAGGGTGTCGCCAAAGTAGGCCATCTTGCGCCACACCACGAAGCTGCCGAGGGGCCCGGCCAGCAGGGCGATGCCGAGGCCGGCCGCGAGGGCATATAACAGAAAGCTGTCCACTTGAATGTCCTTAACTGCGCTTATGGATTGCGAGACGGCAGGCGGATGACGGGGACCTGCGGCTCATGATGATGGTGTTCGCCGTCGCAGTGATGGTGGTGGGTATAGACCGCCAGCACCTCCCGCTCCGGGCGTCCGAACAGGCGGGCAAATTCGGGGTGGCGTGCCACGCTCTCCGGCTCGCCGTGGCAGCAGATGTGGCGATTGAGGCAGATCACCTCGTGGGTGCTGGCCATCACCAGGTGCAGATCGTGGGAGACCATCAGCACGGCGCAGTTGAACTCGGCCGCCAGCTGGCTGATGAGGGCGTAGAGCTCGATCTGGCCCGTGATATCCACCCCCTGGACCGGCTCGTCCAGCACCAGCAGCTCGGGCTTGACCAGCAGGGCACGGGCCAGCAGCACTCGCTGCATCTCGCCGCCGGAGAGCTTCTGCATCCGGTTGTCCAGCAGCTCCTGGGCGCCTACACGCTCCAGCGCTTCCTCGATGGAGAGGCGGCTGTTCTTGCCGAGCTGGAGGAAGCGGCGCACCGTCAGTGGCAGGGTGGGATCCAGATAGAGGCGCTGGGGAACATAGCCGACCCGCAGATCGCGACGACGAATGATCTTGCCGGAGTCCGGGTTGAGCAGGCCCAGCACCAGCTTGCTCAGGGTGCTCTTGCCCGCCCCGTTGGGGCCGACTAGTGTGGTGATTTTGCCTTTGTTCAGGGTAAAGGAGACCTTGTCGAGCACGGACCGTCCGTCAAATGACAGACAGACCTCTTTCAGCTCCACCAGTTGGGTCATGACAGCTCCGGGGTTTACAGCCTGTGAGAGTTATAATATAACAGCGACGTTGGTTTGTTATATTATCACACACTCACTCCCTGACGAGACCTCTATGCGAATTCTTACTCTGATCACTGCGCTGCTGGCAGTGAGTCTGCCTGTCCGCGCCCTCGAGGTGCTGACCACCATCAAACCCCTGGGTTTTATCGCGGCGGCCATCACCGATGGCGTGAGCGAGCCCAAAGTCTTGCTGCCAACCGGCGCCTCTCCCCACGACTTCTCCCTGCGTCCTTCCGATATTCGCAGCATCAATGACGCCGATCTGGTGGTGTGGGTCGGCCCCGAGCTGGAAGGTTTCATGGCCAAGCCGCTGGCCGATCATCCCCACAAGCTGACCCTGACCCAGGTCCCGGGGATGCCGCTGTTCAACTACGCGACTCAGGGCAGCCAGGATCCCGCTCATCATGACGACCACGACCATGATCACGCCGCCCATGGGCACGATGACCATGATGAAGGTCATGAGGGGCATCACCACGAGGGGGTGGATCCCCATATCTGGCTGGGGCCGACCCAGGCCAAGGTGATTGCCAAGGCGATCGCGACCGAGCTTGCCAAGCAGGATCCGGCCAATCAGGCCCGTTATGCCGCCAACCTGGCCGCATTCGATGCCAAGGTAGACGCCAAGGACAAGGTGATCGCCGAACAGATGAAGGCGGTGAACCAGAAGGGCTATTTCGTGTTTCACGAGGCCTATGGATACTGGGAGCGTCACTACGGCATGAGCTCCAAGGGCCACTTCACCGTGAGCCCGGAGCGTCGCCCCGGCGCCAAGACCTTGGTGGAGATCCGCAAGGCGCTTGAAGAGAAACAGGCGAGCTGCATCTATGCCGAGCCGCAATTCTCGCCTGCGGTGATCGAATCGGTCGCCCGTAATACCGGCGCCAAGGTGTTGCTGCTCGATGAAGTGGGTGAGCAGGTGCCGCTTGGTGCTGATGCTTATCCGCACTTCATGCAACAGTTGGCCGACGCCTTCGCCCAGTGCCGCTGAGTCATCCCAGACTCGCCCTATGGGGTGGCCGCGGCCAACTATACTGACCTCCAGCGTCTGATATGGAGCGTCAGTTATGAAATTATTGCTTGTCCCCACCTGCACCCTGGCACTGCTCTGTACCAGCGTGCAGGCCTCCCGCCTGTCCGAGCACATTGCCAGCCCAGAGCTGAAGGCAAAAATGCAGGAAGTCTATGGCGCCAGGGCTATCCAGCGCGCCGAGGCCTTTTCACGCCTGCTCGCGCCCAGAGCGGGCACCACGGATCAGCAGAAGCTGGAACTGGTCAACAACTACTTCAACAATCTGACCTACAGCGAGGATCCCAGGCTTTGGGGGGACGAGGACTACTGGGCCAATCCGCTGGAATTCATCGGGGCCAGAGGGGGTGACTGTGAGGATTACAGCATCTCCAAGTACTACACCTTGATGGAGCTCGGCGTCGACGAGAAGAAATTGCGGCTGGCCTATGTGAAGGCGATCCGCTACAACCAGTTTCACATGGTGACGCTCTATTTCCCGACGACCAAGTCCGACCCTCTGGTGCTGGACAACATCAATGGTCGCATCCTGCCCGGCAGCAAGCGCAATGACCTGCAACCCGTGTACAGCTTCGACGCCAAGAGCATCTGGGTCATGAAGTCACGCCGTGAGGGGACCCTGGCCGGGAGTGCCGATCGCCTGACCCAATGGAAGTCGATGCAGAGCCGCTTCTCCAGCGAACATCTGCGTGCCCCCCGCCGCCAGCTATAGCTTGCCTGCGGCCTTCAACTCCTCGAAATACCTTGCCGCCCCCGGATGTTGCGGGGCGTTCAGCACAGGACCAATCTTGTTACGCGCCTTGTGGAACAGGTTGGCATAGCCATAGGTCTGCTCGTTGAAACTGGTCTGCTGGCTCAGCATAGCCTTGGTCAGGCGATAGGCGTCTTCATCCGGCGTGGCGGCATTGGTCACCAGGGTGGCGGCGATGGCAAAGGTGGGGGTGGCTTTCAGGTTGCCGGGATAGATGCGGGCCGGTACCTGGCTGCGCTGGTAGAATTTGACGCCTTGCAGCAGTTGATCCCGGGTCGTGCCCTCGATGGCCATGAAACGGATGGCACAGCGTTTGGATGTCTCCAGCACAATGCGGTTCGGGTGCCCCATCACCAACCCATAGGCATCGATCTGTTTGCTGCACAAGGCTTCGGACAGATTGGCCACGCTCTTCAGATCGAGATCCTGTTCCTTTGCCCCCAATACGTTGAACAGTGCCAGCGCCGTCTGGCGAGTGCCCGAATTCTTGAGTCCCATGTCGATGGGGGCCAGCTTGAGTTGCTCCAGGGTGGTGATGTCGCCATCGGCCCGCACCACTATGGTGAAAGGCTCAGCATGAGTGGCAAAGAGGGTTCTCAATTCGGGCTGGGGTTGCTTGGCAAAGGGTCCCGTGCCCTGGCGGGCCTGATAGAGCCAGTCAGACTGGACGAGGGCGTAGGGGATCTCTTTGGCTTGCAACTGCCGCAGATTCTCGATGGAGCCCGAACTGGCCTGCGGTTTGCATTGCAGTGTGGGGTCGCTCTTGTGAGCCAATCGGCAGAACTCCTTGATGACCTGGTAATAGATACCCTGTTCTCCCCCCGTGCCTATGGTCATGGACACGGCGTGCGAGCCGGGCTGCCACAACAGGACAAGCAATAGGATAGGGATTCTCATGATGCCTCCTGGCTGGCATAGCCATCGATGCCCCAACTGCGCAGGGTATCCGTGTCGTTGATGTCGCCGGCTTCTGCCAGCAGGGTATAGCCGGAGGCATGTAGACACTGGGAAAGCAGGTTCCAGTAGAGGGGGGCCTGGGTCAGCTGGCAGCTGATGAAGACCGGCTTGATGGGGTCTAGCTTTGTCAGGTTGTCGTTGTTCATGGGCACATTGCTGAATGCCATCTCGACCCCCTGAGCCTGAAGCGCCCCCAGGCGCTCCTCGGCCAGGGGAGGGAAGCTTGCCAGATCCCAGCGCCAGTCCAGGGTCTTGCCCCTGGCGCTGGCCAGGGAGGAGGCGAACTGTGCCCAGTCGGGATGATTGAGCAGGCTGAGGGGGAGCTGTAGCCCTTCCGTCTTCTGAGTCAACCAGTCGTTGAGCAGCGCCCGGATCTCATCCGGCGAGCTGTCCGTGGTAGGTGGGGTCTGGGGCAGTAACCGGCTATAGAGGCGGATGTTTCCCTGAGTGGAGAAAAAGTGTTGCAGATACATGCCGTTGGCGATGTCGGTCAACCCCGCGAGTTTCTGATGAGCCTGCAGGCTGTCATGTTTGCCGAGCTGGGTGATCTTGAGTCTTTGCTGCAGCAGATCCCGCTTGCGCTCGGAGACCAGCTGGTTGATGGAGACCACGACCTCCTGCAACTCGCGAAGCCATGGGGTTGGCAGATTGCCGCTGAACTGGCGTTTGCGGATCTGCACCAGTTGCAGGCTGACTTGTTCGAGGGGGCGCAGCAGGCGGCCGCACACCCAGGTGATCACCAGGGTGAATACCAGCAGCCCCGCGAGCAGTGCCAGTCCGGTGCGGCTGATGGCGTTCCAGAGGTGTTGGTAGGCGTATCCCTCGTGGCCTTCGAGGGTGAGGGTGCCTAGAATGCGCCAGCCATCGGTGAGCTCCTGCTCGATCTTGACCGGTGGCATGTGGACGACAGCGGGCAGCCAGCTGGGGATATTTTGCTGGGCCGTGTGGAAGATTTTCTGGAACAGCAACTGGCCATCGGGATCCAGCAGCGTGACCGAGCTGACGAAGCCGCCATCGAACATGGCGTTGACTATGGTTTCCGCCAGTACCTTGTCATCGTTGAGCAGGGTGCCTTGCAGCACCAGACCCAGGGCTGTGATGGCCGTCTCCAGATTGGCCGACATCTGATCGAGAATGGACTGCCGTACCGTGGTGATCTCCAGCATAAGCAGCAGGATGGCACCAATGGTGAACAGGATCAGGATGATTACATTTAACAATCTTGCCAATGACATAACCACTCCCTGGAAATGTTTTTGCAACATTTGGTGGTCCGGGGATGAACTCAACCGGACTTGGTTCTTAAAAATAGAAAAAAATGGCTGAAAAAGGCGATCATTTCTGCCCATGCGGGAAGGTTATGCATAAAATGTGAGTTTCGTGCATATCGCGATGAACTTTTTGTAAGTATTTAGGTCTAAAACCCAGATATTCGGTTTTCATAATAAAAAATCATAAAAACAGACCCACAACTACCACCCTTAGATCTAATAACAGGATAGCGGATGAAACGTCTCCGTCCCTTGGTAGCGCAGGCTGCCAACTGGGAACCCCCGGTTCCCCGCAAACATTTTTACGCCATGCTATTGCTCACGGCCATGACGCTGTCAGCGGTAGCCGTATTGCCAGCTCCAGGTGACATCCTTGAGCGGCCATTGCGTCTGGAGTTGCCCATTGCCACCACTGGCACCGCAACCAACGAAGACAATACGGATTTTAACGACATCCCGGATCACGAGCTGGTGGAAGCCGCGGCGCCGGAAGATGACATTCCGGCCGATGCCACTCCCCAGTGGCAGGATTACCGGGTGCGCAACGGCGAGAACCTGACCACCATCTTCAACAATCTCGGCCTCTCCACCACCACCCTCTACAAGGTGCTGGATGCGGATGCCAAGAACAATCTGGCCCGCCTCAAGCCTGGCCAGACCATAGAGTTGCTGATCGATCAGGACAACATACTGCAGCAGCTGAAGATCCGCCTGAACATCAAGCAGACTCTGGTGCTGGAGCGTACCGACGACACTTACAGCGCCAACATGCTCAATGAAGAGGTGCAGTGGCAGCAGAAGAGTTATGACGGCGTCATCAATGGCAGCTTCTACGTCAGCGCCCGCAACGCGGGGATCCCGGCCAACCACATCCAGAAGATTGCCAACCTGTTCCAGTGGCGCCTGAATTTCGCCAAGGATCTGCAAAGAGGCGACAAGTTCAAGGTGTTGGTGAGACAGGAGACGGTGGAGGGCAAGAGCACGGGCAACACCCAGCTGCTGGGCGTCGAAGTGTTCAGCCAGGGCAAGGCGGTATCGGCCTGGCTGTCGGAAGATGGCAACTATTATGACGGTCAGGCGAACAGCCTGGAGCGCGGCTTCCGCCGGTATCCGACCCATAGTCGCTATCGGGTCAGCTCCAACTTCAACCCGGCCCGACGCCACCCCATTACCGGCCAGGTCCGCCCCCATGAGGGGACTGACTTCGCCCTGCCGGTGGGGACGCCCGTGATGGCGACCGGTGACGGTGTGGTACTCAAGGCGACCCGCCACCCCCTCGCGGGCACCTATGTGGTGATAAAGCACGGCCGTACCCTGATGACTCGCTATCTGCACCTGAGCAAGTTGCTGGTCAAACCCGGCCAGAAGGTGAAGATGGGGGACAAGATAGCGCTCTCCGGCAACACGGGCCGCTCTACCGGTGCCCATCTGCACTATGAGGTGCGAGTCAACAACCGCCCGGTGGACCCCATGAAGGTCAAGCTGCCGATGGCGGAGCCGCTCTCCGGCAAGGACAAGCGCCAGTTCCTTGCCAAGGTGAAGAGCTATCGCAAGGAGATGGAGGCGGGTTGAGCCCCTCTCTGCGGATACAAAAAAGGCCCCGCCAATCTGGCAGGGCCTTTTTGCTGGTGGTTGGGCTCAGTAACCCTTGTCGAAGTCGATGCGGCCATCGAGTTGCTGACCGTCGATGAAGCGGATGTAGTTGCGGATGAAGATCTGGGCCACATCTTCCGGGAAGCTGTAGGCGCTGTTGTGGGGGGTGATAATGAGATTGGGCTGATGCCAGAGCGGGCTGTCAGCGGGCAGGGGCTCCTGCTCGAACACATCCAGCACCGCAGTGCCCAGCTTGCCGCCGCGCAATGCCGCCAGCAGATCCCCTTCATGGACCGCATTGCCCCGGCCGACGTTGAAGAAGATGGCCCCCGGCTTGCAGTGGTTGAAGCGATCGGCGGTGAACAGATGGCGGGTCTCGCGGGTCGCCGGCAGTACGCTGACAATGACGTCGGCCTGGGCCAGCATCTTGTTCAGCGTCGGTAGCTGATACACCTGATCGAAGCCGGCGCGCTCATTGCCACTGTGGCTGATGCCGAGCACCCGCATGCCGAAGTGCTTGGCGGTGTGAGCTATGTGCTGGCCTATGCTGCCGGTACCCAGGATCAGCATGGTGCGCCCCTTGAGCCCCTGATAGGGATGGCTCTGCCACTGTTGCTGTTGCTGCTGTTCGCGGTAGAGCGGCAACTGGCGCGACAGGTTGAGCAGGTGGCCGAACACATACTCGCTCATCAGCGGCCCGAAGATGCCGCGCACATTGGTGAGCAGGTAGTCGCGGCGGCAGCTGGCATCCAGCAGCACGTCGACCCCGGCGTAGGTGGACTGGAGCCAGCTCAGCCTGTCGGCCTTGGCCAGCAGGGGTCTGGCCCGTGCCGGTTCTGCCATCAGGATATGGGCATCACCGATCATCTTCTCGGCATCGCTCTGGTTGTCGGCCCGCAGTATGTGCAGATGGGGGAGGCGGGCGGCCTTGAGCAGGCGTTCATAGTGGTTGTTGTCCTGGCTGAGCAGAAGCAGGGTACGTTGGCTCATACTCTTGTTCCTTATCATGTTTGCGGCACGGCGGAGGAGGGGTCTGTCCTCATCTTACCCCAGTTGATCGGGCAAGATAGTCGACCAGGGCGCTTTTTCGTTTTCGCCACGCCCCTCGTGGGCTACAATCTGCCCCACATTTTGCAAAGGATCCGACTCCAGTGTTTGGTGACAAGTTTTATAAGCGACTGGCCGAGCTGCAGCCTTGGCAGCAGACCGTCTACACCCTGGCGCTGGCAGAGCGCATGTACCCCAACTATGTGCTGTTTACCCAGGCAGCCGGTTTCGGGGATGCGAAGGCGTTTCGCCACGCGCTGGATCAGATGTGGAACTACCTCACCGTGAAGGGATCCCGTGTCAATCTGGGGGCCATCCTGGAGGCGTTCGAGGTCTATATTCCCGAGCCTGGCAAGTTTGAATCCTACGGAGCCTACCCGGCGCTGGATGCCTGCGTGGCGCTGGGCTGTGCCTACAACTCGGTGATCTGTCGGGTGGGGGAAGAAGCCATGGATGCCAGCCACGCTTCGGTCGGTACAGTGGCCGGTTTCATCGAGATGCTGGAAGAGCGGGATCTCAGTGACGAAGAGCTCTACGAGCACGAATACATCGAGGCAGAACTGGAGTTCCAGGTCGAGCTGCTCAAGCAGGTCGCCCATGAGCGCGACAGCGATCGCATCCTGGCCATCCGCACCTTTGCGGCCCAGGGCGGCGTCTCCAACATAGGCATCAGCCTGGAAGAGTGATCTCCCCGCACGCTTCCCATAAAAAAAGCTCCCATTCGGGAGCTTTTTTTATGGCCGTCGTTTGTTCAGGCACGCTCTTCGGTGAGCGGTCTGACGCTCAGCACGGGAGCCGCGTCTATGCCGTCGGCATTCATCATGGCCGAGATCCGTTGCAGGGAGGAGAGCAGTAGTCCCTGTTCCCAGTTCTCCAGGGCCTGGAAGCGCTGGATGAAGCTCTCCTGCAGCGGGGTGGGGGCCTGGGCGAGCAGGGCGCGACCCGCGTCAGTCAGTGTCGCATGCACCTTGCGCTTGTCGGTTTCGCTGCGGATGCGCTGCACCAGCTGGCGGCTCTCTAGCCTGTCCATGATGGTGGTCGCGGTGGCCTGGCTCATGTTGGTGTGATCGGCGAGCTGGCGCATGGAGATCTGGCCCAGCTCGTTGATCCCCTTGAGTAGCAGGAGCTGCGGCGACGTCAGCCCGGCCTCCTTGATCAGGCGCTTGGAGTGCATGTCGATGGCACGGATGATCTGGCGCAGAGCAATCAGCACTTCATCATGTTTTTCCATGGAGTCGGGGTCATCGCAGGGCAGTGGAGAGGCGCAAAATTCTCCGCCTAATCCCCAACAAGGTCAATATGGTTTTTGGTGTAATCATTTCTGCTCTAATGAATTTTATGTTAGGTTATTGGACAATTGCCGCATTTAAACCCGATATTTGAGGAGTGACATCATGAATGACGACCTGGATATCAAGTCCCTGGTTGCCGACCTTCGCGTGGTCAGGGTCCGCTATGAACTGCCAGATACCTCGGCTTTCGTGCGTTATCAGCCCGCCTATGACGAAGATCCCAACAACCTGCAGGTGCATCACTACGATGGTGAGCTGCCGCTCTCCTGCAGCGATACAGGTTCTTTCAGTCTAAAGGAGTTGGTGAACGAATTGCGCTACGCCTATGTGCTGGTGCACCTCTTCCCCGACGAGAGTGCCATGAACTTCTACCTGGCCGGTCTGGACAATGGCCTGGCCCAGCTCGAGTTCATCGGCGGCTCCTATGACTTCAACCGGCTCTGGATCACCAGCGGGATCTCCAGTCTGGGGGTGCCCATGGCCATCTTCCTCGGCAAGCGTCACGCCGTGAACGGCCAGCCTTCGGTCACCCTGGTGGATCACCGCGAGCGGGTGGCGGGTCGACTGGTCTATCGCGCCATCGGTGGTGCGGGGGATCACGTGGGTGAAGATTTTTTCAACAATGACTAAGGAGGCCCGATGAGAGCAACCAAAGGGCTATTGAAAGGCCTCAATCCCACCATGGCCATGACGGCCCTCACCGTCGTGACTCTGTTCCTGTTGTTTGGGGTGTTTGACCCGGATACTGCGGGAACCTGGTTCACCGGCGCCAAGGACACCATCATTGCAGGCTTCAAGTGGTACTACATTCTGGTGGTTGCCCTGTTCCTGTTCTTCGCCGTCTACCTGATGTTCAGCCGTTTTGGCAGCATTCGACTGGGCGACGACGACCAGGTACCGGAGTTCGGCTACTTCGCCTGGTTCTCCATGTTGTTCAGCGCCGGCATGGGCATAGGCCTGGTGTTCTGGAGCATAGCCGAGCCCATGTATCACCTGCAGGGCAACCCCTTCGTCACCGAAGGGATGACGCCGGAAGCGGCCCAGATCGCCATGCGCCTCACCTTCTTCCACTGGGGTCTGCACCCCTGGGCCATCTATGTGATCGTCGGCCTGTCGCTGGCCTTCTTCAGCTACCGTCGCAAGTTGCCGCTGGCCATTCGCTCCGTGCTCTACCCTATTCTCGGCGAGCGGATCTACGGCTTCTGGGGTCACGCCGCCGACGTGCTGGCGGTGTTCGGCACAGTGTTTGGGGTGGCCACCTCCTTAGGGCTTGGTGTCTCCCAGATGAACACCGGCCTCAACCAGATGTTCGGCATGGAAGTCTCCCAACACAGCCAGCTCTGGCTCATCGGCGGCATCAGTCTGATCGCCACCCTGTCAGCCATCTCAGGCGTGGGGCGCGGGGTGAAGATCCTCTCCGAGCTCAACATCTGGCTCAGCGCCTTCATCCTCGTCCTCTTCCTGGTGCTGGGTCCAACCACCTATATCCTCAACGCCTATGTGCAGAACATCGGTGATTACCTGCAAAACATCGTCAAACTGAGCTTCTGGACCAACACAGAGGCCAACGGCACCTCGGCCTGGCAATCAAGCTGGACCGCCTTCTACTGGGGTTGGTGGATAGCCTGGGCCCCCTTCGTCGGCATGTTCATCGCCCGCATCTCCAAGGGGCGCACCATTCGTGAGTTCGTGCTCGGCGTGCTGCTGGTGCCCTCCCTGCTCGGCATGTTCTGGCTCACTGTGTTCGGCGGTACCGCCATGCATCTGGAGCTGTTCGGCGGCGGTGGAGTGGTGGCGGCGGTCAACCAGGACGTGACCCTGGCGCTCTACAAGACGGTGGAGCTGCTGCACTGGGAGACCTTCGGCTGGATTGCGAAAGGGGTGCTGACCCTGCTCATCTGCACCTACTTCATCACCTCCAGCGACTCGGGCACGCTGGTCATCACCACCCTGCTCTCCATCGGCGATCAGGATCCCCCCGTGCTGCACCGCGCCATCTGGGGGCTGGGTCAGGGGCTGGTGGCGGCCATTCTGCTGGTATCTGGCGGCCTGGCGGCCTTGCAGGCGGCCAGCATCATAGCCGCGCTGCCCTTCTCGCTGATCATGCTGGCCATGTGCTATTCGCTGATGCAGGGGCTCAAGCAGGAGAGTCAGCATCAGTTCGAATACCGGCAGAAGCTCAAGCGCCACCCCGGCTCGGTCAATCTGAGCCTGCTGGATCGCATAGGTCCGGGCTGATGGCCCAGTGCCATTGAGGCAAAACGAAGGGGAACCGCGAGGTTCCCCTTTTTCATTGCCTGTGTTCCGATGTGGCCGTCAGAGCATCTGCTTGAGGCGATAGAGCAGGTCCAGCGCCTGACGGGGGGATAGCTCGTCCGGGCGTACCGCTGCCAGCTCTTCCACCACAGGATGGGGTTGTGGGGCCAGGGTCACCGGGGCCGGGCGGCTTTCACCGGCTGCGACCGGAGTGGCGCTTTCCAGCTCGTGCAGTTTGTGACGGGCCTGATGGATCACCGATTTCGGCACCCCCGCCAGCGCCGCCACTTGCAGACCGTAGGAGCGGCTGGCCGCCCCTTCCTGCACCGCGTGCATAAAGGCGATGGTGTCGCCGTGCTCGACTGCGTCCAGATGGACGTTGGCCAGCCCCGCCATCAGCTCCGGCAGACGGGTCAGCTCGAAGTAGTGGGTGGCGAACAGGGTGTAAGCGCCAATCTTGCTCGCCAGCTGTTCGGCGCAGGCCCAGGCCAGGGAGAGGCCGTCATAGGTGCTGGTGCCGCGGCCAATCTCGTCCATCAGCACCAGGCTGCGGGCGGTGGCGTTGTTGAGGATGTTGGCGGTCTCGGTCATCTCCACCATAAAGGTGGAGCGGCCGGAGGCCAGATCGTCCGAGGCCCCGATCCGGGTGAAGATGCGGTCGATGGGGCCGATGCGGGCGCTGTCGGCGGGCACGAAGGCACCGATATGGGCCAGCAGCACGATGAGCGCGGTCTGACGCATGTAGGTAGATTTACCCCCCATGTTGGGACCTGTGATGATCAGCATCCGGCGATCCCGCTCCAGCCGGATGGGGTTGGCGATAAAGGGATCGTTCATCACCTGTTCAACGACCGGATGGCGGCCCGCCTCGATCAGGATCTGATCCTCATCGATGAGCGTCGGGCAGCGGTAGTCGAGGGTCTCGGCCCGCTCCGCCAGATTGGCCAGCACGTCCAGCTCCGCCAGTGCGGCGGCAGACTCCTGCAGATCGCCGAGGTGGGGCAGCAGGGCGTCGAGCAGCTCTTCGTAGAGTCGCTTCTCCAGCGCCAGCGCCTGGGCCTGGGCGGTGAGCACCTTGTCCTCGTATTTCTTCAGCTCGTCGATGATGTAGCGTTCGTTGTTCTTGAGGGTCTGGCGGCGGATGTAGTGGGCCGGCACCAGATGGCTGTTGGCGCGGCTCACCTCGATATAGAAGCCATGCACCTTGTTGTATCCCACCTTGAGGGTGTTGATGCCGGTCAGCAGCTTCTCCCGCTCCTCGATGCGGGCGAGGCTGGCGGTGGCGCCGTTGGCCAGATCCCGCAGCTCGTCCAGCTCCTGATTGAAGCCGTCACGGATGACGCCGCCATCGCGGATCAGCACAGGCGGCACCTCCATCACGGCGCGCTCCAGCAGGTCGAGCAGCTCGGGGAAGGTGCTGGCGCGCTCGGCCAGCTGCTGCACCGCCTCGTGCTCGTTATCCGCCAGCAGGCGCTGCAACTCGGGCAACTGGGCGAAGGCCTGACGCAGGCGGGTGAGGTCGCGCGGCCGGGCCGAGCGCAGGGCGAGACGGGCCAGCACCCGCTCCACATCCCCCACCTGACGCAGCAGGTTGCCCAGCTCGTCGTAGAGGTTCTGCTCGATGAGCTCCTTGATGGTGCTCTGGCGACCCTTCAGGATCACCCGATCGCGGATCGGCTGGTGGATCCAGCGCTTGAGCAGGCGGCTGCCCATGGGGGTAGCGGTGCGGTCCAGCACTTCGGCCAGGGTATTTTCATAGCCCCCCGCCAGATTCTGGGTTAGCTCCAGATTGCGGCGGGTGGCGGCATCCATGATGACCGCATGATCGGGCTGCTCGAGGCGCACGCTGCGGATGTGGGGCAGGGCGGTGCGCTGGGTGTCCTTGACGTACTGCATCAGGCAGCCAGCGGCGCACAGGGCTGTCTCGCTCTGCTCGACCCCAAAGCCCACCAGATCCTGGGTGCCGAACTGCTGGCAGAGCAGCTTGCGGGCTGTGCCCAGCTCAAACTCCCACTCCGGGCGGCGGCGCAGGCCGCGGCGACCCTCGACGTGGCGCAGGAACTCGAAGGATTCCGGGTAGAGCAGCTCCGCTGGGTTGGTGCGTTGCAGCTCTGCTAGTAAAGTCTCTTCCTTGTCGAACTGGTTGATGAAGAAGCGGCCCGAGCCTATGTCCATGGTGCCGTAGCCGAAGCGGCGGCCGTCGTGGTAGACGGCGGCGATCAGGTTGTCCTGTCGCTCCGAGAGCAGCGCCTCGTCGGAGACTGTGCCCGGGGTGATGATGCGAATGACCTTGCGCTCCACCGGTCCCTTGCTGGTGGCGGGGTCCCCCACCTGCTCGCAGATGGCGGCGGATTCACCGAGCTGCACCAGCTTGGCCAGATAGCCCTCGATGGCGTGATAGGGCACCCCCGCCATGGGAATGGGGCTGCCCGCGGACTGGCCGCGCTTGGTCAGGGAGATGTCGAGCAGTTGGGACGCCTTGCGGGCATCATCGTAGAACAGCTCGTAGAAGTCGCCCATCCGGTAGAACAGCAGGATCTCCGGGTTCTCGGCCTTGAGGCCAAGGTACTGCTGCATCATGGGGGTGTGGGCGCTCAGGTTGGCGCTGGTGGCTTGGTGCTGTGCTGTCATGTTCTATTCCAGAAGGTGCTCTTGCGGGCAAGCGTCTGCCGTAATGGGTCTGAATCTGGTGGCCATTCTACATGGTCGGGCCGAGATGGTGAGGGGTTATCTCGCTTTGGGGAAGGCAGTCCTGAGGTTTCAGGGGCCGGGTGGCGTTGGCAGGCCGTCATGGGGATCAGAAGCGAGGAGGGGCGGGGGCGAGGCGTGCCGGGGGGAGGGGCAAGATCCCCGCCATCAGCGCGGGGATTGTGATCACAGCGTCAGGATGCGCTCTTAGTACATGGCTTCGTTGCCACTGAGCATCTCGTGCAGCTTGGTTTTCTGCTCCGGGGTCAGCACCTTGCTCACTTCGAACAGGTAATGGGCACGGTAGTAGCGGGCCTCGGCCTGCACGCTGCTGATGGTCTGTAGCTGCTTCCTGGCGGCGGCTTCGTCCCACTTGCCGGTCTTGATCATGTTGATGATGACGTCCTGACCGATGGCGTCGAGCTTGACCGAACCGAGTTCCTTGGCCGCTTTCTCACGCAGGCTCTTGATCTGCTCAACCTGTGCGGTTGAGAGGTTCAGCTCTTGCGCCAGGGTGGTTTCGCTCTGCAGCTCGGGGGCGCTCTCGGCGGCGAAGGTGTTGGTGGCAAAACAGATCGCCAGGGCAGTCATGGCGACTTTAAATTGATGCTTCATCTGCTTTCTCCAGTATCCAAAAAGATAGAAACCGCATACAGGGCGGTGCCTGTTGATTATAGGAAGCCCCCATGTACTGGAGCTTAAGCGTTGGCGACTTGCCGCTGTGGCGCACTTGCGTCCAATGTCCGGCAGGGCCATGCCGGTCGGTCGCTGACGCAGCCGGCCCCGGGTCGGTTGCTCGCGATTCGGGGCGACTGCATAATGACCCCCATGTTTCCCCCGCAAGGGGCCAGAGAGGGCATGATGATGGGGCTTGAGGCAGAGATCGACCGTTTATCCCGGGAGCTCGGCGAGGCATTGCAGGCACGAGGCTGGTTCGCAGCCACGGCGGAGTCCTGTACCGGGGGCGGCGTTGCCACGGCCATCACGGATATTGCGGGCAGCTCAGGCTGGTTCGACCGCGGCTTTGTCACCTACACCAACGAGGCCAAGCAGCAGATGCTGGGGGTGAGCATCGACAGCCTGCTGCGCCATGGCGCCGTCAGCGAGGCCGTGGTGCTGGAGATGGCCAGAGGGGGCCTGGCCCGTTCCGATGCGGGGATCTGCGTCGCCATCAGCGGCATTGCCGGGCCCGGTGGCGGCAGTGACGACAAGCCGGTCGGCACCGTCTGGTTCGCCTGGGCGGATCGCACGGGCCGTCATCAATCCCTGCTCGCCCGCTTCGATGGCGACCGCCATCAGGTGCGCCAGCAGGCGGTCAGGCAGGCCTTGTCCGGACTGCTGGCCCTGCTCAGATAAATTGGACTTGATACTGTATGCATAAACAGTATACTTAGCCCAACTTCACTTCTACATCACGATTCCCAGCGGAGATTGGCATGGATCAGAACAAACAGAAGGCACTGGCGGCTGCGCTGGGCCAGATCGAAAAGCAGTTTGGCAAAGGCTCCATCATGCGTCTGGGCGACAGCAAGACCATGGATATCGAAGCCATCTCCACCGGCTCCCTCTCCCTGGATGTGGCGCTGGGCATCGGCGGTCTGCCGTGCGGTCGTATCGTCGAGATCTACGGCCCGGAATCGTCAGGTAAAACCACCCTCACCCTGCAGGTGATCGCGGAAGCCCAGAAGAAAGGCAAGACCTGTGCCTTCGTCGATGCGGAACACGCACTCGATCCTATCTATGCCGCCAAGCTGGGGGTCAACGTCGACGACCTGCTGATCTCCCAGCCGGATACCGGTGAACAGGCGCTGGAGATCTGCGACATGCTGGTGCGCTCCAACGCCGTTGACGTCATCATCGTCGACTCTGTGGCGGCCTTGACGCCGAAAGCGGAAATCGAAGGCGAGATGGGTGACTCCCACGTCGGCCTGCAGGCCCGCCTGATGTCCCAGGCGCTGCGCAAGCTGACCGCCAACATCAAGAACGCCAACTGCCTGTGCATCTTCATCAACCAGATCCGGATGAAGATCGGTGTCATGTTCGGTAGCCCCGAGACCACCACGGGTGGTAATGCGCTCAAGTTCTACGCCTCCGTCCGTCTGGATATCCGTCGCATCGGCGCCATCAAGGACGGCGACGAAGTAGTCGGTAACGAGACCCGTGTCAAGGTGGTCAAGAACAAGGTGGCCCCGCCCTTCAAGCAGGCCGAGTTCCAGATCTTCTACGGTGCCGGCATCTCCAAAGAGGGCGAGCTGGTTGATCTGGGCGTCAAGCACAAGCTGATCGACAAGGCCGGTGCCTGGTACAGCTACAACGGCGAGAAGATAGGTCAGGGCAAGGCCAACGTGATGAAACTGTTCGCCGAGAACAAGGTGATGGCCGCCGAGGTGGAAGCCCGCCTGCGTGAGCTGCTGCTCTCCGGTGCCGTACCGGTCGAGAAGCCGGTGGCCGCGGTCGCCGAAGAGTTTGAAGACGAAAGCGAACAAGAGTTCGAATAAGGAATAAGGAAGGCCGGGTTAATACCCGGCCTTGTCATTTATGGTCGATGAATCCTCCCCCGAACCCGTTGAACTCTCCTTTGAAGAACTGTTTGCCGCCGCCCGCGCCTTTGCCATGCGCAGTCTGGCTCGCCGTGAGAGCGCCGAGTCCGAGCTGGCCAAGCGGCTACGGCTGCAGGGCTTCAATGAAGAGGTGATCGAGGCGGTTGTCGAGTATTGCCGCGGCTACAACTGGGTCAATGACGATCGTTACGGCGCCATGGCGGTGCGGGCCGGTGCGACCAAGGGGCATGGTCCCATCAAGATCCGCTTCGATCTGCGCCGCAAGGGGCTGGACGATATGCAGATAGACGCCGCATTCGATCAGCCGGAGCTGGATTGGTTCGAGCTGGCGTTCGCCCTGCTGGAGCGGCGTGCCAGAGTCGCCGATCTGGGGGATTTCAAGCTGCGGATGAAATGGCTCAAGTACCTGCTTGGGCGGGGCTTTACCCAGGATCAGGCGCGTTACGCCATCTCGGCATTGCAGCAGGGGGAGGAATAAAGGGCTGGTGCTGGCCATGGAGCAGTGGCGTGTTCCTGCGATGCGTGCAGATAAGAGAGGGCCTTTTCCCTGTTTTATCCTGTTTCTGATGGCCGCGGCGCCATGATCCGCCACCCAGCCGACTCCCCTTTCGGCCTGCTCCTGCACGGCGTCCTGCCGCTGCCCCGTCCATTGGGGGCTTTTTCACCCGTGACGGGCCCGCGCGTTTTACTTTACCCCGCAGAAAACTTACATTATTGCGATTAAAAGTCCGTATCCGAATCAAGCAGGATTTTCCATGTATATGTCCACGTCAGAGTTACGCGCAGCGTTTCTCGAGTATTTCCGCTCCCAGGGGCACCAGGTTGTCTCCTCCAGCTCGCTGGTGCCGCACAACGATCCGACCTTGCTGTTCACCAACGCAGGGATGAACCAGTTCAAGGACGTGTTCCTTGGCGCAGAGAAGCGTGCCTACAACCGCGCGACCACGGCCCAGCGCTGTGTACGGGCCGGCGGCAAGCACAATGACCTGGAAAACGTCGGCTATACCGCTCGTCACCACACCTTCTTCGAGATGCTGGGCAACTTCAGCTTCGGCGACTACTTCAAGCAGGACGCCATCCGTTTTGCCTGGGAATTCCTGACCGGTACCCTCAAGCTGCCCAAAGAGCGCCTGCTGGTGACCGTCTATGAAACGGACGACGAAGCTTTCAACATCTGGGCAAACGAGATCGGCGTGCCGGTCGAGCGCATCGTACGTATCGGCGACAACAAGGGTGCCGCCTTTGCCTCAGATAACTTCTGGCAGATGGGTGATACGGGTCCCTGCGGCCCCTGCACCGAGATCTTCTATGACCACGGTGATCACCTCTGGGGTGGCCCTCCCGGCTCGCCGGAGGAAGACGGCGACCGTTTCATCGAGATCTGGAACGTGGTCTTCATGCAGTTCAACCGTCAGGCTGACGGCACCATGGAGCCGCTGCCCCGTCCGTCCGTGGACACCGGCATGGGTCTGGAGCGTATCTCCGCCATCATGCAGGGCGTGCACTCCAACTACGAGATCGACATCTTCCAGGCGCTGATCAAGAAGGCCGCAGAGATCGTCGGCACCGAGGATCTGAGCAATCAATCCCTGCGCGTCATCGCCGACCATATCCGCTCCTGCGCCTTCCTGGTGGCTGACGGCGTCATGCCCTCCAACGAAGGCCGTGGCTATGTGCTGCGTCGCATCATCCGCCGTGCCGTGCGCCACGGTCGCAAGCTGGGTGCCACCGAGATCTTCTTCTACAAGCTGGCCGCCGAGCTGGCGGTGCAGATGAAGGACGTGGCTGCCGAACTCATCGCCCAGCTGCCGCTGGTCGAGCGCGTGCTGCGCATCGAGGAAGAGCAGTTCGTCCGTACCCTGGACAGGGGCCTGTTGCTGCTCGAAGAGGTGTTGGCGAACCTGGGCGATGCCAAGGTCATCCCGGGCGAGGTGGTGTTCAAGCTGTATGACACCTATGGCTTCCCGGCAGATCTCACCGCCGACGTGGTCCGCGAGCGCGAGATCGGTATCGACGAGGAAGGCTTCAAGGCCGAGATGGAGAAGCAACGCGCCCGTGCGAAGGAGGCCTCCAGCTTCGGCGTGAACTACAACGAGGTGTTGAAACTCGATTTCGAGACCCCATTTACCGGTTACAAGCAGCTGAGCCAAACGACTCAGGTGGTCGGCATCTACAAGGATGCTGTCGAAGTGAGTGGGCTGATCGCCGGTGAAGAAGCGGTGATCGTGCTGGCCGAGACCCCCTTCTACGCCGAGTCCGGTGGTCAGGTGGGCGACAGCGGCATTCTGAAAGTGGATGACGGCATCTTCGCCGTGACCGACACCCAGTATGCGGGCAATGCAATCATTCACAAGGGCTATATGGAGCTGGGTACCCTGGAGAAGGGCGCCGAGGTGGAAGCCGTGGTCGACGGGGAGCGCCGTCAGGCCGTGGCCCTCAACCACTCTGTCACTCACCTGCTGCACGCGGCCCTGCGCCAGGCGCTGGGTGATCACGTGACCCAGAAAGGCTCCCTGGTCGGGGCGGAGCGCATGCGCTTCGACTTCTCCCACTTCGAAGGCCTGACCATGGCGACCATTCGCCGGGTCGAGGAGCTGGTCAACGCCCAGATCCGTGCCAACCACGATGTCGTCACCCAGGTGATGGATCTGGAAGCGGCCAAGTCCGCTGGCGCCATGGCGCTGTTTGGCGAGAAGTACGAAGACGACGTGCGTGTCGTGCGCATGGGTGATTACTCCACCGAGCTGTGTGGCGGTACTCACGCCAAGCGTACCGGTGACATCGGCTTCTTCAAGATCATCGCCGAGAGCGGTGTTGCCGCCGGGGTGCGCCGCATCGAAGCGGTGACCGGCAAGGGCGCCATCGATTTCATGCACCAGCTGGCAGAGCAGTTTGAAGAAGCCGCGGCCCTGGTGAAAGGGGACCAGTTCTCCATCGGCAGCAAGGTGCGCCAACTGCTGGACAAGTCCAGGATGATGGAGCGCGAGCTGGAGCAGCTCAAGGCCAAGCTGGCCGCTCAGGCTGGCAGCGACCTGCTGAGCCAGGTCATCGAGATCAAGGGCCAGAAGGTGCTGATCGCGGCGCTGGACGGGGCCGATCCCAAGTCCCTGCGCGGCATGCTGGACGAGCTGAAGAACCGGATGAAGTCCGGTGTCGTACTGCTGGCAACCAGCAGCGAGGACAAGGTCAACCTGATCGCCGGCGTGACCAACGATCTGACCGCCAAGGTGAAGGCCGGTGAGCTGGTCAACCTGGTGGCCCAGCAAGTGGGTGGCAAGGGGGGTGGTCGTCCTGACATGGCCCAGGCGGGTGGTACCCAGCCTGATGCGGTGCCGGCGGCCCTGCAATCCGTTCACTCCTGGCTGGAAGAGCGCCTGTAAACGGGCGAGGTGATCTGTGGCACTCTATGTACAGAAGTACGGCGGCACCTCGGTCGGCACGCTGGAGCGGATCGAGGCGGTGGCTGATCGTGTTCAGCTGAGCCGCGCCCAGGGGCATGATGTGGTGGTGGTCGTGTCCGCCATGTCGGGCGAAACAAACCGGTTGCTGGGCATGGCCCAGCAGCTGGATCCGGATGCCAACCGGCGCGAGATGGATGTGCTGGTCTCGACCGGTGAACAGGTCACCATAGCGCTGCTGGCCATCGCGTTGAACAAACGGGGATGTCCTGCGGTCTCAATGACCGGTGATCAGGTTCGTATCCACACTGATTCCGCCCATGGCAAGGCGCGCATCACCCAGATCGACACCGAGCAGGTTCAGGCCGAGCTGGGTGCGGGCAAGGTGGTGGTGATCGCCGGCTTCCAGGGCCGTGATGAGCACAACGCCATCACCACCCTGGGGCGAGGTGGTTCGGACACCACGGCGGTTGCCGTGGCGGCGGCCATCAAGGCCGATGAATGCCAGATCTTTACCGATGTGGATGGGGTCTATACCACGGATCCGCGCATCGAGCCCAAGGCACGCCGCCTCTCCACCATCACCTTCGAGGAGATGCTGGAGATGGCGAGTCTGGGGGCCAAGGTGCTGCAGATCCGTTCGGTGGAATTCGCGGGCAAGTACCGCGTACCGCTGCGGGTGCTGTCGAGTTTTGTCGACGGAGAGGGAACCTTAATCACATATGGAGGTGAGAGGATGGAAGCACCCCTGGTATCCGGCATTGCGTTCAATCGCAACGAGGCCAGCCTGACCATTCTGGGTGTACCGGACAGGCCGACGGTGGCCGCGCAGATCCTGAATCCGATCAGCGACGCCAACATAGATGTCGACATGATAGTGCAGAACACAATGGGGGATGGCACCGCCGACTTCACCTTCACGGTGAATCGCGATGACTATCGCCGGGCTCGCGCCTTGCTGGAGGAGACCGCCACCCTGCTGGGGGCCGCCTGCGTGCAGGGCAACGGGGAGATCGCCAAGGTCTCCATCGTCGGGGTCGGCATGTGGAATCATCCCGGGGTCGCGCGCACCATGTTCAAGGTATTGGGCGAGGAGGGGATCAACATGCAGTTGATCTCCACCTCTGAAATCAAGATATCCGTGGTGATTGACGAGAAGTACCTGGAGCTGGCCGTGCGTTCGTTGCACTCAGCGTTCGGGCTGGATAATGAGCCTCATGAGCAGCCCTTGGGGAACAATCCCTGATTGATTTAGTTTCAACCATTTACCATATCGGTATCTTTGTAAGATAATGGCGCATATCGATATAAATACAAAACAGGATACAGGAGCAAGCGAATGCTTATTTTGACTCGTCGTGTAGGGGAAACCCTGATGATTGGTGACGAAGTGACTGTCACCGTGCTGGGCGTTAAAGGCAATCAGGTTCGTATCGGTGTGAACGCACCCAAAGAGGTCTCCGTACACCGCGAAGAGATCTACATGCGGATACAGGCCGAGAAAGTACCGGGCCAACCGAATTTCTAAGCCATCCCATTGGCAGCTTCAAGGCGACATCCCAGGTGTCGCCTTTTGTTTTTCCGGGCCCTGCAAATCGGCTTGCAGGGCCCGGAAGCAGGGGGTAAGTGTCGATATTGCTTGAATATTCCACGCTTTGACCAAATGCTGAGCGAACACGCTGTTTTCTCCAAAAAAGTGTTTGACTAAAAATCCCTGTGAAGTATTATCAGCCCCGCAAACGGAGAGGTGGCCGAGAGGCTGAAGGCGCTCCCCTGCTAAGGGAGTATGCGGCTTATACCCGCATCGGGGGTTCGAATCCCCCCTTCTCCGCCATTTGCGCCCGTAGCTCAGCTGGATAGAGTACCTGGCTACGAACCAGGTGGTCAGAGGTTCGAATCCTCTCGGGCGCACCATATTCGACTCACGATGAGTCATGTATCGACTGTCAGCAGGTTGGTACGCTAGAAAAGGCTTACTGTTGAGTAAGCTTTTTTTATCGCTTTAAATCAGGGCGCCCGTAGCTCAGCTGGATAGAGTACCTGGCTACGAACCAGGTGGTCAGAGGTTCGAATCCTCTCGGGCGCACCATTTAAAGTGAAATCAAAGATTTATGAGCGCCCGTAGCTCAGCTGGATAGAGTACCTGGCTACGAACCAGGTGGTCAGAGGTTCGAATCCTCTCGGGCGCACCATTTTAGGCAGTACCAAAAGTTTGTGAGCGCCCGTAGCTCAGCTGGATAGAGTACCTGGCTACGAACCAGGTGGTCAGAGGTTCGAATCCTCTCGGGCGCACCATTTTAGCAATACCAAAAGTTGATGAGCGCCCGTAGCTCAGCTGGATAGAGTACCTGGCTACGAACCAGGTGGTCAGAGGTTCGAATCCTCTCGGGCGCACCATACAGACAGCCTCGACGTCAGTCGGGGCTGTTTTTTTATGGGCGCTATTCCCCCGACCGTGGGGCTCTGCTGTCCTGATGGCGGTTGATGTGCCGCCGCATTGAACGACGCTTGTCGTTCCCGCCACATCACTCCTCGTCGTCGTCCAATCTTCCCCCGATCCCTATCAGGCCCTGCTACTCGGTGTCTTGTCATCCCCGCCCCATGCCCACCTCCAGCCACACACAGGCGCTGCTGCAGGCACGCTCTGTGCCCGCGGGCATCACGAGGGTGGTTGGGCCTAGGCTCTGGACGTTAAACGCCTTGGCGGCCGGCAGGGGCCTTTGGCGGGCAACAAAAAAGGATGCCGAGGCATCCTTTTTTGGTTTGAGTCGTTCACTCATTTTGGTTTGAATCGTTCACTCAGCTCTTCAGCCATTTGCGAATGCGGTTGGCATCGCCGATCGGGGTGCGTTTACCCACAGAGTTGAGCAGCACTATGGCGAGCTCCTGACGGTCCGGTTTGGCGCGCATCAGCAGGCAGCGACCCGCCTCGTCGGTGTAGCCGGTCTTGGAGAGGCGCACGTCCCAGTCCGGGTTCTTCACCAGGGGATTGGTGTTGTTGAACATCAGGCTGTAGGCCGGCGTGCTGAAGCGCATCTCCTTGTTGGTGTCCTGAGTGAACTGGCGGATCAGCGGCTGGCGATAGGCGGCGGTGATGAGCTTGGCGAGATCCCGGGCGGTGGAGACGTTGCGAGTCGACAGACCGGTGGAGTCGTAGAATCGGCTGTTGCGCATGCCGAGTTGCCTGGCCTTGTTGTTCATGGCGCGAATGAAGGCCGAGCGGCCACCCGGGTAGTGGCGGGCGAGGGCAGAGGCCATGCGATTCTCGGAGGACATCAGCGCCAGGTGCAGGGCATCGCGACGGCTCACCTTGGTACCGAAACGGACCCGGGAGTAGGTGTGCTTGATGTTGTCCCTGTCGTTCTGATCTATGGTCAGGGTCTGATTGAGGTTCTGGCGCGCATCCAGCACCACCAGTGCCGTCATCAGCTTGGTGAGGGAGGCGATGGGGCGCACCTGGGCAGGGTTCTTCTGATAGAGGGTCTTGCCCGTGTTGATGTCCATGACCAGGGCACTGCCCGACTTGATCTGCAGTTTGGCCGGGTTGGGCGCCGCCAGGGCTGCCTGCGATCCGAGCAGTCCTATCAATCCACATACCAGCGCGATTGCGCGAATCCGACACCCCATACAACCGACTCCATCCACAGCGAAAAAAGGCGCTAGATTCACTCATTTTTGCCCTCGCTTTACAAGAGCGGGAGGGTGGAATTCGTCACTATTTTCCATAAAAAAGGGCCGCCTGCCGGCGACCCCTGTGATTTCTCTCAATCCCTGGAGATGTGGACCTTGCGTCTGCTCAACCAGCGCCAGACCAGCGCTATCAAGCCGCCCACCAGCAGCACCAGCGGCAGGCAGAGGATGATGCTGAGGAACTGGGACTCATACTGCGCGGCCAGCTTGGTGTGGCTCAGGTAGTAACCCAGCCCGACCAGCGGGCAGATCCACATGATGGAGCTGATGAGGTTCACCACCAGGAAGCGACCCTGGGGTATCTCGTTGGCGCCGACGATGTAGGGATAGGCGGTGCGCACGAAGGCGATGTAGCGGGCGGTGATCAGGGTGATGATGCCGTACTTGTTGAGCAGGTAGTGCACCTTCTCCTTGTGCTTCTCATCCAGGTGGGACATCAGCCTGTGGTACATCTGGGTGTGGCCGAGGAAACGCCCCTGCATGTAGCCGAGCCAGGTGCCGACGAAGGTGGCCAGGATCAGCAGCGGGACGACAGCGAGCGGCAGTACCCCCTGATAGATGAGCACGCCGGTCAGGATCAGCAGGGTGTCACCGGGCAGGAAGGCGGTCGGGATGAAGCCATTTTCCAGCACCAGGAAGGTCAGCAGGACTATGTAGACCATGAAGACCATGTTGGGGTCGGACAGGGTCGCCAGATCCTGATTAATGAAGGCGTGAGCCAGGTGGTAAAACTGCTCCATACATGCAAACTCCGCAGGTTAGCTGGGTTGGTCGGTCAAAGGCATGGCAAGCACCTTGTCGATGCGCAGGCCGTCCATATCCACGATTTCCAGTTGCCACTGTTCCAGGGTGACCAGGTCTCCGGTCTGGGGAAGGCGGCCAAGGAGCAGCATGATAAGCCCTCCGAGGGTGTGATAGTGATGTTTTTCTTCTTCCGGCAGGCGAACCAGTTCCAGACAGTCCTTCAATTCCGGCAGCGGGATCAGGCCGTCGAGCAGCCAGCTGCCATCGGCACGCTGGAAGGCCCAGTTGTCCTCCCCGTCTTCCTGCTGGAAGTCGCCCGCCAGCGTCTCCAGCAGATCCTGCTGGGTGACCAGCCCCTGCAGCTCGCCGTATTCATCCACCACCAGCACCATGTGTTCGGCGTGGGCGCGGAAGTGGTTGAGCAGCTCCAGGCCGTTGAGGGTCTCCGGTAGCAGGCTGCCGTCCTGGGTGAGGGCCGCCAGATCGATGGGCTCCCCCTTGATGTAGGCGTGCAGCACCTTGCTGACGTTGAGTATGCCCACCAGATCAGAGAGGCTGCCGTCGCAGACCGGGAAGAAGCTGTGGCGATACTCCACCAGGCGCTGCAGGTTGGTTTCCAGCGGCAGGGAGAGATCCAGGTAGCGGATGTCGCTGCGGGGCACCATCAGGGAGGAGAGGCTGCGTTCGTCGAGGCGGAACACATTCCGTAGCATGGTGTGTTCGTGGTCTTCGATCACGCCGGCTTCGGAGCCCTCCACCAGCATGGCGTGGATCTCCTCCTGGGTGACGTTGTTGCTGTTGTTCTGATCGACCCGCAGCAGGCGCAGGCTGGCGTGGGTGGAGGCGGACAGCAGCCAGACGAAGGGACGGGTCAGGGTCGCCAGCCAGAGCATGGGGCGGGCCACCAGGCAGGCGATGCGCTCGGCACTGAGCTGACCGAGGCGCTTGGGCACCAGTTCCCCCACGACGATGGAGAGGTAGGTCACCAGCACCACGACAATCACGGTGGCGAGCAGGCTGCTGCTCTTGGGAGACAGCCCCCACTCCTGCAACCACTGCGCGAAGGGCTGGGCCAGCAGCGACTCACCGTAGATGCCGTTGAGCAGGCCTATGCTGGTGATGCCGATCTGGACGGCGGAGAGGAAATGGGTCGGATTCTCCCCCAGCTTGAGGGCGATGGCGGCAGAGCGGCTCCCCTCGCTGGCCATCTTGCTGAGACGGGCCTTGCGTGCGGTGACGATGGCGATTTCCGACATGGCGAAGACGCCATTGAGCAAAATCAATCCAAGCAGGATCAATATTTCCATACTGCAGCAGCACTCCCGGTAGAAAAGATCGCTGGCAGTGTAATGAATTTGCGGGCGATGCGCTTGTGAAAGGAAGTGATTTGGCCCGTGAATTTTTCAATTCCATCCATGACAAGAGGGCATCAGCCCTGAACGGACTCGTCGTCAGATTGGCAGCGGGACTATATAAGCGGGCTTGTCATCCGGGGGCGGAAAATGAAAAGCCCCCGATAAACGGGGGCTTTTTGGACTGGCGAGGGCCACTTAGAGGGCGGCGATCTCGGCCTGCTGGGCTTCCAGCTTGGTCAGCTGGAGACGGTAATCTTCCAGCTTCTCGCGCTCCTTGGCGATGACGGCGTCCGGCGCCTTGGCCACGAAGGCCTCGTTGCCGAGCTTGCCTTCGATACGGCCGCATTCACCGACGAGACGGGCAACCTCTTTGGCCAGACGGGCCAGTTCGGCCTCCTTGTCGATGAGACCCGCCATCGGGATCATCAGCTCGGTGGCACCGATCAGCTTCTTCACTGACAGGGGGGCGACTTCACCGTCCGCCAGCACGCGGATGGACTCCAGACGGGCCAAGGACTTGAGGAAGGCCTCGTTGTCACCGGCGCGCTGGGCGTCCTTGCCATCGCACTTGAGCAGCACGTTGAGGGCGACGCTCGGGGCCACGTTCATCTCGGCGCGGATGTTGCGGATGCCGACGATGAACTCCTTCACCCACTCCTGATCCGCCATGGCGGCATCGTCTACCTTGGCGGCATCGAATTGGGGGAAGGCCTGCAGCATTATGGTGTCGGCGTTGACACCGGCCAGCGGGGCCACCGACTTCCAGATGGTCTCGGTGATGAAGGGGATGATGGGGTGCGCCAGACGCAGCAGGGTCTCCAGCACTGTGACGAGGGTGTGACGGGTGGCGCGCTGCTCGGCCTCTGAGCCCTTGCCCAGCACCGGCTTGGTCAGCTCCAGATACCAGTCGCAGAACTGGTTCCAGATAAATTCGTACAAGACGCCGGCCGCGATATCGAAGCGGTAGGTATCGAGCGCGGTACGGAAGTCACGGATGGCCACCTGCAGCTGGGACTGGATCCAGCGATCCGCCAGGCTGAACTGCATCTCGCCACCGTGCAGACCGCAATCCTGATCTTCGGTGTTCATCAGCACGTAGCGGGAGGCGTTCCACAGCTTGTTGCAGAAGTTGTTGTAGCCGTCCAGGCGCTTCATGTCCCAGTTGATGTCGCGACCTGTGCTGGCCAGCGCCGCCAGGGTGAAGCGCAGGGCGTCGGTGCCGTGGGCCTCTATCCCTTCCGGGAACTGCTTGGCGGTGCGCTTGCCGATCTTCTCGGCCATCTGCGGCTGCATCATGTTGCCGGTGCGCTTCTCCAGCAGATCCTCCAGGGAGATGCCGTCGATCATGTCGAGGGGATCCAGCACGTTGCCCTTGGACTTGGACATCTTCTGGCCTTCTTCATCGCGGATCAGGCCGGTGATGTAGACGGTCTTGAACGGGACCTGCGGCTGGCCGTTCTCGTCCTTGATGAAGTGCATGGTCATCATGATCATCCGGGCAATCCAGAAGAAGATGATGTCGAAGCCGCTCATCAGCACGTCGGTCGGGTGGAAGGTCTTGAGCGCCTCTGTGTTGTTCGGCCAGCCCAGGGTGGAGAAGGTCCACAGGGCGGAGCTGAACCAGGTGTCGAGCACGTCTTCGTCCTGACGCAGTGTGGTCACGGACGGTATGCTGTGCTTGGCACGTACTTCCGCCTCGTCACGGCCCACGTAGACATTGCCGGCGTCGTCATACCAGGCCGGGATGCGGTGACCCCACCACAGCTGACGGGAGACGCACCAGTCCTGAATGTCGCGCATCCAGGAGAAGTACATGTTCTCGTACTGCTTGGGCACGAACTGGATGCGGCCATCTTCCACCGCCTCGATGGCGGTCTTGGCCATGGGCGCCACGCGCACGTACCACTGGTCGGTCAGCATGGGCTCGATGGGCACGCCGCCGCGATCGCCGTAGGGCTGTTGCAGCACGTGATCCTTGATTTCGGCCAGCAGGCCCAGCTCGTCCAGCCTGGCGACGATGGCCTTGCGGGCGGCGAAGCGCTCCATGCCGGCGAACTCGCTCGGCAGGGCGGCGTCATAGGCGGTGCTGGGGTTGCCGTTGGTGTCGACCACTTCGGCCTCGGCGCGCACGTGGGCGTCCAGGGTGAAGATGTTGATCATCGGCAGGTTGTGGCGCTTGCCCACTTCGTTGTCGTTGAAGTCGTGGGCCGGGGTGATCTTCACGCAGCCGGTGCCCTTTTCCATGTCGGCGTGTTCGTCGGCGACTATGGGGATCAGACGGTTCACCAGCGGCAGCAGTATGTGCTGGCCGATCAGCGCCTTGTAGCGCGGGTCTTCCGGGTTCACGGCGACCGCGGTGTCACCCAGCATGGTCTCCGGACGAGTGGTGGCGACGATCAGGTGATCCTGGCCTTCGGCGGTCTTGGCGCCGTTGGCCAGCGGGTAACGAAGGTGCCACATGTGGCCCTTGATCTCGCGGTTTTCCACTTCCAGATCGGAGATGGCGGTGTTGAGCTTGGGATCCCAGTTCACCAGACGCTTGCCGCGGTACATCAGGCCATCTTCGTAGAGACGCACGAAGACTTCCTGCACGGCCGCCGAGAGGCCCTCATCCATGGTGAAACGCTCGCGCTCCCAGTCCACGGAGTCGCCGAGGCGGCGCATCTGGTGGGTGATGGTGCCGCCGGACTCTTCCTTCCACTGCCAGATCTTGTCGATGAAGGCATCACGGCCGTAGTCGTGACGGGTCTTGCCCTCTTCGGCGGCGATCTTGCGCTCAACCACCATCTGGGTGGCGATACCGGCGTGGTCTGTGCCCGCCTGCCACAGGGTGTTCTTGCCCTGCATGCGGTTGTAGCGGATCAGGGTGTCCATCAGGGTCTGCTGGAAGGCGTGACCCATGTGCAGGCTGCCGGTGACGTTCGGCGGCGGGATCATGATGCAGAAGGAGTCTTTGCTGGTGTCGCCGTGGGGCTTGAAGTAACCCTGGGCTTCCCAGTGCTGATAGAGCGCCTGTTCGATGGCGTTGTGATTAAAAGTCTTTTCCATGGTCTCGCCGTATTCTGGATGGATGGAGTCTGGTGTTGAGTCGTCGTGGATCGAGGGTGGCGCAGTCAGGGCTGCGCCGGATCCGGTGCGGCAAGGACGGGCTGATCCCTCATTTCGAGGGTGTGGCCCGCCTGGCGATAGTGCTTGTAGCGCTCGCGGGCTTGCTGCTTTTGCGTTTCGTCAGTGGGGACAAAATCTACCACTTGAGCGAAGTGTCCTGCAAACAAAGGTGTCTGCTCGGCCAGGTTGATGAGGCGGGCATAGCGCCGTTTCGGCGGCTGATGGCCTATCTCCACCGGGGCCTGGCCGCTCTCCCCCTGCAACTGGTGCGGCACGAAACGATCCGGTGGCAGTTGCCACAAGAGCTCGTCCAGGCGCAGGGCCTGGGCCTCGTCGTTGCAAAACAGATAGAGGTGGCCGGCACTCCAGCCATCGGCCGCCAGCTGGCAGGCGAGGCGTTCGACCGCAGACGCCTGCGCGTCGTCCGGCTCACTCATCAGGTAAAAGGTCACTTGGCTCATCAGGTTGGTCCCGTTTGGCTGTGACGGACAGCGATTGGCCGTCTGCGGGGAGCCGTGCCAGGCACGGTCTTCCCGGATTCTCTCAATGAAACAAGGAAGAGGCAGGCCTCTTCCTTGTGGTACCACTCCCCTGATGCGGGCATCCGAAGAGAGGGGTTACTCCTTGTCTTCGACATCCGCCACGCCGGCTCGATTGAGCAGGAAAATGCTGGCTCGGCAGGGGCAACGGACTGTCGGGCAAGGATGGTTTTACTCTTTATCCTCAACGTCTGCCACGCCGGCTCGATTGAGCAGGAACTGGGTCAGCAGGGGCACGGGGCGACCGGTGGAGCCTTTATCCTTGCCGCTCTTCCAGGCGGTCCCTGCGATGTCGAGGTGGGCCCAGTTGTACTTCTTGGTGAAGCGCGACAGGAAGGCGGCGGCCGTGATGGTGCCGGCCGGGCGGCCCCCTATGTTGGCCATGTCGGCAAACGGGCTTTCCAGCTGTTCCTGATACTCGTCGAACAGCGGCAGGCGCCAGGCGCGATCGCCAGCCTGCTCGGAGGCGTTCAGCAGCTCGTGGGCCAGGGGGTTGTGGTTGGCCAGCAGACCCGAGGTGTGGTGACCCAGGGCGATGATGCAGGCGCCAGTCAGGGTCGCCACGTCGATGACGGTTTCGGGATCGTAGCGATCCACATAGGTGAGGGCATCACACAGCACTAGGCGGCCCTCGGCGTCGGTGTTGAGCACCTCGACGGTCTGGCCGGACATGGTGGTGAGGATGTCACCCGGGCGATAGGCGTTGCCGCCCGGCATGTTCTCGCAGCCCGCCAGCACGCCTATGACGTTGATGGGCAACTGCAACTGGGCCAGGGCGTGCATGGTGCCGAGCACGGAGGCGGCGCCGCCCATGTCGTACTTCATCTCGTCCATGCCGTCTGCCGGCTTGATGGAGATGCCGCCCGAATCGAAGGTCAGCCCCTTGCCCACCAGCACTATGGGCTTGGCATCGGCGTTGCCCTTGTACTCTATGATGGCCATCATGGCTTCGTTCTCGGAGCCGCGGGCCACCGCCAGGTAGGAGTTCATGCCGAGTTCGGCCATCTCCTGCTCGCCTATCACCTTGGTGGTGATGTTGTCATAGGCATCCGCCAGACGGCGGGCCTGGGAGGCGAGGTAGGCCGGATTGCAGACGTTGGGCGGCATGTTCGCCACGTCGCGGCAGATGCGCACCCCTTTGGCCACGGCCAGGCCGTGGGTGATGGCGCGCTCGCCTATGGTCAGTTCCCGACGCGTCGGCACGTTGAAGACCAGCTTGCGCAACGGGCGGCGCGGCTCGGCCTTGTTGGTCTTGAACTGATCGAAGCTGTAGAGGCCCGCCTTGGTGGTTTCCACCGCCTGACGCACCTTCCAGTAGGTATCCCGGCCCTTGACGTGCAGCTCGGTCAGGAAGCAGACGGCTTCCATGGAGCCGGTCTCGTTCAGGGTGGTGATGGTCTTGTTGATGATCTGCTTGTACTGGCGTTCGTCGAGTTCCCGCTCCTTGCCGCAACCGACCAGCAGTACGCGCTCGCTGAGCACGCCCGGTACTTGATGCAGCAACAGCATCTGGCCTGGTTTGCCTTCCAGATCGCCGCGGCGCAGCAGCGAGCTGAGGTAGCCGTCGCTGATCTTGTCCAGCTGTTCGGCAACCGGAGAGAGGCGGCGAGGCTCAAAAACGCCGACCACGACGCAGGCGCTGCGTTGCTTCTCAGGACTGCCACTCTTTACACTGAACTCCATGGAATCTCCTACATCCTAAAGACAAAAGGCACCATTTATTGAATAATGCGGTGCTTGTTGGGGTATCAGAGGCGGAGCGAACAGCCACAGGCTCCGCAGTTCAAACTGGTAAAAATCCAATATAGGGCCCTATTTTTCAGGCATTCGACTAAAAACACAAGTTTACTTGGGAATGACTGTGATCGTTTTCCGATATTTGTTCAGGGAGACCCTGAAAACCCAGCTGGCGGTGCTGTTCGTACTGCTGCTTATCTTCGTCAGCCAGCAATTTATCCAGATCATTGGCGACGCCGCCGATGGCGAGGTGCCGACGCGCCTGGTTTCCACCCTGCTGCTGCTCAACCTGCCGAATATGGCCCTGTTGATGCTGCCTATCAGTCTGTTTTTAGCCATTCTGTTTGCTCACGGTCGTTTGTATGCGGAAAGCGAGATGACGGTGATGCATGCGGTGGGCTTCAGCCACCGCTTCGTGATGGGCAGCGCCCTGCTGCTGGCTCTGCTGACGGCCGCCGTGGCGGCCTTCAACACCGGCTGGATAGCCCCTCAGGCCAAGGAGCGCGAGTACCAGGTGATCGACGAGTTCAAGGCCGATCCGGGTATCTCCTTCCTGCAGGCCGGTCGCTTCATGGAGCTCGACAAGGGACGCCTGGTGGCCTACATCCAGGATCTGAACGACAAGGGCTCCGAGCTGCAGAAGATCTTCGTGCTGCAGCGGGCCGAAGGGGGCTCGCCCCCTTCAGTGGTGGTGGCCAACGAGGGACAGGTGACGGCCGACAGCAACGGCTTGCAGTGGCTGACCCTGAGGGATGGCTCCCGCTACGAGGGCCAGTTCACCGGCAAGCAGTTCCAGGTCTCCGAGTTCAGCGAATACAGCCTGGTGATCCGTCAGCAGGAGATGGAGCGATCCAACCGCAAGGCGGCGGCCAAGCCGACCCTGGAGTTGCTCGGCACCCAGAGCAACCAGTTGATGGCCGAGCTGCAGTGGCGCCTGTCGCTGCCCTTCTCCATCCTGGTGCTCACCTTCCTGGTGGTGCCGCTGGCCCGGGTCAACCCCCGCCAGGGGCGTTATGCCAAGCTGCTGCCGGCCATACTGCTCTATCTCTCCTATTTCCTGCTGCTCAGTGCCGCTCGTTCGGCCATCGACAGCGGGCGTCTGCCCCACTGGCCCGGCATGTTCCTGGTGCCGCTGATTTATCTGCTGCTGATCGGGGTGCCGCTCAACCTGCAGGGCACCAGCTGGTGGAACGGGGTCAAGGGCCACTTTTTCAAAGGCAAGTCAGCATGATGCTGCAACATAGGAGTTTCTGCTGATGTTCGGCATTCTCGATAGTTATGACAGTCGGGTCATTTTGATGCCGATCTGGTGCACCGCATTGCAGGAGAAATCAGCATGAAGCTACAAGATAGGGGTCTCGGCTGATGTTCGGCATTCTCGATAGATACATCGGTCGGGTCATCTTCATGTCGATCCTGCTGTGCGAACTGACCCTGGTCGGGCTGGCGGCGCTCATCAAATATGTGGAGCAGCTCAGGGCCGTGGGGGAGGGCAACTACGACATGCTCAACGCCCTCTACTTCGTGCTGCTCTCCATGCCCAAGGAGGCTGTGCTCTTCTTCCCCCTGGCGGCCTTGCTGGGGGGCCTCATTGGCCTCGGCCAGCTGGCGACCAGCTCGGAGCTGGTGGTGATGCAGGCATCGGGCCGCTCCAAGATCAGCATCGTCATGGCGGCGCTCAAGACGGCTATTCCCCTGATGCTGCTGGTAGGCCTGATGGGCGAATACGTGGCCCCGGCCGCCAAGCGGATGGCGGATGACATCAAGGCGGGCGCCATGTCGGAAGGGCGGCTGACCGTCTCGGCCTACGGTGTCTGGGCGCGGGATGGCAACAACTTCGTCAACATCAACGGAGTGCGCAACGACGGCGCCCTGACCGGCATCACCCTGTATCGTTTCACCCCGTCTCGCAACCTGATCGACGTGGTCCAGGCGCAGGAGGGGGTGTTCGAGCAGCATCACTGGCTGCTCAAGCAGGTGCACATCACCCGTTTCGACGATCCCAAGCAGATCCTTGACGAGAAACATGCCGAGATGGCGTGGCAGTCCGAGCTGACCCCCAAACAGCTGGGGGTGGTGAGCATAGACCCCGAGAACCTGCCCATCTCGGGGCTGCGGGACTACATCGGCTATCTGGATGCCAACAAGCAGGATGCCGGGCGCTACAAGCTGGAGATGTGGCGCAAGCTGCTGTCACCGCTCTCCGTGGTGGCCATGATTTTGCTCGCCTCTTCCTTCATCTTCGGCCCGCTGCGTTCGGTGAGCATGGGAGCCCGGATGCTGATGGGGATCATGACCGGCTTCGCCGTCTATGTGAGCGACCGGGTATTCGGCCCCGTCAGCCTGGTGTATGCGGTGCCACCCATCCTTGCGGCCATAGCCCCCAGTCTGCTGTTTGGCGGCATCTCCTTCTATATCCTGAGCCGCAAGCAGTAGCGAGAGAATGAGAAGTGCGGCGGTGCCAACCCTATGCTGGCGGCCATAGCCCCCAGTCTGCTGTTTGGCGGCATCTCCTTCTACATCCTGAGCCGCAAGCAGTAGCGGCCTGTATTAGCCAACAAGAAGGGCACCCAGTGGGTGCCCTTCTTGTTTCTCATCTCGTACTCACTGGGTCACTTGTTCAGCTGCTCCAGGTTCTCCTGCTTGCTCAGCACTACAACTTCACACTCGGCCCAGATGTCCTGGAAGGCGCGGGGCCGCTCGCGATTGAACACGCACATCAGGTTGCCGAGGCCGAAGGCCGAGGTCGCGAGCCGGATCAGGGCCTGGGTGATGCGAATGTTGCTGCCGTCCAGATTTTGGATGCGCAGACGCCAGGCACGCATGCCTATGGTCTGGCCGGCACGGGTCCAGAACCAGGTGTAGAAGCCGCAGATCACCAGAGCGAGCCAGGCGCTGTAGAGGGGGCTGGTCAGCAGCCAGGCCGCATCCTTGCCCTCGGGGACTGTTGCCATCCCGGTGGCCAGCAGCAGGTAGGCTACCCCCATGCCGATGAAACCGGCGATGATCAGCAAGGCGATGACCACCAGGTAGTCATAGAGCAGGGCACCCAGGCGCCGCAGCAGGCCGGCCGAAGGGTGCTGGTGCTGGGGGGGGGGCTGGAGAGAGGAGGGGGTCTTGCGCTTGGCCATGATGATTATTCCATTAATATGATGCGGGCATTCTATGTAACTGGCCGAACATCGGCAAGGCGTTGAATAATTGAGCAAACGGTGGCTGCGCAAGAAAAACACCTTGCATGCCAAAACGCCATTCGTATAATCCCTCGCAGTTGCCCGGGTGGCGAAATCGGTAGACGCAGCGGATTCAAAATCCGCCGTTGCAAGACGTGTCGGTTCGAGTCCGACCCCGGGCACCATATTACAGTTTCATGCCGTATCACGGCAGACCAGAAACCCGCATAGCGTAAGGCTTGCGGGTTTTTTGTTGTCTCTCGTCGTATCATAAAGCCTCATGACATCCCCCCATTATTGGGGGTATCTCTGGGGGTACTAATCCCAGTAGGGGTAAAAAGTACCCCCACCTGTCCGCTATCCCGCGCCATTCCTGGCCTGTGAGGTGGTGGCTTATACCCCCAGCGTCAGCCATGTACCCCCAAGTTAAAACGGGAGATACCCCCATGCCGCTATCCGATACCGCCGCCCGACAAGCCAAGTTCAATGGCAAGCAGCAGAAGCTGTCTGATGAAAAGGGCCTCTTTTTGCTGATCACCTCGTCAGGGAAATACTGGCGCCTCAAGTTCCGCTTCGCTGGAAAGGAGAAGGTGCTGGCTCTGGGTGTCTACCCAGAGGTTTCCTTGAAAGAGGCGAGGGCTAAGCGAGAGGAGGCTCGCAGGCAGCTGGCAGAGGGTATCGACCCCAGTCTTGCCCGTAAGCAGAGCAAGGTGGCCAGCCGGCTCGCCAGTGAACACAGCTTTGAGGCCATAGCCAGGGAGTGGCACCAGAGTCAGTTAGCCCGCTGGAGCCCAGGTCATGCCAAGCGGGTCATCGAGTCTTTGGAAGTGGATGCCTTTCCCGATCTGGGGTTGGTGCCGGTTGCTGAGCTGACAGCGCCCATCATGTTGGATGCTCTGCGCAAGGTTGAGGCAAGGGGAGCCACCGAGACAGCTGGACGGGTACTGCAGCGGATCAGCTCTGTCATGCGTTACTCAATCCAGACTGGACGGGCCAGCTACAACCCAGCCCAAGATCTGAAAGGGGCACTGAGGGCCACCAAGCAGGAACACCGGCCGGCACTCCCGCGGGCTGAACTGCCGGAGTTTTACCGGCGCTTGGCTGCTGAACCGTTGAACCCTGCAACCCGCCTAGCCTTCCACCTGCTGATGTTGACGATGACCCGCCCTGGTGAGGTGCGCTTTGCTCGTTGGGATGAGTTCGACATGGAGCGAGCCGAGTGGCGGATCCCGGCTGAGCGGATGAAGATGCGGGTACCCCATATCGTACCTCTCTCCCGGCAGGCACTTGCTGTGCTTGAGGAGCTGCGCCAGATAACCGGGCACTGTGAGCTGCTGTTCCCGAGCGAGCGGAAGCTGACTGACCCCATGAGCGAGAACACCCTGAGTTATGCCATGGGACGAATGGGCTATAAGGGGATTGCCACCCCACACGGCTTCCGGGCGCTGGCATCCACCACCCTCAACGAGGAGGGCTTTGATCCGGATGTCATCGAGCGCCAGCTTGCCCATGCTGAGCGCAACAAGGTGCGGGCGGCCTACCATAGGGCCGAGTACCTGGATGACCGCCGCAAGCTCTTGCAGTGGCTTGCTGACTTCTATGAGTCACAACAGGGCGGCAATGTTCGTCCGGTGAACTTCCACAGAGCAGGGTAAGAGGTAGGAGGGGGTGACACGCTAAGCGACTGCTTGACTCGTTATCACACCAGCGTTAGGATTTCCCCATCATGACCCATTCTCTCGAGATTGGGCCTTTTTCATATCCAAACCCGGCCATCGTGCCGGGTTTTTACGTTGGAGGATAACAAGTCAAAACCAGCTCCACTCATCATCGACAACTGCTTTTATCCCTCTTAAGCCCGACCACTGTGTCGGGCTTTTTCATTTCAGGAGAACTCACATGACAATACCGGAAACAGGGTTTATTCGAGAGGCACAACTGGTGACCACGGCCAGCAAGGTGGGTCCATTGCCGTTCAGCAAGTCAACGCTGTGGAGGATGGTTGGTGAAGGCAAGTTCCCGAAGCCAATCAAGCTGGGAGCCCGGGTCACCGCCTGGCGCTGTGAAGAGGTTCACGAGTGGATCAACGCTCAAGGCCAAGCTGCGTAAGGAGGAGAAGATGCAAAAAGAAAAAGGCCGCACCGCGAACGGCACGACCCAGCTTGAGCAGGGCCAGAATATCACCAAGTACGAATTGGTCGCCACCCACCTACTGGAGCAGGGAGCCCAGGGTGTTAGCGCCTTATCTGGCCTGGCTGGGCTGCATGACCTCAACTTGCGCAACAGCATCGGCCTACTCCGTCGAAACCACGGGGTAGCTATCACCGATGCGTTCTTTGAGCACCAGCATAGTGGCGGCGGGACCACTCGCTTCAAGCGCTATTGGCTGGCCGACCGTGAGCAAGCCCATAAGCTGGTGGCTCTGATCAACCACTGGCGACACCAACGCCAGGCTGCCCCATTGGCAGATGACTACGCCGCCACTCTGTGCGCTCGCACGCCGGCAGTCACCCCCCTCCCTCCCGCCGCCTAACCCCGAGGTATGCCATGAAAGAACAATATGGGCTCACTGCCCAGGGCGAAGCCTTGCCCAAATTCCAAGGGGTGGGCTTGTCCCACAACGTCCAACAGAGTACGATTCTTCTCGCAACGGCAAAATCCGCTGCCGAGATTGGCGTCTCGATATTCAGACAGGAGCCGACCCACGCTCTCGCGTGGTTTTTTGTCGGTACTCGATCCCCATTTCTTGGGGCGCTGCTGGCCTACCTGGTTGGCGGTGCCTGCCGTGTTATGGCGGTTCGGGCGAGGGCTCCGCAAGGGGCGCTGGGTTCCTTTCTGACCAGTTACGCCAACCTCGTCCGGGCTGCCACCAGTTGGAGATTGGCGTCTTCCTGTGGCAGAGACAATCTGACCAGAAAGGAGGCTGCCATCATGGCTACTGTCCCCACCCCTGCTTTACCCAAAATCTTCACCTTCTTGATCCAGCGTCCTCGCGTCTGTCGCCTGGCCGAGCTTCGGCGTATCCGCACTATCGCCATCATCGCAAATACCGAGGCTCAAGCCCGCGCCAACTTGCCTGGCTTGTCGTTGGTGTTTATGTCCCGCACCCCTAGCAAGGGGGTGGCCGCATGACCCAATCCACTCCATCCCGCCTAGAGGCACTGCTCGAGCAGTTTGCCGATGCCCTGCGCATTGAGGTTGTGCTCTGTCAGGAGGTGCTGGCATGACCTATTTCGCATGGGCCAACGGCAGCAAGCCGGCTACCTTCATCGGCCCCACGCCCCCCCGTACCGGGAAACGTTCACAGCAGGGCAGCCTGAGCGCCTTCCTGTGGCGAAGTGATCGGGACCGTTTCATTGCCCAGACCAAGGGCGCCGCGGTGGCTGTCACCACCAAGGAGGCTCGAGAACTAAAAGCCGGTTTGGATGACCGGGCGTTCAAGGAGCTGGTTGCCGTTCTGCTGGGAGGGACACGCCATGAATAATCGACTGTTCAACACCCTGAATGGCCGGATGTGGCGCGAGTTGTCACGCAATCCATTGCGCCCCGCGGTACTGCGGGAACTCTTCAAGCGGGTGACCAAGGCCCAGAAACAACCAGGCGAGCGCAATGCAAGAGGTGGTTGCCATGACTGAGATAAATAAGCTGGTGGAGCAGTTGGCCCAGGCCTACCTGGCCGCCCGGGGCAATGTGTTTACTCACCTGGGGATCCAGCTCCCCCTTGCTGCTGACTCTCTGACGATGGCCATTCAGAACAACATCGTGGCCGCTCACCTGGAAAACACCGGGGCGCAGCAGGGGCAGGCCGATGCCTTGCTGATGCTGCGGCACATGGTGGTGGACGGGACTTTGACCCCGCTGGGTGCCTTGGTGGTGGATCAGATGTATTGCGCCTTCTGCGCCGATGTTCACCAGATGCTGGAGGAGGGAAAGGACCCTATCGTTGAGCTGGCCCAGGAGAGCAAGCAGAGGGCGATGCAATGACAGCGATACACCAAGGGGCAGCAGGCCCCGGTCATCAAAGCAGCCCGCCATCCCGGGCCGGCGCCTTCCTCAAGTTCGCAGACCTGGACGATCTGCAGGTGGTCGTGATCCACACCGGCGAGCAAGCAAGTAGGGATGCCGGCATCAGGGCTACCCTGCAGCGTGCTCACAACGAGGCGGTGGCCATAGACAACCCGATTGACCCAGAGGTGGAACCAGAACAGGCGCTGTATGTGGGGCCCACTCAGTTGGATGACGGCGCCAGGCTCTACAAGATGGCCGATCGGGATGCCACCAAGAGGGTCATCGTTCACCAGTTCGGCAACCTCGCCCCCGAGAAGGCCAAGCGGCTGATCGTGGCTCTGCGCAAGCAAGCCCCCAAGGCCGAGCTCTACCGCGGCAACCCGGGCCATAATGCCGAGCCCTGGCAGCTGGTGGATGTGGTGGCCTTCGAGCAGACTCTGGCGGCAGACACCCCACCGGACGAGGCGCCCTGGCCAGACAATGTGGCTCCGCTCCATCTGGTGAAAAGCAGCCCAGAGGAAGGGCCAGAGCTGCCAACAGGGTTTGAGGTGCGGGGCTCGCGCCTGTGCGCCCTGATGACAGTGGGCCGGGGTGAGGATGCCCGGCAAGAGTGGGTACCCATTGCCAGCCCCGTCCATGTGCTGGCAGAAACCGCAGATGAGCAAGGCCGAGGCTATGGCCGCTTGTTGGAGTGGCGGGACAGCGCCGGGCGGGTGCGCCAGTGGGCCATGCCGGTGCGTTCCCTGGTCCCGCGCAACGGTGAGGAGGTGTTTGCCGCGCTGCTGGATGCGGGGCTGCCCTTTATCGAGCTGAGCCATAAGCGCAGGCTGGCAGCCTACCTGATGAGCTGCCAGCCCAAGCGGCGTATCACCTGTGTCGAGCGCACAGGGTGGCATGGCCATGCCTATGTGCTGCCCGGTGGGTCCATTGGGCCGGATGCCGAGGGGGTCATTCTGCAGACCGCCGGCTACACCGCTAGCGACTTTACTGAGCGCGGTACCCTGGCCGGTTGGCAACAGGGGGTTGCAGGACTGGCCGTGGGCAACTCTCGGCTTTGCTTTGCACTGTCCCTCGCCTTTGCCGCTCCCCTGCTTTCTCTGGTAGGCATGGAGGGCGGTGGCTTCCATCTCAAGGGTGAGAGTACCGACGGCAAAACCACGGTGATGAAGGCGGCTGCCAGTGTCTATGGTCACCCGGACCGCTATGCCCAAACCTGGCGCGCCACCGGTAACGCCATCGAGGGGATCGCCAGTCGGCGCAATGATGCCTTGCTCTGTCTGGATGAACTGGGCGAGCTGGACGGCCGGGAAGCAGGCCAAACGGCCTACATGCTGGCCAACGGCCAAGGCAAGGGCCGCAGTAAGCAGGATGGGGAGCTGAGAGAGCGTAAGGCCTGGCGGTTGCTGTTCCTCTCCACCGGTGAGCTAAGTCTCGAGGACCATGCCGCCAGTGTCGGGAAGAGTACCCAGGCCGGGATGGAGGTGCGGACAATTCAGATCCCCAGCGATACCGGGCACCATGGCGCCTTTGAGTGGCTGCATGGCATGGATGGAGGGCGCAGCTTTGCCGACACCCTGAAAGCCAACACAGAAGCACATCACGGCATCGCTTTTCGCACCTATGCCCATGCCCTGACTCAGACCATGGATGAGCAGAGAGAGCGGCTGAGGGCTGAGATTAAGCAATTGGCAGCCGAGCTGACTCCCAAGGGCGCGGGTAATCAGGTTGGCCGAGCTATCAACCGGTTTGCGCTGGTGGCCGCAGCCGGGGAGCTGGCCACCCGATTGGGGGTGACCGGCTGGCCAGAGGGGGAAGCCATCAGGGCGGTGAGGGTCTGCCTCAAGGCTTGGCTGGCAGAACGTGGGCACTTGGGCAACCAGGAGGACGCTGCCACCTTGATGCAGGTACGTGGATTTGTCTTTGCCCACCAGTTCACACGCTTTGCCGACTGGTTCGACTCTAGCCATCGTCCTGCCAACATGGTGGGCTTTCGCAAGGTGGAGTCGGATGGGGTGAGCTTCTTTGTGCTGCCCCAGGGCTGGCTTGAGATCACCAAGGGGCGAGATCCCAAGCGAGCGGCCATCTTGAGCCTTGAGGCTGGCTATCTGCTGACAGGCAAAGACAAGAAGCGGCTCCAGCGACAGGTCAGATTGCCAGGCATGGGTAAGGGGATGAGGGTTTATGTGCTGGGTGAGCGAGTATTGGGTGATGAAGGGGATGGCTTGGAGGACGAATAACCTCTGCCAACAGGAGCTAAAGGGCCACCGAGTGTGGCCCTTGCCTTTTCTGCCTCAGGCGCGCGCGTGAAAGAAGAAACAAAAATGGTGGCTACAGTGGCTACACCACAACGAAACACCTCTGCAGGCCTTATGTATCAAGGGATAGAGGTGTAGCCACTAGGCTGATTTTTAGTGGCTACACATTGGCTACAGTGGCTACAAAAGGGGGCTGTAGCCACCGAGTAAGGGGTGTGTAGCCACCTGTAGCCACCACCTTTTTGGGTAGTGGCTACACGACAAACCCAGCAATGGCGCGGTCTAGAGGGGAGTTGTAGCCGCGTAGCCACTGTAGCCACCGTTTTTTTTCATATATACAGTGCAACTAGCCGATCGAGCTCACCCTTTTACTGCAACAGGGCCATTAGCTGTGCTCACCAGGTGGCCCTCTACATAGACTGTGTCATGGTTTCCCTGACCCTGACCCTGACCCTGACCCTGACCCTGACCCTGACCCTGACCGAGATCCAGTCCATGCTCCACCGCTCCGATAGCGGTAACTCCGCACCAAGCTCGTCGAGGCTCCGTTACACTCGGCACCACCACTGACCGCAAAATTTGCGCTTTACTCGCCGTCATTGGGGCAATCCGCTCCTCTGTGTAGTGATCTAATCCCCCCCCGGAGAAGTAGAGACTGGATAGACATGTCATGTTCATGTTTGTAACGTATACTTTCCCAAAATAGAGCTATAAAGCCATAATGGAACGTATACGATACGGAGGGTGACGATGAAAATCACCATGGCCATGACTGATAAAGCAATTGCCAAGGAGCTATACGAGCGCCTTGAAGCCAATAGGCAAGCAAGTGGAATTAGTCAGGAAACGCTGGCTGAGAATCTTGGTATCAGCCGACCAACTTACTCACGACTACGAAATGGGACTTGCAGTCTCGGTACCTTCATAGCTGTTCTGCGGGCACTGAACCTGCTTGAAGGCCTCAATTCACTAGTACCAGTGCAAGCACTGCGCCCTTCTGAAATAGTCAACGCACGTAAAACGAAGAGGCGTGGCTTGATAGGTAGAGTTCTCTCATCAAGCTCGATTGTAGAGTCAAAACCAAGAGCTATGGCAGCTCAAGGTTCAGTAAGAGAAATGTTAGAAAGGCGGCAGAAGAATAAGGTACCACAATGATAGCAACCGGATGTGAAGTGCTTTTTGATGGAATCCTTGTAGGTTACTTGGCTTACACTGATGAAACAGGAATGGCTACATTTGAGTACACCGATGAGTGGGTGAGTGGGGGCTTTAGCCTGGCACCACTACACATGCCGTTAAGTAATCGCATTTTTACTTTCCCTTTGCTGGCATGGGATACCTATCATGGGTTGCCTGCCGTATTTGCAGATTCCCTGCCCGATGATTTTGGTAATGCATTGATTAACGCTTGGTTGGCCAGAACCGGACAGGACAAGTCCCAATTCAAAGCTATTGATCGTCTGCTATACACCGGCACCCGTGGAATGGGGGCCTTGGAGTACCAACCAACTAATGCGCCAGGGGGACTACAAAGCGAGCCCCTGTTAATAAGTGAATTGGTTAGCATGGCTCAAAAGGTTTTGGACTCACGTAACGGTCTTGAGTTATCTGACCACGAAGAGTCCTCTATGGCAAAGCTACTTCAAATTGGTACTTCTGCTGGTGGCGCAAGGGCAAAAGCAGTCGTTGCAGTAAACGAATCTAGAACTGAAATCCGTTCTGGACAAGTAACAGCCCCTGATGGCTTTGAACATTTTCTTCTAAAGTTCGATGGTGTTGAGGAACACCAGTCCAGTAACCAATCCTTCGGCGATCCAAAGGGGTATGGAGTGATGGAATATGTCTATCACCTAATGGCGAAGGAGGCTGGAATTAGCATGTCTCACTGTGAGTTGCTACGTGAGGAAAACACCAGTAGAGCTCATTTTATGACCAAGCGCTTCGACCGTGAGTTTGATCAAAAGTATCATGTCCTGAGCCTGTGTGGGATGGCGCATGCAGACTTTAGAAAACCAGGAGCTTTTAGTTATGAAGAGATGTTGGAAATTGCTCGCCAAATAGGTCTCAATAATCAGGAGCAAGAGCAGATCTATCGCCGGATGGTCTTCAATGTCGTAGCCAGAAATCATGATGACCACACCAAAAACTGGAGCTTCCTAGTCAATGACGACTATAAGTGGACATTGGCGCCAGCTTTCGACTTAGCGTGGAGTTATAAGGTTGGCTCGCCTTGGGTCGAGTCTCATCAGCTTTCGTTAGCGGGCAAGCGTGATAACTTCCAGCGCAGCGACTTACTCTCTGTTGCTACTCTAATTTCAAGCCTACGACCATCCAAAGCAAACAAAATTATTGATGATACTATCGAGGTTGTCTCCGGTTGGCGTGAGTTAGCTGAAGCGGAGGGCGTACCTGAATTGTTGAGGGATAGTGTGTGGAGCTCTTTGCGACTAAAACTGTAACGTTTGCGATGCGAAATTTGCTTTTTTGACGGATTTTGTAACGTTAACGATGCGATGATGGTCGTGGTTAGATACATTGAATGCTGCTATGTTGGCCGCAAGTCATGGCCACGAATCACCCCATTCTCACTGATACGGCTGCCAGCCGTCCGGATATGCAGTTGTTCAACAGCATATCTGTGGCCAAGTTACGACAATGAGTCGCTTCCCCAAGTGGCCAATATCGAGCCATCTCAATCGTGCGCATTCATAATTGCTCCATGGTAGAGCGAGGTCTGGATTATCACTGGTACAGCGCACCACAAACTGCGCAAAATCGAAACACAATGGTGAGCCCATATAGGAGGCGCCTGGTGCGGCAGGGCCTGGGGAAGTGATGAGGGGGTTGGAGATTGCGCAATTGCGCAGTTCTGCGCAAAACGAAATACATCGGCGCGAAGAACAACACGGTGAGTGAAGTCAGAGGGGTGAGAGCGGTAGGGAACTGACCTCTACTGAGTTGCTCTTGGTGTTACTGATGACCGGATCCGAGATTTCGGCGGAGCAGACCGGTACGCAGGTGACCATATCAAGGGGGGTTACCTGGGTGACACGGCCCTTCACCGCACCCTGATAGGGATAATTTCCCCGGAACAGGGAAGGGGCTTACCCCTGAGACATCCCGCACTGATTCGAGGAGGCAGCAACCACTGTCACTGATGTGGGGGTATTTTTGGGGGTATAAGTAAAATTCACATCCATGTTTTTCCTTTAAAATCACACTAATAAATTCACGATTCGATAGAGACCCCGGCACCATCAGATTCCATGACAAAAGGCCATCCTCGCGGATGGCCTTTTGTTTTTCTGCGTTCGCGGCCCTTCAGTCGATATTCTGTGCGATGCGCCACAGCACGCCGGAGGGGTCGTACAGGCAGAACTCCTTCATGTGCCAGGGCTGGGTGGCGATCTCGGTGACCCTGACGCCGTAGCGTGAGGCGACCTGGCTCGCCTCCACCTGGGCCCGCCAGGCGGCCACATCCTCCACCAGGATATGCATCATGAAGTGCTCGGCCAGCGCCTCGTGGTAATAGTCCTGCAGCAGGAAGCTCACCTGCCCGAAATGGAAGTAGGCCACCCCGTCGCCGTCGGAGGCCAGGGTGAACCCGAGATCCTGATAGAACTGCCTGGAGAGGCTGAAGTCGCGGGCAGGCACGAATGCCTTGATTTCGGTCACGGTGAGATTGGGCATGGGTTCCTCGTTCGGGTGACAGGGCAAACCTGGTTGCGCCAGTATGGCCTGGAAGATCGGGCGCAGGCCAGATCCGGCGCTGCATCCCCCCTTTGTGATCCCCTCCTTCCCCTCAGATAGGTGAGCTCCCCCCTCTGTCATCATTTGATTATTTAATGCAAACGCATCTTTCATTTGTTCAATAAATGATCTCGAGGGCAAAACGGGTCAGCCGGGCCCCCATTGTCCCGGGATCCTCCCCGTTTGGCCTGCCCAGGTGCCATCTTGGTGCAGTTGCCCGGCGCTGCACAGCCGAAGTGCGCCCCCCTTACTGATAGTGGGCAGGATGCGCCAATATGGTGCATCAAATCGTGCAGCCAAAGTCAACCAATTGAAAATAAAGGATTATATTTTTTGGCCTGCTTTATGCTTTAGATAAGCCAGGTCGCCATGAAGAGCCCGCCGAGTCATGCCCGAGGGGGTGGGCAAGCTGGATGTGACGATGCGTGCAAGTGGCCAAGTTTGACATTCATATCAGGAAATGGACCCGGCCGGGCGCCGGGACGACAAGGAGAGGGCTGTATGTTCAAGAGACTCGTAATGACTGGCCTGCTGGCGCTGAGCGCCACCATGGCTGCCCCTGGTTGGGCTGAAGAGGTGGCCGCGCAGGCCGAGGTGGTGCAGGCTGCCGCGACCGTGACCATCAACAAGGGGGACAACACCTGGCTGATGCTGGCGTCCGCCCTGGTGATCCTGATGTCCATCCCGGGGCTGGCCCTGTTCTACGGTGGCCTGGTGCGCGCCAAGAACATGCTGAGCGTGCTGATGCAGGTGTTCACCCTGTTCTGCCTGATCACTGTGCTCTGGGTCATCTACGGCTATTCGCTGACCTTCACCGAGGGCGGGGCCTTCTACGGTTCCTTCGACAAGCTGCTGCTGGTCGGGGTGACACCTGAGTCGATTGCCGCCACCTTCAGCAAGGGAGTGGGGATCAGCGAGTTCATCTATGTGGTGTTCCAGGGGGCCTTTGCCGCCATCACCTGCGGGCTTATCGTCGGTGCCTTCGCCGAGCGGATGAAGTTCTCGGCCGTGCTGCTGTTCGCCGTGATCTGGTTCACCTTCGCCTACATTCCGATGGCGCACATGGTGTGGTACTGGGCCGGTCCGGATGCCTACACGGATGCCGCCGCCGCCGAGGCTGCCGGTGCCACCGCAGGCTATCTGTTCCAGCACGGCGCCCTCGATTTCGCCGGCGGCACTGTGGTGCACATCAACGCGGCGGTCGCCGGTCTGGTCGGTGCCTTCATGGTCGGCAAGCGGGTTGGTTACGGTCGTGATCCCATGGCCCCCCACAGCCTGACCATGACCATGATAGGGGCCGCCCTGCTCTGGTTCGGCTGGTTCGGCTTCAACGCCGGCTCCGCGCTGGAAGCCAACGGCACGGCCGCCCTGGCCTTCGTCAACACCTGGCTGGCGCCAGCTGGTGCCGCGCTCTCCTGGACCTTGGCCGAATGGGTGATGAAGGGTCGTCCTTCCCTGCTGGGTGCCGTGTCCGGTGCGGTAGCGGGCCTGGTGGCCATCACTCCCGCCGCCGGTTTCGTCGGTGTCGGTGGTGCCCTCATCATAGGTCTGCTGAGCGGCGTGGCCGGTCTGTGGGGCGTGCATGGTCTCAAGCGCCTGCTGGGGGCCGATGACAGTCTGGACGTGTTCGGCCTGCACGGGGTGTGCGGCATCCTGGGTGCCGTGCTGACCGGGGTGTTCGCCAGCCCGGATCTGGGTGGTACCGGGGTGTGGGACTATGTGACCAATCAGGTGGCCGAGGGCTACTCCATCCTGACCCAGGTGAAGATCCAGGTCATAGGTGTGCTGGTGACTGTGGCATGGACTGCCCTGGTCTCCGCCGTGGCCTACAAGCTGGTGGATCTGCTGATTGGCCTGCGGGTCAAGGAAGATGCCGAGCGGGAAGGGCTGGATGTCACCAGCCATGGGGAGAAAGCCTACAGCCTGTGATCCCCTCGGGCTACCGTCGACCACCTGCCGCCGGCCTTGTCCGGCGGTTTTTTTATGGCGACCCATGAGGCGCCGCCCATCCAGAGTTCCCAGATCCCGCCCGTTGTTATTTCCTTCAAGGGGTGTTTTATGCCTGCAATTTGGCCGGATCTCCGCTAAACTCTGCCACCCTTTATTTGGGGTAGCCGGGTCAGCCCTGCTTCCACCCTTTCTTCTATGCCTTCGGAGCCGCTCATGCCGTTAGTGGGACACCAACATCAGATCGATATTCAGGAACTGACCGACAAGGGGGATGGCAAGGGTCGCCTGTTCGATCGCCCCCTGTTTGTCGAGGGTCTGCTGCCCGGTGAGCAGGCGCTGGTCGAGTTGACCGAGGTCAAGCCGAACTATCTGCACGGCAAGCTGGTCGAGCTGACCCAGCCGTCCGCCGACAGGGTTCCCGACTTCTGCCCCAACACAGAATGCGGCGGCTGCCAGGTGCGCCCGCTGGCCTATCCGGCCCAGCTCAAGCTGAAACAATCCCTGGTGCAGAGCGCGCTGGAGCAGGTCGGGCTGGGTGAGACCCAGGTCAACAGCATCCTCGGCATGGACAGCCCCTTCGCCTACCGCAACAAGGCGCAGTACGCCGTGCGTGGCAGCGAGGCCGGCGCCGAAATAGGCTTCTACCGCAAGCACTCCCACGATCTCATCACCGCCGACGACTGCGCGGTGCAGGACTCCCTGCATGTGGAGCTCAATGCCCGGGTGCGTGGCTGGATGCGCGCGCACGACATCGCCGCCTATGACGAGGTGGCCCACACCGGCTGCGTGCGCAACCTGATGACCCGCAAGGGCTTCAAGAGCGGCGAGCTGATGGTGGTGCTGGTGACCCTGGGTGAAGCGCTGCCCTTCGAGGCCGAACTGCTGGCGGCCCTGAGCGATCTGCCCATCACCACCCTGGTGCAGAACATCAATGACGAGCGCACCAACCGCATCCTGGGAACGAGCAACCGGGTGCTGCTGGGGGAAGGGGTGATCCGCGACAAGATCCACGAGCTCGCGTTCGAGATCTCGCCCCTCTCCTTCTTCCAGAACAACCCGAGCCAGACCGATGTGCTCTACTCCAAGGCGCTGGAATACAGCGAGCTGACCGGCAACGAGACTGTGTTCGACATCTATTGCGGCATTGGCACCATCTCCCTGTTCCTGGCTGGCAAGGCCGCCAAGGTGGTGGGCATCGAGTCGGTGGAGAGCGCCATCTCCGATGCCCGTCGCAACGCCGCCCTGAACGGCATAGAGCACACCGAATTCCACGTGGGCAAGGCCGAGCAGTTGATGCCCGAGCTGCACGCCCAGGGCGTGACCGCCGACGTGGTGGTGATGGATCCGCCCCGCAAGGGTTGTGACAAGGCGGTGCTGCAGACCCTGGTCGCCATGGCGCCGCGCCGTCTGGTCTATGTCTCCTGCAACCCCCAGACCCTGGCCCGGGATCTTGCCTGGCTGGTCAAGCAGGGCTTCGTGCTGGACGAGGTGCAGCCGGTGGACATGTTCCCGCACTCCATGCACGTGGAAGCAGTCGCCCGCCTGAGCCTGCCAGCGAAAGACTGAGCGGGCATTGGCGCGGAGAGGTTGGCATGTTCCTCCTCCACGCCATGCGCGTCGAGGCCGTTGCCTGCCTAAGCCTGCCGGCCAAGGAATCAATGGCATTAGCCAGATGGCTCTGATAAAACGACTCCAAATGGAGTCGTTTTTTTATGGCTGCCAGCGGCTGGCCAAGAGGTTGGGAGCCTGAGATATATACGTTTGGCCGAAGGTTTGGATGCCGCCGATCCATGGCATTGGCCCGGTGAGGGGCCCCGGGGCAGGCGGTGTCAGGAGAGTGAAGCAGGCAAGGAGGGGTCTTATGAAAGGCGTGTTGCTGCGTTGGCTGGCTCGCTACGATGCCTGGTGCCAGGAGTGGGGACTGGTGCCCGAGAACCGGCGCTGCTGCGCGCCGGTGCGTTATGACGAAGACGAGCAGGAGGAGCCGACGTCGGAGGGCGATGCCTCGCCACTCAATCAAAATTGCGCGTCACGGCCCCGTTAACGCTGTTGTACTCAAATCCCAACCCGTCCGGATAAGCGGGGAAGCGGCCGATGGAGTCGCGCAGGGTATAGCGGCAGTTGTCGTGGCGAAGCTTGCCATCAGCCTGCCCGTCTACCGGGATGAGCCGGGAAATGTAGTCACTCTTTGAATCTTTATGACGTTCATCGGCCGCCGTCAGATCGGTATCGAGAAGGGCGCCGAACAGGCTCTCGCAGTCATCCCGGCTGCTGACGGAGATCTGATCGCTGTCGCCACCGGGGAAGATTGCATCAGGGAGTTGACCACCCTGATCCTCCTTGGTGCCCACCGGCCAGCCGTGGCTGTTGATGTCGAGATCCTGCTTGCCCATGCCGCTAAAGTTATAGAGTGCCAGCGGCTCCCCCTTCACCTTGACCGCCCAGCCCGCATGGGCGAGTTGCACGGCGCTGGCAAAACTGCCCGCGGTCGCCGAGACGCTGCTCTTGAGCGCATCGTCCTGGATGTTGATGAAGCGGGGCAGGGCGGTGACAGCCAGTATGGCCAGCACCACGATGACCAGCACCAGTTCTAGCAGGGTAAAGCCGTGGGAAAGGTGTTTTGGCATGGAATCAACCCATTGAGTACGACGAACAGGTAAGCGCGACATGGAACTGATAGATACCCACTGCCACCTCGATTTTCCGGTCTTCGATACCGATCGGGAGGCATTGCTGGCCCAGTGGCGCCAGCTGGGGGTGGGCGAGTATATCATCCCCGCCGTGGGAGAGGAAAACTGGGGACGGGTGATGGCGCTGGCCGAGCGTCATCATGACATTCGTTATGGTCTGGGGGTGCATCCCTGGTATGTGGGGGCCAAGACGGAGGGGGCGCTGACAAGGCTGGAGGCCCTGCTGGCGGGCAAGCCCCGGGGGCTGGTGGCCATCGGCGAATGCGGGCTGGACTTGCGCACCCAGGTGCCCCAGGAGGGGCAGTTTGAGCTGTTCGAGGCGCAAGTGAGGTTGGCCATGGCCCATGACCTGCCCCTCATAGTCCACTCGGTGCGGGCCAACGACACTGTTGCCAAGATCCTGCGGCGCTTCAAACCGGCGAGGGGGGGCGTGATCCACGCCTTCAGCGGCTCCCTGCATCAGGCCGAGGCGTTCTGGCAGCTGGGTTTCAGGCTGGGAATAGGAGGGGTCATCAGCTATGAGCGGGCCAACAAGACCCGGGAGGCGATCCGTGCCATGCCACTGGAGGCCCTGCTGCTGGAAACCGACGCCCCCGACATGCCGCTACAGGGGCGCCAGGGAGAGATCAACACCCCAGCCAGCCTGCCGACCATAGCCCGGCTGTTGGCGCAATTACGGCAGCAGCCGCTGGCGGATGTTATTTCGGTGTTACATGAATCCACTCTGCGGCTTTTCCCGCGGTCGACCACGAATTTAACAACTGATTAACGCTCGATGCCGGTGTGATAAAAAACAGGACCCATAAAAATCGTTTGCGGTCTAATTAAACGACGTTCAGCCCATTTCAGGCTTATAAAATGTGACCAGTATTCTATTTTGTCGCACCGTAATTAGTATAATGCGCACCCTTGATTAGCGGCTTTAATACACAAAACGTTAACAAGCTGGCAGGTGCTACTAAAGAGGAAGTGTTAATAATGAATCTGATAATGGGTCTGGTAGGGATGGCGACGCTCATCCTTATCGCGGTGCTGTTCTCCAGCAATCGCAAGGCAATCAAAATCCGCACCGTGGGTGGTGCCTTCGCAATTCAGGCCGGTCTGGGTGCCTTCGTGCTGTATGTCCCGGTTGGTCGGGATATTCTGGTGAGCGTGTCCGATGCCGTCTCCAGCGTCATCGGTTATGGTCAGAACGGTATCGAATTCCTGTTCGGTGGTCTGGTCAGCAACAAGATGTTCGAAGTGTTCGGTGGCGGTGGTTTCATCTTCGCCTTCCGTGTACTGCCCGTCATCATCTTCTTCTCTTCCCTGATCGCGGTTCTTTATTACCTCGGCATCATGCAGTGGGTGATCAAGCTGCTGGGTGGTGGTCTGCAGAAGGTGCTGGGTACCTCCCGTACCGAATCCCTGTCTGCCACTGCCAACATCTTCGTCGGCCAGACTGAAGCCCCGCTGGTGGTGCGTCCCTTCATCTCCAAGATGACCGACTCCGAGCTGTTCGCCGTCATGTGTGGTGGCCTGGCCTCCGTTGCCGGCTCCGTGCTGGCCGGTTACGCCTCCATGGGCGTCAAGATGGAATACCTGATCGCCGCCTCCTTCATGGCTGCCCCGGGTGGTCTGCTGTTCGCCAAGCTGCTGGTACCGGAAACCGAGACCCCGAGCTACGACGAGAACTCCGCCGATGGCGAGCTGGACGACAAGCCGGCCAACGTGATCGACGCCGCCGCTGCCGGTGCCTCCGCCGGTCTGCAACTGGCCCTGAACGTGGGTGCCATGCTGCTGGCCTTCATCGGCCTCATCGCCATGATCAACGGCATCTTCTCCGGCGTGGGTGGCTGGTTCGGCATGCCTGAGCTCTCCCTGGAGCTGCTGCTGGGCTGGCTGTTCTCCCCGCTGGCCTTCCTGATCGGTGTGCCCTGGAGCGAAGCCGTGGTGGCCGGTTCCTTCATCGGTCAGAAGCTGGTGGTGAACGAGTTCGTGGCTTACCTGAACTTCGCCCCCTACCTGAAGGATGAAGTGCTGATCAACGGCGTGGCCATGTCCGACCACACCAAGGCCATCATCTCCTTCGCCCTGTGCGGCTTCGCCAACCTGTCCTCCGTTGCCATCCTGCTGGGTGGTCTGGGCTCCATGGCACCGAACCGTCGCGGCACCATAGCGCGCTTCGGCCTGAAGGCCGTGCTGGCCGGCTCTCTGTCCAACCTGATGTCTGCCACCATCGCAGGCTTCTTCCTGGCACTGACAGCCATGTAATGCTTGTCTGACAGACAAGTTGAAACGAGCGCCACAGCGAAAAGCTGTGGCGTTCTCGTTTGGGGCGGTGACAACCGTTTTCCTTTCTAGACTAATAATAAAATGAGTCAAATCGGAGGTTTTATGAATGAAGTGCTACTGGCGATTGCTGCCGGCTTTATCGTTGGCGTGTTGTTTTCTTTCCTCAAGTTGCCGATCCCGGCACCTCCCGTACTGTCCGGGGTAATGGGGATTGTGGGGGTCTATCTGGGGGGGATTGCCTACTCCTGGATCCTGACCCGCTTCTTCTCTTAAGCACCTTCCAGTGCTGGATTTGCCGGGTGTGAGGTACCTCTGAAATTGGCAAATCCGGCTTGCAAACACGGGGTATCTCGGCTGAAATAGGCGATGCCAGCAGGGTGCTGGCATTGACTAATGCCCACATGAGGTGGGTGTTGGCGGTCAAATGGAATTGATTGGGAAGTCGGGTCTGCGGTTGTCGGCCTTTCTCAAGTCTTCATGGAACCAAGTCCGCACTTTTGTAAGAAAGTGACAGGGCTCTTGCCTTATTTGCAGCCGTATTGCCTGTGCATTTGCGCTGTAATTCCATATCCCTTTCGCTTGGGATCTTCGTTTGCCGATCCTCTGTGTTCGGTGGCGGCGGATCGCGGCTGAGGGGACTTATCGAGACTTTGGAGACATAGCATGACTGATCTGAAACTGGCCGCCCAACGCGCCCTGAACCTGATGGACCTGACCACCCTGAACGATGACGACACCGATCAGAAGGTTATCGACCTGTGCCGCAAGGCCAAGTCTCCGGCCGGCCTCACCGCCGCCGTCTGCATCTATCCCCGTTTCATCCCTATTGCTCGCAAGACCCTGCGTGAGATCGGCGCCGCCGACGTGCGCATCGCCACCGTGACCAACTTCCCTCACGGCAACGACGACATCGAGATCGCCGTGGCCGAGACCCGCGCCGCCGTCGCCTACGGTGCCGATGAAGTGGACGTGGTGTTCCCCTACCGCGCCTTCATGGCCGGCAATGAACAGGTCGGCTTCAGCCTGGTCAAAGCTTGTAAGGAAGCCTGTGGTGACAAGGCGCTGCTGAAGGTGATCATCGAGACCGGTGAGCTGAAAGAAGAAGCGCTGATCCGTCGTGCCTCCGAGATCTCCATCGATGCCGGTGCCGACTTCATCAAGACCTCCACCGGCAAGGTGCCGGTCAATGCGACCCCGGAAGCGGCCCGCATCATGATGGAAGTGATCAAGGCCAAGAACCCGAAGGTGGGCTTCAAGCCTGCTGGTGGCGTGAAAGACGCAGCCGTTGCCGGTCAGTACCTGGCCATGGCCGAAGAGATACTGGGCAAGGACTGGGTCTCCCCGCGCACCTTCCGCTTCGGCGCCTCCAGCCTGCTGGCCAGCCTGCTGGCGACCCTGGGCCACGGCGACAAGCCGGCCAATACCAGCGGTTACTAAGCGGTGACAGGGGGCGGCCTGCCGCCCCCTCTTCGGATCCTGTTCGGTCTGTGTTCGTGCAAGGCGCACGGAGGGAATGAAAGATGTTTTTGCCTCAAGAAATTATTCGCAAGAAGCGCAACGGTGAAGCGCTCAGTACCCAAGAGATTCAATTCTTCGTCCAGGGCATTACCAACAACAGCATAGGCGAGGGGCAGATAGCGGCCCTGGCCATGGCGGTCTACTTCAAGGACATGACCATGGATGAGCGGGTCGCCCTGACCTGCGCCATGCGCGACTCCGGCATGGTGCTGACCTGGGATCACCTGAACCTGGGTGGCCCCATAGTCGACAAGCACTCCACCGGTGGCGTTGGTGACGTCGTCTCCCTGATGCTTGGCCCCATGGTCGCCGCCTGCGGCGGCTTCGTGCCCATGATCTCCGGCCGTGGCCTGGGCCACACCGGCGGCACCCTGGACAAGCTGGACGCCATTCCCGGCTACCAGACCTCGGTCGACAACGATCGCTTCCTGAAGGTGGTGAAAGAAGCGGGCGTGGCCATCATAGGCCAGACCGGCGATCTGGCACCGGCCGACAAGCGTATCTATGCGGTGCGTGACATCACGGCCACCGTCGAATCCATCGCCATGATCACCGGCTCCATCCTCTCCAAGAAGCTCGCCTCCGGGCTCGAAGCCCTGGTGATGGATGTGAAAGTGGGCTCCGGCGCCTTCATGCCGACCTTCGAGGCCTCCGAAGAACTGGCCAAGAGCATAGTGGCCGTGGCCAACGGTGCCGGTTGCCGTACCTCTGCGCTGCTGACCGACATGAACCAGGTGCTGGCCTCCAGCGCCGGCAACGCCGTGGAAGTACGTGAGGCGGTACGCTACCTGACCGGTGAATATCGCAACCCGCGCATCCACGAAGTGACCATGGCGCTCTGTGCCGAGATGCTGATCTCCGCCAAGCTTGCGAGCGACGAGCAAGACGCCCGTGCCAAGCTGCAGGCGGTGCTGGACAACGGCAAGGCTGCCGAGATCTTCGGTCGCATGGTGACCGGCCTCGGTGGTCCGGCGGACTTCATGGAGCGTTACGATGCTTACCTGCCCAAGGCCGGCATAGTGCGCCCCGTGTATGCGGCGCAGAGCGGCTTCGTGACCGCCATGGATACCCGCGAACTGGGCCTGGCCGTGGTCGCCATGGGCGGTGGTCGCCGCGCCGCCGGGGACAAACTCGATTATGCGGTCGGTCTGACCGACTTTATCCGCCTGGGGCAGAGCGTCGAGGCTGACAAGCCGCTCGCGCTGATCCACGCTCAGACAGAAGCTCAATTTGCCGAGGCCGCCCGCATGGTGCAGGCAGCCGTCAAGATCGGTGACACCCGACCAGAGGCACTGCCCGAGGTTTATCGTCGCATCGGTCTGGCCGATTTGTAACAAGGGGAAGACCCATGAAACGTACCTTTATTCTGATGATGGACTCCTTCGGTATTGGCGCTGCCGCCGATGCCGAGAAGTTCGGAGATGTGGGCGCCAACACCCTTGGCCATATCGCCAAGGCCTGCGCCGCCGGTGAGATTGAAGGCCGTGGTGCCCTCAACCTGCCCAACCTCAACAAGCTGGGCCTGGGCCACGCAGGGGAGCAGGCTTCCGGCTACTTCCCGGCAGGCTTGAAGAAAGATATTGAGGTAGTCGGTGCCTACGGCTTCGCCCAGGAGCTCTCCTCCGGCAAGGACACCCCGTCCGGCCACTGGGAGATCGCAGGCGTGCCCGTGCTGTTCGAGTGGGGCTACTTCCACGATCACCACAACAGCTTCCCCCAGGAGCTGCTGGACGCCATCGTCGAGAAGGCGGGTCTGCCGGGTTACCTCGGTAACTGCCACGCCTCCGGTACCCAGGTGCTTGATGACTTGGGTGAGGAGCATATGCGGACCGGCAAGCCGATCCTCTACACCTCTGCCGACTCAGTGTTCCAGATCGCCTGCCACGAAGAGACCTACGGCCTCGAGAAGCTCTATGAGCTGTGCCACATAGTGCGCGAGCTGCTGGAGCCCTACAACATCGGTCGGGTCATCGCCCGTCCGTTCGTGGGCACTGGCAAGGGCAACTTCAAGCGCACCGGCAACCGTCACGACTACTCGGTGCTGCCGCCGGCACCGACCGTGCTGGATTACATGAAGGATGCGGGTGGCCAGGTGGTCTCCATCGGCAAGATCGCCGACATCTATGCCCAGCAGGGCATCACCAAGCAGGTGAAGGGCACAGGCCTGACCGAGCTGTGGGACAGAACCCTGGAAGAGGTGAAGGCCGCCGGTGACAACACCATCGTCTTCACCAACTTCGTGGACTTCGACTCCTCCTACGGCCACCGCCGTGACGTCAAGGGCTACGCCGATGCGCTGGAGTATTTCGACTCCCGTCTGCCGGAGCTGTTCGAGATACTGCAAGATGGCGATGTGGTGGTGCTGACCGCCGACCACGGCTGCGATCCGACCTGGAGCGGCACCGACCACACCCGTGAATACATCCCTGTGCTCTTCTACGGCAAGCCGGTCAAGGCCGGTTCCGTCGGTCGTCGCGAGACCTTCGCCGACATCGGCCAGAGCATAGCGGCCTACCACGGTCTGCCCAAGCTGCAATACGGTACCAGTTTCCTGTAACTGACCCGCCCGCCACTTCGGCGGCGGGCAATTTTAAAAACAATAAAACTCAACCTAGTGTGAAGGAATCAAGAGAATGGCAACTCCTCATATCAATGCAAAAGATGGCGCCTTTGCTGACACAGTGCTGATGCCGGGCGACCCCCTGCGTGCCAAGTACATCGCCGAGACCTTCCTGGAGAACGTCGAGCAGGTGTGTGACGTGCGCAGCATGCTCGGCTTCACCGGTACCTACAAGGGCCGTCGCATCTCCGTCATGGGCCACGGCATGGGCATCCCGTCCTGCTCCATCTATGCCAAAGAGCTGATCACCGACTACGGCGTGAAGACCCTAATCCGCGTGGGCTCCTGCGGTGCCGTGCGTGAAGACGTCAAACTGCGTGACGTGGTGATCGGCATGGGTGCCTGCACCGACTCCAAGGTCAACCGTCTGCGCTTCAAGGATCACGACTTCGCCGCCATCGCCGACTTCGACCTGGTTGCCAATGCCGTGCAAGCCGCCAAGAACAAGGGCACTCCGGTGCGCGTGGGCAACATCTTCTCCGCCGACCTGTTCTACACCCCGGACCCCTCCATGTTCGACGTCATGGAAAAATACGGCATCCTGGGTGTCGAGATGGAAGCCGCCGGCATCTACGGCGTGGCCGCAGAGTACGGTGCCCGTGCACTGACCATCTGCACCGTCTCCGATCACATCCGTACCGGCGAGCAGACCACCTCCGAAGAGCGTCAGCTGACCTTCAACGACATGATCGAAATCGCGCTGGACTCCGTCCTGCTGGGCGACAAGTAATCCCCATTCACATCATGCAAAACGGCGACCCTAGGGTCGCCGTTTTTTTATGCGTCATTTGGGGAGTCAGCCCGGAGGGCCTGGTGTGCCGTCTATACACTCTGGTTGCGCACCGCGAGAGCAGCACCATGAAACCAATGCATATCCTGACTCAGCTGATCTTCATTCTGATGCCGAACATCGCGTGGGCCAGCGAGGGGGCGGCTGGCCCCGCATCCCCTCCGGTGATCTCAATCACTCCGCTCTGGGCCCCTGCTATTCGCCAAGATTCGATGGTAGAGAAAGAGCCCTAATCACCCTCTTGGCTAATCACCCTCGTTACTCACTACTAGCGACCAGCTCTCATCGGGATCGAACAGCTGGATCGCCTCAACGGCCGTTGCCGTGTCTGCCCCCAGATCCTTTTGATAAACCCGCCCCTCGTGATTCACCATGAAGGTCATCACCCCGCTGTTGGCATAATCGGCCGGCCAGGCGATCAGGGCGACACCGTCTCTTAACAGCCCTTCGACAAAGTACTCTTTACTCCCCCCATTGGCCGCAGCTCCTTGGGCATACAAGATACGGTAGTAGTAGCCATGATAGGGTGTGCGTTGACCGACCACGGCCTTGTAGCCCTCTGCGGCGGCACTGACGACCTCCTCTCCGGCCGGGCTTGCTGGTTCACCCTCGCCCACAGGCCAATAGAGTCCATTTTGTTGTCCTGCATCACTGCGTAGTTTGGCCGCAAAGAGTCCCGCGGTTTGACCATCATGCCCCATGGCGGCGTACTCTATCTGCGCGTCGATAAAGCCGCGGCACACCGCAATCGCCCCCAACTCATTCCGACCGATGCGGCGATAGGCGATCTCTTTGGCACCTGCGGCGCCATCGAGATACCACTTGCCATCTGCGGCCACAAGGGGGATGGGCAGTGGCCAATCCGACTCCCCCACGACCAGGACCATTTTATCCTTACCTTCGGCCACCAGTTGGTGCTTGCTCTTGAAGCTCGCGACGAAGGCGGTGCGATCATTGGCATCGGCCACCTCATCCCCCGAGGTGATGGCCTCCTCACTATTTTCGCCGAGCAACAGCGTCAGTGCGGTGACATCGTTCCGCTCCAGGGCCGTGATCAGGGCCTGCACCGCCTCATCCGGGGTGGCGAAGGTGCGTTGCGCTATGGCGCTTGCGTCGCAGGCAGCGGTCAGGGCCAGCAGGGCCAACCCCCATGAGGGGGCCCAACTCCATTTCAACAAACGCTTCATTATCGCGTACTCCGTCTGGGTTGAGTGTTGCGCCCGGCATGCGCGCTACTAGCCACACTTTCACGCCCACGATGGCTGGCGGCGCGCTCGGTTCTGCCCGAATTCTGCACCCCTTGGAAGGCACTCTTTGAGGCTGCTGGTGCCCTGCGTGTCGCCGTCTGTGTTGCGCTCTTGCTGTGGGTAGCGCGTGGCTGGACATAGCCGCGATCACGCGCCCCAGCGGTCTGTGGAGTGATTTGCTGCCGCTTGACCTTGTCTCCTGCGTAGTTGCCCTGGCGCGGCGTGCGTTGGGCCACATTCGCCTCCCTGCTCACCTGTCTAGCGTCGCGTGTTGCCTTGGCAGTTTCGCTTTTGGGCTGGCGGTTGGCTCCCGTATAGCTCCCCTTCGGCGCTGTTGCGCGAGCCTCCCTGTTCACCTCATTGACTGCGCGTGGTGCGCCGGCGTATTCGCTTTTAGGTTGGCGATTGGCCCCCGCATAAGTCCCCTTAGGTGTGGCATCTCGTCGGCCCCCAGCCTCGTTATTCAGCGAGCGTGGCTCCAGGGTAGCCAGCTCAGCACGCTGGGGGCGCGCCGCCGTGATGGGGCTGTCGGCTTGGCGCAGGTAGTTATTGGGGCCGCGCTCAAACTTGTTGAAGTAATCGTTCCCCTTGGCATTGATATAAATATTGTTGTTGGATCCCCGCTGATAGTTGGCCGGACGGTTGTAGCCATTGGCGGGACGAAAACCATTGCCATAGTTGGGGTTATAACGATAGGGAGCGTAACCGCCGGGATAATCGGATCCCCACCGCGGGTAATAATAATCGCCCTCATCATCATCGTCGTTGAAGACCTCGTTGACCAACATGCCCGCCCCAAAGGCGAGCAAACCCGTCAAGACCATATCACCGCGGTCGTACTCATCCTCGTCATCATCATTTTCTACCACTGTCGTGGTCGTTGTCGCAGGCGCGGTCGTTGTCGTGGTTTCTGTGGTCACCGGCGCGGGAGCTGGCCCGGCAGCTGGCGGGCTATAGGCGGCGGTTGGGTCGTATTGCGGGACGTAAATGACGTCAGGGTTGGCAGGCGCAATGGTGACAATCTGCTGATTGTTCTGTTCATCCTTGGCCACTTTCATCTGCTCTGAGTCTTTCAGGTTGCCCACCTCCATCGCCTGTTGACGCAGGCGCTGAACGGCTGCCAATACGCCCGGTTCATCGGCCAGGAAGGCGCTGCCCAGCTCAGTCGTCCACTCCATCTTCAAGCACATCATGTCCATGACGGTTGGGAAGTGCATCAGCGACATGGTGGGCGGCGTAAAGCCCAGCGGCGCAATGGCGGCGGTCAGCTCTTTCCCCTTGAGATCGGGGTGGGCAACCAGCCAGTTGCCGGCATCGAGCACCTCTTGCGGATTGGTGGCGCTGGCCAGCACCTGAGCCAATACCGCATCAGGGTAAAGGGCTACGGGCGCAAGCAGGGTCTCGAGCGCCTCTGGGGTATATTTCGATGCTTGTGTGTTAATCGGCTGAGGCTGCGTTTGCGGTGCGACCGCAGCGCTGGCTGTGCTGGCGGCCGCGCTGGGCTGGACGCTTTGCGCGACGGGAGGGGGCTCCTCTTTGCATGCCGCCAATACCGTGCTGAGGGCGATCACGGCCGCCAACGCGCTACGGCGAAATAGGGGTTGCTTCATGATCTTGCTTCCTTCTGCTGGAGTGGCTGATGCGCCTCTTGCCTGATGATTTCCACACATGTTGTATCTCAATGCATTCAATGCGGGCGTTTCATACCGAAAACATAAACCACTAATCGAGATCACACCCAAAACCGGCTGGAAAGGCGTGAAAAATTCGTTTGCTCCTGTCCCAAGCTACCCCTGAACACCTTAACGTGACCAAAATCAGATGGACAAAACTGAGAAGTGAAGGGCTATGGGATACCGCCTTCGGTGGCGCTAGAGATTCAATCAATGCACTTGGGGATGGAGAGGATCTAGGCGCAGCACAATGGGACTGCGGATGCAGCGCAAATGGCTGGACAGGCTGGTCAAGGAACTGCGGCATGAAGTGATCGTGGATCGTCACTTGGTCAACGAGCGCTTCAGAGACGACGGCGGAACCAAGCGACTCGATACACTGCTCGAGCAGCTACTCGAACCGCTGGGGGTAATAACAAGAGCAAGGCGTTTCGCGAACGGCGCCTTATTCGATGCCGGGCGGTGGGGCGTTGTCGGCGGAGGCCTGGCTCTGCACCGCTCTCTTCTTGTGCTTGCGGACCCGCATGTAGTTGCGGCGCACCCCGTAGGAGATGAGCAGGCCGGCCAGCAGCATCACCAGCAGCATCAGCCGCTGTTTCTCCTGACTCACCTTGAGATGGGTATCCTGCGCGGCGAGCAGCCGTTGCTCCTCCAGGGTGATCCTCAGGTAGCCCAGGGTCAGGTTTCCCTCCTGGATCTCCTGCACGAACTGGGTGCGCCCCTTGCCCTGCTCCGGTAGTGACTTGTTGTCGGTGCCGATGGGCAACAGGTTCTCGAGGGGAACGGCCTGATCCGACTGTGCTAGGGGGATGCCGCGGGCGTCGTAGAGGGTGACGTCTAGGATGTCGGGCTCGGCGGCCAGATCCTGTGCCAGGCGCTCCAGCTCGCTCTCCTTGTCCTCCTTGATCCAGCGTCGCATGTCCCGGGCGGCGTAGGCGACCAGCGCCTGGGCCCTATCCCGCGCCGCGCTGTGCAACGCGGCCTGGCTTGCTCCCTGCATGTGGATCATCAGCACCAGCACCCAGAGACCGAGCAGGATCCCCGCTGCCAGGCTGATAACTCGTTTGATGGGGAGATGACGCACAGCGCTGAGCCTCTTGGGGTGAATGGACAATGGTGGCGGGATCTTGGCGCTTGCCTGTACAAAAAGCAATACGCTACTCTGGGCCCGCATGATGAACCCCATGATCTCCAAGGAAGGCGTCTCTCTTATGTTGTTGTCCCAACTCCCCCGCTCCCCGCACGACTGGTCCCAGGCTCTGTGCGGTGCTCCCTGCTGGCAGCTCTCCCCCGAAGCCCTGCTGCCCGCGGCCAGTGCCCATGACGGCGCCTGGCTGGTGCTGTTTGGCAAGGCGCTAGGTGCCCGCCACCTGACACAAGTGGCAACGCTGCTGGCAGACCATAGGGTCGAGGCCAGCCTCTACCCCGTGGGGGAGCAGGCCGGTGTGTCCCTGCTGCTGCTCGGCGCTAGCCGTTTCTCCCCCGAGCTGGTGCTGGCCCTCAAGGGGCAGGAGTGGGACATAGATGCCTGCCATCTCGCCACCTTGCCCACCCTGGGGGCACCCGGGCTGCTGGTGATGGACATGGATTCCACCGCGATCCAGATCGAGTGCATCGACGAGATCGCCCGCCTGGCGGGTGTGGGTGAGCAGGTGGCGGCCGTGACGGCGGCGGCCATGCAGGGCAAGCTGGAGTTTGCCGACAGCCTGCGCAGCCGGGTCGCCCTGCTGAAGGGCGCCCCTGTCGCCATCCTCGATGAGGTGGCGGCCGCCATGCCCTGGATGCCCGGCTTGCAGCTGATGGTCGACACCCTCAAGCAGGCGGGCTGGACAGTGGCAATCGCCTCCGGTGGTTTTACCCGTTTCGCCAGCGAACTGCAGCAGGCGCTGGGGCTGGATGCCATTTTTGCGAACGAGCTGGCGGTGGAGGGGGGCATGCTGACCGGCCTGGTGAGCGGTCCCATAGTGGATGCCGCCGCCAAGGCCGAGGCGCTGCTGCAACTGGCGCGGGAGCATGGGATCCCCGCTGCCCAGACGGTGGCGGTCGGCGATGGCGCCAACGATCTCAAGATGATGGGGGTGGCAGGGCTCGGCATCGCCATTCATGCCAAACCATTGGTGCGGGCCCAGGCGGCGGCCACCCTCAATCATCATGATCTGGAAGGGGTGCTCTGCCTGCTCGGCGCGCTCGCCTGCCGCGACAGGCGCTGGAGTTGAAACCCGCTCAAGGAGGAGCAGAGAACAAGATGGAACTGTTGCAACAATCCCTGTTTGTCCCCTGTGGCGAACATCGGCTCCATGTGCGCCATATCCAGCCCGGTGTTGCCATCCATGCCGATCCCATCCTGATGGTGCACGGCGCCATCGAGAACGGGCGTATCTTCTACACCGAATCCGGCAAGGGGCTGGCCTGTTTTCTGGCCAGACACGGCTATCAGGTGTACGTGGCCGATCTGCGTGGACGAGGCCAGAGCACGCCAGCCATCGCCGAGCGTGCCGGCCACGGCCAGCATGAGTTGATCACCGAGGATCTGCCCGCGTTGCAGCACTGGGTGGCGGCGCGCCATCCCGCAGCCAGGGTGCACTGGATGGCCCACTCCTGGGGCGGGGTCATCATGGCCTCGACTCTGGTGCGCTTCCCCGAGCTGGCGGATCAGATAGCGAGCCTGGTGTTCTTCGGCACCAAGCGGGGGGTCTCGGTGCAGAGCCCCGAGCGCTGGCTGAAGGTGGACCTGATCTGGAACCGGCTGGCGCCCTGGCTGGCGCGCCGCCAGGGGTTTCTGGCTGCCCGCAAGTTGAAGATAGGGGCCGATGATGAGCCCTTGCGTTACCTGCAGGAGACCATTCCCTGGGTGAAATGCGGGCCCTGGCAGGATCCCCACGACGGCTTTGCCTATGACGAGGCCGCCGCCAGGGTGAGCTGGCCGCCGCTCTGGATGATCTCGGCCAAGGCGGACAAGGTGCTGGGTCACCCCACAGACGTGCGCCGCTTCAGTGCCGAGATGGGGTCGGCGACCCGCCACACCCGCCTCGGCCGGGATAACGGCAACCGGCTCGATTACGATCACATCAACATGCTGACGGCGCCCCAGGCCCAGGAGGATCACTTCCCCGAGATCCTCGCCTGGCTGCTCAACCCCCAGGCGGCCTGAGCGCTCGCTGAAACGGGCAGCCATCTGCCCGCCACCGGCCCCTGATGCCGACACCTGACGGGTGAGGGCACCAGGGGCTGGCCTCTTCGGGCTACTTCGCCGGGGGCTTGATGCCGAGCCGGAACAGGGTGGCCTCTGTGGTATCGGTCAGCTCACCGACCCCCACCACGCTCCACAGCTCCTCTTCCAGCTGCTTGGCCTTGTGAATGGCGAACTTGGCGATGTAGTCCAGCTCGCCCGCGATGAAGCTGGTGTCGGGGCGACCGGTGCGGGAGATGCCGACCAGCACCGAATAGAACTCGCCCTGCTGCAGGGCCAGCTCGATGAAGCGGCGCTTCGCCTCCGGCGAGGAAAAGCTGCTGGCCAGGTGGCTGCGAAACAGGGGAGCCCCGCCCTGGGAGTGCAGGCTGGCGATGTAGACCTCTTCCTCTTCCGGTTTGTCTTCCCGCGCCATGGTGCGCAAGGGGTTGAGCAGCACCGTCTTGAGCAGAGCCCCCTGGAACAGGGGGTAGAGGTTCAGCTGCTTCTCCTGCCCGGCGCAGGCCTGCAACAGGCGGGAGAGGCTGCGCGGTCGGGGGGCCATGCCCACGGCGGCAGGTCTTGCGGCCGCCTTGAGCTTGTTGACATAGACCGGCGAGTTGAACAGGTGGTGGGTATAGAGGTTGCGCAGCGCCCGTGCCATGCCGCGGTAGCGCTTGTGCTCCCGGGTGGTCTTGAGCTTGTTCTGGTTGCTCTCGATCAGCAGGCTGAAGAACTGATGGCCTATGTGGCGCTCCGCCGTGCCTTCGATGCACAGATGCAGCACGGTACGGCTCAAATTGAGGCTGACCAGCCGGTAGGGCAGGCGCTGCAAGTCCATGGTCTTGGCGAGCTCCTGCAACCTGGGCAGGGCGACAGTGACTGTCTCCCCCTTCTCCCCCTCGAATGCCTCCTCCAGCTCGATCTGCATGCCATGGGCCGAGATGTCACGGGTCCAGCCGATCCAGGCGCGGTCCTTGTGCCTGAGCACTATCGCCGTCTTGTGAACGTAGCGGGCCTCCTTGCGCAGTTGCACATAGTGCAGCGTCTCTATCTCGAAGGGGGCCGCCTGGGTGTCGTGGCCGAAGCGTTGCAAGGCGTTGGCATTGGGCTGCTGGCTGTCGTAGTGGAATTCGCTGCGCTGGTGGTCCAGCCCTATCTCCTGCAGCAGGCCGACATAGCCTATCTGGCCGAGGCGCTCGCGCAGCAGCATGTCTTGCAACTGGTGCGACTCCCCCTGCTGGCTGTCGAGGTCGGCTTCGCTCAGGGTGCAGGCCTCCAGGCTGAACTTGTAGACGCGCCAGCTGGGGCGACGGGCCCCGACCTGGAAGAAGAGGGCGGCCAGGCCGCTCTGTTGCAGCTCTTCGCGGGTGGCGGAGAAGAAGTAGAGGTGACTTCGCACCGAGTGGGTGAAGCTGTAGATCAGGGTCTCGCGCAGTCCCCCTTTGGCGGGCAACAGGGAGGGCATGCGCGCCGCCGTGAAGAGGCTGGCGAGCATGTCGCGGTTCTTGGCGTCGCGCCAGTACTCGAGGATGTGCTGGTTGTTCTCGGTGCGCAGGGCGATCTCGAGGCCTGGCGTGTCGCCCCGCCCGAAGTAGAGCGGCATGCCGGTCATGCGCGGCAGGTAGAACTGCTCGTATCCCTTGATGATGGCGGCCGACAGCAGGTAGTCGACGCTGACTCGATAGCGACTGCGGTTGCGCTCGATGAAGTCGCGCAGGAATTCGTCGAAGGCGGGATGCTCGCCGCTCTTCACCAGCCGCAGCCAGAATTTCCCCTCTTTCTGCTCCTGCCCCAGGATCTGGTAGCTGATCGGCTGGTGCAGTATGGGGAGGGGGTTTTCGCGCTCCAGTCCGGTGAAGAAGACCTCTATGTGGTCGCCGGTCTGGTAGTCGGGCAGATAGGGAACCGAGACCCGGATCCCGCCGAGGGAGAGATCCGAGCTCTTGGCCAGCAGCTTCTCCCCGTTCGCCAGCCTGAGCACCATGGGGGAGCTGAAGTGCATCCGCTCCTCCTGCCGACCGTAGTGGCTGGCGAAGGGGATGGCGTTGACATCGAAGGGGCTGAACGGGCTGACGGGCAGGGAGAGGCTCTCGCTGCGCCCCTGATTGAGCTTGTACCAGGCTTGCAGCGCCTCGTAGACCCCGAGCGTGTAGCTGTCCCGGTAGAGATAGCACTGGGACTGGAACTGCTCGACGGCCTCGGCGGGCATGAAGTGGGTCACCCCTTCAAACTCGTGTACCTGGCAGAGGGCCCCCAGCTCGTTGCGCATGTCGATCACGCGCCGACAGGGGGTGCACTTGCGCTTCAGTTCCATCTTCAGCAGGAAGCGGCCGTTGGTATTCTCGTTCTGGGTCAGGCGGTTGAAGATCTCGTCGAAGTCCTTTTCCCGGAGCAGGGGGACAAGTTGTTCAATCAGGTGTAGTGGTTGTTCTGAATCCATGTATTCCTGCCGCGGAAAGTCACTTTTCCGATTCTGGGTTTGATCTGCCGGTCGCAAACCAGTATATCAAGCAGGAATTCATCCTGTCCCCGAGTTATCCATGGCCAAAAACAAAACCGCCTATGTTTGTTCCGAATGTGGCGCCGACTTCACCCGCTGGCAAGGTCAGTGCAGCGAGTGCAAGGAGTGGAACACCATCACCGAGGTCCGGCTGGGCGTCACTACCCCCGGCAAGAGTGCCCGCTACACAGGTTATGCCGGTGCCGTCGGCAGCCAGGTGCAGACCCTGGCCGAAGTTGCGACCACAGAGATCCCCCGCTTCAGCTCGGGCTTCAAGGAGCTGGATCGGGTGCTCGGCGGCGGTGTGGTGCCGGGCTCGGCCATCCTCATCGGCGGCAACCCGGGGGCGGGCAAATCGACCCTGCTGCTGCAGACCATGTGCGGTCTGGCACAGCGGATGAAGACCCTGTATGTGACCGGGGAGGAGTCCCTGCAACAGGTGGCGATGCGAGCCAGCCGGCTGGGCTTGCCCACCGACAAGCTGCGGATGCTGTCGGAAACCAGCGTGGAGCAGATCTGCATCATTGCCCAGCAGGAGCAGCCGCAGATCATGGTCATCGACTCCATCCAGGTGATGCATGTGGCGGATGTGCAGTCATCCCCCGGCTCCGTCTCCCAGGTGCGCGAGTCTGCGGCCCTGCTCACCCGCTATGCCAAGCAGAATCATGTCGCCATCTTCATGGTGGGCCATGTCACCAAGGACGGTACCCTGGCAGGCCCCAAGGTGCTGGAGCACTGTGTCGACTGCTCCGTGCTGCTGGATGGTGCCCACGACTCGCGCTTTCGGACCCTGCGCTCCCACAAGAACCGCTTCGGTGCGGTCAACGAGCTTGGCGTTTTCGCCATGACGGGGCAGGGGATGAAGGAGGTGAGCAACCCCTCCGCCATCTTCCTGAGCCGTGGTGACGAGCAGGCCCCCGGCTCCATCGTCATGGTGATCTGGGAGGGGACGCGCCCCCTGCTGGTGGAGTTGCAGGCGCTGGTGGACTACTCCCAGGTTTCCAATCCGCGGCGGGTGGCGGTGGGCATGGATCACAACCGTCTCGCCATGCTGCTGGCGGTGCTGCACCGTCACGGTGGCCTGCAGATGGCGGATCAGGACGTCTTCATCAACGTGGTCGGCGGGGTCAAGGTCGAGGAGACCAGTGCGGATCTGGCGCTGCTGCTGGCCATGGTCTCCAGCTTCCGGGATCAGCCCCTGCCCAAGGATCTGGTGGTGTTCGGCGAGGTGGGGCTGTCTGGGGAGATCCGGCCCGTGCCCTCCGGCCAGGAGCGGTTGCAGGAGGCGGCCAAGCACGGTTTCCGCCGTGCCATAGTGCCTCATGCCAATGCGCCCAAGCACCCCATCGAGGGAATGGAAGTGGTGCCGGTGAAGAAGCTGTCCGATGCCCTCGAGGCCTTGTAACAGCGTAAAGGAGCACAAAAAAGGAGCCTGTGAGGCTCCTTTTTCATTGATGACGGCGGATCAGGAGGGGGGATTGTGCTCCCTGTGCTCTTGCAGCAACTGCTCCAGCTCGCGATACAGCAGCTGCTCCTCACCTATGTTCAGTTCTATCATCCGCTTGAGGTGAGTGGCGCTGTCGATGTCGATGTGGTGGCAGTAGAAGCCCAGCTTCTTGCTGGCCTCGTGGGTCAGTTCGACCTGCATCTTGATCTCGATGTCACTGCCGCCCAGCATGAAGCAGATCTCGTACTCCTTGTCGTCGCTGCCGACCCAATCCTCGGGCCTGATGAGCAGTGCGCCCTGCAGGGAGACATCCACCAGCTGGGTACGCCACTGGTGCACCCCCTGCGTCAGCTTGGCGGCGGTCAAATAGAAGATTCGGGTAAAGTGGCGGCGCTCGGCCATGTTCATCTCCGGTCTGCGTGCGAGCACAGTGCTAACCATCCATGCCCAGAGTGTAATCTAGCCGGCGCATCAGGATGTTGAACTGGCTCCGATATTGAGCATCAGACCCGCTAGCGGCTGAGGGATTCGACCACCTGAAGCGCCTTGACCAGCCTGTCCTCCTGCTTGAATCTGTCCTCCAGCACCGGACCCAGCTGATTCAGATCCTCATCGAGCTGCAACAGCTGGGCCTCGTCGGCATTGCTGTATTTGTCGTTGAACTCCAGGGCAAACTCGGTGCAGGCGCGGATATGGGGATAGATGCGTTTGGCCAGCTCCAGCTTGTCACCGCTGGCTTGCTCGAAGGCGGTGACCACGTGATTGTAGATCTCGAAATGACCGGCGCTGACGTAGTCGACCAGCTGCTCGCAGAAGCGTTGCAGTTCGACATGACCGGGAAGGGAGCGTTGCTTGGACTTGGTGGGCATGAGCCCGGCCAGTCGCATGTACTCGACCAGCAATGCCTGCCTGGCATCCAGCCAGTCATCGATTGCCCTGTGCTTGCCTGCCAACGCGCGCTTGGTTTGTTCCAGTTCAGTTAACATAGTCCCTCCATGGGCATGGCATGAAGCGCGATGGCTGCAGGCCTTCGGTCATTCTCAGCGACTGACGACACTCCTATAACTAGGGAAAATCCTGTTGACCGTCAATAGGAGTGTGGGGATATTGTTACATCAGGCGGGGGTTTGCATACAAGTCTCCGTCGGTTTCTGGTCCCGTGTCGCTTGTCAGGAGGACGCAGGGGCGAGATATGTGACTATTTCCGCAGATCTTGATGAAAACCCCAGCATTCAAGCCAATCCGGCTGATAAAGCCTTTGCCTGAGTGTTTTTTTTTGAATAGAGTGGCCCGGTGCTAAATGCCCGATCATAAAGGAAATGTTATGAACAAAGCTCAACTTGTCGATGCAATTGCCGCCAAAGCAGACCTGAGCAAAGGTCAGGCCAAAGTTGCTCTGGAAGAGATCATCAATGGTATTACCCAGAGCCTGAAAGAGGGCGATGCCGTTCAGTTGGTGGGTTTTGGTACCTTCAAGGTCAACCATCGCGCGGGCCGCACCGGTCGCAACCCGCAAACTGGTAAAGAGATCCAGATTGCAGCCGCCAATGTGCCGTCCTTTGTGGCAGGCAAGGCGCTGAAAGACGCCGTCAAGTAATCGCGTAAAGTAATCAAATGAAACCCGGCGCCTGCCGGGTTTTTTCTTGCCATCTTCGTTAAAATTTGTTTCAGATACACTCAGGATATGGCATGCGCTGTAGTGAGGTGGATATGGAACAGAAGAATGCCATCCGGCAGGTGGCCGTGCCCTGGGCACCCTCCCGCCAACTTCCCCCCGGCCTGGTTGTGGCCGAACTGCATCAGGATATCTGGAGTGACAATCTGACGGTTGTGTTGGGGCGTGCCCGCAGCATAGATCTGCCGCCGCAGCCGCTGTGCCGGGTCAGTTTCCGCCATATCTTCGCCGTGAGGGTGATGGAGGATTGCGATCTGGCGGAAGGGCGGGACAGCCACGTCATCGAGGAGCAGATCCAGCTGATCACCCCATCCCGCTTCGCCAGCTGGTTCCATCAGGAGTCCGATGGCCTGCACCTGGACGAGGACTTGCAGCACTATCGCATCTCGACCTGGGATTACTGCGCCGATGTGCTGACCTCTTCCCCTCCGGAATTGCAGTTTGTGGCGCTGGAGGAGTGAGCGGGCGCCACCATCCAGATAAAAAAGCCGGAACATCGCTGTTCCGGCTTTTTCTTGCCTGGGGGCCGACGGGGTCAGCCGAGCAACTGCTCCCTGTGCAGACCGAGCACTATCAGGAGCCCGAGCAGGTAGAAGGCGCTGAGCTTGATGCCGAGGATGGCCAGCATGCCGGCACAGAGGCGAACCAGCGCCTTGTGCAGCCAGGAACCGGTGAAGCGATACATGTTTACTCCACCGATTCGGTCGGGGCGAATTCGGGCACCTTGGCCATGGCGTCCAGCACCACTTGGATACCTGCCCCGGGTTTGCAGGCGTTCTCGCTCAGGTGGCGGCGCCAGGCACGGGCCCCCTGCATGTTCTGGAACAGGCCCAGCATGTGACGGGTCATGTGGGAGAGGTAGTTGCCCTTGGCCAGCTCCTGTTCCATGTAGGGCAGCATCATGCGCACCACCTCGTGGCGGCTCGGCACCTCGCCCCCCAGACCGAATATCCGACTGTCGACTTCGGCCAGGATATAGGGGTTCTGGTACGCCTCGCGCCCCATCATGACCCCGTCCACCTGTTGCAGGTGCTCCAGGGTCTGTTCGAGGGAGTTGACCCCGCCGTTGAGGGCTATGGTCAGCTCGGGATAGTCCTGCTTGATCCTATAGACGCGCGGGTAGTCCAGCGGCGGGATCTCGCGGTTCTCTTTCGGGCTCAGGCCGCTCAGCCAGGCCTTGCGGGCGTGGACGATGAAGGTCTCGCAGCCGGCATCGCGCACCTGCTCGATGAAGGCCTGCAAGAATTCGTAGGAGTCCTGATCATCGATGCCGATGCGGGTCTTCACTGTCACCGGAATGCCCACCACATCGCGCATCGCCTTGACGCAGTCGGCCACCAGGGCGGGCTCCCCCATCAGACAGGCGCCGAAACGGCCGTTCTGGACGCGATCGGAGGGGCAGCCCACGTTGAGGTTGATCTCGTCATAGCCGCGCTCCTCGGCCAGCTTGGCACAACGGGCCAGGTCCGCCGGATTGCTGCCACCCAGCTGCAGGGCGAGGGGATGTTCCTGCTCGCTGTAACCCAGATAGTCCCCTTTGCCATGGATGATGGCGCCCGTGGTCACCATCTCGGTATAGAGCAGTGTCTGGCGGGTCATCAGACGGTGGAAATAACGGCAATGCCGATCGGTCCAGTCCAGCATGGGGGCGATGGAGAAGCGCTGCGCCTGCATAAAAATCATCCGGGTTGGCAAAATAAGGGGCCGGATTCTACCACAAGGTGAGACGGCCTCAGAAAATGAATTTTGTCGCCGCGCACAGGGGGCCCTGTGATAGTATCCGGCTAATTGACAGGGTATCTGCGTGATCATGAATCAAGACCTACTTCTACAACGAGCGGAACGTCTCTGCGACCAGCGGGGGATCCGTTTCACCCCGACCCGGCGCCAGGTGTTCCGGCTGCTTGCCGCCCATGGCAATGCCATCAGCGCCTACGATCTGCTGGCCCAGTTGCAGCAGACCGAGGCACATGCCAAACCCCCCACCGTCTACCGGGCGCTCGACTTTCTGCTCGAGCAGGGGTTTGCCCACAAGGTGGAGTCGCTCAACGCCTTCATCTTCTGCTGCCACTTTGACCATGCCCATCCCATGCAGCTGCTGATCTGCGATCGCTGCAAGGAGGTGGTGGAGCTGCACGATCCGGCCATCGACAGCGCCTTTTCCGAGCAGGCTCACCAGCATGGTTTTACTATTACCAACAAGACCATAGAGGCCCATGGTCAATGTGCTCGTTGCTCTGACACCCTAGGAAGTGAAGATGAAGGCTGATTTTGTAAACCCGTTCTTGCTCTCCCTGCTCAATGTGCTCTCTACCATGGCACAGCTGGAGCTCAAACCCGGCGCGCCCAAGCGCAAGACGGACGAGCTGGCGCGGGGGGATGTCTCCGGCCTCATCGGCATGGTGGGTCCGCAGACCCGGGGATCGCTCTCCATCAGCTTCGAGAAGGGGCTGGCGCTGGAGATCATGCGCCGCATGCTGGGGGAGGCACCGGCCACCATCAACGAAGAGGTGACCGACATGGTGGGCGAGATCACCAACATGGTGACCGGCGGCGCCAAGCGCATGCTGGGGGAGAAGGGCTATGAGTTCGACATGGCGACCCCCATCATAGTCTCCGGCCCCAATCACACCATCACCCACAGGGCTGACGGTGCCAAGATCATGATGCCGTTCGATTCCGAATACGGCCGTGCCACCATAGAGATCTGCTTCGAGTAACCGCCATGTGGACGATGCTGAAATGGACTGTCATCTGTGGGGTGCTGCTGCTTATCCTGTCGGATATCCAGATCAGCACTTCCCTCTACAAGTACGAAGACAACAGCGTGCAGATCAACTTCCCGCGCTGGCAGAGTGAGCAGCCCTGGGGCAGCCTGCGCTGGCATGCCGGCCAGGTCGAGAGCCACTGGTACGGCCTGGCCGGCAAGCCCAAGCCGGCATCCGTGCTCTGAGTACTAACCCGATTTGCCATGCACAGTTGCAAAAATGAAAGAGGCCAGCGAAAGCTGGCCTCTTTTTCATGTCGTTGGGATGAGGATCAGGCGGCTTCGGCGGCCAGCTTGTCACCACCGCGCACCAGGGTGCCCAGGCCGCAGGCCAGCAGGGTGGGCAGCAACCAGGCCAGGCCCTTGTCGAACAGCGGCAGGAAGGCGAACGCATCCATCTTCATGCCGGCGGCACCCAGACCATCCAGGCAGCCGAACAGGAAGGCAACCAGCAGCACGGAGCGGAACACCAGGCGGGGACGCCCGAAGTAACCCTTCAGGAAGGTGACCAGCACCAGGGCCACGGCCACCGGATAGATGGCGACCAGCACCGGGATGGAGAGGCTGATGAGCTGGCTCAGGCCGACGTTGGCCACCACGGCACAGACGACACCCAGCAGTACCACCAGCTTCTGGTAGCTCACGCCGGTGAGATTGTGGAAGAAGTCGGAGCAGGCGGAGATAAGGCCCACGGCCGTGGTGAAACAGGCCAGGGTGATGATGGCTGCCAGGATGAACTGACCCGGCTGACCGAACAGGCTCAGCACGTAGGCGTTGACGATGGCGCCGCCATTGCTGACGTCGGTGGCGACACCGGCCGCGGTGTTACCCAGCTGGAACAGGGAGACATAGACCACGGACAGGCCGATGGCGGAGATGATGCCGGCGATGGCCAGGTACTTGAACTGGCTCTGATAGTCGTGAATGCCTTTCTTGCGCAGCAGATCGACGATCAGGGCGCCGAACATCAGGGACGCCAGGGTATCCATGGTGTTGTAGCCTTCCAGGATCCCTTTCACCAGGGGGCTGTGCTGATAGTCGCCGGACGCGGCGGGCATGGTGCCCTGGGGGGCGACGAAGACGCCGACGGCCAGGGTCAGCAGCAGCAGCATCAGCACGGGGGTCAGGTATTTGCCGATGGCATCCATCAGCTTGCCCTGATTGAGGGAGACCAGGATGGCGATACCGAAGAAGACCACGGTGTAGGCGGCCAGACCGGATTGACCCATGTCGCCGAGGAAGGGCTTGAGACCAATCTCGTAGGCCACCAGGCCGGTACGGGGAGCGGCGAAGGCCGGGCCTATGATGATGTAGATGGCGACGGCCAGCGCGGTGGCAACGCCTGTGGGCAGCAACTTGGTCATGCCGGCCCAGCCGTTGCCGGCCTTGGCGACGGCGAGAATGGTGATGAGGGGCAGGCCCACGGCGGTCACCAGGAAGCCCAGCATGGCCAGGGAGAGGTGCTCACCCGCCATGTAACCGGCCAGGGGCGGGAAGATGATGTTGCCTGCGCCCAGATAGAAGGCGAAGGTCATGAAGCCCAATCCGAGTACATCGGACAATGTGAGTGATTTCGTCAAGTTCAACCTCGTCTGTCTTGTAAACTATTGCTTGTTATAGTTTTTTATTGGTCAGTGACCGGCGTTGTTCAGGGGTAAAAAAAAGGAGCCCCGCTGCTTTTTTCATCGCCACCAGTGGTTTGAGCTGGTCTTGAGCGGGCGCTCGTTTGCTAGTCAGCATAATGATGTGAAAAAATAGTTCAAGGCGAAATTTACATCTTCAAATAGAAGGGGTTGGTTAGTTGGATGTATCTGTCGGAATAGCCTCCGGCAGTAGAATGGATCACAATCTCACCCTGCTCACACCTGCTTAATCCTCTGCCAAGTAGCAATAAAACGCGATTTGCCTCTTTCCCCTCCCTGGTGATAACAGCTGTATAACAAAGGCTGTACAGATCATAATCTGCCGAGATGCATAAAATTTCATCTGCCATGGCGGTGGGCAGCACCAGCGCCAGCCGTCCATTCTGACTCAGCAGACGACGGCTTGCCGCCAGCAGCGCATGGGGATCGAGCGCGCCAGTGTGACGGGCTAGTGCCCTGGCCGGATCGCTAAATACCTGGCCTGCCACGAAATAGGGAGGGTTGGAGACGATGAGATCGTAAGGAGCCGCCTGATAATCCTGAATGGCGCTCTCTATGATGCTGACCCGGGGGGCCCAGGGGGAGGCTGCCACGTTATCCCTGGCCTGGTCCGCTGCATCCTTATCCAGCTCCACCCCGTCGATCCGGCAGTCGTTCGTGCTGCGCTGTGCCAGCATCAGGGCGATCAGGCCGCTGCCGGTGCCGATGTCGAGGATTCGGTGGGCGTTGTCGACCGACGCCCAGGCCCCCAGCAGGATGCCGTCGGTGCCCACCTTCATGGCACAGCGGTCATGGTCGATGTGAAATTGTTTGAAGGTAAAACCGCTGCTACGTCCCATCTGACCCTCGTTGCTCGTCTGCCATGGCGAAAATGGTCGGCGATTATAGCGGCTAAGCCACAGTCGCCATAGGAGCCGGCGGCATAATCGCCTATAATCAGCCGCTTCCTTAATGACCGAGTATTGCCATGAGCCAGTCCTTTGATGATTTCGACCTGAATCCAGCCCTCAACCGGGCCTTGGCCGAGATGGGTTTCACCCGCCCCACCACCATTCAGCAGATGGTGCTGGAGCCAGCCCTGGACGGCCGCGATATTCTGGCATCAGCTCCGACCGGTACCGGCAAGACAGCCGCCTTCCTGCTGCCCGCCATGCAGCACCTGCTGGACTTCCCGCGTCGCAAGCCGGGCCCGTGCCGCATGCTGATCCTGACTCCGACCCGCGAGCTGGCGCTGCAGGTCAGTGCCCATGCCAGGGCGCTGGCGGTGCATACCCACCTCAGCATCGAGACCATCATCGGCGGCGTCAGCCATGAAGAGCAGCTGCCTGCCCTGACCAAGACCACCGACATAGTGGTGGCCACCCCGGGTCGCCTGCTGGAGTACATAGAAAAGGAAGAGTTCGAGAGCCACGACATCGAGGTGCTGGTGCTGGATGAAGCGGACCGCATGCTGGACATGGGCTTCATCAAGGATGTGAACCGGATCGTGGCCGAGGCGCGCTACCGCAAGCACACCATGTTGTTCTCCGCCACCCTGGAAGGGGCCGGTCTCGAGAAGTTCGCGAGCGAGATCCTCAAAGATCCGGTGGAGCTGCATGCCGAGCCGCCCCGCAGCGAGCGCCGCCCCATCACCCAGTGGGTGCACCTGGCCGATGACGCCGCCCACAAGCTGGCGCTGCTGATCCACATTCTGAAGGATCCCCAGACCCAGAAGGCCATCGTCTTCGTCAAGACCCGCGAGCGGCTGGCGGAGCTCTCCGGCCAGTTGCAGGCGGCCGGTGTCTCCTGTGCCTGGATCCGTGGCGAGATGGAGCAGAGCAAGCGCGTCGAGTCGATCCGCAAGTTCCATGAAGGGGAGGTACCCTTCCTCATCGCCACCGATGTAGCCGCCCGGGGCATCGACCTGCCCAACGTCAGCCACGTCATCAACTACGACATGCCCTACGGCACCGACGTCTACGTCCACCGCATCGGCCGTACAGGCCGCGCCGGCAACCGTGGCTGTGCCATCAGTCTGGTAGAAGCCCACGACATGGCCATGGTCGCCAAGATAGAGCGCTACACCGAGGAGCGCCTCAAGCGCCGGGTGATCGATGAGCTGCGCCCACGACACAAGGAGGCGCGGGTGCCGGTGAAGAAGAAAAAGCCGAAGGATGGTAAGAAAAAGAGCGCCAAGAAGAAAAAGAAATAAGCTCATGCCTGCTGCAACGGCCATCCTCGGATGGCCGTTTTGCTGCCTGTCACCCGGGCCCGTGGAGATAAGCGCGCAGAAAAAAGCCGACGCATGAACGTCGGCCAACAAAAAGTGCTTACAACAGAGGATTCATAGGTTCAGACCCGGGGATCCCGAACTTGGTTCCCTCCATTTGTAATTAATTTTCAGCGCGCTTGAACATCAGGGTGCGATCGTCGGACTCTTCTGGCACGAAATAGTAGCCAGCCTCATTGAACCCGGTCAGCTGGGTCACCTCGGTCAGCCTGTGCTTGATGATGTGGCGGGCCATCATGCCGCGGGCCTTCTTGGCGTAGAAGCTGATGATCTTGAACTGGCCGTTTTTCTCGTCCTTGAACACCGGAGTCACTATGCGGCCCTTCAGGGCGCCCGGGCGAACCGACTTGAAGTATTCGTCAGACGCCAGATTGACCAGCACCTCGCTGCCCTGTGCGGCCAGCACCTTGTTCAGGTGCTCTGTGATGATGTCACCCCAGAACTGATAGAGATCCTTGCCGCGCTCGTTGTCGAGGCGGATCCCCATCTCCAGCCGGTAGGGCATCATCAGATCCAGCGGTCGCAACACCCCGTAGAGGCCGGACAGCATGCGCAGGTGCGCCTGGGCAAAGTCGAGGTCGGCCTCGCTGAAATCCTCAACGGCCAGACCGGTGTAGACGTCACCCTTGAAGGCCAGCAGCGCCTGGCGGGCATTGCTCGGGGTGAAATCCGGCTGCCACTGGGCAAAACGGGCGGCGTTGAGTCCCGCCAGCTTGTCGCTGATCTTCATCAGGCTGGCGATCTGATCCGGGGCCAGCTGCCTGGCCCTGTGGATCAGCCGGGCGGAGTGATCCAGCAGCTCGGGCAGGGTGAAACGGGAGGTCACCAGCGGCGACTCGTAATCCAGCGTCTTGGCCGGGGAAACCACAATCAGCATAACTGTCCTTTACTAGCGGTGACGCACGCCCCTCATTCATCCAGGGTCACGTTGTCGAGTGTGCCTGCACCCAGCTGCTCGCGACCCGACAGCTTGATCAGCAGTCGCAGGTCGTTGGCGGAGTCGGCATGGGCAAGGGCCTCACTGTAGCCAATTTGGCCGGCGCAGAACAGGGCGAACAGCGCCTGATCGAAGGTCTGCATGCCGAGTTCGCCGGATTTGATCATCACCTCCTTGAGCCTGTGCACCTCTCCCTTGCGGACTATGTCGGTGATGAGCGGGGTGTTGAGCAGTATCTCGAAGGCGGCGACACGGCGCTGCCCGTGAAGGGAGGGCAGCAGTTGCTGTGCGACTATGGCGCGCAGGTTGAAGGAGAGATCGAACAGGAACTGGCGATGCTTCTCCTGCGGCACCAGATGGAGGATGCGATCCAGCGCCTGGTTGGCATTGTTGGCGTGCAGGGTGGCGAGACAGAGGTGGCCCGTCTCGGCAAACTGGATGGCCAGCTCCATGGTCTCCTGGGTGCGGATCTCGCCGATGAGGATGACGTCCGGCGCCTGGCGCATGGAATTCTTGAGGGCCACGTTGAATGATTCGGTGTCTATCCCCACCTCCCGCTGGGTCACCAGGCAGCGCCCATGCTGGTGGACGAACTCCACCGGATCCTCCACCGTCAGTATGTGGCCGTCGCCGTGCTGGTTGCGGTAGCCTATCATGGCCGCCTGGGTGGTGGACTTGCCGGCCCCTGTGGCGCCGACGAACAGCACCAGGCCGCGCTTGGCCATGGCGACCTCCTGGAGTATGAGGGGCAGCGTCAGTTCCTCGAAGGTGGGAATGCGGGTCTCGATGCGGCGCAGCACCATGCCCGGCAGATCCTGCTGCCAGAAGGCGCTGACCCGAAATCGCCCCAGCCCCTCGCGGTGAATGGCGTAGTTGGCCTCCCGGGTGTGCAGGTAGCGCTCGAAGTGCGCCTCGTCCAGGCTCTCCCTGACCAGCGCCAGTGCCGCCTGCCTGTCCAGGGGCTTATCGCCGAGTGGTACCAGTCGTCCGTTGACCTTGAGGGTGGGGGGGGCATCGACCGTGATGAAGAGATCCGAGCCCTTTTGTTCAACCAGTGCAGCGAGCAGAACATCCATGTTCATAGCGACTCCTTGGGTGTGAAAACGTCTTAAATGCTGTTGGGATCGGCCGCCTTGGCCTTGGCGTCCAGGGCGGCAACCACGCCCCGGTTGACCAGCTGCTTGAGGCTCTGATCCATGGTCTGCATGCCGTGGGTCATCCCGGTCTGGATGATGGAGTAGAGCTGGGCGACCTTGTCTTCCCGGATCAGGTTTCGCACCGCCGGGATTCCCAGCATGATCTCGTGGGCCGCCACCCGGCCGCCGCCGATCCGCTTGAGCAGGGTCTGGGAGATGACAGCCCGCAGGGATTCGGAGAGCATGGAGCGCACCATGTCCTTCTCCGAGCCGGGGAAGACGTCGATAATACGGTCTATGGTTTTGGCTGCCGACGAGGTGTGCAGGGTGCCGAACACCAGATGGCCCGTCTCCGCCGCCGTCATGGCCAGGCGTATGGTCTCCAGATCGCGCATTTCCCCCACCAGTATGATGTCCGGATCTTCACGCAGGGCCGAGCGCAGGGCGTTGGCGAAACTCTTGGTATCGCGATGCACCTCGCGCTGGTTGACCAGGCAACGCTTGTTCTCGTGCACGAACTCGATGGGATCCTCGATGGTGAGGATGTGGTGGTGGAAGTTGTCATTGATGTAATCGACCATGGCCGCGAGCGTGGTGGACTTGCCCGAACCGGTCGGGCCCGTGACCAGCACCAGGCCGCGGGGAAACTCCGCTATCTTGCGAAACATCTCCGGCGCCCCCAGATCTTCCAGGGTCAGGACTGTGCTCGGTATGGTACGAAACACGGCGCCAGAGCCCCGGGACTGCTGGAAGGCGTTGACCCGGAAGCGCGCCATGCCGGGCACCTCGAAGGAGAAGTCCACCTCGAAATTCTCCTCCAGCTCCTTGCGCTGGTGGTCGTTCATGATGTCGTAGATGAGGGCGTGCACTTCACGGTGATCCAGGGCGGGCAAATTGATCTTGCGAACCTCCCCATCAACCCTGATCATCGGGGGAACCCCGGCCGAGAGGTGTAGATCCGAGGCCTTATGCTTTACACTGAAAGCCAATAACTCTGTGATATCCATAGATTTGTTATTCTCCCATCACAAGATCACGAACGAAATATGAGCCAGATTGCCCAGCACCTGCTTCAGGTAAAGGAACGTATTGTACAGGCCGCCAGGCGAGTTGGCCGTGGCGCCGATCATATCCAGCTGCTTGCGGTCAGCAAGACCAAACCGCTTGAAGACATCCAGGCCGCCTATGCCGCCGGTCAGCGCCGCTTTGGCGAATCCTATGCCCAGGAGGCCGCGCTCAAGATAGATACCCTGCGTGAGCAGGCGGCCTGCCAAGACATAGAGTGGCACTTTATCGGCCCGCTGCAATCGAACAAATCCAGGCTGGTGGCGGAGCGATTCGATTGGGTGCAAAGTGTCGATCGTGACAAACTCATCGAGCGCCTCAACAACCAGCGTCCAGCCGGGTTGGCACCGCTAAATGTCTGTCTGCAAATCAATATTAGCGGAGAGAGCAGCAAATCCGGTACGTCGGAGCAAGAGATTTTCCGGCTGGCCGCCCTGGTTGACCAGAGCGAGCGACTGGTGCTGCGTGGCCTGATGGCGATCCCGGAGCACACCAGCGACGAGGCGGTTCTGGCCGTGCAGATGCGGCGCATGCAGGCTCTGTTCACCGAGCTTGCGCAACAATACCCGAGCGTCGACACCCTTTCGATGGGCATGACCGAGGATCTCGAGGCCGCCGTCGCCCATGGCAGCACCATGGTCCGGGTCGGCACCGCCATCTTCGGGGCTCGTGACTATTCATGAGCAAGAGCCGGGGCGAGAAACACCCCGGCCGTGCTTTTTTTCAGGTAAACAGGCGCGTGTGATGCCGGTGTCAGCCCGCACAGGCTGGGTCGGCATCCGCTGCGATGTCAGTAACAGGAGTGTTTGATGCAACATAGAACCCTCGCCTTTATCGGGGCGGGAAACATGAGCCGCAGCATCATTGCCGGTCTGATCCAGGCCGGTTATCCGGCCGAGCGGATCACCGCCGCCAATCCCAGCCGGCCCAAGCTGGACGAGCTGGCTGACCAGTTCGGCATCCGCATCACCCAGAACAACGCCGAGGCGGCCCGTGAGGCCGAGGTCATAGTGCTGGCAGTCAAACCCCAGCTGATGGCGGCCATGCTGGAGGCGCTGGTGGCCGAGCTGGGCTCCCTCGAAGGCAAGCTGCTCGTCTCCATCGCCGCCGGCATCAAGGTCGAGCGGTTGCAGGAGATGGCGGGGGGACATGCCCGCATCATCCGCACCATGCCCAATACTCCTTCCCTGCTGGGATTGGGGATGACGGGCCTCTATGCCCCGACCGGCATAGCGCAGGCGGATCGCGACTTCGCCGAGCAGATGATGCAGGCCGTCGGCAAGACCCTCTGGGTCGCGCAGGAGAGCGGCATCAACGGCGTCATCGCCGCAGCGGGCAGTGCCCCGGCCTACTTCTTCCTGTTCATGCAGGGGATTGCCGAGGAGGCGGAAGCCATGGGCTTCACTCCCGAGCAGGCCCGTCTGCTGGTGCAGCAGACCGCCCTTGGCGCCGCCGCCATGGTGGAGCAGAACCCCGAGCTATCCCTGCAGGTCCTGCGCGAGCAGGTCACCAGCAAGGGCGGCACCACGGCCGAAGCCGTCAAGACATTCCAGGAGCAGGGGCTGAAGCCGCTGACCGCTCGTGCCATGCAGGCGGCCGTCACCCGGGCCGCCGAGATGGAAACCCTTTTCTGAACCTTTTGTAGCAAGGAGCCCGGATGAACACGGCTTACTTTTTGATTAACACGATTTTTGATCTCTACCTCATGGTGGTGCTGCTGCGAGTCTGGTTGCAGTGGGCCCGCGCCGATTTCTACAACCCCATGAGCCAGATGGTGGTCAAGGTGACCAATCCCCTGGTGATCCCGCTGCGCCGCATCATCCCCGGCTTCGGCGGGCTGGACATGGCCTCGGTGTTGCTGGCGCTCATCATCGCCTTCGCCAAGCTGGCGCTGCTCAAGAGCATGAACGTGCTGCTGACCGACTGGCTGACCCTCAGCCTGTTTGCCGTGCTTACCATTCTGAAGAAGACGGGCTCGATGATCTTCTGGGTGCTGCTGATCCGCGCCATCCTGAGCTGGGTCAGCCAGGGCCGCAACCCCATCGAGTACGTGATGCATCAGCTGACCGAGCCCTTCCTGGCCCCTATCCGCCGCATACTGCCGGCGCTGGGTGGCCTGGATCTCTCCGTGCTGGTCGCCTTCATCGCGCTGCAGGCCATAAACTATCTGTTGGGGGATCTGTTCGGTCAGCTGTGGTGGATGATCTGATGCCAGCCGTCCTGCTGGAAGGGGACGCACTGATACTGCATCTGATGATCCAGCCCAAGGCGAGCCGGGATCAGATCGTCGGCTTGCACGGGGACGAGCTGAAAGTGGCCATCACGGCGCCGCCGGTGGATGGTCAGGCGAACAGCCATCTGATCAAGTATCTGGCCAAGCAGTGCAAGGTGGCCAAGGGGCAGGTCCGCATAGTGCGGGGGGAGCTGGGACGGCACAAGACGGTCGCCATAGAGGCACCGAGGCAGATCCCCGCCGAGATCGCCGCCCTGCTGGAGAGTGGAACAGGAGAAGGATGACATCATGAAAACAGTCTGGATGAGCTGCCTGCTGGCGCTTTTGATGACGCTGCCGGTGCGGGCCGAGCAGATGAAGGAGCTGGGCCCCTGGCAGGTTCACTACAGCGCCTTCAACTCCAGCTTCCTCACCCCTGAGGTAGCCAAGGCCTATGGCCTGGAGCGCAGCCGCTACAACGGCATCGTCAACATTGCGGTGCAGAACAAGCAAGGGGTGGCTCAGGCGGTGGGCATCAGCGGCGAGGCCAAGAACCTCACCGGCACCATACGTACCCTGAGCTTCCAGGAGGTGAAGGAGGGTGACTCCATTTACTACCTGGCGGTGCTGCCCTACCGGAACGAGGACACCTACCAGTTCACCCTGAAGATCATGGGGGAGGGGCAGCAGCAGACGCTGACCTTCCAGCAGACCTTCTATGTCGACTAGCTGTCCGGATGCGATGAAAATGCCCCGAACCCACAGGTTCGGGGCATTTTTTTATCCGGCGAGAGCCTGCCTCCGTATCTAGCGGCTGGCCAGCGGGTAGGTGAACAGGGCCAGGTGGGCGAAGTTGAACAAAAAATGCAGCAGTATGGCGACGCTCAGGCGGCCACTCAATTGGAATGCCAGGCCATAACAGGCCCCCGCCAGGGCGGCAAACAGCACCAGCAGCGGACCACCGGCCAGGTGAGCGGCCCCGAACAGCAGGCTGGCAACCAGGAGGCCGAGCCAGGGCTTGCTGTGACTCGCCACCCCTTGCTGGATGAGGCCGCGAAACAGCGCCTCTTCCGCCACGCAGGTGAACACCAGGTTGTTGAACGCGAACAGCCACCACCAGTGGGGCAGCCCCACTTCGGGCTTGAGGGCCCCCAGTTGCCAGGCGGTGATCAGCAGGGCCGCCAGCGGCAGTATGAGCAGGACCAGCGGTCGCCAGCGCATAGTGCCACCCGGGCCGAGCAGGGCGGGCCAGGCCAGCAGCAGGCCGAAGAAGATGAGCGGCTTGTCCAGATTCAGGTAGAGGGTGAAGGGGACGCTGGCGGGGCCGGCCTGTACGCGATCCAGCACCTTGAGGTTGTCAAAGCCAGGCACCAGGTGCAGCGTCAGGGCCATGGCCCACAGCAGCACCAGCGTCAGTGCCACGCCACGCCAGGGTTGGTGCAGGCCGGGCGTGCGCCAGGCCAGCAAGAGACCGGCGAGGCTGACCAGCGCGGCGACGGGGCTGAGTCGTTCCAGCCAGAGGGCGGTCAGCAGGGCGACCCCCAGCAGGATCAGACCGCTCCTCTGCTGGCGGGCCAGGCAGAGCAGCACGGCCAGTCCCAGGGCGAGCCAGATGAGGGTGTCAGGGAGTGGTAACATTGAGTCTCCTTGTGGGTTCCAAGGGGCGCACCTTAACCAGCCTCTGTCTCTCGCACAAGGCGCAATGGACTGGTCGGAGCCCTGGCGTGCTCCTTCTTGCCGATGGTCCTGGCCAGCCTGGACAATAAAAAAGCCGGAGCAAAGGCTCCGGCTTTGGGGTAGATGGTGGCCCGGATGAAGGGGCCCAAGCCAGATTAACGGCCGGATTCGGCGATGACGCGGGCTATGATGTCGGCGCGTTTGGTCGCTTCCAGCTCGCCCAGGGCGATGAGGCCAGCCTTGAAGATGACGTTCTTCGGCAGGCTGACGTCGTCCAGGGTGGTGATGGCTTCGACGTGCAGGCCGTTCAGGCGGCTGGCATCGCGCGGGCTCAGGTTGACCTGGGTATTCATCACCTGCTTGCCTTTCTTCTTGGCAGGCACGGCGGCTTTCTGGCTGGATTCCTGTTCTTCGTCTTCCGGCAGTTCGTCATCAAAATCGTAAATGGACATAGTCAATCCTGTTGGGTTGCAAGGGGCATGCTCGCCCGAAATGTGGGTATTCAGCCCATATCCTCGTTGCGGATAAAGGCGCGCCAGGAGCCGAGCACCTGGGCAAAGTCTTCCAGTCCGCACATGGCCAGCTGCTCATCATCGTAGTAGGCGAGATCGTCAAGATCCTCATCCAGCTCGATATTGAGGACGTTGGCTTTCACCTCGGCCTCCTCAGGGGTGAGCAGCAGCGAATAGTCACCGCCGTGACGCCTGTACTCCGTACGGGTTCGATTGGAGAGCTGGTCGATGATGGAGAAGAGCTCGTCGAGGGTCTCCTCATCCTTGCCAACTTCATCGATCAGCCACTGACCTATGGCCTCATGGCCCATGGAGAACCGGGCGCGATAGCCACCGAACGGGTCGCGGCGAAATTCATAGTCCATAGCGGAGTCCCTATCGGAAGGGTGGAGCCACCACAACACGGAGCGGCGTGACGCCGGATCCATGATCCAGGGTGGGGCACAGATAGCGTAAAGTGGCCTATTCTAGCGATCCCCCCCGCGCTTGTCTTGATGATGTGGGATCTTTAACGGGTCTGTCCCCCCGAACCAGACCACCCGGGGGCCCTGTCAACGAATGGTATGGAGAGGCAATGCAGCTCAATGACACCCTTGCTCGTCAGATAGTGAGCCGGGCGATGAAGATACTGTCGTTCTCGGTGAACGTGATGGACGAAAGGGGCCTTATCATCGCCTCCGGAAACCCTCTGCCATCTATCCGGAGATGTTATGCAGCTCAATGACACCCTTGCCCGTCAGATAGTGAGCCGGGCGATGAAGATACTGTCGTTCTCTGTCAACGTGATGGACGAGCGCGGCCTCATCATCGCCTCCGGCAACCCGGAGCGGCTCCATCAACGTCACGAGGGGGCCGTGCTGGCGCTGACCGAGAATCGGGTGGTGGAAATAAGCGAAGCGACCGCCCAGCAGCTCAAGGGGGTGAGGCCCGGCATCAACCTGCCCATCGCCTATCAGGGGGAGTTGCTCGGGGTCATCGGCATCTCGGGGGATCCGGAGGAAGTGCGTGCTTACGCCGAGCTGGTGCGGATGACGGCCGAGCTCATTCTGGAGCAGGCGGCGCTCACCGAGCAGTTGCAGTGGGACAAGCGTCACAAGGAGGAGCTGGTGCTGCAGCTCATCCGCGGCGAGGGGCGGGCCGATCAGTTGCTGCAGGCGGCCCGCTTCCTCGATCTCGATCTGGCCCAGCCTCGCGTCGTCGCCGTGCTGGCGCTGGAGGAGGCCGATCCCGCCCGGCTGCGGGAGCTGGTGCACTTGCTGGAGAATCCGGAGCGGGACAATCTGGTGGCCATCAACGGCCTGGACGAGATAGTGGTGCTCAAGCCGGCCCAGCTTAGCGACGGCATCTGGCAATCGGCGCAGGAGCGCAACCGCATCAAGCAGCTGCTGGCCCGCATACCCCATTTCAAGGTGCGCATCGGGGTGGGTGATTACTTCGGCGGGACGGGCGGGTTGGCGCGCTCCTACCAGACCGCCCGCGACACCCTGCGCCGCGGCATGAGCCAGGCACCGCGCAAGCAGGTCTACTTCTTCGAGGATTACCGCCTGCCGGTGCTGCTCGGGAGCCTGGCGGACTCCTGGCAGGCGGATCAGCTGCGGGCCCCCCTGCTCAAGCTGGCAAAGGAGGATGCAAAGGGAACGCTGCAAAAGACACTGCGCCAATATTTCTTGCAGGATTGTGATCTGCATCCCTGTGCCGAAACGCTCTTCATCCACCCCAATACCCTGCGTTACCGACTGACCCGGATAGAGCAGATAACTGGCTTAAATTTCAACAAGTTAGATGACAAGTTTCTGCTTTATCTCGGGCTTAATCTCGACGGCTGATTTGTTCATATGAACAAAATAGAAGGCTCCTGAAGCACAAGCTTTGGCTTTTCAGCCAAAGCATTCCGGGTGGGGATCACCATAATGGCCACCACTTACTTCCACTCAAGGTGCCCGTCATGATCCCTGTATCCGCGCTCGGTGCTCTCGCTGCGCTCTCCATCGCCATCTTCCTCATTCTGAAGAAGGTGCCGCCCGCCTACGGCATGATAGTCGGTGCCCTGGCCGGTGGCCTGATCGGCGGCGCCGACCTGACCCAGACCGTCGCCCTGATGATCGGCGGCGCCCAGGGGATCACCACGGCCGTGATGCGGATCCTGGCGGCCGGTGTGCTGGCAGGCGTCTTGATCGAATCGGGGGCCGCCACCACCATCGCCGAGACCATAGTCCGCAAGCTCGGCGAGACCCGTGCCCTGCTGGCCCTGGCGCTGGCCACCCTGATCCTGACCGCGGTCGGCGTCTTCGTGGACGTGGCCGTCATCACTGTCGCCCCCATAGCGCTCGCCATCGCCCGTCGCGCCGATCTCTCCAAGGCCGCCATACTGCTGGCCATGATAGGGGGCGGCAAGGCGGGCAACGTCATGTCCCCCAACCCGAATGCCATAGCCGCGTCCGACGCCTTCCATCTGCCCCTCACCTCTGTGATGGCGGCTGGCATCATCCCGGGCCTGTTCGGTCTGGTGATGGCCTACTGGCTCGCCAAGCGCCTCAACAAACGGGGCAGCAAGGTCGCGGCCGACGAGGTGGTGAACTTTGACGGTGGCAAGCTGCCCGGCTTCTTCGCCGCCATCAGCGCCCCCCTGGTCGCCATACTGCTGCTGGCCCTGCGCCCGGTGGCCGGCATAGTCGTGGATCCCCTCATCGCCCTGCCCCTCGGCGGCCTGGTCGGCGCCCTGATGATGGGCAAGTTCAGCAAGGTGAACCAGTTTGCGGTCTCGGGTCTGGCCCGCATGGCACCGGTGGCCATCATGCTGCTAGGGACCGGTACCCTGGCGGGCATCATAGCCAACTCGGGTCTGAAGGATGTGCTGATCAGCGGCCTGACCGCCTCCGGCTTGCCCTCCTACCTGCTGGCCCCCATCTCAGGTGCCCTGATGTCGCTCGCGACCGCCTCGACCACGGCCGGCACTGTGGTGGCCTCCAACGTGTTCAGCTCCACCCTGATTGAACTTGGGATCAGCAGTCTGGCGGGGGCCGCCATGATCCATGCCGGTGCCACCGTATTTGACCACATGCCCCACGGCTCCTTCTTCCATGCCACCGGTGGCAGCGTCCACATGGGTGTGGGTGAGCGCCTCAAGCTCATCCCGTACGAAACCGCGGTCGGTCTGACCATTGCAACTGTCTCCACCCTGATGTTTGGCGTGTTTGGCCTCGCCTAAGGAATTGATATGAAAATTGTTATTGCCCCCGATTCATTCAAGGAGAGTCTGAGCGCCATGGCGGTGGCCGATGCTATCGAGGCCGGTTTCAAGCTGGTGCTGCCGGATGCCACCTATGTCAAATTGCCCATGGCCGATGGCGGCGAGGGCACTGTGCAGTCCCTGGTGGATGCCACAGGTGGTCACATACTGCCGGTCGAGGTGACCGCGCCCCTTGGCAACAAGGTGCAGGGTTTCGTCGGCCTGCTGGGTGATGGCAAGCGTGCCGTCATCGAGATGGCGGCGGCCTCCGGTATCCATCTGGTGGCACCGGAGCAGCGCAATCCGCTGCTCACCTCCAGCTTCGGCACTGGCGAGCTGATCCTGGCCGCGCTGGAGATGGGGGTCACTCACCTCATCCTCGGCATCGGTGGCAGTGCCACCAACGACGGTGGTGCCGGCATGATCCAGGCGCTCGGCGGCAAGCTCTTGAAAGAAGATGGCACCCCCATAGCCCTGGGCGGTGCTGGTCTCGCCGAGCTTGCCACCATAGACCTGAGCGGGCTGGACCCCCGCCTGAGCGAGCTGGTCATCGAGGTGGCCTGCGATGTGAACAACCCGCTGTGCGGCCCGAAAGGTGCCTCCGCCGTGTTCGGCCCGCAGAAGGGGGCGACCCCCGAGATGGTGGCCCAGCTGGACGCCAATCTGGCCCACTACGCCGACTGCATCGAGCAGGCCCTCGGCAAGCAGGTGAAGGAACTGCCGGGGGCGGGCGCCGCTGGTGGCATGGGCGCTGCCCTGGTCGGCCTGCTCGGGGCCGAGCTCAAGCCCGGCATCCAGATAGTGATCGAAGCCTTGAAGCTGGCCGATGAAGTAGCCGACGCGGATCTTGTCATCACAGGGGAAGGGCGCATCGACAGCCAGACCATCCACGGCAAGACGCCAATCGGTGTCGCACGCTGCGCCAAGCAGTTTGGCAAACCGGTGATCGGCATCGCCGGCTGCCTCACCGACGATTGCGGCGTGGTCCATGACCATGGCATCGACGCCGTGTTCGCCGTGGTCAACCGGGCCATGTCCCTGCCGGAGGCGATCGCAACCGCCACCACCAACCTGCAGCTCACGGCCCGCAACGTCGCCGCCCTCTATCTGCTGCGTCGTTAACCCTCTTCTGGCCGGTGCCCGTCACCGGCCACACCCAGCCCCGTGTAGCGGATGTGGTTGCTCGCCTGAGGGCGGACCCTCTGACGCACCTTGCCGATCCCAGGATCGGCTTTTTTATTATCCTGCTGTCTTTTATATGGTTTTTGTATTCTGCCAGGGGCCTTTGCGGCATAGTGATCCCCCATAGTACAAGGAGCAACCCATGATCTTGCTGACCCTGGGGGTACTGCTATTTACCCTTATCCATCTCTATCCCTGCTTCGCCGCGGCGCACCGTGCCCGCCTGCGCGATCGGTTGGGGGAGAACCGTTACAAGGGACTCTTCTCGCTGCTGGTGTTCGTCGCCATCGGCTGCATCCTCGCTGGCTGGCGCAGCGCCAGCCCCATGCCGCTCTATTTCCTGCCTGCCTGGGGGCCCATGCTGGTGATGGCGGCCATGCCGATCGCGCTGATCCTGCTGTGCGCCGGCCAGGGGCCCAACCACCTGAGGCGTTGGCTGGTACACCCCCAACTGCTCGGCACCCTGCTCTGGGCCTGTGCCCATCTGGCGGTCAACAGCGAGGCACGCTCCCTGGTATTGTTCGGGGGGCTAGGCGCCTGGGCGCTGGTCAGCATCGTCTGGATTTCGGTGCGGGACTGGCGCACCAAGCCGAGGCCAGCGGCCACCTGGCAGGGGACGGGGATCAGCGTGGGCGCCGGTCTGGTACTCACGGCCCTGCTCATCTTCTGGGGCCACGGCTGGTTGACCGGGATCCCGCTGTACTGATCCCTGAACCTTGTTCGGGGATCTCGCGTATGATGGAGAAAACCCGAGGAGTCACGTCAATGAAATGGTTCACCCTGCTGCTGTTGCTCGGATCTGGCGCGGCATCTGCCGCCTGTCCCAATTACTTCAATGTGGAGATGCGGGAGCTCAACAATACCCAGCGCCACAACCTCTGCCAGCTGACCGAGGGCAAGGTGGTGCTGGTGGTCAATACAGCTTCTTATTGTGGTTACAGCGGCCAGTTCCGGGATCTGGAGGCGCTCTATCAGAGCTACAAGGACAAGGGCTTGATGGTGCTGGGGTTCCCCTCCAACGACTTCTGGCAGGAGGCGGGCAATGAGAACAAGACCGCCGAGGTGTGCCGCCGGGATTACGGTGTGACCTTCCCCATGTTCAACCGGGTCTCGGTGCGTGGCGCCGATGCGGTGCCCCTGTTCAAGGGGCTGGCGGCCGCCGCCGATGGGGATGCACCCAACTGGAACTTCCACAAATACCTGGTGGGCCGCGATGGCAAGCTGATTGCGAGCTATGGTGCCAATCAGAATCCGGCCGATGAACCTCTCAAGGAGCAGTTGATCCAGGCGCTGGGACGCTGACCCTACCCCCTGGCGGGCGGCTCTGGAATAATGGGGGCCCGCCACCCACTCTGGTTACCCCGTGCTGCAACGTCTTCCCCAAATGGTGATCTTCGATGCCCTGGTCCGCGAGCAGGGCATCTCTGCCGCCGCGCGGCGGCTCGGGGTCTCCAAGTCCCACATCAGCAAGCAGCTGGCCCAGCTTGAGACAGCGCTAGGGGCCCAGCTGGTGCAACGCACCACACGCCGCTTCTCCCTGACCGAACTCGGTCAGGAGTATGCCCGTCACTGCCGCGCCCTGGTGGCGGTGGCCCTGGAGGCGGACTCCATGGTGGCGGAGCGACGCGGCAAGGTGAGCGGCGTGCTGCACCTGGGGGTGGGCCAGTCTTTCGGCCGCTTGCACGTGATCCCGCGGCTCAAGGCATTCCAGGCGCGCTACCCCGATCTGGAGCTGGAAGTCTCCCTGTTCGATCACAGAACCAATTTGGTGGATGAGGGGCTGGATCTCTGGATCACCACCTACGAGGACAAGCCCGAGGGGCTGGTGGGGCAGCGGCTGGCGGACATCGGCTTCGTGCTGGTGGCCTCGCCGGACTATCTGCTGAGCCACGGCACCCCGCTGCACCCCAGGGATCTGGCCAGGCACAACTGCATCACCTACCAGAGCCGGGAGCGGCGCTACCACGAGTGGTCGTTTCGCCAGGGCAAGGAGCGCCAGACGGTGCAGGTGGCCGGCAACTACAGGGTGGATCTGGCGGAGGCTGTGCGGGATGCCGCCCTGGCCGGGCTCGGCATCGCCTATGTTGCCAACTACCTGCTGGACAAGGAGCTGCAATCCGGTCAGCTCATTCCCCTGCTGCCCCAGTGGCGCCCGAACCAGAAGATGGCGGTGCACGCCGTCTATGCCAGGCGCGAACACCTGGATCCCAAGATCCGCCTCTTCATCGACTTCCTCAAGGAGAGCTTCGGCCCCGAACCCTATTGGGCGCAGCGGCTGGCCCCCTGGCTTGGGGGCAGATTGTCCGGTGTGGAGGAATAATCGTTTCCATACAAGAACACTGACTTTCGCCTGATACCAAACACGAGCCAAATCAGCCAGTTGGCGCAACCGATATCGTGCAAACGTTTTTGCTAACAGGGTTGTAACCAGGTGGACTTGCAGTGATGGGGGTAGGGGAGCAGAATCCGCGCCCATCTTCAGTCCCACTAGATGGAATCCCTATGATCGCCCTGCTCGGCATCTTGAGTATCCTGGCACTAGCCGCACTCTGTTCTGATAATCGTCGTCGTATCCCGTTGAGAACAGTGGGTCTCGCCCTCTGCCTGCAAGTCCTCTTCGCCGCCCTGGTGCTCTGGCTGCCTGCCGGTCAGAGCGTGCTCAACGGCGTCAGCGAGAGCGTCAGCAGCGTGATCGGCTACGGCCAGGAGGGGATTGCCTTCCTGTTCGGCGACCTGGCCAAGTTCAAGCTGGGCTTCATCTTCGCGTTCAACGTGCTGCCGGTCATCATCTTCTTCTCCGCGGTGATCGCTATCCTCTACCACATAGGCCTGATGCCGCGGGTCATAGCCCTGCTGGGAGGTGGCCTGCAGAAGCTGCTGGGCACCGGCCGTGCCGAGAGTCTCTCCGCCACCGCCAACATCTTCGTCGGCATGGTGGAGGCGCCTCTGGTGGTCAAACCCTACCTCTCCAAGATGTCTGACTCCCAGTTCTTCGCGGTGATGAGCTGCGGTCTCGCCTCAGTGGCCGGTGGCACCCTGGTGGGCTATGCCAGTATCGGGGTCGAGCTGAAATACCTGATCGCCGCCGCCTTCATGTCGGCCCCTGCCGGCCTGGCCATGGCCAAGATCCTGGTGCCGCCCGGTGCCGATGAGGTGGATCACCATCAGGACGTGGAGATCCCCCGCGCCACCAACGTGATCGAAGCGGCGGCCGATGGCGCCATGTCTGGCCTCAATATCGCTGTGGCGGTAGGCGCGACCCTGCTGGCCTTCGTCGGCGTGATTGCCATGCTCAACGGCCTGCTGGGCTGGGCCGGTGATCTGGTGGGGCTGGATCTGAGCTTCCAGATCATCCTGGGCTGGCTGTTCGCCCCCGTCTCCTGGCTCATCGGCGTGCCCTGGGATCAGGCTCAGGCAGCCGGGGCGCTTATCGGCACCAAGATCGTCATCAACGAGTTCGTCGCCTTCATCGCCCTGGTGCAGGATCAGACGCTGGACGAGTCGAGCAAGGCCATAGTCACCTTCGCCCTGTGCGGTTTCGCCAACATCTCCTCCATGGCGATCCTCATCGGCGGCCTGGGGGCCATGGTGCCAGAGCGCAAATCCTTCATCGCTCGTTACGGCATGCGCGCCATCCTGGCGGGGGTGCTGGCAAACCTGATGAGCGCCTCGCTGGCGGGTCTGTTCCTCGCCCTCTGAGTGGCCTCGAGGCTAGCGCCTTCAGATCAAAGCCCGCTTCGGCGGGCTTTCTTGTGACTGTTGTCGGGCAAAAAAAAAGCGCCTCAGAGGAGGCGCGGGGAAAAAGACAGATTGGAAGCGTCACATGGGTGCCACTTGAATGAGGGATGAGCCGTGCCATCCAAGTGTGAAGCCATGATGCCTGACCCTGTCTGAAGCCCTTCTGAGGCGATTCTTCATACTATGTTCATTTTGCTAAACGCCCGGTGGGGTCAGTTCAAAGCCGCTGCCCTCCTGCTCCAATGCCAGCAGCCAGCGCTTGATGGGAATGCCGCCGGCGTACCCCGTCAGCGCGCCGCTACTGCCTATCACTCGGTGGCAGGGCACTATGATGCTGAGCGGGTTGCGGCCGTTGGCAGCCCCCACTGCCCGCACCGCCTTGGGGTTACCGATGGCCTGGGCAATCTCGAGGTAGCTGACGGTCTCGCCGTAGGGAATGTCGCACAGGGCGCGCCACACCGACTGCTGGAAGGGGGTGCCTCTGGCGGCGAGCGGCAGCGTGAAGCGCCGCAGCCGGCCAGCAAAATAGGCTTCGAACTGCTCGAGGTAGGGGGCCAGGGCCACATCGTCCCGCTGCCACTGCGCTCTGGGCGTCACCGGCTGCTCCCCTCGCACGAACTCCACGAAGCGCAGGCCATCCTGGTCGATGGCGACCAGCAGGGGGCCCTGGGCGCTGTCACAAAAACTGTATCTCATGAGTCTCTCTTTCTCGGCCTGAACGGCTCACTCCATCCCGGGCTTGCCACGGGCCGACTTGATCTCGCCCTTGCGCTTCTTGGCGTCGACCCGCTTGCGCTGGGAGCTTCGGGTCGGCTTGGTGGCATGGCGGGCCTTGGGGCGCCAGGCGGCCTTTTTCAGCAGTTCGGTCAGGCGGCTCATGGCCTCCTTGCGGTTCATGTCCTGGCTGCGGTGGGTCTCGACCCTGATCTGGATGAAGCCATCGTGGACCCGGCTGTCGCTCAGTTTCTCCAGCCCCTCCTTGTAGAGATCCGGCAGGCTGGGGGAGTCGCGGTAATCGAAGCGCAGCCAGACGGCGGAGTCCGTCTTGTTGACGTGCTGGCCCCCGGCACCCTGGGCGCGCATGGTCTGAAACTGCAGCTCATGCCAGGGAATGATCACGCTGTTGGAGATGACTAACATGGGGTGATGCTCTCATTTGGTGCATCAAGGGAGTCTGGTGCAGCTTGGTGCCTCATTATGGGGCGAGATGCGCTTCCTTGGTGATCCTGGGCCGAAACGGCTCAAGGGTTAATGGCTATCTTTATGAAAATAAACAATAAAAATACTTGGCACAAGAATTGATGACCCCTTCATGACATACCATGGATTGGGAGCAACCAGATGAAGCTGATTACTGCGATTATCAAACCTTTCAAGTTGGACGACGTGCGCGAGGCCATCGCCAACCTGGGGGTCGAGGGTCTGACCGTGTCCGAGGTCAAGGGCTTCGGTCGCCAGAAGGGGCACACCGAATTATACCGGGGAGCCGAGTACCAGGTCGACTTCCTGCCGAAGGTAAAGCTGGAGATCGCCACCGCCGACGAGAACGTGGAAGGGGTGATCGAGGCCATCTGCAAGGCGGCTTATACCGGCAAGATAGGGGACGGCAAGATTTTCGTCTATGACCTGCTGCAGGCAGTGCGCATCCGTACCGGCGAGAGCGACGACGAGGCGCTGTGATGCCGCGCCAGGGCCCCGGCCACTGAGCCGACCGGGTTGAGCGCTCAGGCCCTGCCGGGTCGATAGCAAAAAAGAATGCGTGGTCATGGAGAGACTGGGTGGGATTCCATCCGGTCTTTTTGTTTTGGCGACGATTAAATATGTGGCCTTACCTCTGCAAACCGCCTTGATCCTCTCATCCCGATTCATGCAGAATGCAAACGAAAATAGTTATCACTATATGCACAGACAAGGAATGGATGATGAAAATGAAGATGTTGGCGCTGCTGTTCTCCTCGCTGATCGCCCAGTCGGCCTTTGCCGCGGCTGAAGTGAATGTCTACTCCAATCGGCAGGATGAGCTGATCAAGCCCATCATCCAGCAGTTCGAGAAAGAGACCGGGATCAAGGTCAACGTGGTGTTTGCCAAAGAGGGGCTGAACGAGCGCCTGGAGCGCGAAGGCAAGCTCTCCCCGGCGGATCTGATGCTGACCGTCGACATCAGCCGTCTGACCGATCTGGTGGACAAGGATCTGGTGCAGCCGGTGGACAGCAAGACACTGCAGGAGAACATCCCCTCCATCTATCGTGATCCGGACAACAAGTGGTTCGCCCTGACCACCCGGGTGCGCGCCATCTACTCCAGCAAGGATCGTCTCGGCAAGCTCGACACCATCCGCTACGAAGATCTGGTCAAGCCTGAATTCAAAGGAAAAATTTGTACCCGCAGCGGCAAGCACGAGTACAATGTGGCGCTGGTTTCGTCCATGATTGCCCATCACGGCATGGCGGACACCAAGACCTGGCTGGAAGGGGTCAAGGCCAACCTGGCGCGCAAGCCGCAAGGCAACGACCGGGATCAGGTCAAGGCGATCAAGGATGGTATCTGCGATCTGTCGCTGGGCAACAGCTACTACCTGGGCGCCATGCTGAAAGATCCGGCGCAGAAATCCTGGGCTGAGGCGGTTTACATCAACTTCCCGAACCAGGCTGATCGCGGTGCCCACGTCAACGTGAGCGGCGTGGCCATGACCAAGTACGCCAAGAACAAGGAAGCCGCCCAGAAGCTGATGGAGTTCCTCTCTGGCGACACAGCCCAGCACATGTATGCGGACGTGAATGCCGAGTATCCGGTCAAGGCCGGGGTCGAGCCTTCCGCCATGGTCAAGTCCTGGGGTAGTTTCAAGTCTGACCCCATGCCGGTCAGCGACTATGCCAAGCACCGCAAGGACGCCTTGCAGCTGCTGGATGAAGTGAAATTCGACTTGTAATCAGATGGGGCCTAAGGCCCCATCAATCGCTGTGGTCTCATGAAAAATTTTGGATGGATTGCCGGCAGCTGGGCCACCGCCCTGCTGCTGGGTTTGCCGGTGCTTGCCCTCATCTTCTCTGCCTTCTCGGCAGACGGAGACCTGTTTCGCCACCTCGCCGATACGGTGCTGCTCGATTACCTTGGCAACACCTCAGGGCTGGTGCTGTGGGTAGTGCTGCTCAGCCTGCTGTTCGGGGTGCCTACCGCCTGGCTGGTCGCCATGTGCCAGGTGCCGGGGCGCCGCGCCCTGCAGTGGGCGCTGATGCTGCCCATGGCCATGCCCTCCTACATAGTGGCTTACGTCTATACCGACCTGCTTGACTACTCGGGCCCGCTGCAGGCGGGGCTGAGATCCCTGTTTGACTGGCAAAGCCCGGCCGATTACTGGTTCCCGGCCATCCGCTCCCTCGGCGGTGCCGCCTGGGTGCTGGCGCTGGTGCTCTTCCCCTATGTCTATCTGCTGGCGCGCGCCTCCTTCCTGGAGCAGTCGGTCAGCCTGATCCACTCCAGCCGATTGCTCGGTTGCACCCCCTGGCAGAGCTTTCGTCGCCTCAGCCTACCCCTGGCCCGTCCTGCCATCATGGTGGGGGCGTCGCTGGTGGCCATGGAGACACTGGCGGACTTCGCCACAGTCCACTTCTTTGCCATCAACACCCTGACGACGGCCATTTACGACACCTGGCTCGGCTATGGCAGCCTGGCCACAGCCGCACGACTCTCCTGCCTGATGTTGCTGGCTGTGGTGCTGCTGATCGCCCTGGAGCGCCGCTCCCGTCAGCGCCAGCAGGTGTTCCAGAAATCCATGGGCCATGAGCAGCCCCTGCGCTACCCCCTCAAGGGGGCGAGCCGTCTGCTGGCCGGGCTCTGGTGCTGGGGGCTGGTGCTGGCCGGTTTCGGCCTGCCGTTCGTGATCCTGCTGGACTACGGGGTGCGCTACTTCGAGTTGTCGTGGACGCCGGAGTTCGTGCGTTTCGCTGGCAACAGTCTGCTCATCTCGGCCCTGACTGCCCTGCTCGCCATGGCCATAGCCCTGTTGCTCGGCTTCTTCCGCCGCCTCGATGGCGGCACCCGCAGCCTGCTGCCTCTGCGCATCGCCGCTACCGGCTATGCCATGCCGGGCACAGTGCTGGCCATCGGGGTGCTGGTGCCGCTGACGGCGCTCGATTTTGGTCTCAACGATCTGGCCGAGTGGCTCGGAATGCAGGGGCCCGGCCTGCTGCTGACCGGCACCCTCACCGCCATCGTATTTGGCTACCTGGTGCGCTTCGTGGCCATCGCCATCGGCTCGGTGGAGAGCAGCATGGGCAAGATCTCCCCCAGCCTTGACATGGCGGCCCGCTCCCTGGGGCAGGGGACGGGGGGCATGCTGCGCCGGGTGCATCTGCCCCTGGTGCGACGCGGCCTCTTTGCCGGTGCCATGCTGGTGTTCATCGAATCCATGAAGGAGCTGCCCGCGGCTTTGCTGCTGCGGCCGTTCAACTTTGAGACCCTGGCCACCCACGTCTACCAGTTCGTCTCGGACGAGATGCTGGAGCGGGGGGCGCTCGGCGCCATCGTCATAGTGCTGGTGGGGCTGGTGCCGCTTATCTGGGTCAACCGCAGCCTGGACAGCCCGGGGCATTGAGTCGCCACGTCGGCCAATGAAATTGCATGCGGTGTGCTTGACCGAAAGGCAGCGCACCGCCAGAAACGAGAGGAAGTCTGTCTTGTCTTGCTTGCAAGTAGAGAAGGTAAGCTGCCGTTACAACGGCCAGAACGTGCTGGAGCAGCTCTCCCTGACGGTGGCCGACAACGGGATCGTCTGCCTGAGCTTGGTAGCGAGTGGCTGCGCTGAATTTAACACGAGAGGAACCGAGTCGTGTCTTGCTTGCAAGTAGAGAAGGTAAGCTGCCGTTACAACGGCCAGAACGTGCTGGAACAGCTCTCCCTGACGGTGGCCGACAACGAGATTGTCTGCCTGCTCGGGGCGAGCGGCTGTGGCAAGACCACGCTGCTCAAGGCCGTCGCCGGCCTGCTGCCGCTGGCGGAAGGCAGCATTCGTCTCGGCGAGACCCTGCTGGATGGGCCCGGTGTGACTGTGTCGCCTGAGCGCCGCCACATCGGCATGATCTTTCAGGATTACGCCCTCTTCCCCCACCTGACGGTGGCCGAGAACATCGGCTTCGGGCTGACTCGGGTGCCTCGCGACAGCCGCCAGCAGCAGATCGACGAGGCGCTGACCCTGGTCAACCTGCAGGGGCTGGGGGATCGCTATCCCCATCAGCTCTCCGGTGGCCAGCAGCAGCGGGTTGCCATCGCTCGCGCTTTGGTCTGCAAGCCCAAGTTGATGCTGCTGGACGAGCCCTTCTCCAACATTGATACCCAGGTGAGAATGAAGCTGATCCTCGAGATCCGCGCCCTGCTCAAGCGTCAGGGAATCGGCGCCATCTTCGTCAGCCACAGCAAGGAGGAGGCGTTCGCCTTCGCCGATCGGCTGGCGCTGTTCCGGGCCGGTCATATCGAGCAGGTGGGCCAGCCGGAGCAGCTCTATCGCCGCCCCGAGAACCGCTTCGTGGCGGAATTTCTCGGCGGGGTCAACTATCTGGCGGCCGAGGTGGTGGACAGCCACTGCGTGCAGACAGCGCTCGGGGTCATCTGTGGCCATGAGCCGCACGGTCGCGTCCCCGGAGAGCGGCTGCAGCTGATGCTCAGGCCCCAGCAGTTGGCGTTGGCAGCCGCCGCTGACGGCGACTTGCTGGTGCGGGAGCAGCAGTTCCTCGGCCATCACTGCCGGGTGTTGGTGGAGTGTGCAGGTCAGGTGCTGGAGGCCAGCATAGGGGAGCCTCTCGAAGGGGAGAGGGCGCGGGTGACCGTGGCCCCCCATGCCCTGGTGCTGTTCGAACAGATGCCCTGATAGTGATGTGAAATCAAGGAATTGACCCGGTTCCGGTTTATAATCGCGCCACGCCCATAGCCAATGTCTTTGGAGAGAGAAATGAAAGCCCAAGCCGGGATCTGCGCAGAGCCGAATCTGCATGTCCTCTATCTGATGTTCAATCGCACCAGTGACGGTGCCGAGCTGGCGGCCCGTCTGGCCAAGCTGCCGGTTCTGTGGGATGCGGTGAGTGCCGATTTCCCCGACGCCGGTTTCAGCGGTCTGGTCGCCGTCGGCGCCGAGGGCTGGGATGCCATCTACCCTGCCGCCCGTCCGCCCCAGTTCCGTGGTTTTATGGCGCAGTCTGCCAACGGCCAGGAGGCCCCGAATACCCCGTTCGATCTCTTCGTGCAACTGCGTGCCGATCGGGTCGACGTGCTCCATCACGCCGGGCAGCGGGTGATGGCGCTGCTGACCGGACTGGTGGAGCTGGCCGAAGAGGTGCGTGGTTTCCGCAATCTGGACTGCCGGGATCTGACCGGTTTCGTCGACGGCACCGAGAACCCCCAGGATGAGCACAGGGCCGAGGTGGCACTGCTGGAGGGGGGCGAGTTTGCCGGCGGATCCTATGTCCATGTCCAGCGCTGGGTGCATGCCATGAGCGACTGGGAGAAGCTGGCCCTGAAGGAGCAGGAAGACATCATTGGCCGTACCAAGGCGGACAACATCGAGTACGAGTCGGCCGACAAGCCGCTGACCTCCCACATCAAGCGGGTCAACCTCAAGACCCCGAAGGGGGAGTCCATGGAGATACTGCGCCAGAGCATGCCCTGGGGCACCATGACCGAGCAGGGGCTCTACTTCATCTCCTGCTGCCGCACCCCGCAGCACTTCAATGCCATGCTGGCCAGCATGTACAAGGGGGAGGGCAGCCACTTCGATCACCTGCTGCGCTTCACCAGGGCGGTGACAGGGGCCGCCTTCTTCGCCCCCTCCATCGATTTTATGGTCGCCCAGGGTAAGTAACGACTTGCCGAACGCGCAGAAACAAAAATCCCGGCCTTGGCCGGGATTTTTCGTTCAGGTGGCGCGAGCGCGACCCGATCAGGGGGTCTGTTCGAACAGCTCGAGGGCGGAGAGGTAGAGCTCTTCGATGTCGGTGTCGCTGGTCGGGGTGATGAAGATGGTGTCATCACCGGCTATGGTGCCGAGGATACCTTCGGCCTTGCCGAGGGAGTCGAGCAGGCGGGCGATGAGCTGGGCCGCACCCGGGCTGGTGTGGATCACCACCAGGGCGCCGTTGTGGTCGACATCCAGTACCAGATTCTTGAGCGGGCTGGAGGTGGTGGGCACACCCAGCTCCACCGGCAGACAGTAGACCATCTCCATCTTGGCATTGCGGGTGCGTACGGCGCCGAAGCGGCTCAGCATGCGCGAGACCTTGGACTGGTTGATGTTCTCAAAGCCCATCTCTTGCAGGGCAGTGACTATCTCTGCCTGGGAGCCAAATCGCTCCTCTTTCAGCAAGGCTTTAAAGGCCTTGGCCAGTTTTTCTTGCTTGTCGTTATGTTTCATCTTGGACTCACGAATGAGGGAGGTGACCGCCTGTCACGCTCAGGCGGCAGATACGAACAGCGCTGCTATTTTGCATTCATATGCCTGTTTTGGCAAGGAAGCGGCGCTTGTTCTGCATATTGATTCAAATATAGCTTGCATCAACTTATGCTGGCGCTAGAATCAGGACGAAATTTTGAAAACTTATTCAATTGGGCTGTATGGGTATCGAATTAATCGGCATCGAAAAATCCTGGCACAAGGTGCCGGTACTGCAACAGGTCAGCTTCCGGACCGCACCCGGCGAGACCTTGGTATTGCTGGGCCCGAGCGGTGCGGGCAAGAGTTCGCTGCTGCGGATGATGAACCTGCTGGACACCCCGGATGCGGGTGTGCTGCGCATTGCTGACAGTGAATTTTCTTTCCCGTCCAGCCTCTCTGCCGCGGAATTCAACCGTCAGGCCCAGGCCTTGCGCCGCAAGGTGGGCATGGTGTTCCAGCAGTACAATCTGTGGCCCCATCTCACCGTGATGGAGAACCTGATTGAAGCCCCCGTCAAGGTGCTGGGCATGAGCCGCGAGGCCGCCATCGAGAAGGGCGCCTACCTGTTGGCCCAGTTGCAGCTGGCCGACAAACGGGATGCCTGGCCTGCGCGCCTCTCCGGCGGTCAGCAGCAGCGGGTGGCCATAGCCCGTACCCTGATGATGGATCCCCAGGTGCTGCTGTTTGATGAACCGACCGCGGCGCTCGATCCTGAAATAACCAAAGAGGTGGCGGAGATCATCCGCACCCTGAGCCAGACCGGCATCACCCAGGTGGTGGTGACCCACGAGGTGGAGTTCGCCCGCAAGGTGGCCAGTCAGGTGATTTATCTGGAGAAGGGGCGGATCATCGAATCCGGCACCGCCGCCATCTTCCAATCTCCGCAAACCAGCCGGTTTGCCGAATTCTTGATGCATTGATACTGAATCGATAAGGAAGCTGTCATGAAAAAGAGTCTGTTGCTGGTTGCTGCCATGGGTCTGCTGAGCACCTCGGTGCTGGCCAAGGAGATCAAGTTCGCCACCGAGGCCACCTATGCGCCGTTCGAATACCTGGATGACAAGAACGAATTCCAGGGCTTTGACATCGATCTGGCCCGCGCCGTCTGCGAGCAGGCCAAGCTGGAGTGCAGCTTCCACAACCAGGCCTTCGACAGCCTGATCCCCAGCCTCAAGTTCCGTCGCTATGACGCCGTCATCGCCGCCATGGACGTGACCCCGGAGCGGGCCGCCCAGGTCGACTTCTCCGACATCTATTACGAGAACTCGGCGGTATTCGTGGCCAAGAAGGGTGCCTTCAAGGGGCCTGAAGAGCTGGTGGACAAGACGGTCGGCGTGCAGAACGGCACCTCCCACCAGTCCTACCTGGTGGACAACTGGGTGAGCAAGGGTCTGCTGACCGTGCCCTACGCCAGCTACCAGAGCGCCTTCCTCGACATGATGAACGGCCGTACCGACGGCGTCTTCGCCGACACCGCCGTCGCCGCCGACTGGCTCAAGCAGCACAAGGAGTACGCTGTCATCGGCACGCCTGTGACCGACGCCAAGTACTTTGGTACCGGCTTTGGCATCGCTGTGGCCAAGGGCAACCAGGAGCTGCTGACTCAGCTGAACAAGGGGCTGGCCGAGATCAAGGCCAACGGCACCTATCAGAAGATCTATGACAAGTACTTCGCGCAGTAAGCCATGCTGAGCCTGTTGTTGGATGCAGCCTGGATGACCCTGGGGCTGGCCTTGGCATCACTGGTCGGGGGCATGGCGCTTGCGCTGGGGTTCAGCGCCGCCGAGCTCAGCAAGCGCAGTTGGCTGGTGTGGCCTGTGGCCACGCTGACCACGCTCATTCGTGGTTTGCCCGAGCTGCTGGTGGTGCTGTTCATCTACTTCGGCTCGACCCAGGTGCTCTTCCTCATCACCGGCGAGTATGTGGAGTTCAGCCCCTTCGCCTGCGGCGTGCTGGCGCTCTCTCTGCTGTTCGCCAGTTACGCCACCCAGACCCTGCGGGCCGCCCTTAATGCGGTGCCCGCCGGGCAGCGGCTGGCGGCGTTGGCGCTGGGCCTTGGCAAGAGCCACATCTTCTTTCGCATCGTGCTGCCCCAGGCCTGGCGTCATGCCTTGCCGGGGCTCGGCAACCAGTGGCTGGTGTTGCTCAAGGACACTGCCCTGGTCTCCCTCATCGGGGTGAACGAGATGATGCGCCAGGCACAGATGGCTTCGGCCAGCACCTATGAACCCTTCACCTGGTATGCCGCTGCGGCCCTCATCTACCTGGCCATCAGCCTGGTGAGCGAATTTGGCTTGAAGCAGGCGTCCCGCTATACCCGCCGTTACGGAGGCTGATCATGCAGGATTACCTGATGACCCTGCTGGGGGGGCTGGCCATCACCCTGCAGCTCACCGCGCTCAGCCTGCTGCTCGGCGTGCTGCTGGCGGCTGGCATGACCTGGGTGCTGGAGCGCCGCATTCCCGTGGCGACCCAGCTGGTGCAGCTGTGGGTACTGATCTTCACCGGCACGCCGCTGCTCATCCAGATCTTCCTCATCTACTACGGGCCGGGTCAGTTCGAGTGGCTCAAGGCCGGGCCGCTCTGGCCGCTGCTCAAGCAGCCCTGGTTCTGCGCCGTGCTGGCGCTCGGTTTCAACACCGCGGCCTACTCCACCCGGCTGTTCAAGGGGGCGCTCGATGCCATCCCCGCCGGCGAGGTGGAAGCCTGCCGGGCGCTCGGTTTCTCGGCCGGCCAGACCCTGTGGATGAAGGCGCGTCACGCCGCCCGTCGGTTGGTGCCCGCCTACTCCAACGAGGTGATCCTGGTGCTCAAGGGCAGTTCCCTCGCCAGCACCATCACCATCATGGACATCATGGGGCTGGCCCAGCGTCTCAACGCCCAGACCTATGACACCCTGGCGGTGTTCACCGTGGCCGGGGGCCTCTACCTGACCATGAATGGTTTGTTAACAATTGGTTTCCGCTGGTGCGAGAAGCGAGCACTGGCATTCCAGTCCTGAAGCAGTCGTATTTACCTCTTAATGGTGAGGGAAGCACAGGAAATCTGTGTCTTTCCTCCCATTTATCGCATATTCCTCTCCGCTTTCGTCGCCGCTTGTTCCCTGGCTCACAGAACCCGTGATTACAACTGTTATCAGATTGTTTTTTAGCAGGGGATCCTTTAAGGTGAGGCGCACAATAAGAAACAGCGTTAACCCAACTAGAAACAACCTTAAACCTACGCTTAGACATGGAGTTGATCATGAAAGTTGCCGTTCTGGGTGCCGCCGGTGGCATCGGCCAAGCCCTCGCTCTGCTGTTGAAAAATCGCCTGCCTGCCGGTTCCGAATTGAGCCTGTATGATATTGCCCCGGTCACTCCGGGCGTGGCGGCGGACCTGAGCCATATCCCGACTGACGTGAAAGTAAAAGGTTTCTGCGGTGAAGATCCGAGCCCTGCTCTGGTCGGCGCCGATGTCGTGCTGATCTCTGCCGGCGTGGCGCGCAAGCCCGGCATGGATCGTTCCGATCTGTTCAACATCAACGCCGGTATCGTCAAGAACCTGGTGGAGAAGTGTGCCGTTACCTGCCCCAAGGCACTGATCGGCATCATCACCAACCCGGTCAACACCACGGTCGCCATCGCCGCCGAAGTGTTGAAGAAGGCCGGTGTCTATGACAAGCGTCGCCTGTTCGGCGTGACCACCCTGGACGTCATCCGTGGCGAGACCTTCGTGGCCGAGGCCAAGGGCCTGAACATCGACAAGATCCGCGTCAACGTGATCGGTGGCCACAGTGGCGTGACCATTCTGCCGCTGCTGTCCCAGATCGAAGGGGCCAGCTTCACCGCAGAAGAAGCGGCTGCCATGACCAAGCGCATCCAGAATGCCGGTACCGAAGTGGTGGAAGCCAAGGCCGGTGGCGGTTCTGCCACTCTCTCCATGGGTCAGGCAGCCTGCCGTTTCGGTCTGTCGCTCATCAAGGGTCTGCAGGGCGAAGCCAACGTCATCGAGTGCGCCTATGTGGAAGGCAATGGCGAGCACGCCACCTTCTTCGCGCAGCCGGTACTGCTGGGCAAGAACGGTGTCGAGAGCGTGCTGGACTACGGCAAGCTGAGCGCCTTCGAGCAAGAGTCCATGGACAGCATGCTGGCTACCCTGAAGGCCGATATCCAGCTGGGTGTCGACTTCGTCAAATAAGCCGCAGCGTCGATCATGAGGGGAGCCCAGGCTCCCCTTTGTCATTTCCGGGGTTTGCCATGGCGGACTAAGGAGATGGACCTGGCTGCCGATAAAGAGGGCAGCAGGAGATCCCTATGATGAAACCCAGTACCCTCATCGGCCTCGTCGGTCTATGCAGCCTCCCCTTGCAGGGAGCCGAGCCGATATCCGCAGCCACGCCAACCCAGTCGGTGGCGGCCACCTCCTTCCCGGTGCCCTCGGCGGCCTTGCCATCGAGCGCACCAGTGCCGGTTGCGCCAGCGACCCCACCGGCCACCGCAGCTGTACCGTCAGCCGCGGTGCCGGCGGCTGATCCGGCCCCTGTGCTGTCGACCGTTGCAGCACCTGCCCCCGTGGTATCAGCCCCGGCGGCAGCGCCGCTACCCAAGGCGGTGAATCCTGGCTCCCTGGTCACCGCAGATCTGCAGGCGGTGCCGCTCTATCGCCAGGACGAACTGCTCAACTGGATAGAGCAGGGACGTCATCTGACCCGGGTGAAGCAGGACAGGTGCCAGCTGACCCAGGACATAGAGGCGCGCGCCTCTGTGATGAAGATCCCGGCCTATCAGTTCCTGTGGGGGGACATGCTGGCCTGGGGCGTCTGCATCAAGCCGGACGCCCAGGTCGGCGTGCAATACATGTGGGAGGCGGCCAATCAGGGCCTGGCCCCGGCACTGGAGCAGCTGGGGCGCTATTACTGGAAAGGCATCCTGGTCCAGAAGGATCTGGTGCGGGCCGAGACCCTGATGCGGGAGGCCGCCAGTCTTGGTTTCCAGCGGGCCCAGATAGAGTGGGTCGAGATGCTGCTGCAGGGCATGGGCAGTCCGCTGGATTACGAAGAGGCCTATCATTGGCTGCACGGCGCCGTCATCGGCGACAAGGCGACCCACCAGAAAGCCGCTAGCCTGCTGAGCCGGCTCGGCAATCGCATGCCCGCCAATGCCATCGCCCGCGCCAAGGCGATGCACTAGGCCCGGCAAGCCAGGTCACTGGATACAACAAGGCCCACGAACCTGCGTTCGTGGGCCTTGTGCATTTCCCCAGGCAGGAGGCAGGATCAGAGATCCTGATGGGGGCCGAATACCTCGTAGTGCATTCTGTCTGCTGGGACGCCTAGGGCCAGCAACTGGGTCTTGATCGCTTTCATGAAGCCCAGGGGACCGCAGAAGTAGTAGTGGGCGTTGGCCGAGATGAGGTCCGTGACCTGTTCCAGCGCCATGGTGCCGCTGAAGTCGTAGTCCTTCCCCTGCACGTCCTGCTCGGCAGGCACCCTGTACCAGATCCGGCTCTGCAAGTTGGCGTGCTGGCGGCTCTTGGCCTGGATCTCATCCTTGAAGGCGTGCTGGGCGCCATGCTCGCAGGCATGGAGCCAACGGATTTCAGTTCCCGCTTGTTCGGCCAGCAACTGGTTGAGCATGCTCAGCATGGGGGTCAGGCCCACACCGGCGGAGAGCAGCACCACCGGGGTGGCCGTCTCGGTCTGCAGGAAGAAGTCCCCCGCCGGCGGCATCAGCGCCACCTCGTCACCGACATGAAGCTTGTCATGCAGCAGGTTGGAGACCTGGCCCTGGGGCTCGCGTTTGACGCTGATGCGGTAGTCGTGGCCATTGGGGGCATCGGAGAGGGAGTATTGACGGATCTCCTGATACGCCAGCGACGGGTGATTGAGCCTGATGCTGATATATTGCCCCGGCTTGAAGCGCAGCACGGGCTTGCCGTCGACGGGCGCCAGCACGAAGGAGGTGACAAGCTCGCTCTCCTGGCGCTTCTCCTTGATGAGGAAGGGGCGGGCCCCTTGCCAGCCACCGAGCTCGCTCACCTTCTCCCGGTAGAGCTCCCCCTCCCGACCTATGAAGATATCGGCCAGCACGCCATAGGCTTTGCCCCAGGCCTCCAGCACCTCGTCCGTCACCGCATTGCCACCCATTTCTTTGAGCGTGGCCAAGAGATGACTACCCACAATGTGATATTGTTCCGGCTGGATCAGGAAACCCGTGTGCTTGTGGGCGATGCGTTCCACGGCTCCGGCCAGGGCCCCCAGGTTGTCGATATTCCTGGCGTAGGCCGCCACGGCACTGAACAGCGCCAGGGGCTGACCGCCACTGCGCTGATGGGCCAGGTTGAACACATCCTTCAACTCGGGGTTGTGGTTGAACATGCGCTGGTAGAAGTGCTGGGTGAGGGCAGGCCCCGCCGATTCGAGCAAAGGAATGGTGCTCTTGATGACGGCGATGGTGGCTTGGTCTAACATAGGAGGTCCTTTCTAATTGAACATCTGGAATGTCACTTAATAAGTTGCATCCTAAATGTTTAATTGATCTGGATCAATCATCAATTCTTTGCGCTATGCGCCACAGGCACTATGAGACTAACAAGCTATACCGATTTTGGATTGAGAGCCCTGCTCTATCTGGCCACCTTGCCGGAGGGGGAATTGTCGAGCGTGGCCAAGGTGTCTGCCTTGTATGACGTCTCTCGCAATCACATGGTGAAGGTGGTTAACCAGCTGGTGAAGCTGGGTTATCTGCAGTCCCAGCGTGGCAAGAATGGCGGGATCCGCATGGCCTGTTCCCCTGAGAGCGTGAACATAGGCCAGGTGATCCGGGCGCTGGAAGGCAACCTGGACGGCATCGACTGCAACTCGCCGGTGTGCCACATCGTCTCTGTCTGTCTGCTCAAGAGTGCCTTGAAGGAGGCGATGAACGCCTTCCTCGCCGTGATGGACGGCTATACGCTGCAAGACTTGCTGGCCAACCGCGACGAGCTGCAGCAGGTGTTCGGCGAGTTGATCCCGACCCTGGTGCTGGAGCCGGATGACGAGAGCGATTGAGACGAAAAAGGCTGCCATCGGCAGCCTTTTTTCAATCCTCGTAACCCGACTCGTTACGGTAGAGATGTGGCATGATCCTCGCCATCTTCACCATGTTGTTCTCGACTTCGAGGATCTCGATGGGATAACCCGCCAGCCTGACGCTGATGTTGGGCTGGGGGATCTCCTCCAGGTACTCCAGGATCACCCCGTTGAGGGTACGCGGGCCGTCGATGGGCAGGTGCCAGTGCATCTCCTTGTTCAGCTCGCGGATGCTGGCGGAGCCTTCCACCAGGAAGGAGCCGTCCGGCTGGGGGTGGATCTCGTCGCTCGGCGCCGGGGCCATGGAGGTGGTGAAGTCACCCACTATCTCTTCCAGGATGTCATCCAGGGTGATCAGCCCCTGAATATCGCCATACTCGTCGACAATCAGCCCGATCCTCTCCTTGTTGCGCTGGAACTTGGCCAACTGCACGTTGAGCGGCGTGCCCTGTGGAATGAAGTAGATGGGATCGACTTCCCGCAGCAGGCTGGACTTGCTGAACTGGTCTCTGGCGACCAGCCTGAGGGCGTCACGAGAGTGTAAAAATCCGACAACATCGTCGATATTGTCGCGATACAGCAGGATCTTGGTATGGGCGCAGTGAGCCAGCTGGCGCAATATGCTCTTCCAGTCGTCATTGATGTCGATGGCAGAGATCTCGCTGCGTGGCACCATGATGTTCTCCACCGTCATCTTGTCCAGATCCAGAATACTGATCAGCATCTCCTGATGGCGCTGGGGGATGAGGCTGCCCGCCTCGTTGACTATGGTGCGCAGCTCTTCGGTGTTGAGGGAGTCATCCTTGCGATGTTCCAGTCGCAGCAGCTTGAGCAAGAGGTTGGTGATGCTGTTGATGAGCCAGACCAGGGGGGCGAAGGGCACCATCAGCCCCTTGAGGACCCAGGAGGCGGGATAGGCGATGCGTTCGGGAAACATGGCCGCCAGTGTCTTGGGGGTGACTTCCCCGAATACCAGCACCACCAGGGTGAGGCCGAAGGTGGCAACGGCGACGCCGATGTCCCCGAACAGCCGGATGCAGACTATGGTGGCGATGGCGGAGGCCAGGATGTTGACCAGGTTGTTGCCGATCAGGATGAGGCCAAGCAGGCGGTCCGGTCGGGCCAGCAGCTTTTCGACCCGACGGGCCGCCTTGTGCTTGGTTTGGGCCAGATGCCGCAACTTGTAGCGGTTGAGGGACATCAGACCGGTTTCAGAACTGGAGAAGAAGGCTGACAAAACAATCAAAATAACGAGAACAATCAGTAATGTGCTCGTTGAGATACTGTCCAAGAAGGGCTCCTGTTGGGGTGGATTTGGGGTGGCTGAACCGTCAGCTCAGCAAGACTTCCTTGACGAAGCGGCTGCCAAAGTAGGCCAGGGTCAGGATGACGCTGCCGATGAGGCTCAGCATGATGACCTTGCGACCACGCCAGCCACGGGTGTGGTGACCCCACAGCAGCAAGGCATAGACGCACCAGGCCAGGATCGAGAGGATGGCCTTGTGGGATTTGCCTTGGGCGAACATGTCTTCCAGAAAGAACAGACCCGAGGCGATGGAGAGCGTCAGCAGCAAGAGGCCCGCGGAGATGAGCTGGAACAGCCGCTTCTCTACCGTCATCAGGGGCGGCATGGCGGGCAGATGGCTGATCTTTCTGGACTTCAGCTGCCGATCCAGACAGGCAAGCTGGAGCGCAAACAGGCAGGCGATCATCAGCACCGAATAAGCCATCAAGGCGAGTCCTATGTGCAGCAGCAGTTGGGGATGCGCTTCCAGATGGGTGATGTAGCGACCCGGTATGAGGGCGCTGGCGGCGAGCAGCAAGGCCGAGAAGCTGTAGACCACGGGCAGCAGGATCCAGCCGTTGAAACGGCGGGTGACGCAGGTCATGAAGCAACTGATGATGAGGCTGACCAGGGACGCGACGTTCAACATGCTGAGATTCTGGCCGGAATGGGTGGCCAGCACCTCGCTTCCCACCGCCACGCCATGGGCGGTCAGGGCCAGGCCGACACAGGCAAACAGCGACACCTGCCCGACGGGCTTGGCGCTGAGCAGCAGGTGCAGAGAGGCGATGATGGCCAGCAGGTAAAACGCCAGGGCCAGAACAGAGATCACGATCATAACCAGGTCGTTGTCGAACAAGCTTTTATGGATAAGAGGGGCAGTATACCTTGCACAAGATATGCTCGCCAGTTGTGCCAGGGGCTAACTGCCCATATATAAGTAGCAGCTGACGGCCCCGTGCGGCGAATAATCGTCCTCCGGCGTTGACTGGGGTATAATGCCCTCCATTTATTACACCCGCTCATTCGATGGCGGGTCACCGCCGCAAGCGGTGAGTAATCGTCCTCACAGTGCTGACTGGGGTATAATGCCCCACTAGTTACGCCAAGAATCGGAATGCGTCATGTTTGAGAATTTGACTGAACGACTCTCGCGCACCCTGCGCAATGTCAGTGGCCGTGGCCGGCTGACCGAAGAGAACATCAAGGATACCTTGCGTGAAGTGCGCATGGCGCTGCTCGAAGCGGACGTGGCCCTGCCGGTGGTGCGTGACTTCGTTGCCCGCGTGAAAGAGCGTGCCGTCGGCCAGGAAGTGGCCAAGTCCCTGAGCCCGGGCCAAGCCTTCATCAAGATAGTGCATGGCGAGCTGGTCTCCGTCATGGGGGAGGCGAACGAGCAGCTCAATCTGGCCGCTCAGCCGCCAGCCATCATCCTGATGGCGGGTCTGCAGGGCGCCGGTAAGACCACGACTGTGGGCAAACTCGCCAAACTGCTCAAAGAGCGCCACAAGAAGAAGGTGCTGGTGGTCAGTGCCGACGTCTATCGCCCCGCGGCGATCAAGCAGCTCGAGACCCTGGCCAATGACATCGCGGTCGATTTCTTCCCGAGCGATGTGACCCAGAAGCCGGTGGCGATCGCTACCGCTGCCATCGATCAGGCGCGCAAGAAATTCTATGACGTGGTGATCGTCGATACCGCCGGTCGTCTGCACGTGGACACCGAGATGATGGCGGAGATCCAGGATCTTCACGCCACCATCAAGCCGGTCGAGACCCTGTTCGTGGTGGATGCCATGACAGGTCAGGATGCCGCCAATACCGCCAAGGCGTTCAACGAAGCGCTGCCGCTCACCGGCGTCATCCTCACCAAGGCGGACGGCGACGCCCGCGGCGGTGCCGCCCTGTCGGTGCGCCACATCACCGGCAAGCCGGTCAAGTTCATCGGTATGGGCGAGAAGACCGACGCCCTTGAGCCCTTCCACCCGGACCGACTCGCGTCCCGTATCCTCGGCATGGGCGATGTGCTGTCGCTTATCGAGGAAGTGGAACGCACCGTCGATAAGGAGAAAGCCGCCAAGCTGGCCAGCAAGGTCAAGAGCGGCAAGGGTTTCGATCTGGAGGATTTCCGCGAGCAGCTGGCCCAGATGCGCAACATGGGCGGCATGATGGGCATGCTCGACAAGCTGCCCGGCATGTCCGGCCTGCCGGATAACGTGAAAGATCAGATGGATGACAAGATCACAGTGCGGATGGAGGCCATCATCAGCTCCATGACGCCCAAGGAGCGTGCCCATCCCGATCTCATCAAGGGATCCCGCAAGCGTCGCATCGCCGCGGGTTCCGGCATGCAGGTGCAGGACGTGAACAAGCTGCTCAAGCAGTTCACCGAGATGCAGCGCATGATGAAGAAGATGTCCGGCAAGGGCGGCATGCGCAAGATGATGGGCCAGATGAAGAACATGCTGCCGCCCGGATTTGGTGGTGGCGGACGCGGTCCGTTCTGATTTTCCTGCTTGTCAGGCAAAAAGGCTCACCGTGGTGAGCCTTTTTCATGCCAGCTCCTGCGCAAAAAATAGCAGGCTTGGTTGCAATTATTACGAATCCAAGTAGAATTACGCGGCTTATTTTAAGCTAGGGTCTGCGTATTTGCAGGCCTTGTTCATTAGATGTTCATGAGGACGATATGGTAACCATTCGTTTACAACGTGGTGGCGCGAAAAAGCGTCCGTTCTACCAGGTAGTAGTTTCTGACAGCCGTTGCGCCCGTGACGGTCGCTTCATCGAGCGCGTTGGTTTCTTCAACCCGGTTGCTGCTGGTAACGCTGAAAAGCTGAACCTGGACCTGGCTCGTATCGAGCATTGGGTTGCTACTGGTGCCGCTGTTTCTGACCGCGTTGCCAAGCTGATCAAAGACGCTAAAAAAGCTGCTTAATCAGCCAAACGGTAAGGAGTTAAGGTGGAAAAACCTATAGTTCTGGGCACCCTGGGTACCGTCTACGGCATCAAGGGTTGGCTTAAAGTGAACTCCTTCACCGATGTTGCCGAAGCGATTTTCGATTACAACCCCTGGCTGATCAATCAGAACGGGGTGTGGCGTGAGATTCAGGTTTCGGCCTGGAAGCGTCACAACAAGGGTCTGATCTGCAAACTCGATGGTATCGATGTGCGCGAGGATGCCCTGGCATTGACCAATGTCGAGATTGGCGTAGCCGCCGATCTGTTGCCTGCGTTGCCTGAAGGTGAGTTCTACTGGCGTGACCTGATTGGTTGCTCCGTGATGACCACCAAGGGATACGACTTGGGCAAGGTGACCGAATTGATGGAAACCGGCTCCAACGATGTGTTGGTGGTTGAGGCCAATGTAAAAGATGCCTTTGGTGCAAAGGAGCGGCTGATCCCGTTCCTGGAAGAGCAGGTGATCAAGAACATTGATCTGACTGCTCGAACAATCGAAGTTGATTGGGATCCTGGTTTCTAGTTTCCCGCGCTAACACGGGTGCCGGAGGTTTCTTATGTGGATTGGGGTGATTAGCCTCTTCCCGGAAATGTTCCGAGCCATTACCGAGCACGGGGTAACGGGTCGGGCCGTCAAGAGTGGCCTGCTGCAGATTGAGTGCTGGAACCCGCGGGATTTCACCCACGACAAACACCGCACGGTCGATGATCGTCCTTATGGTGGTGGGCCTGGGATGCTGATGATGGTTCAGCCGCTGCGTGATGCTATTCATGCAGCCAAGCAAGCGGCGGGAGACGGGGCGAAAGTCATCTATCTCTCTCCTCAGGGGCGCAAGCTGACTCAAGCGGGCGTAACCGAGTTGGCGACGAATCAGACACTGATTCTGGTCGCCGGTCGATACGAAGGTATCGATGAACGCGTGATACAAACCGAAGTCGACGAAGAGTGGTCTATCGGGGATTACGTGTTAAGTGGTGGCGAGTTGCCTGCCATGACCCTGATCGATGCGGTTTCGCGTCTGGTTCCGGGGGTTTTGGGCGATCAGGCCAGTGCCGAGCAGGACTCCTTCACGGATGGCCTGCTGGATCATCCCCACTACACTCGGCCGGAGTTGTTGGATGGATTGGCGGTGCCCGAGGCGCTGACAAGCGGCAATCACGAAGTGATTCGGCGCTGGCGTCTCAAGCAGTCGCTCGGACGAACCTGGCAGAGAAGGCCGGAACTTATTAACAACCTAGCTCTGACTGACGAGCAAGAATCACTTCTTGCCGAGTATGTCCGCGAAGTGCGTGACAGCGTTAAGTAGAGTTTTCAGTTTATCCTAGGTAAGGAAAGACAATGAGCAAGATTATTCAGCAGCTTGAACAAGAGCAACTGCGTACCGACATCCCGGCTTTTGCCCAGGGCGACACCGTACGTGTTCAAGTTCGTGTTAAAGAAGGTGGTAAAGAGCGTCTGCAGGCTTTCGAAGGCATCGTCATTGCCAAGCGTAACCGCGGTCTGCACTCTGCTTTCACCGTTCGCAAGATCTCCAACGGCGAAGGTGTTGAGCGTGTATTCCAGACTCACTCTCCGCTGATCCACAGTGTAGAACTGAAGCGTCGTGGTGATGTTCGCCGCGCCAAGCTGTACTACCTGCGCAACCTGTCCGGCAAAGCTGCTCGTATCAAAGAGAAGCTCAACTAATTCGATTCGAATTGGTGTCGGTATGTCGGCGAAAAGCTCGACAGGTAGTGAAAAGGCTCGCCAATGGCGAGCCTTTTTTGTGTCTGTAATTCGGGTACCGGTCAGAGGTGTTAGTGTTCTGGTCGTCTACTGGCTGACCCGCACCACAGAGTTGTCGCGCCCGAAGGGGCCGGGCACGTAGTCGTCCGCTTCCCAGTCGTTGTCATAACGGGTCTCCCCGTCCGGCTGCACCAGTTGGTAGCAATACTCGAAATGGCTGGGGCCATCGGTGGGAAGGTTGAGGGTCGCCTTGAACTCCCCGCTCTTCATTCTTTTCAATTCAATGGGTTGCCACTGGCTGAACTCCCCCAGCAGCAAGACCTGTTCGGCCTCACCCGCGGCCTCTTTTTCCACTGCGAAGGTCACCTTGACCTCGGGGCGGGACTTGAGAAATTGCTTGTTGATCGGCATATCGACTCCTTGTCACTGACTGCGAAGAAAGTAGTGCTGGTTATTTTTATATCACTTTATGACAAGGATGTTGATAGCAATCGTCAGGCAGGCAGGGCGAAATGACGCCGAAGCAACTGGTGAGTGAAGTCAATCTTGAGGTAGAAGCCCCTTGGCAGTGTCTGGATCGGCTGGCCATTGCGGCCGATGGCGCGGGTCAGTGCCTTGCTGTTGGCCGCCTTGGGGCGCAGTTGCATGACCTGGCCGTGGCGGGCGCTGATCTGCTCCACTTCCCCCAGCACTATCATGTCCATCAGCTCCTCCCAATCCTGACGCAGCAACCTGTCTTCTTCTTCGTTCGGGCTCCACAGCAACGGCATGCCGACCCGGCGCTCACCGACGGGGATGGTGCGGCTGCCCTCCACCGGGATCCAGAGTACCCGCGACAGCTTGTTGCGCACATTGGACTCCTCCCAGCGCTGGCCACTGATCCCGATGAGGGGCGCGACGCAGACGAAGGTGGTTTCCAGCGGTTTGCCCTGAGGATCGATCGGGATCGTCTTGAGCTCTATGCCGAGATCGGGGAAGTCCTGCTCCGGTCGGCTACCCGCGCTGGCGCCCAGCTGCCACTCGATCAACTGGCCGATCCAGCCCTTGTCCCGCCGGAGATCCCGTGGCACCGGGATGCCGGCCGTCGCGGCGAGTTGAGCCAGGGTGAAGCCCGCCATGGCGTAGGCGCGCGCCAGCAATTCCTGCTCTGACTGTGGGTTGTCGGGCATGAGGGGCTCCTGTTGGCGAGAAGGGGTGGACAAGTGTGATCCTGACAGAGGATCGCTGTTTTTGTAACCGATCCTTGCCCGGCTATACACAGGGGGGGCAGGATTGTGAATTTTAATCTATGGCAATGATTTTAAAGGAATTTGACTTTTTTCTCCAGCCTGGATAACGGGAGGATCCCGGTTGCTGCGAGTTGTCCAAGGGTTTGGCCTGGCTGTTGCACATAGTTATCCACAGAAATCTTGGATAACTGACATAAAGTGGTGATACAGGGCCCGGCATCAGAAATAAATGTGAGAGCACGCCGATTTTTCTCGCCATATCGGTGCAGATAATGCGCCATCCTTGTGGATAAACTAGCCTTGATGGATCTTTGAACAGTCGAACTTGTTCACAATTGACAGCCAGGATCCTCGGGCGCAAAAGACATGGATCTTGATCCAGTCTTTAAATATTAACTGTATGTATTTAAATGAATATTTTGTTTTTATATGAATCGGGTATGATACGGCATGATTTGAAGTCGTAGTATAAAACTACTGTATATACCCGCTTGATCACAGGCTTATGCACAGTCTGGGTGGGCAACTTGCGGAGCTTGTCCTTCCGGTTTGTTTATAACTTTGCTTGAAATGCCAAGTTATTCATGAGTGGAAGATGACAGTCCCTGTTTGCCGCCACGGGGTGAATGTGGAACAATCTCTTTATAGATTCAGCCTTTAATAAGGTGATCACGTGATAGATGGCGACGGATTTCGTCCCAATGTCGGCATCGTGATCTGTAACCGTGACGGGCAAGTATTGTGGGCTAAGCGCTATGGGCAGCACTCCTGGCAGTTTCCGCAGGGGGGAGTTGATGATGGTGAATCGCCGGAACAGGCCATGTATCGTGAGCTGTATGAGGAGATAGGCCTCAAGCCCGAGGATGTGACCATACTGGCGACCAGTCGCAACTGGCTGAAGTATCGCTTACCCAAACGACTCGTTCGCTGGGACAGTTCACCGGTCTGTATTGGCCAGAAGCAGAAATGGTTTTTGTTGCAGCTCGATCCTGGCAGAGAGTCCAGGATCCAGTTCGGCTGTCATGGTCACCCGGAATTTGATGATTGGCGTTGGGTCAGCTTCTGGTACCCGGTTCGTCAGGTCGTCTCCTTCAAGCGGGAAGTTTACCGCCGGGTGATGAAGGAGTTTGCCCCGCTGGCCATGCCGGTGCCGGTGGTGCAGGTTAATCGAAAGGATGGGCGGCGCAACCGCTCGCGCTAAGGAGCACAATTAGTTGCTGACGGAACTCAGACGCATCGTCGAGAGCATGGCCGAGGCCAACACCCTCGAACAGGCCTTGCAAGCATTGGTGAGCCAGACCCGGCTCGCCATGACGGTGGACTGCTGCTCCGTTTATGTCGCCGAGCCCGACATGCGCCGCTATCGACTGGCGGCCACCGATGGCCTGGCCGAGTCGGCGGTGGGCAAGGCCACCTTGCCGTTCGAGCAGGGCATAGTCGGTCTGGTGGGTCAGCGGGAAGAGCTGATCAACCTGGCCGATGCGCCTTCTCACCCCAGTTTCAAGTTCCTGCCCGATGTCGCGGAAGAGGCATTTCGCTCCTTCCTCGGCGCCCCCATCATGCACCAGCGTCAGGTGGTGGGCATTCTGGTGGTGCAGCAGAAAGAGAGCCGGCTGTTCGATGAGGGGGAAGAGTCCTTCATGGTCACCCTGGCGGCGCAGCTGGCGGCGCGCATCGCCCAAGCCCAGGCCAAGGGCTGGTTGCAGAAGACCGACTGGAGCAAGCCGCTGCGCGGCATCGCCGGCGCCAGTGGCATCGCCATCGCCAAGGCCTGGGTGTGGCGCCCGCGCAAGGCGCTCAACAGCATCACCCCGCGCAAGGACGAGGACCACGGCAAGCAGCTGGCCCGACTGGAGCTTGCGGTGGAAGAGGTGCGCCACGATCTGGAGAGCCTGGCGCTACGCTTTCGCGAGAGCTACAGCCAGGATTCGGTCGCCATCTTCGACATCTATCTGCACCTGCTGAACGATCCCGGCTACATCAAGCCCATCCGCAACAAGGTCGGCAAGGAGCACTGGACCGCCATCTCCGCGGTCAAGATCATCAGCGATCGGCTGATCGAGCAGTTCAAGGGGATGAAGGATCCCTACCTGCGGGAGCGCTCCACCGATGTGAAAGACATAGCCCAGCGGCTCATCAGCCGTCTGGTGCAGGACGAACCCGAGCAGCTCACCATAGGGGAGCCGGTGGTGCTGGTCGCCGACGAGGTGACCGCCACCATACTCGCCGAGATCCCGCGGGAATTCCTGAGCGGCGTGGTGTCGCTCAAGGGGGGGACCAACTCCCACGCCGCCATCCTGGCCCGTGCCATGGGGGTGGCGGCCATCATGGGGGTGGATCTGCCCCTGGGTGACATAGGTGGTCGCACCCTGGTTGTCGATGGTTACAGCGGCGATCTCTTCATCGAACCCAATCAGGTGATCCTGACCGAGTACCGGCAGCTGCTGAGCGAGGAGCGGGCGCTCGATACCCTGGTGCGCAGCGTCGACAACCAACCCTCGGAGACGGCTGACGGCACTCCTGTCTCTTTGCTGCTCAACGCCGGCCTCAGTGCCGACACCGAGATCTCCCTCAACCATCTGGCGGACGGGGTCGGGCTCTATCGCACCGAGATCCCCTTCATGCTGCAGGACAGCTTCCCCTCCGAATGGGAGCAGACGGCGCGCTATCGCGGGATCCTGGAGACTTATCGGGATCGCCCGGTCTGCATGCGCACTCTGGACGTGGGGGGGGACAAGCAATTGCCCTATTTCCCCATAGTGGAGGAAAATCCCTTCCTTGGCTGGCGGGGGATCCGGCTCACCCTGGATCACCCCGAGTTGTTCCTGGTGCAGCTCAAGGCCATGCTGCGCGCCAGCGAAGGGCTGGACAATCTGGCCATCATGCTGCCGATGATCAGCAGCGTCAGTGAAATCAAGGCTTCCCGCCGGCTGCTGGATCAGGCCTGGCGTGAAGTGTCGGAAGAGGCGGCGAGCCGCGATGCGGTGATCCGCTACCCCAGCCTGGGGGTGATGATAGAGGTGCCTTCCGCCCTCTACATCCTGCCGGAGATGGCCCCCCTCATCGACTTCTGGTCGGTGGGCAGCAATGACCTGACCCAGTATCTGCTGGCGGTGGATCGCAACAACGCCCGGGTCGCCAGCATCTATGACGCCTTCCATCCCGCGGTGATCCGCGCCCTGCAACTGCTGGTCGATGCCTCCCATCGCTACCAGAAGCCGGTCTCGGTCTGTGGCGAACTGGCCGGGGATCCGGTCGGCGTGCTGCTGCTGCTGGCCATGGGCTATCGCCGTTTCAGCATGAACACCCACAACATATCCCGCATCAAGTACGTGCTGCGTCAATCCGATCTCGGCGAGCTGAAGGCGCTGATGGCAGATGGCCTCAAGCACGACAATCCCCACGTGCTCCGTGGCCTGTTTGCCCGCTACCTGGAAGAGCACGGTCTGGGCGGTTTGCTGCGCGCGGGCCACAAGACCAAGTTGCCCGATTGATATTCAGTCTTGTTCCTGCTGACGAATGATCGGAGAATGCGGCTTTTCTTATGACTGGGGCCGCGCCATGCAGCACGACGGATATTGGGTTTTCTCGCAGATTGATCCCGTAGCATTCAGTTTGGGACCACTATCGGTACGCTGGTACGGTCTCATGTATTTGTTTGGTTTTGCCTTTGCCATGTGGCTTGCGGGCCGCCGCGCCGATGCGCCCAACAGTGGCTGGACTCGCAACGAGGTCTCCGACCTGCTGTTCTACGGCTTCCTCGGGGTGATCCTGGGTGGTCGTATCGGCTATGTGCTGTTCTACAACTTCGATCTCTTCCTGGCCGATCCCACCTACCTGTTCAAGATCTGGACCGGCGGCATGTCGTTCCACGGCGGCCTGATCGGGGTCATCACCGCCATGATCTGGTTTGCCCACAAGACCAAGCGTCACTTCTTCACCGTGGCTGACTTCGTGGCGCCGCTCATTCCGTTCGGCCTCGGTGTCGGCCGCATCGGCAACTTCATGAACGGCGAGCTGTGGGGCCGGGTCACAGACGTGCCCTGGGCCATCATCTTCCCGGAGGCCGGCCCCGAGCCGCGTCACCCCTCCCAGCTCTACCAGTTCGCTCTGGAAGGTGTGGTGCTCTTCATCATCCTGAACCTGTTCTGGCGCAAGAACCCGCCACGGGGCGCCATCTCCGGCATGTTCCTGCTGTTCTACGGCCTGTTCCGCTTCCTGGTGGAGTTCGTACGCCAGCCTGACAGCCAGCTCGGTCTCTACTTCCAGGAGATCAGCATGGGCCAGATCCTCTCCACTCCGATGATCATCATCGGCGCCCTGATGATCTGGGTCGCCTACAAGCGTCCGCAGTTGTTCGGCAACGCGGCGAAGGAGGCAAAGCAATGAGGGCCTATCTCGACCTGATGCAGAAGATCCTGGATGAAGGTACCGTCAAATCCGATCGCACCGGCACGGGGACAGTCTCCCTGTTCGGTCATCAGATGCGCTTCAATCTGGCGGAAGGCTTCCCGCTGGTCACCACCAAGAAGTGCCACCTGCGCTCCATCATTCACGAGCTGCTCTGGTTCCTCAATGGCGACACCAACACCGCCTACCTGAAAGAGCACGGCGTCAGCATCTGGGACGAGTGGGCCGACGAGCACGGCGATCTGGGCCCTGTCTACGGTGCCCAGTGGCGCTCCTGGCCGGCGGCCGATGGCGCCGTCATCGACCAGATCCAGAAGGCGGTGGATGACATCAAGCACAACCCGGACTCGCGTCGCATCATAGTCTCCGCCTGGAACGTGGGTGAGCTGGACAAGATGGCGCTCGCCCCTTGTCACGCCTTCTTCCAGTTCTACGTGGCAGACGGCAAGCTCTCTTGCCAGCTCTATCAGCGCAGTTGCGACGTCTTCCTCGGCCTGCCGTTCAACATCGCGAGCTACGCCCTGCTGACCCACATGATGGCCCAGCAGTGCGATCTGGCGGTGGGGGACTTCGTCTGGACCGGTGGCGACGTGCACCTCTACTCCAACCACATGGAGCAAACGGCGCTGCAGCTCTCCCGCGAGCCGCGTCCCTTGCCGCAGCTGGTGATCAAGCGCAAGCCGGACTCCATCTTCGACTACAGGTTCGAGGACTTCGAGATCCAGGGTTATGATCCCCATCCGGGTATCAAGGCCCCTGTCGCCATCTGATCCCGTATCCGCCGTGATGGCGCGCGGCACTCGGCGGGATCTCCCGCGTGGCGGTATTACGTTATTCCATCTGTTCGAAAGGCGCCTGCGGGCGCCTTTTTCATGCCTGAAAAGAATAAATATGCAAAAAAAAGAATGCTCCGTGGGCTCATGAAGGCGGGGTAAAACGTGCTTATAGCAGGCATGATTCATTTTGCCTTCGGTTTTTCCGTTGTTATTGGCAGTTAGAAACGATTTTTCATTAACTCACTCGGCCCCTAGACTGAAAAAGTACAATTTTATGGATAGTTAGACCATGAGCGATGTGTTCAAGCGATTTCTCAAACTGGAGTCAGCCTCCGGAATAATTCTGATCCTGGCCGCCCTGGTGGCCATCGGTCTGGCCAACTCTGCCCTGGCGGAGCACTATCAGAGTTTCCTCAATACCCAGGTACAGGTGCGCATTGCCGCCCTCGACATCAACAAGCCGCTGCTGCTCTGGATCAACGACGGCTTCATGGCGATCTTCTTCCTGCTGGTCGGGCTGGAAGTAAAGCGTGAGATGCTGGAGGGGGCGCTCTCATCACGGGTGCAGGCCACCTTCCCGGCCATCGCCGCCGTGGGCGGCATGCTGGCCCCTGCGCTCATCTATGCCTTCTTCAACTACGAAGACGAAGTGACCCGGGCCGGCTGGGCCATTCCGGCCGCAACCGACATCGCCTTCGCCCTCGGGGTGATGGCGCTGCTTGGCAAGCGGGTACCGACCAGCCTCAAGGTATTCCTGCTGGCCCTGGCCATCATGGATGACCTTGGGGTCATCATCATCATCGCCCTCTTCTATACCCAGCAGCTGTCGCTGACCGCACTGGCGGTCGGCATAGTGGCGACCCTCACTCTGCTGTGGATGAATCGCCGCGGTGAGGACAGGATCGGCCTCTACATGCTGGTGGGTCTGGTGCTCTGGGTTGCAGTGCTCAAGTCCGGCGTCCATGCGACCCTGGCCGGCGTCATCGTTGGCTTCATGATCCCTATCTCCGGGAAGCGCTATGCCTCGCCGCTCAAGCATCTGGAGCATGTGCTGCACCCCTGGAGTGCGTACCTGATACTGCCGTTGTTTGCCTTTGCCAACGCCGGGGTCTCCCTCGACGGGATCCAGCTGTCGGATCTGCTCAGCCCGGTGCCCATGGGCATCATACTGGGGCTCTTCATCGGCAAACCCCTCGGCATCTTCACCATCAGCTGGCTGTCGGTGAAACTCGGCATCGCCCAGCTGCCGAGCGGCGTCAACTTCAAGCAGATCTTTGCGGTCAGCATCCTGTGTGGCATCGGCTTTACCATGTCGATGTTCATCGCATCGCTGGCATTCGAGCATGGCGGACTGGACTACGGCAGCTACTCACGCCTCGGGATCCTGGTGGGATCCACCCTGGCGGCCGTGATCGGTTTTATCGCCCTGCGGATATCGCTGCCCAATCGGGAGGCGAATCAAAGCACGGAGGGGTTATGAGAAGACTCGGATGGTTAGTCATGCTGGCGAGCCCGGCAGTCTGGGCGAATAGCCTGGCGGAGTGCCAGCAGGATGCGATGTCGGCCAGTTGCTCGGCCTATCTCAATGGGGTGGTGGACAGCGCCCTCATGCTGGGGGACAAGCAGGCCAAGGCCCGATTCGGTGAGACCTTCACCGAGCGGGCCCTCAGCAGCCGGGCCGGCGAGCGAGTCAAGCAGTCGAACAAGCGTTATTGCGGGGAGCGGATGCCGGATCCGGCCCGCCTCAAGCTGACCCTGCAAGAGCAGTTCGGCGCAAACAAGGTTGACTCGATCAGCGACATGTATGACATTCTGGCGGTTGAACTCAGCTGCTACCGGAGCCCGCGCAGCGCGGGAACCCCATCGGATGTCACACCTTAATTACAACCATCTCTACTATTTTTGGATGACTCAGAAGAAGGGCTCCGTCACCCAGGCGGCGGAAGCCCTCTTCCTCACTCCCCAGACAGTCACCGGTCAGATCAAATTGCTGGAGCAGCGTCTCGGCGGCAAGCTATTGATTCGAAAGGGTCGTTCCCTCGAGGCCACCGAACTGGGCCAGCTGGTATTTCGCTATGCCGACAAGATGTTCAGCCTCTCCTACGAGATGCTGGATATCGTCAACTACCGCAAGGAGAGCCAGATCCTGTTCGACGTCGGCATCGCCGATGCACTCTCCAAGCGCCTCGCCAGCCGGGTGCTGCTCTCCGTCATCCCTAACGACGGCTCAATCCACCTGCGCTGTTTCGAGTCGACCCACGAGCTGCTGCTGGAGCAACTGAGCGAGCACAAGCTCGACATGATCCTCTCCGATTGCCCGGTGGATTCCAGCCAGCACGCCGGCCTGCTCTCCAAGCGGCTGGGGGGCTGCGGCGTCAGCTTCTTCTGCAAGGCACCGCTGCCCGAAAAGCCTTTTCCTGCCTGTCTCGAGGAGCGCAAACTGCTCATCCCTGGTCGTCGTACCGCCATGGGGCGCCAGCTGACCCAATGGTTCGAGCAGCAGGGCATCTCTCCCAGCATCCTGGGGGAATTCGACGATGCGGCCCTGATGAAGGCATTTGGCTTCTTCAATCAGGGGATCTTCATGGCGCCGACCATCTATCGGGAGGAGATCCTGGAGGGGGAGGAGGTGATGCTGATCGGGGAGACCCAGGATCTGATGGAGGAGTACTACGTCATCTTTGCCGAGCGGATGATCCAGCATCCGGCGGTGAAGCGGGTGTGCGAGAGTGATTTCTCCTTCCTCTTTGCCGGTCAGGAGGACTTCACCACCATTCAGCCGGCGACCCTGTCATTTTAAATCGACGGGGCAGGAGGTATGATTCCTGTCTTGCAGGGGAGGGAATGCGATGCAGTTGGAAGAGATGGAGGCGAATGCCGGACGTGCGGTCACCCTGCTCAAGGCGCTGGCCAATGAACGGCGCTTGTTCATTCTGTGCCAGTTATTGGAGAGAGAGCTGTCGGTGGGGGAACTCAACGAGGTGCTTGGACTGAGTCAATCGGCCCTGTCACAACACCTTGCTGTGCTGCGGCGCGATGAGCTGGTGGCGACGCGAAAAGAGGCCCAGACGGTCTACTATTCGCTGCGCAGCCATGAGGTACGCGAGATGATTGGATTGTTGCACAGGCTGTATTGCAGCGAACCAAAATAAAAAACCGGCACTAAGGCCGGTTTTTTAGCTTTGTTCAGCCAAAGCTGATTAAGCCATAGCTTTGATCTGGGCAGACAGGCGGCTCTTGTGACGAGCAGCTTTGTTCTTGTGGATCAGGCCTTTGGTCGCCATACGATCCATGATCGGCTGAGCAACAGCGAAAGCGGCAGTGGCAGCAGCTTTGTCGCCAGAAGCGATGGCAGCAATTACTTTCTTCAGATAGGTACGGGTCATTGAACGACGGCTGGCGTTGTGTTGACGACGTTTCTCTGACTGAATCGCGCGCTTCTTAGCAGATTTGATATTAGCCAAGGTAAAACTCCTAAAACTGTCTTAGCGAGTGTATTGAAAAGGCCCGGAAATATGCCTTCTCAACCACATATTGTCAAATGATTTGTGCAAATAAACACCGCCCCCCGGTGGTGTGTCAGTTGGGAGGCGGTTAAACTGTCGGCCGATTCTAGCAGCATTCTTTCCATTCTGACAGTTCCAGAGGCCTCGTCTTGAGTAAGAAATTGATCAAATCCGGCATGATAGTGTCCGCAATGACGCTGGTGTCCCGTGTGATGGGCTTGGTGCGCGATGTGGTCATCGCCAATCTGCTCGGTGCCGGGGTGGCCGCAGACGTCTTCTTCTTCGCCAACCGCATTCCCAACTTCTTGCGCCGGCTGTTCGCCGAAGGGGCTTTCAACCAGGCCTTCGTGCCGGTGATGACGGAGTACAAGAAAAACGGTGACGAGCAGGCCGTGCGTGAACTGCTGGCCGCGGTGGCGGGCACCCTTGGGGGCATAGTCACCATAGTCACCCTGCTCGGTGTGCTGGGCTCGGGGGTGCTGACGGCCCTGTTTGGCTGGGGGTGGTTCTGGGACTGGCTGCACGGCGGCCCGGCGGCCGAGAAGTTCGAGCTGGCCAGCCTGATGCTCAAGATTACCTTCCCCTATCTCTGGTTCATCACCTTCACCGCCATGGCCGGGGCTATTCTCAACACCTTTGGTCGCTTCGCCGTCTCCTCCTTCACGCCGGTGTTCCTCAACCTCACCATGATAGCGGCGGCCTGGTGGATAGCCCCGTTGCTGGAGCGGCCCGAGATCGCGCTGGCGATCGGCGTCTTCCTCGGCGGCTTGGTGCAGTTTCTGTTCCAGTACCCCTTCCTGCGCCAGATCAACATGCTGGTGTGGCCCAAGTGGGGTTGGCACCATCCTGGTGTGGTGAAGATCCGCACCCTGATGATACCGGCGCTGTTCGGCGTCTCGGTCAGCCAGATCAATCTGCTGATCAACACCATGCTGGCCTCCTTCCTGGCGACCGGTGCCATCAGCTATCTCTACTACTCGGATCGCCTGCTGGAGTTCCCCCTCGGCCTGTTCGCGGTCGCCATCAGCACAGTGATCCTGCCGGCGCTGGCCAAGAAGCATGTGGATGCGGATCCGGCCGACTTCTCCCGTACCATGGACTGGGGGGTGCGCATGGTGATGCTGCTCGGCCTGCCCGCCATGGTGGGGATTGCCGTATTGCGCGAGCCCATACTGCGGGTGCTCTTCATGCGCGGTGAGTTCGGCATGCACGAGGTGGCAATGTCCAGCGCCAGCCTGCTGGCATCCACCACAGGGCTGCTCTCCCTGATGCTGATCAAGGTGCTGGCCCCCGGCTACTATGCCCGCCAGGACACCAGGACCCCGGTACGGATCGGCATCATGGCCATGGTGGCCAACATGGTGTGCAACCTCATCTTCATCTATCCGCTTGGCTATGTGGGGCTGGCGCTCGCCACCGCCTGCTCCGGCACCCTGAATGCGGCCCTGCTGTTCAAGGGGTTGTATCAGCAGGCGGTCTATCGCCCTTCCCGCAACACGGGCGTGTTCTGCCTCAAGCTGCTGGTGGCGACTGTGCTGATGGGGGGCGTGCTTGGCTATCTGTCACCGGATCTCGCCCAGTGGGGGGACTGGAGCATGGGCAAAGCCAGTCTGGAGCTGACCTTGCTGCTCTGCCTGGGGGGCGCCTTGTATGGAATAGTCCTGTTGGTGCTGGGGGTCAGGCCAAGACACCTGAAATCGGGCCAGCAATGAGGCTGATGATGCCCGGGTTCCGGGTCAGATACCTGAAATCGGCTCAACAGCAGGGCTGACCCTGCCTGCTGCCTGATATATAATCCGCCGATTTCCATGGCAGCAACGCACAAGGCACTGATGGAACTCATTCGCGGCATTCACAATATCAAGCCCCGTCATCGGGGCTGCGTATTGACCATAGGCAACTTCGATGGGGTTCATCAGGGCCACCATGCGGTGCTGGCCCGACTGCAGGAGAAAGCCGCCCAGCTTGGCCTGCCCGCCTGCGTCATGCTGTTCGAGCCACAGCCCCTTGAGCTGTTTGCGGGGGACGCCGCTCCTGCCCGTCTCAGCCGTTGGCGGGAGAAGTACGAAGCCCTCAAGGGGATGCAGATAGATCGCATGCTCTGTGTACGGTTTACACACCGCTTCGCCGAGCAGGCCGCCAGCAGCTTCATCGAGCAGTTGCTGGTGGAGAAACTCGGCGTGCACTACCTGGTGGTGGGCGATGATTTTCGCTTCGGCAAGGGGCGGGAGGGGGACTTCCACCTGCTGGAGGAGGCGGGTCATCGCTTCGGTTTCGAGGTGATCAGCACCCAGAGCTTCCAGGTCGAGCGCCAGCGGGTCAGCAGCACGCTAGTGCGCGAGGCCTTGAAGGCGGGGCGTATGGCCGAGGTGGAGCTGATGCTCGGCCGTCCCTATGCCATCAGTGGTCGGGTGGCCCACGGCGACAAGCTGGGGCGTACCATAGGTTTTCCTACCGCCAATCTCGCGCTCAAACGGCAGGTGATCCCGGTCGGTGGCGTGTTCGCGGTGGAAGTGTTATGTTCCGGCAAGACCTTCCCCGGTGTCGCCAATGTGGGTGTACGGCCGACCTTGAGCGGTACACAAGCCAGATTGGAAGTACATCTATTTGATTTTTCTGGTGATCTATACGGTCAGCAGGTCAAGGTGCTGCTTCGCCACAAGCTGCGCGAAGAGCAGAAGTTTGCCTCTTTCACCGCCTTGAAAGAGCAGATCGAACGAGATGCCCTGGCGGCCCGAGCCTGGTTCGGGCTGCCACCATTCAATTTACCCAGCACTCTTTTAGAAAAGAAGGGAACCCAGGACTGATGAGCGACTATAAACACACCCTGAATCTGCCGGAAACCGAGTTTCCGATGCGTGGCGATCTGGCCAAGCGCGAACCCAACATGCTCAAGCGTTGGTACGATCAGGATCTTTACGGCGCCATTCGCCGCGCCAAAGCGGGCAAGCCTTCTTTCATTCTGCATGATGGCCCCCCCTACGCGAACGGCAGCATTCACATCGGTCACTCGGTCAACAAGATCCTCAAAGACATCATCATCAAGTCCAAGGGCCTCTCCGGCTTCGATTCCCCCTATGTGCCGGGCTGGGATTGCCACGGTCTGCCCATAGAGCTGAAGGTGGAAGGCATGGTCGGCAAGCCGGGGGAGAAGGTTTCCGCCGCCGAGTTCCGCGCCGAGTGCCGCAAATACGCCAAGACCCAGATCGAAGCGCAGAAGACCGACTTCATCCGTCTGGGCGTGCTGGGTGACTGGGAACACCCCTACCTGACCATGGACTTTGGCACCGAAGCCAACATCATCCGCTCCATGGCCAAGATCGTCGCCAATGGTCACCTGCACAAGGGTTCCAAGCCGGTACATTGGTGTACCGACTGCGGCTCCGCCCTGGCGGAAGCCGAAGTGGAGTACTACGACAAGAATTCCCCCTCCATCGATGTGCGCTTCAAGGCCGTCGACGAGGCGACAGTGGCAGCCAAGTTCGACTGCCCCGAAGGTCACACCGGCAAGGGCCCGCTCTCTGCCGTGATCTGGACCACCACCCCCTGGACCCTGCCGGCCAACCGTGCCATCGCCATGCACGCCGATCTGGACTACGCCCTGGTACAGGTGGAGGGTGACAACCCCGAGCGCCTGATCCTGGCCGCCGAGCTGGTCAAGGATGTGATGGACAGAGCCGGTATCGAGAAATTCCACAACCTGGGCTATGCCAAGGGTGCGGCGCTCGAGCTGCTGCGCTTCAACCATCCCTTCTACAGCTTCGACGTGCCTGTCGTACTGGGTGACCACGTCACCCTGGATGCCGGTACCGGCGCCGTGCACACAGCCCCTGGCCACGGTCAGGAAGACTTCGTGGTCGGTCAGAAGTACGGTCTGGAAGTGGCCAACCCGGTTGGCAGCAACGGCGTTTACCTGCCGGATACCGAGTTGTTTGCCGGCCAGCACGTGTTCAAGGCCAATGCGGCCGTGGTCGAGGTGCTGACCGAGCGCGGCGCCCTGCTGCATCACAAGGTGTTCAACCACTCCTACCCCCATTGCTGGCGTCACAAGACCCCGATCATCTTCCGTGCCACCCCCCAGTGGTTCATCAGCATGGAGCAGAAGGGGTTGCGCAAGCGCGCGCTGGAAGAGATAGAGCGCATCGAGAAAGATGGCATTGCCCAGCACGGCCAGAGCGGCTGGGTACCGGCATGGGGCAAGAACCGCATCCAGGCCATGGTCGAGAACCGTCCTGACTGGTGCATCTCCCGTCAGCGTACCTGGGGTGTGCCCATCTCCCTGTTCGTCCACAAGGAGACTCAGGCGCTGCACCCTGAATCCGTGCGCCTGATGGAAGAGGTGGCCAAGCGGGTCGAGCAGTCCGGCATTCAGGCCTGGTGGGATCTGGACAAGGCCGAGCTGCTGGGCAGCGACGCCGACATGTACGACAAGGTGCCCGACACCCTGGACGTCTGGTTCGACTCAGGATCGACCCACTCCTCAGTGGTCGATGCCCGTCCCGAGTTCAACGGCAACCCGGCCGACATGTATCTGGAAGGCTCTGACCAGCACCGCGGCTGGTTCATGTCCTCCCTGATGATCGGCGTGGCCATGAAAGACAAGGCTCCCTACAACCAGGTGCTGACTCACGGCTTCACCGTGGATGGTCAGGGCCGCAAGATGTCCAAGTCCATCGGCAACGTGGTCAGCCCGCAGGACGTGATGAACAAGCTGGGCGCCGACATCCTGCGTCTGTGGGTAGCGAGCACCGACTACACCGGCGAGATGACAGTCTCCGACGAGATCCTCAAGCGCTCCGCCGATGCCTATCGCCGTATCCGCAACACAGCCCGCTTCCTGCTGGCCAACCTGAACGGCTTCAATCCGGCGACCGATATGGTGGCGCCTGCCGACATGGTGGTGGTGGATCGTTGGGCCGTGGGCCGTGCCAAGGCGGTACAGGCCGAGATCATGGCGGCGTTCGATGAGTACAACTTCCACGGCGTGACCCAGAAGCTGATGCAGTTCTGCTCCATCGAGATGGGCTCCTTCTACCTGGATGTGATCAAGGACAGGCAGTACACCGCCAAGGCGGACAGCCTGGCTCGTCGCTCCTGCCAGACCGCCCTCTATCACATCGCCGAGGCCATGGTGCGCTGGATGGCGCCCATCATGAGCTTCACCGCCGACGAAATCTGGGCTCTGCTGCCGGGTGAGCGCGGTGAGTTCGTATTCACCGAAGAGTGGTACGACGGCCTGTTCGGTCTGGAAGCGGGCGAAGTGCTGAACGACGACTTCTGGGCCGAGATCCTCACAGTGCGTGGTGAAGTGAACAAGGCACTGGAAGCCGCCCGTGGCGAGAAGCGCATCGGTGGCTCCCTGCAGGCCGAACTGACCCTGTTCGCCAAGCCCGAGCTGGCTAAGCGTCTGAATGCTTTGGCCGATGAGCTGCGCTTCGTACTCCTCACCTCCAAGGCCAAGGTGGTGGTAGCTGACACAGCACCGGAAGGTGCCGTTGCGACCGAGCGCGATGATCTGTGGCTGAACGTGGCCCAGTCTGCTGCCGCCAAGTGCGACCGCTGCTGGCACCATGTGGAAGACGTGGGCACCATAGCCGGTCACGAAGAGATCTGTGGCCGCTGCGTCACCAACGTCGAGGGTGACGGCGAAACGCGTCAATTTGCCTGATGAACATGACCAATAACGCTCTTCATAACAAAACGGGCCTGCGTTGGCTGTGGCTGGCGGTGCTGGCTTTCGTACTGGACCAGGCGAGCAAGCTCGCCGTGGTCAAGTTGCTGCCGTTTGGCTATCCGGGGGTGGAGATCACCCCCTTCTTCAACCTGGTGCATGTCTACAACAAGGGCGCAGCGTTCAGCTTCCTGGCCGATCAGGGGGGCTGGCAGCGCTGGTTCTTCGCGGTCTTGGCGTTTGCCATCTGTGGGCTGCTGACGCACTGGTTGCGAAAGCAGTCGGTCACCCAGCGCTGGAGCGGCATCGCCTATTCCCTCATCATCGGCGGAGCCCTTGGCAACGTCTTTGATCGCCTGGTGTTGGGCCACGTGGTCGATTTTCTCGACTTCTACTGGCAGCGCTCCCATTGGCCTGCATTCAACCTGGCGGACAGCTTCATTTTCATCGGCGCAGCCATGATAGTGCTGGAAGGTTTTCGCTCCGAAAAACAGAAGGAGACGGCATGAGCCAGGCCATAGGCGCTGACAGCAGCGTACTGTTCCACTTCTCCATCAAGCTGGAAGATGGCTCGGTTGCCGATAGCACTGCGCTGCACGGCAAACCGGCCCGCCTGCGGATGGGGGACGGCAGCCTGACATCGAGCTTCGAGCAGTGTCTGCTGGGGCTGCAACAGGGGGAGGCCAAGAGCTTCACGCTGGCGCCTGAGCAGGCGTTCGGTCACTCCAATCCCGACAACATCTACCATCTGGACAGAGCCAAGTTCGGCGCCGAGGTGGAGCCCAAGGTCGGTACAATCATGATCTTCGATCAGCCCAATGGCAGCGAGCTGCCCGGCATCATACGGGCGGTGGAAGGGATGTCGGTGACGGTCGACTTCAACCACCCGCTGGCGGGTCACACCGTCACCTTCGAGGTGGAGATCCTGGGCGTGGATGACGAGGAAAAGGTGCACTGATGGATATTTTGCTGGCTAACCCACGTGGTTTCTGTCGTGTTGATGTCGATTGTGCCATCGGCATGAGTGAGGTGCTCTGATGGATATACTGCTGGCTAATCCTCGTGGTTTTTGCGCCGGTGTCGATCGTGCCATCAGCATAGTCGAGAGCGCGCTTGAGAAGTTCGGGGCCCCCATCTATGTCCGTCACGAGGTGGTACACAACCGCTATGTGGTGAACAAGCTGAAAGAGGCGGGGGCCGTGTTCGTCGAGGAGCTCGACGAGGTGCCGGACGACAGCATCGTCATCTTCTCCGCCCACGGCGTTGCCAAGACGGTGCGCGAGATGGCCAAGTCCCGTGCCCTCAAGGTGTTCGATGCCACCTGTCCGCTGGTGACCAAGGTGCACATGGAGGTCCATCGTGCCAGCCGCAAGGGATCCGAGGCCGTGCTCATCGGTCACGCCGGTCACCCCGAGGTGATTGGCACCATGGGGCAGTACGAGAATCCGGAAGGGGGTATGTATCTGGTGGAAACGCCGGAGGACGTGGCCAGGCTCAAGGTGAAGAACCCGGACGATCTCTGCTTCGTTACTCAGACTACGCTCAGCGTGGATGAGACCTCGGACGTTATCGATGCCTTGCGCCAACACTTCCCGAAAATTCAGGGACCGCGCAAGGATGACATCTGTTATGCCACCCAGAACCGTCAGGATGCGGTGCGGGAGATGGCGGGGCTGGTGGATGCCATGCTGGTAGTCGGTTCTCGCAACTCCTCCAACTCCAACCGCCTGCGAGAGCTGGCCGAGAAGGTGGGGGCGCGAGCCTACCTCATCGACGATGCCACCATGATCGAACCGGGCTGGCTGGACGGTGTTGAACGTATCGGGGTGACTGCGGGGGCCTCTGCTCCCGATGTGCTGGTTCAGAATGTCATCGCCCGTCTGCGTGAGCTGGGGGGCAAGATAGTGACCGAACACCCGGGTCGCGAAGAGAACGTGGTCTTCGAGGTGCCGCCAGAGCTTAGAATCATTTGAATGTGGCCAGGATGGCCTAAGAATAAAGAGTGATGTTCCTGATGCCGGATTTGTTGTTGCGACCTATCCGGCATTAGACTAACAAGACCGCCAGTCACCAAGGATGGGATATGATTGGGTTCTATCGAGGCTTTTCCCTCATTGAATTGATGATTGTCGTCGCCATAGTGGCGATTCTTGGCACCATTGCTTATCCCTCATATCAGCGCTATCTGCTGGCCAGCCACCGTATTGATGCCAAAAAGATGCTGTTGGATGCCGCCAACAGACAAGAAACCTATTTTATGGACTTCAATAGGTACGCCTCCTCCGCTGCCGACCTGAATATCACTGACAACTCCGAATCCGGCTTCTACCATCTGGTCATCTCTGCCGGCACCAATACGTTCATCCTGTTTGCCACGGCTTCTGGTGCACAAGGCTCCGATAGCGACTGCATCATCTTCTCCATCGATCAGGATGGCACCAGAAGCGCTACCCGACTCGGTGATACCGCCAACGACGCCTGCTGGGACTAGCGGATGAAACTTCAACGCCGTCGCCAGATGACCGGATTCAGCCTGCTGGAGGTGATGATAGCCGCAGTGGTGCTCTCCTTTGGTCTGCTGGGGCTGGTTGGCATGCAGGCCACGGCCAAATTCTCCGGCTATGAGGCTCGACAGCGCACCATTGCCAACTGGCTGGCAAATGACCTCGTTGAACGTGCCAGGATCAACCAGGACAGCTGGACTGCCCAGGGCACGACCGTCGTATCAGGCAACACTATCCTGAACATGCCGAGTTGTGCCAACAGCAATGGCACCATGTCGGATTGCAGCAGGACCGAACGGCAGGCGCTGGATCTCTTCTATTGGCAACAGTCCCTGCTGGGTTCTGCCGTGTCCGGTGCAGCCTCATCTCTGCAGGCTCCGGTCGGATGCGTGATCCGCGGGGCCAACAACAGCCTGACGGTGGGGATCTTCTGGCGCGGCCGGGAGTCTCTGTCTGATGGCGCCGATGCGGTTACCGCCGTGCGCAACAGCTGTGGACTTGGGAATGCCGCAGATCGGCAGAGGCGTCAGTTCGTGCTGACGACCACCCTATGAACGCCCGTGGCTTTACCCTGGTCGAGTGGCTGATCGCCATGCTGATCGGAGTATTTCTGATCGGTGGTGGCCTGAGTATCTTCGTAGCCTCTCGGGCCACCACTGAGGATGCCTTCGATCAGAGCGAGCTGCAGGAAAATGGCCGTATCGCCATGCGCCTGCTCACTCAGGACCTGAAATGGGCTGGCTTTTGGGGGGACTATACGGGTTCTCCCATGGCCGTGGGGCAGGGGGTTACGCTGAGTGCTGGGTCTAGTGTGCTTGCCGCAAATGATTGTCTGGACAATCTTGGGCGAGGCAGCCTGCCACCCAGTGTGGGAACAAATCGGGGGATCTGGGTCGCAGGGGTGGACAACAGCAGGGCGATTACGGGAGGGGCTTTTGCCTGTATCCCTGTGGCTTCGCGTGTCGCCAATTCGGATGTCATCAGCATCAAGCGGCTGATTGGTCTTCCGCTGGCGGATACCGCCGCGACTGGCAATCGCTTTTATCTCGCCACAACGACCCAGGCTGCCCAGATGTTCAAGGGGGGAGAAACGGTCCCCACCACGGCAGCCATGCCGGCACGTCAGCTCTGGGAGTATCAGCACTTTATCTATTACCTTTCTCCCAATGCAGCAGGCAACCCTGAATTGAGAAAGCGTTACCTGACCGCAAATGGCGGATCGGTATTGATCTCCGGCCCCATGGCCGAAGGAATTGAACGGATGACGGTGCTGTTTGGTGTCGACGACAGCCCGGTGCCGGATGGTGAAATTGACCGTTATGTTGCGACTGCGAATGTCACCGAACAGGAGTGGAGCGAAGGACGGGTCGTGGCGGCACGTATCTTTATTCTGGTTCGCTCACTGCAAGCGTCCAGCAGTTATGTAAATAACAACATCTATCAGGTTGGCAGCGTCAGTGTCCCAGGTAATGGAGATGGTTTCCGCCGTCTGTTACTGGAAACCAGTGTATCGCTGCGTAATCCTGCGGTAATAGTGGGAGGTGGAGCATGAGATCCCAGCGCGGTGTGGCTCTGATCGTCGCCCTGATCATTCTGCTGCCCCTTACCCTGATTGCCGTGGTGGTGATGCAATCTTCGGGGCAAGACCTCAAGATGGCTGGCTCGTCCGCCAGCTTCCGACAGGCGGAGCATCGGCTCGAAGGCATCATCGAAGCGGCGATGCAGAGCAACAACATATCGACTGTGATTGCCGGCATGGGCGCCACTCTGGGGGCCAGTGCGGCGATCAGCGTCAATAGCAGCAATGCTTCGGCGGCTGTCGCTCTTACTAATCGTATCGAAACCGTGTGCAAGCGAAAGATTGACGCCAGCAGCAGCAATGTGATTCCTGCGTGCAAGTATGTCGAGCTGCAGGCCAATGTGAATTATGGAAAATATGTTCGCCCGTTGACTTGGATTGCGGGTGTAGAACAACCACTGCTCACAGAATAGGAGCGAAGGATATGTGGCTACGACGACTTGGAGTGATTTTATGCTGGTGTAGCCTTGTGTTTGGCATTACATCGACGAGAGCCGATGACACCGAGCTGTTTATTTATGACTTCAACAAGGCGGGGGACTTTCGCCCCAAGGTGCTGCTGATATTCGATAACTCAGGCAGTATGGCTGATACCATGGAGCAGATCAAAGAGGTCTATAATCCTGCCACAGTGTATCCTGTATTGAGTAATGATCCGGACTCTAACAATAGTAAAAAGTACATTTACTTTTCAACTGATGGCAGTATTCCTGCTATCAACACCAGCAGGCGATTCTCCGACAAGCTGAATGCTTGTGCGACTTCAAAAACGCCATTGTCGAATATTGGTTATTTTCAGTCGCAAATGTGGAGTTATGAGGTTACGAATGGTAACCCACCAGGAAGAGGGCGGGGTGAATGGAATTCGCTCAGCGGTGATCAAGAGAACAATATCAATCTGGTAGATTGCAAGCAGGATATTACAGCAAGCAACCCGGCCAACCCCTACAGCGGAAGCTGGACGGTTGGGGCTGGTTATCCAGTAGATAAAGACAGTACTAGAAGCGGCGAGTGGTTTTATACGGCCAATAAAAATAATGCCGTCAATGCCAGTAATACTGCTGTGACCATTTATTCTGCCAATTATATTCGCTGGTATCATGGCCCAACCGGATATTCAGAGGAATCTCGACTCCGCATTGCCAAGGATGCAGTGAAAGGTTTGATATCATCCACACCTGGGGTGGACTTTGGTCTGGCGGTATTTAATAGAAACAATGACACTGATAATAATGGCGGGCGTATTGTCAGAGACATATTAGGCAGTGAGGTCACACTGGCAAATGGCAAGACGGGGGAGCAGGATCTGTTGGACCGGGTCGAAGCCCTGACTGCCAGTACCAATACCCCATTGTGTGAAACATTGAGAGAGGCATATCAATTCTTTGGGGGGAAGGCTGTTGTATATGGACTGCAAGGCAGCCCGCGTGATACTGCAGCCGAGAGCCCAGCTGGTACCTATGAGGCTCCCTATGATAATTGTTCAAACAACGGTTATGTTATTTATATCACCGATGGTGAGCCGACTCAGGATACCTCTTCAGATACCTTTGTGCAGGGGTTGATTAATACCCTGAGCACGGATGAAAAAGCGGCCTATGGGACTGTGGTTTCTTATGGTTCTGGAAGAAACAGAGAAAACAGCTATCTGGCTGCCTTGGCCGGTTATATGAAGCACAAGGATGTCAATGCTGTTTCACCAGGGACCCAGACTGTGACCACCTTTACTGTCGGATTCGGTGATGAGGCTATCTCGGGGGCGGGTAATCTGCTGGCGGAGACGGCCAGGCGGGGAGGTGGTGAGTATTACCCGGCGACCGATGCCTCAGCCTTGACCGATGCGCTAAAGGCCTCTTTGCTAGCGATCCTGCGCATCAATACCTCGTTGGTGTCCCCTGCCATTGCCAGCAACAATTTCGACCGGACCCGTAGTCTCAATAACATCTATTACGCCATGTTTGAGCCGGATGACGGACCCAGATGGCGAGGAAATCTGAAGAAATTGGTATTTTCCCCGGACGGTTATGTTGCGGATAGTCGAGGGCTGCCCGCTATCAAGTTTGATGGCACCATCATCGACAGCGCCCAGACCTTCTGGTCATCAGGTCGTGATGGCAACAAGGTGGCTGAAGGCGGTGCCCAAGAAATGCTGGCGGCAAAAAGCAATCGAAACCTCTATGTCATCAATAATGCCCAGAATCGGCTCGATGCGCTCACCAAGACAAATCTGGTGACGCAGGCGGGCAGTGAGGCGGCACTCATGACTTTCATGCAGGCAGGCAGTACGACAGAACTCGATTCCCTGATCGACTGGACCAAGGGGTTGGATGTCGACGACGAAGATTTTGATACGTCGACCCTGATACGCAGCCACATCATGGGAGACCCTCTGCATTCTCGGCCGCTGGTGTTGAACTATGGCCCTCAATCCGGCAACCCGGCCGATGCGCCTGATTTGCGGATCTTGTTTGGGACCAATGCGGGCTTCCTTCATATGTTCAAGGATATGGGCAGCACCATAGATGAGAGTTGGGCCGCCATTCCCTATGAGTTCTTGCCCAACCAGAGGGCATTGCGTATCAACGCCGAATCTGCGGACCATATTTATGGTGTTGACTCCTCTCCTGTCGCCCTCATCAAAGATGCCAATCGAAATGGGGTGTTGAAATCGTCCGAGAATGACTTCGTTTGGGTATTCACTGGATTGAGAAGCGGTGGAAAGGCCTATTACGCCTTTGATATCTCCAGCCCCAATACGCCGACGCTGAAATGGCGCCTGAACTCCCAAACGACGGGCTTCGGCGAGCTGGGTTTGACCTGGTCGGTGCCTGAGGTTGCCTTTGTGCCAGGGGTCACCACACCAGTCCTGATCTTTGCTGGCGGCTATGACGTGAACAAGAGTGCCCAGGGGCTGGGGGCGAATGACAGCATGGGTAGGGGGATCTATATCGTCAACGCCGAGACAGGGGCCCTGGTGTTCAGTGCGACCCCGGCAGCCACCTCAACCACCAATCTCCAGGTAACGGGGATGGCTGACAGCATGCCTGGCTCGGTGGCGACTCTGGATAGCGATGGTGATGGCAAGACCGACCGCATCTATGCAGGGGATACCGGAGGTAATATCTGGCGGATGGATCTCCCGAATGCCACCAAATCAGATTGGCGGGTATTCAAATTTGCCAGTCTGGGATCTGACAGCACTCAGGCCGCCGATCGCCGCTTCTTTACGCAACCTATAGTGGTGCGCACCATCAACAAGGAAGTGACACGTACAGTGGTGGGGGGAAATACAGTCTATTCCTACCAGGATCGCCCCTTTGATGCGGTGCTGATCGGCAGTGGTGATCGCAATCGGCCCTCCTCGGAAGCGACAGTCCGCAATGGTTATTTCATGTTGCGTGACTATGACGTCATGCCCCGTGCAACTACTGCGCAGGCCAGAAATCCCATCCTGATTACCGATCTCTACGACGTGACCTCAGACCCCCTGTCGGCACAGACGACCAGTGATGATGTTCTGGCGACCAAGGCGGGGATCACCACCGCCAAAGGTTGGGTCAACTGGTTGAACGAACCCGGCGAGAAGTCCATGGGGGCGGGTGTGGTGTTGCAGGGCAAACTTTACTTCACCTCGTTCCTGCCGCAGGTGCAGTCCTTCCAGCAATGCACCATTCAGTCTATAGGTGCGGCGCGTCAGTACATGGTGGACATGCACTATGGCAGCTCCTTCCGTTACGTGGTCGATCTCGATGGCAATGAAACGCCGGAACGCTACGTGGAAGTGCAAAACAAGGTGGCGGATGATCTGGTGGTGCATGCAGGGGATGATGCCAAGGTCCGTATCATCGGAGGAGGTGTTGGGGAAGAGGTGATTCTCAAGGACGAGGGTGACGGTGAGCCGGAGCGTTGTACTGGTGCCGGGGAGTGCAACCAGGGCGCGGAAGAGGCGGAAATGGACATGTCGCCCAAGAAAATTTACCTGTATGAAGGAGAGGCGCAATGAAACCACTGAGTACGGTGTTGGGCCTGAGCCTGTTGTTATCGGGAGCGGCGCAGGCGGAGGACATGAAGTGTTACGCCGAGCTGGCGAATGGACAGCGAGTCGTGTTGCATGGTCCTGTGACGGACAGTTCTCCTCAGGCTGTACACGAGAAATTCAAGAAGAGAGGGTATGAGGTCGACGGGGCAGTACAGCCGGTGAAGACACTGTTGGAGTGCCGCCCGCTGGGGGAGAAGTTTCAGTCAAAAGAGGGACAGCAGCAGGACGCAAGCCAGTTACGCTAGTGAGCCGACGTTTTCAGGGGCAGACGTTGGCCTGGGTTGACTGGCTGGAGCGCCCCGATTGGGCAATGACCAAGTTGACTTGGGCATTGCCTGAGCGGCAGAGGCTGATAGTGGCATTGCTGCCGAGGCTGGTGCCATCCGGGCTGAAGGTGGTGGAAATCCGGTTGTTGGAGATTGTCAATGTTCCGGCAAATGCAGCGGTTCTGGCCAGAAATTGATCGCTGTTATTCAAGATGTTGTCTGCCGGAGCATCATTATCGACGAATACAAGCAACTGAGTCGGGTTGGCAGTGACGCAGTTGTCGCTGGCATTGGCCAGGCAGGCGGTGACTGATTGCTGGTTGTCGATGGCTTGGCTGCGGGCAAAGCGCAGGTATTTCAGGAGCGTGCGTGATTCAAATCGCAAGCTGTTCTCACTGAGCAGGCTCGACATGGCCGGCGCCCCAATCCCGAGCAAGATGACCCCGAGACTGACCGCTATCATCAGTTCCAGCAGAGTGAATCCTTTCACATCCTTGATCATGGCAAATATCTCCCTCGATTAGTTACATCTTATCTCCAGACAGCCAGAACACCAGCGCAAAGGCCAAGTGTTGAGCTGGCACAGCCAGCCCCTTTTCTTTATCATTCCCCATCATTTTCGAATTCAAGATGCATCGCCATGGCAAAAGCCCTCTCTCTGATGCTTGCCCAGTTAAATCTGACGGTAGGCGCTATCGAAGATAACTGTGACAAGGTGCTGGCTGCCGCCGCAGAGGCCGACCAGCAAGGAGCCGATCTGCTGGTCTGCTCCGAGCTGGCGCTGACCGGCTACCCGCCTGAAGATCTGCTGCTGCGCAGCGATCTGATGATCCGTGTGGAGGCGGCCCTGGCTCGTGTCGCGGCCTGGCAGGGTCGTTGCGCCATTCTGGTGGGCCACCCCTGGCGTGAAGGAGAGGCGCTCTACAACGCAGCTTCCCTCTATGAGCAGGGCAAGCTCATCGCCCGCTACTTCAAGCAGGATCTGCCCAACTACGGGGTGTTCGACGAGAAGCGTTACTTCACCGCGGCGAGCGATACCTGCGTGGTGTCGTTCCGTGGCCACCAGTTGGGGCTGCTTATCTGCGAAGATCTGTGGCAACCGGGCCCGGCACTCGCGGCAAAGGCGGCCGGTGCCGAGCTGCTGCTCACCATCAATGCCTCCCCTTATGATCAGGAGAAACCCTGGATCCGCCGCGAGCTGATGGCCGAGCGCTGCGAGCAGACCGGTTTGCCACTGGTTTACCTCAATCAGGTCTGTGGTCAGGATGAACTGATCTTCGATGGTTGCTCCAAGGTGTTCAACGGTCAGAGCGAGCTTACTCACAAGCTGGCTCCCTTTGCCGAAGAGCTTGCTCTGGTGCGCTTTGTCGACGGCCAGCCGTTGAAAGAACGGGAACCCGCAGCGCCACTGGAGCCCTTGGCCGAGACCTATCAGGCGCTGGTGCTGGCGGTGCATGACTACGTCACCAAGAACGGCTTCCAGGGGGCAGTGCTGGGCCTCTCCGGTGGCATAGACTCCGCTCTGACGCTCGCTATCGCGGCCGATGCCATAGGTGCGGACAAGGTGCAGGCTGTGATGATGCCGTTCCGCTACACAGCCCAGATGAGCGTGGAGGATGCCAAGGAGCAGGCTGAACGGATGGGGGTCGAGTTCAACATCATCTCCATCGAACCCATGTTCGAAGGTTTCATGACCCAGCTGGCGCCGCTGTTTGAAGGGACGGCCCGGGATACCACCGAAGAGAACCTGCAGGCTCGCTGCCGTGGCGTGCTCTTGATGGCGCTCTCCAACAAGCGTCGCCGCATCGTATTGACCACCGGCAACAAGAGCGAGATGGCGGTCGGCTATGCCACCCTGTATGGTGACATGGCGGGCGGCTTTGACGTGCTCAAGGACGTACCCAAGACGCTGGTCTTCAAGCTGTGCGAATATCGCAACTCGGTCGACTACGTGATCCCGCAGCGGGTTATCGATCGTCCCCCTTCGGCAGAGCTGGCACCGGATCAGGTGGATCAGGACAGCCTGCCTCCCTACGACATTCTGGACGCCATCCTCAAACGCTATGTGGAAGAAGACGCCTCGGTCGCCGACATGGTGGCGGAGGGCTTCGAAGAAGCCGTGGTGCGCAAGGTGATCCGTCTGGTGGATCTCAACGAGTACAAGCGCCGTCAGGCTGCCGTCGGGCCCCGTATCACGGCTCGCAACTTTGGTAAGGATCGCCGCTACCCCATTACGTCCGGGTTCGGTAAACAGAACTGGTAAGGAGTCACCATGAAGAAGATTGAAGCCATCATCAAACCGTTCAAGCTGGACGATGTGCGCGAAGCCCTGGCCGAGATCGGCATCAACGGCATGACGGTATCCGAAGTCAAAGGCTTCGGCCGCCAGAAGGGCCACACCGAGCTCTACCGCGGTGCCGAGTACATGGTCGACTTCCTGCCCAAGGTGAAAGTAGAGCTGGTGGTGCAGGACGAAGAGCTCGACGCCTGTCTGGAGGCGATCCAGAACACCGCCCGCACCGGCAAGATCGGTGATGGCAAGATCTTCGTCTGCGAGGTGGAGCGTGTGATCCGCATCCGTACCGGCGAAGAGAACGAAGACGCGATTTGATGTGATGGATGTGCCTCGAAACGACCAAGAGCACGAAGATGCAAGCCCCTTGATGTCAGGGACGCGTCTCGTGGTGGCGGCAGGCCTGCTGATGGCGCTGACGGCTTGCAGCTCCCGGCCACCGGCTCAGCCGGAAAACCTGTGCCAGATCTTTCGGGAAAAGCCGGAATGGCACAAGGCGGCACTCAAGATGAACGAGAAGTGGGGGACCCCGGTGCACGTGGTGATGGCCATGATGTATCAGGAGTCTTCCTTCGTGCACGATGCCCAGCCGCCGATGCAATACTTCCTCTTCATCCCGACCGGGCGTGCCAGCTCTGCCTATGGCTACGCCCAGGTCAAGGATGAGACTTGGGACGATTACCAGCGTGAGACAGGCAACGGCTGGAGCGATCGCGACGACTTCGCCGACGCCATCGATTTCATGGGCTGGTACACTAACAAGGCGCAGCGGCTCAACGGCACCTCCAAGTGGGATGCCTATGGCCAGTATCTCAACTATCACGAAGGCTGGGGTGGCTACCGGCGTGGCAGCTACCGCAGCAAGGGGTGGCTGATGAAGGTCTCCCGCAAGGTGGAGGCCCGTGCCCAACGCTACGGCGCCCAGTATCGACAATGCAAGGATCGGCTCCCCAGCGGGGGCTGGTTCTCGTAACCAATCAGGAGTCAGAAATGCCGTTATTGGACAGTTTTACCGTCGACCATACCCGCATGGCAGCCCCGGCAGTCCGGGTAGCCAAGACCATGCAAACCCCGAGCAAGGACACCATTACCGTGTTCGATCTGCGCTTCTGCGTGCCGAACCAGGAGATCCTCTCCGAGCGCGGCATCCACACCCTCGAGCATCTGTTTGCCGGTTTCATGCGTGATCATCTCAATGGCAACGGGGTCGAGATCATCGATATCTCCCCCATGGGCTGCCGTACCGGCTTCTACATGAGCCTGATCGGCGCGCCGGACGAGGCTCGCGTGGGTGCGGCCTGGCAGGCTGCCATGAGCGATGTGCTGACAGTGCAGGAGCAGGGGAAGATCCCCGAGCTGAACGAATACCAGTGCGGTACCTACAGCATGCACTCCCTGGAAGAGGCCCATGCCATCGCCCGCCACGTGCTGGAGCGCGGCATCGGCGTCAACCACAACGATGAGCTGGCGCTGCCGGAAGAGAAGCTGAAAAGCCTCTGAGCCGACGCGGGAAAGTTGAAAAGGCCGGTTATTGACCGGCCTTTTTTGTGTCTGATGTGCTCAGGAGGGAAGCGGCATCACCCGGTTGCGACCGAGCTCCTTGGCCTTGTAGAGCAGCTTGTCGGTGCGCTCTATCAGGGCGTCTGCCGTCTCCTGACCATTGTATTCCCCCACACCGAAGGATGCGGTGATGTTATCGATGCGCCGGCCCGATTTGCGATCCAGCAGCGACATCCGCTCTATGACCCGGCGCAGGCTCTCCGCCATCTGGCGGGTCAGTGCCAGAGCCCGGCCCGGCACCAGCAGGGCAAACTCTTCCCCCCCGAGCCGATAGGCAGTGATGCCCTCCTTGCTGACTTCCCGCAGCCGCTTGCCGACGATGCGCAGCACCTGATCCCCCAGCAAGTGGCCATATTCGTCGTTGAAATTCTTGAAACGATCGATGTCGGTCATGATCAACGAGAAAGGCTGCTTGTTGCGGATCAGGCTGTCCATCTCCAGATCGAAGGCGCGGCGGTTGAGCAGGGAAGTGAGCGCGTCCTCGGTGGCCATCTTGCGCGTCTCGTTCAGCGCCGCCTTTAGCTCCTTGATCTCCTTCTCGGCGCTGCTGAGCTGGTTGCGAAAGTGCAGGGTAGACATGCGCACGTCCCGCGACTCGCGCACCAGCTCCCGCAAGATAGCCATGGTGTCGTCCAGGCTCAGCCCCTCGTCATCGATGAGGCTCAACTTGTCGAAGCTCTTGTCGAGCATCGCCTGGAACTGGCCGGTGTCGACCAGCGCATCCTGCATGGAGTGGCCGAGCTCGTTGGCCATGGCGACCAGATTGAGCTTCATGGTCTCCATCTGCTGTTCGTCCTGGCTGGCCAGATGCTGGTGATAGAGACGCTCACAGGTGGTGAGGGAGAAGGTGCCCTGCAGTTTTATGGCGTGATCGACGGCATTGTTCAGCTCGGGCATGGCGCCGGAGACGTAGTTGTACCAAAGATGGTAATTGTTCGGGGTGGTGGGGATTTGATACTTGATCATCAGGGGGACCGCCTGTTTCAAATAGGCGGCCGATTGGGCGAACGAGTCCTTGCTCATGAGTTCCGAGTCTCACATACCTGCAAACTTTGCCCAGTATGACAGAGAGATTGGGCAAAAGGCAGTCGATGGATGCCATTAGCTCCCCCCTTCGATATAATGTCTGCGTTACTACCTACCCTAAGGCCTGCTTATGTCTCAAAAAGATCCTTTCCTCCAACGCGAGGCCGAAAAATACGATAACCCCATCGCCAGCCGCGAGATGCTGCTGGAGCTTATCCGTGGTCATGAGAAACCCATGTCCCGGGAGGAGTTGGCCAAGGTCCTCAAGCTGACCGACGAAGAGCCGTTGGAAGCCTTGCGCCGTCGTCTCCGCGCCATGGAGCGCGATGGGCAACTGGTATTCACTCGCAACCAATGTTACGCCCTGCCGGATCGTCTGAATCTGGTGAAAGGCTATGTGCTCGGCCACAAAGATGGATTCGGTTTTCTGCGCCCCGAGGGTGGCGGATCGGATCTCTTCCTGAACAACCGCGAGATGCAGCGACTGATGCACGGCGACTACGTGCTGGTGCAGCCCACCGAGATCGACCGCAAGGGTCGTCAGGAAGCGCGTCTGGTGCGTCTGCTCAAGGCCCGCGAGGCTGACATCGTCGGTCGTTACTTCGTCGAGAACGGCGTTGGCTTCGTGGTGCCGGATGACAGCCGCATCGGTCAGGACATCATAATCCCGGAAGGGGAAAACAAGGGCGCTCGCCAGAGCCAGGTGGTGGTCGTTCGCATCACCCAGCGCGCCACCTCCCGCATCAATGCGGTCGGTACCGTGCTGGACGTGCTGGGCGAGAACATGGCCCCAGGCATGGAGATCGAGATCGCCCTGCGCACCCACGGCATCCCGCACACCTGGCCGGAAGAGGTGACCAAGGAGGTTGCCGGTCTGGGCGAGCAGGTGCCGGAGAAGGCCAAAGAGGGTCGCATCGATCTGCGCGCCCTGCCGCTGGTCACCATAGACGGGGAAGATGCCCGCGACTTCGATGACGCCGTCTTCTGTGAAGCCAAGCGCGGTGGCGGCTGGCGCCTGTGGGTAGCCATCGCAGACGTGTCCGCCTATGTGAAGCCCGGTACGGCGCTGGATGCCGAAGCCTATCAGCGCGGCAACTCCGTCTACTTCCCCGAGTTCGTGGTGCCCATGCTGCCGGAGGTGCTCTCCAACGGCCTCTGCTCCCTGAACCCGCAGGTTGACCGCCTCTGCATGGTGTGCGAGATGACCATCTCCGCCGCCGGCCGCATGTCCGGTTACAAGTTCTACGAAGCCGTGATGAACTCCCACGCCCGCATGACCTACAGCAAGGTGGCGGGGATCCTGGATGGCGAGCCCAAGCTGCGTCAGCAGTACGAGCCGCTGGTGGGTCACATCGAGGAGCTGAACAACCTCTACAAGGCGCTCAAGCACGCCCGTCACCAGCGTGGCGCCGTGGAGTTCGAGAGCGAGGAAACCCGCTTCATCTTCAACGCCCAGCGCAAGATCGATCAGATAGTGCCGCTGGTGCGCAACGACGCCCACAAGATCATCGAAGAGTGCATGATCCAGGCGAACGTGGCGGCCGCCCGCTACATCGAGAAGAACGAAGCCTCTGCCCTGTTCCGGGTGCACGACCGTCCGGGCGAAGAGCGTCTGACCGGTTTCCGTGACTTCCTGGCCGAACTGGGTCTGGAGCTCAAGGGGGGCCTCGAGCCAGAGCCGAAAGACTTCGCCGAGCTGGCCGCCAAGTTTGAAGGGCGCCCCGATGCGGAGCTGCTCTCTACCATGTTGCTGCGCTCCATGCGCCAGGCGGTCTATCAGGCTGACAACATAGGTCACTTCGGTCTGGCCCTGAAGTCTTACGCCCACTTCACCTCGCCGATCCGTCGTTACCCCGACCTCATTCTGCACCGCGCCATCAAGTACCAGACGGCCAAGGAGCAGCAGGGCAACCTGCGCCACAAGTGGACGCCGAGCGGTGGTTACCACTACCAGCTGGAAGAAGTGGATCCCATGGGCGAGCACTGCTCCATGACAGAGCGCCGTGCCGACGATGCAACCCGCGACGTGGCCGACTGGCTCAAGTGCGAGTACATGCTGGATCACGTGGGTGACGACTTCGACGGCGTCATCGCCAGCGTCACCGGCTTTGGCTTCTTCGTGCGCCTGGCGGATATCCACATCGACGGTCTGGTGCACGTCAGCACCCTCACCAACGACTACTACCAGTTTGATCCCCTGCACATGCAGCTGATCGGCGAGAACTTCCGCCGTCGCTACCGTCTGGGTGACAAGGTGCGCGTCAAGGTGATGGGCGTGAACCTGGACGATCGCAAGATCGACTTCGTGATGGTGGAAGCGCCGCTGACCGGCAAGGATGGCAAAGAGGTGGTGCGCAAGCCAGCCAAGGGTGGACAGCGTCACGATAAACGTAAAGAGAGCAAGGATAGCGGCAAATCCGACAAGGGTGGCCGTGCCAAGCCCAGCAACAGACGACCGAGCAAGAAGGCTCGCGACAAGACCAAGAGCACTAAATGAGTACAGAACTGATCTACGGCATTCACGCTGTATCCGCGCTGCTTGAGCGCACCCCGGAGCGTTTCATCGAGGTGTGGGCCCTCAAGGGCCGTGATGACGACCGGCTGCAACCCTTGCTGACCGAGCTGGAATCCCTCGGCATCAAGGTGCAGAGCGTGAACCGCAAGACGCTCGATGATAAAGCGGAAGGCAACAATCACCAGGGCATCATGGCCAAGGTGATAGAGGCGCCCAAGCTGGCCGAGCACGATCTGGCCAGCCTGCTGGACAGCCTGGCCGATCAAAAGGCCCAGCCTTTCCTGCTGGTGCTCGATGGGGTGACTGACCCGCACAACCTCGGCGCCTGCCTGCGCAGCGCCGATGCGGCCGGGGTCCATGCGGTGATAGTGCCGCGGGACAAGGCCACCGGCCTGACCTCTATAGTGCGCAAGGTCGCCTGTGGCGCCGCCGAAGTTGTGCCGCTCATTCAGGTCACCAACCTGGCCCGCACCCTGCGTGAGTTGCAGGAGCGCGGCGTCTGGATCGTCGGCACCGCCGGCGAGGCGGACCACGACCTCTATCAGGCCAAGCTGACCGGCCCCATGGCGCTGGTGATGGGCGCCGAGGGCAAGGGGATGCGTCGCCTGACCCGCGAACATTGCGACGAACTGGTGAGCATCCCGATGGCGGGGGCCGTATCCAGCCTCAACGTCTCGGTGGCGAGCGGTGTCTGCCTGTTCGAAGCCGTGCGTCAGCGCCGCAGCTAACGCAGTGATGACGGACAGACCTCCCTTTTGTTGGGATAGGGTCACAGATGAGCAGGAGGCCACGCGCCTCCTCTCTTTTGCCCGGCCGCTGCGGCTGGCCCCAAAAAGCTGTCTCTGGCACGCCGGTGACAACCCGGATCTGCTGGTCAGGGTGGAGCAGGGGTTGCTGCGGGCCAAGGTGGTGCTGGCGGATGGGCGTGAGTACGTCAAGGAGTTCTACTGGGAGGGGGACGAGTTTCTCGACTTCCATCACCTGCTCAGTGGTGAACCCGCCCGCTACAGCGTGGAGGCGCTGGAGCCCTGCCGGTTGCAGCTGTTCCAGCTGGCCGACCTGCGCCAGCTCTCCTGCTGGTCCGCCTGGTATCAGCACCTGCTGGCGGTGCAGCTGCGTATCAAGGAGGAGAAGGAGTTGCTGCTGTTGACCGAGAGCCCCCAGGCCCGCTACCAGCACTTCCTGCAGTGCTTCCCGGCCCTGGATGCCAGGGTGCCGGATCACCAGATCGCCGCCTATCTGGGGATCACCCCTATCAGCTTGAGCCGCATTCGCAAACGGCTTAAAAGTCTTAACCAAGGTTAATGCCGCCCTGGCGGTGCTCACCTATGCTGGCGGGCCTAACCGATAAGGAGTCGCCCATGAACTGGATCCTGAAACCCTGGTCTGAACTGACCACGGACGAGTTGTACGAGTTGCTGGCCCTGCGGGCCGAGGTGTTCGTGGTGGAGCAGACTTGCCCTTTCCAGGATCTGGATGGGCTGGATCGCCGCGAAGGGGTGCTGCACCTGCTCGGCTACGAGGGAGAGCATCTGGCGGCCTATGCCAGGATCATGGCCCCCGGCATCGGCGACGACAATGGCGCCGCCATAGGCCGGGTGGTCACCTCCCCCCAGTCGAGAGGGGGCGGTCTGGGTCACAGCTTGATCGGCGAGGCGGTGACCGCCTGCACGGCCCGCTGGCCGGCGCACAGCATCTGGCTCGGTGCCCAGGCTCACCTGCAGGGCTTCTATGGCCAGCACGGCTTCGCGCCGGAAGGGGAGGGTTATGTGGAGGACGACATCCCCCACGTCGGCATGCGCAAGCTGCCGGGCTGACCCTCAGTGCTGAGAGGGGATAGCGGGCTGGCATGATCTGGCTCCCACATTGCTGCGACGCAAACGGGTATGATCTCACTCCCTTGTTGATTGGAACCCCGTCGTGACCCTCTCCATCTTCGCGGCCATCTTGCTGGCCGCCTTGTTGCACGCCCTGTGGAATGCGCTGGCCAAGCGCCAGGCCGAGGGGCGTGTCAGCGTGCTGCTGGTCTCTCTCTGCTCCGGCCTCTTCTCCCTGCCTTTCCTGCCGCTGGTAGGGTGGCCGGCCTCGGTCGAATATCCCTGGTTGGCGCTTTCCATCCTGTTGCACTGCGGTTATTGCCTCTTTCTCGGCCGGGCCTACCGCTTGGGGGAGTTTGGCCAGATCTATCCGCTGGCCCGTGGCAGCGCCCCTCTGGTGACACTGCTGCTCGGTGCCTTGCTGCTGGGGGAGGTGCCAGGTGTCGTGGCTGTGGCGGGGGCCATGGTGCTGGTGGGCGGAGTCTTGTTGATGGCCTGGCGTGGCGGCATCAGGCTGGCGCCTGCGGCCCTGTGCGCCGTGCTGATCACGGCGCTGTTTACCGCCGCCTATACCCTGTCTGACGGGGTCGGGGCCCGCTCGGCGGGGGAGCCGATACGCTACACCCTCTGGCTCTTTACCCTGACGGCCCTGGTGATGCCGCTGCTGATGAGATGCCAAAGCCGCACCGCCTTGCGCAGCCTGACCCGGGCAGAGTGGTACTCGGGCGCCCTGGGTGGCGCCCTCTCGCTGCTCGCCTATGGGATCGTCATCTGGGCCATGACCCGGGCCCCTATCGGGCTGGTGGCGGCGCTGCGCGAGAGCAGCGTGCTGTTTGCCGTCTTGCTCTCCTGGCTCTGGCTGGGGGAGCGGCTGGGGCGGGTCAGGCTGATGGCGGCCTTGGTGATCCTCTGCGGCATACTGTTGATCCGGCTTGGCTGATGAGGCGAAGCCGGCTCGGCCGTTGACTCAGGGGGTGACTTCGGAGAGCAGGCTGACCCCCTCCTCTGCGGGGATGAGCCGCACCCTGACCTGACCCAGCTCCGCCAGAGTACCGGCATGGGTGCCGCCGCAAGGGATGGTCAGCTCTTGCCCTTCCAGGGTGCAGTGCCAGTAACGAGAATCGATGATGGCCTCACCTGCTCGCGAGCGGCGGATCTCGCCCCCCGCAGCCAGCCAGTCGGCGAGTTGCAGGTTGACCTTTTCTTCTATCAGCGCCAGATCCGCCAGCAGGGCCTCGCCGTTGACCCCCTTCTTGCGCAGGCTCTTGCCGATGCGGTATTGCTCCCGGGAGCCCATGGGCTCGACGCGCGAGCTCTGGATGGCGAGGCGGTCGAAGTCGGGCTGATCCAGCGCGTCTCGCTCGCTCACCTCCTTGCGCCAGTAAGGGACGAGCGCCCGGTTAAGGGCCAGCGCCACCAGATGGCAGCCGCTGTGGCCCAGACTCAGGGCATGGCGGGCATCCTTGTCCACCTGCAGCTCCACCCGGCTGCCAAGGGTCAGGGGGTGGCCGTCTGCCAGCGGATGCACCACCACGAAGGCCCAGCCCTCGGCGCCCCGCTTGACCGGAATATCCTGATCCACGAACAGCCTGCCTTCCGGGCTGATGGCCCCCATCCGGCAGGGGCCCACGGCCGCCTCGCCACCATCCCAGCGCACAGTGCCCACATCCCCCGGCTGATCGGGCCAGAGGTGGCTCTGGGGGTGGAAGGGGGTGAGGTCGGTGACCAGCAGGCTGGGTTGCCCCTGCTCGTAATAGACGACGCTGGCCTGTTCCTGATGATGGCCCAGCACGAAGCTGACTCGGGTATGTTCCATGGCAAGGCTCCCGCAACGAGAAAAAGAGAAGGGAAAGCGGCAGCATACGCCAAAGCGGGGGCCGGCTCATTAACCTCTGTTAACGAGCCGGCCCCAAGATGGCGGGGTGAGCACTAGATCATGGTGACCAGCAGATAGGCGTTGAGGCCGATCACCAGGGCGACTATGAGGCGACCTGTTGCCTGGGTCAGAGGATGGTTGCGATGCTCCCCCATCAGGGCGCGATCGCCGGTCAGGATCAGCAGCGGAATCAGTGCCAGCGCTATGCCAAAGCTCAGAATGACCTGGCTCAGCACCAGGATCTCGGTGGTGTTGAGCCCCATGGCGATCACCACGAAGGCGGGGGCCATGGTGATGGCCCGGCGCAGCCAGAGCGGTATGGTGAAGCGCACGAAGCCCTGCATCACCACCTGGCCTGCCAGGGTCCCGACCACTGTGGAGCTGATGCCGGACGCGACCAGGGAGAGGCCGAACAGGGTGGCGGCAGCCTGACCCAGCAAGGGAGTGAGTGTCTGGTAGGCCGTTTCCAGCTCAGCCACCTGCTGGTGGCCCGAATCGTGGAAGGCCGCGGCGGCCATGGCCATCATGGCCAGGTTGACGAAGCCGGCTATGGTCATGGCGATGGCCACATCGACTCGGGTGCTGTGCAGCCGCTGGGAAAGGGTTCCCTGATCCTGGGTGTGCTGGGTCAGCGCTGAGTGGAGGTAGATGACGTGGGGCATCACTGTCGCCCCCAGCACGCCGGCGGCGAGATAGACGGCATCGCCGTTGGGCAGGCCGGGGAAGAGGGCGCCTTCCAGCAGGCTGGGCAGATGGGGGCGGGAGAAGACCAGTTCGACTATGTAGGCGGCGGCCACGAACAGCAGCAGACCGCCCACCACGAATTCCAGCGGCTTCTGGCCGCGGGATTGCAGCATGAGAATGCCCCAGGTGACCACGGCCGTGATGCAGGCCCCTTCCAGCAAAGTTACCCCGAATAGCAGTTTGAAACCCACCGCAGCGCCGATGAACTCGGCGAGATCCGTGGCCATGGCGATGATCTCCGCCTGCACCCAGTAGGCCCAGACTGCCGGTTTGGGCAGCCGGTCGCGGATGTGCTCCGCCAGATTCTTGCCGGTGGCGATGCCGAGCTTGGCGGAGAGAGTCTGCACCACCATGGCCATCAGGTTGGCCCAGACCACCACCCACAGCAGTTGATAACCGAAGGTGGATCCGGCCTGGATGTTGGTGGCGAAGTTGCCCGGATCTATGTAGCCGATGGCGGCGATGAAGGCGGGGCCAAGCAGGGTCAGCTTGAATTTGCGGGCCGGGATGGCCGTGGTCAATGCGGGTTGCATGGTGTCACCCTCCATAAGAGCATGGAGATAGCATAGATCTAAATGATAATTGTTATCAATTGAAGTTTTGCATCAGGGTCATCGACAAAAACATCTGTCGACGCCAGTTGCAGTGGGAGATGTGATTTCGTACAATACGCCGCCCTAGAAAGCAGCGTCTAAACACCACTATGTTCCTTGCCTCCGAGGTCTGGCTGCACCTGGGCGGAGGCTGAATTAATCCGTAAGGAGCTAAAATGCGTCATTACGAAATCGTCTTCATGGTTCATCCGGACCAGAGCGAGCAAGTACCTGGCATGATCGAGCGTTACACCGGCGCTATCACCACCGCTGGTGGCACCATTCATCGCCTGGAAGATTGGGGCCGTCGTCAACTGGCTTACCCGATCGACAAGCTGCACAAGGCTCACTATGTTCTGATGAACGTAGAAGCTGAGCAGGCCGTTATCGACGAACTGGAAACCAACTTCCGCTTCAACGATGCCGTTATCCGCAACATGATCATGCGCACCAAGCACGCCGTGACTGAAGTTTCTCCGATGGCCAAGGCCAAGGAAGAGCGCTTCACCCGTCGTGACGACGAGCGCCGCGAAGATGCTGTTGAAGCGTCTTCCGAAGAGTAATTCTTAGATCACCGCATTAGAGGATAAAGGCCATGGCACGTTATTTCCGTCGTCGTAAGTTCTGCCGCTTCACCGCCGAGAACGTTACCGAGATCGACTACAAAGATATCGTTACTCTGAAAAACTACGTCACTGAATCTGGCAAGATCGTACCGAGCCGTATCACCGGTACCCGCGCCAAGTATCAGCGTCAGCTGGCACGCGCCATCAAGCGTGCTCGTTACCTGGCTCTGCTGCCGTACACCGATCTGCACAACAAGTAAGAATCGGTCCGGCACTTAAGCCTAACTCAACTTTTATAGAGGAAAGGTAATGCAAGTTATCCTGCTCGACAAAATCGCCAAACTGGGCGGTCTGGGTGATCAAGTCGCTGTTAAAGCTGGCTACGCCCGTAACTATCTGATCCCGCAAGGCAAAGCCGTTATGGCTACCAAGGCCAACATCGAGACCTTCGATGCTCGCCGTGCTGAACTGGAAGCCAAACTGGCTGCCGGTAAAGCTGCCGCTGAAGAGCGCGCTGCCAAGCTGGGTGAACTGGCTGCCGTTGTCATCGCCTCCAAGTCTGGCGACGAAGGCAAGCTGTTCGGTTCCATCGGTACCCGTGACGTGGCTGAAGCCATCACTGCTGCCGGCGTCGCCGTTGCCAAGAGCGAAGTCCGTATGGGCAACGTTCTGCGTAACACCGGCGAGTACGAAGTTGTTGTTCAGCTGCACGCTGACGTCAAGGCAACCGTACAGATCCAGGTTGTTGCTCTGTAATAGCGATTCGCTTTGCAGAAAAAACCCGCGCACATGCGCGGGTTTTTTTCTTTTTGAATCAAGAGGGGATCAAGGGGTAGAGTGAGGTTCTGTTCTTTTGGAGGAGAACCTGTATGGCAGCCTGGGTCGAAGGTCGGGTACTCGAGCGCATCGAGTGGACGCCCACCCTGTTTTCCTTGCGCATAGCGGCGGATCTCGCCCCCTACAAGGCGGGGCAATTTACCAAGCTGGCCCTGCAACGGGGCGAGCAGCGGATCCAGCGCGCCTATTCCTTCGTCAATCCCCCCTCAGCCCCCTATCACGAATTCTATCTGGTGGAGATCCCGGACGGCGAACTGACTCCCGCCCTCGGAGCCTTGCAATTGGGGGATACCTTGCTGGTTCAGTCCCAGGCCACGGGTTTCCTGACCCTGGACGAGCTCCCGCCGGGACGGGATCTCTGGCTGCTCTCCACCGGCACGGCCATAGGCCCCTTCCTCGCCATGCTGGCGGAGGGGGAGGCATTCGAGCGTTTCGAGAATCTGGTGCTGGTACAGGGGGTGCGCAAGGGGGAGGAGCTCACCTATCAGGGCCTGATTACCAGCCTGGTCGAGCAGTATGGACCCCGTTTTCACTATGTGCCCTTCGTCAGCCGCGAACCCTGGCCCGGTGCGCTGCCCGGTCGGATCCCGGCGGCCATCGCCAGCGGCGAGCTGCAGGCCAGGGTCGGGCTCGCCTTCTCGGCCGAGCACAGCCAGGTGATGATCTGCGGCAACCCCGCCATGGTGAAGGAGACGCAGCTAACCCTGCTGGAGCTTGGTCTTGCCAAGAACCTGCGCCGGGCCCCCGGCAACATCAGCGTGGAAAATTACTGGTAGACGCCAGCAGGGGCGGTCAGCGGCCGACCTTGTCACCGTCGCGCTTGCCAGAGCTCTCGGTGCAGGCGTTATTGCCCTGTGGCGGCCGTCTCGCTCCCTGTGCTTCCTGGCGGGCACCGGGATCCTGGGCGGCGCTGCGCCGGGCAAGAGGGGCTTCAAATGCGGCGCCGCTGTTCAGTAACCGGGCGAGCAGATGGGAGACGGTGTTGCGCATGATGGCCTCGATGACGGCTGGAGGAGAGGCAGTCTATCGCCGCCAACCTTAACCGGGGCGGAACAGGATCCTGGCATCATTGTTGTGAATATTGTCATAAATGGGCGGTGAACGTTCGTGAAATGGCCTGGTTCATACATTTTTGCCAAGGGTATCAAGGTGTTCCATTGAGCCTGGGTTGGCAGAATGGCAGTTGCCTGTTCCCGGGGCTCGTGAGCCGAGCGTAGGATATGGCGGCCACCGCCTGCACAGGTGGCCGCATTCAGGGGCCGGGGCCCCTGAACCATCACTTATTTTTGCCTTTCCCGTTTCCCTTATCCTTGTTCTTCCCGTTGCCGTGATTGTCCCAGTCGTCCTTGTCGTGGCCCTTGCCCGGGTTGTTGCCGCTGTGGATGCTGCGGTTGTAGTGATCGCGATACTTGCCATCCATGTTGTCACAGTTGAGCTTGATGCGGCTGCTGCGGGTGCTGACATCCAGGCAGTTGTCCTGCCACCAGCCATACTCCTTGTCGTCCCAATCCAGGCTGATCTGGCCTCGATCGGTGGAGATCCTGACGTCGTCGTTGTTCTTGGAGGGAGGGGCCGCAAAGGCGACGCCCTGGGCCATCAGCAGAGCGCACAGCAGGGTGCTCCTGTGCATGATGGCACTGCGCTTGAAGTGGGTCATATCAGAGATGCTCCTGGGGGGACGGGTTACTCTTCCTGGCTGGTCGGGATCTGGTTGCTGCTGGGGGGCTGGTTGCGGAGCGCCTCATCATCCAGGTTGAGCTTCACTCCCTTGCAATCGGGTGAGGTCTCCTCACCGACCCCAAGATCCAGACAGCCGGTCTGCGACCAGTCAAATTGCGTGTCATTCCAGTCCAGTTTGAAGGTGAGCTCGTCAACGGAGAAAGTTTGATTCCCCTGCTCCTGAGCCTGGACCGATGAGGTGGAGGTGCCGGCAACCAGAAGAAGGGAGAGCAGCAGCTTAGTCGTTCTGTTCATGATGGCCTCGGATAATGGCAATAGGGAGTCAGTGTAGCGCGCCGGGCTGAACCCGGGCACAACGAAACATGCCCTTCAAGTCTGAGCTGGATTGTAGCGGTTTTCTGCTGCCGATTTGTCCGTTTTGGTCGCACTATGGACAGCTGGTTATCCATATGAAGGAATTCAGGTATTTGCCCTTCTCTCCGACCGCCCGGTGACTATAATCGGCAGCCAACTTTTCCTGCACGGCACTCCCTCTTCATCATGACCACACAGGCTCCTGCCGCATTGCGCTATCCCAAGGGCTGGTTCGCACTGACCACGGTGTACAGTTTTACCGGGTTGGCCATTCTGGCCTCCATCGTCTTCTCCCTGCTGCTGTTTCTCTCCATCGACGACAACCCGCTGATGAAGTGGCTGTTTGGCGGCCTGGCCATCATCTTCGAGCTGGGCAAGTTCTATGTCTGGTATGAATACGGCGAGTGCAAGGCGCGTCGCGATCTCGGCGGTGCCTTCTGGTCGCTGCTGTTCTACAGCGTGCTGGCCGCCATCTCCATAGGGGGCAGCATAGGCGGCATCAACAGCGCCACCAACACCATACTGAGCCAGCAGGCACGCCACGAGCGGGAGATAGCCCGTTTCGACGAGCAGATCGCCAGCATAGAGCGGCAGATCCAGCTCAACGAGGAGGCGGCGCGCAAGTACATAGAGATGGCGCGGATCTCCAGCGGCGTGAGCGGATTGCAGCAGGCCAACACCCGGCTCAGGTTGAAGCAGGATGAGCTGCGCCAGGAGCGCGACGCCAAGCCTGTCAATGAGCAGTCCTCCATGCTGGGGCTGATGAGCAGCCTGGCGGATGGGGTGGGCATGAGCATCAGCCAGGTGCAGTTCCTGCTGGTCTGCTTCCTCTCGGTGTTGCTGGATGCGTTCGGTGCCTTTTTCGTCAGCCTGATCGGCGAGGAGAACCGCTTCCGCCGTCAATGGCAGTGGCTGCGGGCGCGAGAGCAGGCCGAAGCGCGCCAGATCGAATCAGCCGCCGCCGCGCCCATGGTGGTGAGCAGACCCGAGCCCGCACCGGCCGTGGTGGCCCAGGTGCGCAGCGCGCTGGAGAGCGGCGAGCTCAAGTGCAGCAAGCGCAAGGTGGCTGAGGCCCTCTCCCTGTCGCTGGAAGAGGTGGACAGTGTGTTCCACCATCTGCTGGCAGAGGGGGTGCTGGGGCAGGGCAGCAATCGCCACTACCACCTCAGTTCACAGGCGGGTTGAGATCCGGGCCACCTCAGGGTGGCCTTTTTGTTGCCGCAGGCGGCGTCAGTGGGTGAGCACCATCATCAGGCTGAAGAAGGCGGCGAGCCCCCCACCTATGCCGATGATCCAGTAAAACCCCTTGGCCCCCTGCTTGAGCGGGATGCGGAAGTAGAGCAGAAACGCCCACCACCCCAGGGCCAGTAACAGAGGAATAAGAAACATTCGAGCCATGGTGTCCTCGCTGTTATTCTGTTGATCCTTGATCAATCAACAGGATGGATTGTGCAATGACGCAGCTACAGATTACCGCATTCGGCGACCCCTCGGTACTTCGGCTCAACCCCTCCCTAGACAAGGTGCCCGCAGAGGGGGAAGTGCGGGTGCGCATCTGCTTTGCGGGGGTCAACCCCATAGATGCCAAGACCCGGGCCGGCCTTGGCTGGGCGGCGGCCCAGAACAAGGACAAGCTGCCCTGGACCCCGGGCTATGACGTTTCCGGCGTGGTGGAGAAGGTCGGTCCCAATGTCACCACCCTGGTGGAAGGGGATAAGGTGTGCGGCATGGTGGGCTTTCCCCTGACGGCCGGTGGCTATGCAGAATCTGTGGTGGCGCGCGAAGACGAGCTGGTCAAGCTCGACGGGGTCAGCCTCAAGCAGGGGGCGGCACTGCCGCTGGCGGGGCTCACCGCCTGGCAGGGACTGTTCGAGCACGGAGCCCTCAAGGGCGGTCAGCGGGTGCTGATCCTGGCCGGTGCCGGTGGTGTGGGCCATCTGGCGGTGCAGTTTGCCGCAGCCTACGGGACCCAGGTGGTGGTCACGGCAGGGCCTGACAACCACAGCTTCCTGCACGGGCTCGGGGCCAGCCAGATGGTGGATTACCACGACGCCGACTGGCCTTCACAGGTGGTGGCTGGCGGCCCGGTGGATCTGGTGCTGGATCTGGTGGGCGGCGAGAGCGGCAAGGCGGCGCTGGCCTGCGTCAAACCGGGTGGCCGCCTGGTGACTGTGCCCACCATCACGGCCCAGCAGATCAAGGAGGCGGGGGCCGAGGCGGGCATAGAGGTGCTCGGCATGCTGGTGCATCCCGACAGCAAGCAGCTGACCCAGGTGCTGATGCTGCTGCGTCAGGGGGATGTGCATATCACCATCTCCGGCGAGTACCCGCTGTGGGAAGGGGCGCTGGCCCATCAGGCCATCGAGGGCGGCCATGTGCGGGGCAAGCTGCTGCTGCGCATGCCTGCCGCCGACGGCCAGCCCGGATGAACGACATTGCCGAGATGGGGCTGGGCTGGCTGTTTCTGAGCGCCTTCACCTCGGCCACCCTGCTGCCCGGCAGCTCGGAAGTGCTGCTGGGGGCCATGGCCACCCGGGGAGAGTGGAGCATGGCCAGTCTGCTGCTCTGGGCGACGCTGGGCAACACCCTCGGCTCCATGACCACCTGGTGGCTCGGCCGACTCGCCACATCGAAGAAAAAACCGGAAGATTTTCAAGGCCGTGGGGAACAAAAGGCGCTCACCTGGCTCAAACAACATGGTCACTGGTGCCTGCTGCTCGCCTGGACGCCGGTGATCGGCGATGGCCTCTGCCTGCTGGCCGGTTGGCTTCGCTTCTCCTTCTGGCGCTCTCTCATCCTGATCGGGCTCGGCAAATTGTTTCGTTATGCCCTGGTGTTTCTGCTGGCCAGCCAGATCTTCTAGCCCATTTTTGTCACTCACGAGGTAACCGTGAACAAACTCATTCCATTAAGCATTCTCCTGGGATTTTCCCTGCCCGCACTGGCAGCGCCCACCCTGGTGTCCGAGCAGGTCAAGCAGGAAGGCAAGCTCGGCATTCCCTATCAGATGTACAAGCTGGACAACGGCCTGACCGTGATCCTGGCGCCGGACAAGTCTGACCCTCTGGTGCACCTGGATGTCACCTATCACGTGGGATCCTCCCGCGAAACGGTCGGCAAGTCGGGGTTTGCCCACTTCTTCGAGCACATGATGTTCCAGGGCTCCAAGCACGTTGGCGATCAGGAGCACATGCGGATCATCAACGAGGCCGGTGGCGAGATGAACGGCACCACCAACAAGGACAGGACCAACTATTTCGAGACGGTACCGGCCAACCAGCTGGAGAAGGTGCTCTGGTTGGAGGCGGATCGCATGGGCTTCCTGCTCGATGCGGTGAGCCAGAAGAAGTTCGAGATCCAGCGCGCCACCGTCAAGAACGAGCGGGCCCAGCGCATCGACAACCAGCCCTACGGCCTGCTGAGCGAGAAGGTGGGGGAGGCGCTCTATCCACGCACCCATCCCTACTCCTGGCAGCCCATCGGCTATGTGGAGGATCTGGACAGGGTCGATGTGAACGACCTCAAGCAGTTCTTCCTGCGCTGGTATGGTCCGAACAACGCCACCCTCACCCTGGGCGGCGATTTCGACACCAAGCAGGCGCTGGCCTGGATTGAGCAGTACTTCGGCCCCATCCCCCGTGGCCCCGAGGTGGCCGAGCCGACGCCGGAGCCTGCGACCCTGCCCGAGACCCGCTATGTGACGCTGGAAGACAAGGTGCACCTGCCGCTGCTCTACATCAGCTATCCGACCGTCTCCCTCGGCGACCCCCAGGAGCCGGCGCTGGACATCTTTGCCGACGTGCTCGGCGGCTCCGCCAGCTCCATGCTCTATCAGTCCCTGGTCAAGACCGGCAAGGCCATCGAGGTGGGGGCCTCCCACTCCTGCGAGGAGCTGGCCTGTACCCTGGCGGTCTACGCCTATCCGAACCCGGCGGTGGATGGCAGCCTCAAGACCCTCAAGGGGGAAGTGGACAAGGTGATCGGCGAGTTTGCCGGTCGCGGCATCAAGCCAGAGGATCTGGAGAAGGCCATCAGCAGCTATCGCGCCTCGGCCATCTGGGGGCTGGACAGCGTGTCCGGCAAGGTGAGTCAGCTCGCCATGGGTCAGGTGCTGGCCCAGGATCCCAACTATGTGTTCAAGAACCTGGATGCCATAGGTCAGGTGAACGCCCAGCAGGTCAAGGCGGCCTACGACAAGTTCATCGCGAAAAAGCCCTCGGTGGTGTTGAGCGTGGTGCCCAAGGGCAAGACCCAGTGGCAGGCGGGCACGCCGAACTTCACCCCGGCCAAGCGCGAGCTGCCGGATTACAGCCAGCATGGGGAGCCGCTGGCCCAGCAAACGGTCAAGGATAGCTTCGATCGCAGCGTGGAGCCCAAGACGGCGGAAGCGGTCAGCGTCAAGGTGCCGGCCATCTGGCATGGCAAGCTGGACAAGGGCATCGAGATCATCGGCACCCAGAGTGACGAGATCCCGGCCGTCTCCATCATGATTGCCCTGCCGGGCGGCATCCGGGCCGAGGGCAAGGGCGAGTTGGGGCTGGCCAGTCTCACCGCCGCCATGCTGGGGCAGGGGACGGCGCGCCTCTCCGAGGCCGAGCTCAGCGACGAGCTGCAAAAGCTCGGCGCCAGCATCAGCGTCTCGACCGCCCAGTACAACAACCTCATCACTATCAGCAGCCTGACCGACAAGCTGCCCCAGACGCTGGCACTGGTGCGCGAGGTACTGCTGCAACCCGGCCTGCGGGAGGCGGACTTCGAGCGGCTCAAGGCGCAGATGCTGCAAGGCATGAAGCAGAACGAGCAGCAGCCGGAGTGGCTGGCGGGGCAGGCGTTCCGTGAGCTGGTCTACGGCGAGCAGAACCGCCTCGGTCAGCCGACCGACGGGGTGCTGACCGATGTCGAGAAACTGACCCTGGCGGACGTTAAGCGCTTCTATCACACCTACTACAACCCGACCAATGCCAAGGTGGTGGTGACCGGGGATGTGACCCAGCAACAGGTCGAACAGCAGCTCGGCTTCCTCACCCAGTGGCAGGGGCCTGCCCCTACCCTGGGGGATCTCAAGCTCAAGGGGGAGCAGGCCAAGCCGGGCATCTATCTGGTGGACAAGCCGGGGGCGCCCCAGTCGGTGATCCGCATCGGCCGCCGTGCCATGCCGTTTGACACCACCGGGGACTACTTCGTCGCCAACCTGATGAACTTCAACCTGGGGGGCAACTTCAACAGCCGCATCAACCTCAACCTGCGGGAAGACAAGGGCTACACCTATGGTGCCAGCTCGGGCTTCCAGGCGAACCGCGAGGCCGGCATTTTCGCCACCGGCGCCAACGTGCGCACCGATGCCACCGCAGATGCCATCCGCCAGTTCCTCAAGGAGATGGATGGCTACCGGGCGAGCGGGCCCACCCCGGTGGAGCTGGCCTACATGCGCAGCGCCGTCTCCCAGCAGGATGCGCTCTCCTACGAGACCCTCGGTCAGAAGGCGGGCTTCCTGCTGCAGATGATCATGTATGGGCTGAAGCCGGACTATGTGCAGGCCCAGAACCAGCTTATCAAAACGGTGTCGCCTGAGACGCTAAAAGCCAGTGCGGCGCGCTGGCTCGACCCGGCCGACATGGTGATTGTGGTGGTGGGGGACAAGCAAAAGCTTGAAAAACCCTTGAGCGAGCTTCATCTTCCCATCTATCCGCTGCAACTGCCCTGAGGGGCGTTGCAAAAAAATGAGCGCCGCCCCAGGTGGGGCGGCCATACATGAGCCGTGAATATGACTACTACTAGCTTGTCGCTCACCGAGTTGCTGACCGCGCTGGGCACCCCTGATCGGGTGGCCGCCCTCAAGGGGATCCGGCGCGGGATCGAACGTGAATGTCTGCGCATCACCCCGGAAGGGACCCTGGCCCAGACCGATCACCCCAGAGGCCTGGGGTCGGCCCTGACCCATGCCAACATCACCACCGACTACTCCGAGAGCCTGCTGGAGTTCATCACCCCGGCGACCGACTCCATCGAGAGCCTGATCGAGCAGCTTGGCGACATCCATCGCCACGCCATTCATCACCTGGGGGATGAGCGGATCTGGCCCCTCTCCATGCCCTGCTTCGTCGGTGACGAGGAGAGCATCCGCCTGGCCCAGTACGGCAGCTCCAACATAGGGCGGATGAAGACCCTCTATCGCCAAGGCCTGAAGAACCGCTACGGCAGCCTGATGCAGGTGATTGCCGGGGTGCACTTCAACTTCTCCATGCCGGACAGCTTCTGGTGCGAGTGGCAGGATCTGGTGGGCGAGGGGTGCTGCAGCCAGCGCTTCATCTCCGACAAGTACATGGGACTGATCCGCAACGTCTATCGCTTCGGCTGGCTGGTGCCTTATCTGTTCGGCGCCTCCCCGGCCATCTGCGACTCCTTCCTCAAGGGGCGCAAGAGCAGCCTGCCGTTCCAGAAGATTGGCAAGGGGACCCTCTATCTGCCCTATGCCACCGCCCTGCGTCTGTCCGATCTCGGTTATACCAACAGCGCCCAGGCGGGGCTCAAGATCAGCCACGACAACCTGCCCGCTTACGTGAGCAGCCTGCGCCGCGCCATCAACACCCATGATCCCGAGTTTGCCAAGATAGGGGTCAAGGTGAACGGCGAGTACCGCCAGCTCAACGACAACGTGCTGCAGCTGGAGAACGAGCTGTACGCCCCGATCCGGCCCAAGCGCACCCCGCGCAGCGGCGAGAAGCCCTCGGATGCGCTGGAGCAGCGCGGCATCGAATACATAGAGCTGCGCACCGTGGACGTCAATCCCTTCACGCCGTTCGGCATAGAGGTGGATCAGATCCGCTTCTTCGATCTCTTCCTGGTCTGGTGCCTGCTGCGCCCGTCTCCCGTGCTGGATGACGAGGAGATAGCCCGCAATCGTCGCAACCAGAACAAGGTGGTGCTGGAAGGGCGCCGCCCCGGCCTCGAGCTGGAAGACGAGCAGGGCAATGCCATCGGTCTCAAGGAGTACGGGCTCAAGCTGTTCGACGAGCTGGCCCAGGTCGCCGAACTGCTGGATCGTTGCTGCGGCCGCAACCGTTACCGGGAAACCCTAGCCATGCACAGGGAGAAGCTGCTCAACCCCGAGCTGACCTACTCCGCCCGCCTGCTCAAGCAGTTGCTGGAGAGCGGCCAGGACAACGGCTGCTTCGGCGACGCTCTGGCGAGCCGTTACCGGGAAGAGATGCTGAGCGGTGAGCTGCAGTACTGGGATGAGGCCTACTTCGCCGGTGAGGCGCGTGACTCCCTGGCCAAGCAGCGGGAGCGGGAGCGCGGTGACAGCCTCTCCTTCGATGACTTCCTCGCCGACTATTTCGGTACCCGGCAGACCAGCTGAGGATCTTGCCCCTGATGACGAGAGCCGCTCCCTTGAGCGGCTTTTTTCATGGGCATTCGGGGGCCATTCGCGGTGGCCGGATATAAAAAAACGGCCCCGAAGGGCCGTTTGGCAAGGAGTTGCTCGCTATCAGAGGATGAGACCGCCGAAGAAGAAGCCCAGCGCCACTGCCATGGCGATGGTGGCCACGCCCGGGATGAAGAAGGGGTGGTTGAACACCGCCTTGCCAATCCGGGTGGAGCCGGTGTCGTCCATCTCGACCGCCGCCAACAGGGTCGGGTAGGTCGGCAGCACGAACAGGGCGCTCACGGCGGCGAAGGAGGCGATGGCCGCCAGCGGGCTGACGCCCAGTGCCAGCGCGGCCGGCATCAGTGCCTTGGTGGTGGCACCCTGGGAGTAGAGCAGCATGGAGGAGAAGAACAGCACCACGGCCAGCAGCCAGCTGTACTGGCTCAGCAGATCGCCGGCGAACGCCTGGATCTCGACCATGTTGCCCTTCACGAAGACGTTGCCGAGCCAGGCCACACCCAGTACGCAGATACAGGCGGACATACCGGACTTGAAGGTCGGCATGTTGGTGATCTGGGCGGCGTCCAGCTTGCAGAACAGCACCATCAGGGTGGCGGCGGAGAGCATGATGCCCATGATGGCGCCATCGCGGGGGATGGGCGGGCTGGCGATCAGGCCCACGTTGCCGGAGATGGCGGTGGCATAGGCCATCACTGCCACTATGGCGACGACGAAGATGCCGACGGAGAGCTTGGCGTAAGGCTTGAGCTCCACCTTGCTGGTGCCGCGCAGCTTGATCAGGCCCTTGGCCTTGCGCTCCAGGTAGACTTCATCCTGCTCCAGCGGCTTGCCCAGCATGTTGGCCACGAAGGCCCCCAGCAGACAGGCGATGAAGCTGGACGGGATGCAGATGGCCAGCAGGGTCAGGTAGTCGACACCGAGCGGCTCCAGCATGCCGGAGAAGGCTACCACGGCTGCCGAGATGGGCGAGGCTGTGATGGCGATCTGGGAGGCAACGACCGCGATGGAGAGCGGACGGGAGGGGCGAATGCCCTGCTCCTTGGCCACTTCTGCTATCACCGGCAGGGTGGAGAAGGCGGTGTGGCCGGTACCGGCCAGCATGGTCATCAGGTAGGTGACGACGGGGGCGGCGAAGGTGATGTGCTTGGGATTCTTGCGCAGTGCCTTCTCTGCCAGGTGCACCAGGTAGTCCATCCCGCCAGCGAGCTGCATGCAGGCGATGGCGCAGATGACGGACGCGATGATCATGATCACGTCCCAGGGGAGGTAGGCAACCAGCTGATCGCTCGGGATGGGCATGCCCAGACCCCAGGTCAGTACCAGCACCCCCAGACCACCGGCAAAGCCGATGCCGATGCTGCCTATCCGGGCCCCCAGATAGATAGCGGCGAGCACCACAAGTAACTCGATTCCAATCATAGCGAACACTCCATTTTCCAGTTTTTTTAGGTTTTATTAGGCAGAAAGCCAATTCCCGACGGGACTAGCAGGAGGCCGCTCGGGAACTGACTCTATGGGGCCGGGATATACCCGGCCCAGGATTCCGGTTATACGGTGGCTTCGCGGGTGTAACGCTTGGCCTTGTATTGCGGATTCATCAGGTTCTCGATGGAGAGGATCTCGTCCAGTTGCTCGGCGGTCAGCAGGCCGCGCTCAAGCACGACTTCGCGGACGTTCTTGCCGGTCTGGGCACAGATCTTGCCGACGATGTCACCTTCGTGGTGACCGATGAAGGGGTTCAGGTAGGTCACGATGCCGATAGAGTTCAGCACGTGGTTCATGCAGATTTCCGGGTTGGCGGTGATGCCTTCCACGCACTTCTCGCGCAGGGAGATGCAGGCTTTTTCCATCAGGCTCAGGGATTCGAACATGGCCTGACCAATCACCGGCTCCATGACGTTCAGCTGCAGCTGACCGGCTTCGGCGGCGAAGGTGATGGTGACATCGTTACCGAACACCTTGAAGCAGGACTGGTTGACCACTTCCGGGATGACGGGGTTGACCTTGGCCGGCATGATGGAAGAGCCAGCCTGCATTTCCGGCAGGTTGATCTCTTTGAGCGCGGTACGCGGGCCGGAGGAGAGCAGACGCAGGTCATTACAGATCTTGGACATTTTCATGGCCAGACGCTTGATGGCGCCGTGCAGCATGACGTAGGCGCCGCAGTCGGAGGTCGCTTCGATCAGATCCTCTGCCGGCACATAGGCACGACCTGTGATCTCGGCCAGGCGCTTGATGGCCAGGGCGGAGTACTCGGGCGGGGTGTTCAGGCCGGTACCTATGGCGGTGGCGCCCAGGTTCACTTCCAGCAGCAGCTCCTGGCAACGCTTGATGGACTTGATCTCTTCGCGCAGGGTGACGGCGAAGGCGTGGAACTCCTGACCCAGGGTCATGGGGACAGCATCCTGCAGCTGGGTACGACCCATCTTCAGGATGCTCTTGAATTCGGCAGCCTTGGCATCGAAGGCAGCGATCAGCGCTTCCAGGGCATGGAGGGTGGTGTCGGTGCTGTTGACCACGGCCACGCGGAAACCGGTCGGGTAGGCGTCGTTGGTGGACTGGCACTTGTTGACGTGATCGTTGGGGTTGATGACGTCGTAACGGCCCTTCTCCAGACCCATCAACTCGAGTGCTATGTTGGCCAGCACTTCGTTGGTGTTCATGTTGACGGAGGTACCGGCGCCGCCCTGATAGACATCGACCGGGAACTGGTCGAAGCACTTGCCGGTGTTCAGCATCAGGTCACAGGCTTCGATGATCTTGTCAGCGATTTCGGGACGTATGGTGCCCAGCTCACCGTTGGCCAGTGCGGCGGCCTTCTTGGTCAGCACCATGCCACGGACAAATTCGGGAACGTCAGAAATCTTCTGAGTGCTGATCTTGAAGTTCTCGACGGCGCGCAGGGTATGCACACCGTAATAGAGATCGTTGGAAACTTCTTTGGTGCCCAGCAGGTCTTCTTCAATGCGGACGTTCTTGATGTCGCTCATTGTAATGCCTCAGAAATCAGATAAATGGAAACGATCCTCACCGAGTGGTCGCGACTTCCTTACGCACATTTCATCCTGAAGCACCACACATCGGGTGGGGCAGTGGGGAACCTGTGGCTCCCCTGTGCAATGACTGGGATAGATCTTACCTCAATTGAGGTATCTGATATTAGACTTGGATCACTAAATTTGAGGCAACCCCAAATATCTTGTGGTCATTAAACAGATATTGCAATTGAGCGATTAACTTTGACAGAACAATCACTTCAATCACAGTTGGGCGACTAAATATTTCTCCCGAACCCGGGTTGTCTGACGCCGCGGACTTGAAAAACCGCCAGGGCTCCCCATTTTAGTGACAAGAGACCTGCGCGATGACGAGTTGGCATGGGCCATACTCCGCTGACTGCGCGATGGCAGGTTCATTTATTCACCGCACTGAGGTTGCTATGGGCAAGTTGTTACTGTTGTTGGTTGGCCTGGTATTGCTGGAGCTCACCGTGATGATAGAGGTGGGCTCGGTAATTGGTGCCTTGCCGACCGTGGGCCTGCTGGTGCTGACCGCGGTGCTGGGCTCTTCCCTGGTGCGCAGCGAGGGGATCAAGACCCTGTTCAGCGCCCAGCAGAAGATGCAGCAGGGCGAGATGCCGGGCCGCGAGGTGATGGGAGGCATGATGCTGGCGCTGGCCGGTCTGCTGCTGATCATTCCGGGTTTTGTGACCGACTTCTTCGGCATCCTGCTGCTGCAGCCCTGGCTGCGCAACCGGCTGGCCGACAAGCTGGTGGGCAGCAGCCAGTTCAGGATGCAGATGGGGGGCTTCCAGGGGCAGCAACCGCCGTTCGAGGCGCGCCCTGGCGAGGGGCAGCCGGATCGGGCCAAGGGTGGCGGAACCACAATCGAAGGCGAATTTGAACGCAAAGAGTGAGTGAACGGCGTCGGCCGCCATATCGGGGCCCTCGCCGTCAGGGGTGGACCTGATGGCAGAGCCCCTCAAACCTGCGGTGGGCATAACCCCAGGCCAGCAGCCCCGCCGCCAGGTTTGCCAGTAATATCCCCAGATAGATCCCCTGCTCTCCCCCCAGCTTTGCACCCAGCCAGGCCCCTGGCAGCAAGAAGACAAACAGCCGCATGCCGTTGAAGACGAATGACACCGTCGAGGCTCTGACCCCGTTGAGGGCCGAGGCCAGCAACATCACCATGCCCTGAAAACCGTAGCCGATGGGCACCAGATGCAGGTAGAGCACGATCAGCCGAACTACCTGAGGGTGATCGCTGAACAGGTTGGCGATGAGGGGGGCCAGCAGCCAGACGAGGCCGTAGATGGCGAGCTGGAACAGCAGGGCGAACCGCATGCAGAGCAGCAGGGCTGCCCTGGCTCTCGCCGGATTGCCCGCCCCGCAGTTCTGCGAGACGAAGGGGGCCAGCACGGAAGAGAGCGCCATCATCACGATCAGCAGCAGCGCCTCCACCCTGGAGGCGGCCCCATAGGCAGCCACCACCTCGGTACCCAGGCCGGCGAAGATGACCATCAGCACGGCGTTGGCCAGCGGATTGAGCATGTTGGTGAAGGAAGCGGGCACCGCCACCTGCAGCAGGGCGCGCCAGTGGGCCAGCAGCCGCGGGCGAGGGGAGAGGCGCCATGACAGCAGTTGCTCCCGCTTGCGCAGTATGTGCAGGCTGACCAGCATGGCCATCAGCCAGGAGATCGAGGTAGCGATGGCGGCGCCGCGAATGCCCCATTCGGGGAAAGGGCCGGGCCCGAAGATGAGCAGGGGATCCAGCACCCCGTTGACCAGACCGGCCACCCCCATCACCAGGCTGGGGGTCTTGGTATCCCCTGTGGTCCGGATGGCGGCATTGCCGACCATGGGGATGACCAGCATGGGCACGGTCAGATACCAGATCAGCATGTAGTCATGGATGAGGGAAATGAGCTCGGCGCTGGCGCCCAGCAAGGTAAAGAGGGGCTCTATGGTCAAGGCCCCCAGCACGGCGAGCAGGGTCACCAGGATGACGGCGAGGAACAGGCAGTCGGTGGTGATGCGGGCGGCCTCGTCGTGACGGCCCTGGCCCAGGGCATGACCAAGCAGGGCGCACAGTCCCGCTCCCAGCCCCATGGTGAGGGAGGTGACCACGAAGGTGACCGGAAAGGTGAAGCTGATGGCGGCCAGCGCCTGGGTGCCCAGCATGCCGATGAAGAAGGTATCGACCAGATTGAATGCCAGTATGGCGATGATGCCGAGGATCATGGGGCCCGTCATGCGCAGCAGCACTGGCGTCATGGGCTCGGTCAGCATGGGATTGGGTCGGCTCAAGGCAGGGTCTCTATGTGCTCTGGGCCTAAATGCTGGCCGCGTCCATCCGCCTTCCTGATTGGGGGTGGGTGATCCATCGAAGATACTCATAGTACGTGAAAATATTTTTTTTGTATTTGCCCTTGAAGGGCTACCCAAATTGCCCCAGATCAGGGGCATAACAAATTTGGCCGACTGCGGCCATTCCTCAAGCAACACAGAGACTCATTTTGGGAGAGTTATCGATGAAAATTCGTCCACTGCACGACCGCGTCATCATCAAGCGCATCGAAGCTGAAGCCAAATCCGCTGGCGGCATCGTCTTGACTGGCACTGCGGCCCAGAAGTCCACCCGTGGTGAAGTTCTTGCCGTGGGGACTGGCCGAATTCTGGACAATGGCGATGTCAAAGCCCTCGCCGTCAAGGTGGGTGACAAGGTGATCTTCAACGAAGGCTACGGCGTGAAGACCGAGAAGCTGGATGGCCAGGACGTGCTGATCCTGTCCGAGACCGACATCCTGGCGATTGTCGAAGCGTAATCACTTCCCCCCTTTTCCCGAATTGATTTAAGGACTGAAGAACATGGCAGCTAAAGAAGTTAAGTTTGGCAACGAAGCCCGCATCAAGATGCTGGAAGGCGTCAACATCCTGGCCGACGCCGTCAAGGTGACCCTGGGCCCGAAAGGCCGCAACGTGGTACTGGACAAGTCCTTTGGTGCCCCGACCATCACCAAGGATGGCGTTTCCGTTGCCCGCGAGATCGAGCTGGAAGACAAGTTCCAGAACATGGGCGCCCAGATGGTCAAGGAAGTCGCTTCCAAGGCCAACGACGCCGCCGGTGACGGTACCACCACTGCCACCGTACTGGCGCAAGCCATCGTCAACGAAGGCCTGAAGGCCGTCGCTGCCGGCATGAACCCCATGGATCTGAAGCGCGGTATCGACAAGGCCGTCGTGGCCGCCGTCGCCGAGCTGCAGGCCCTGTCCCAGCCCTGCGCCGACAACAACGCCATCGCTCAGGTCGGTACCATCTCCGCCAACTCCGACGAGAAAGTGGGTGCACTGATCGCCGAAGCCATGGACAAGGTCGGCCGTGACGGCGTGATCACCGTAGAAGACGGTCAGGGTCTGGAAGACGAGCTGGCTGTCGTCGAAGGCATGCAGTTCGACCGTGGCTACCTCTCCCCCTACTTCATCAACAAGCCGGAAACCGGCTCCGTCGAGCTGGACGACCCCTTCATCCTGCTGGTGGACAAGAAGATCTCCAACATCCGCGAAATGCTGCCGGTGCTGGAAGGCGTGGCCAAGGCGGGCAAACCGCTGATCATCGTGGCCGAAGACGTGGAAGGTGAAGCGCTGGCGACCCTGGTGGTCAACACCATGCGCGGCATCGTGAAAGTCGCCGCCGTCAAGGCGCCGGGCTTCGGCGACCGTCGCAAGGCCATGCTGCAGGATATCGCCATCCTGACCGGTGGTACCGTGATCTCCGAAGAAGTGGGCATGGAGCTGGAAAAAGCGACCCTGGAAGATCTGGGCCGTGCCAAGCGCATCGTCATCACCAAAGAGAACACCACCATCATCGATGGCGTGGGTGATGCCGCCTTGATCGAGAGCCGCGTGGCTCAGATCCGTCAGCAGATCGAAGATACCTCTTCTGACTATGACCGTGAGAAGCTGCAAGAGCGCGTGGCCAAGCTGGCCGGCGGTGTTGCCGTGATCAAGGTTGGCGCTGCCACCGAAGTCGAGATGAAAGAGAAGAAAGCCCGTGTTGACGATGCCCTGCACGCCACTCGCGCTGCCGTAGAAGAGGGTGTGGTTGCCGGTGGTGGTGTGGCGCTGGTGCGCGTAGCCGCCAAGCTGGCCTCCCTGCGTGGTGACAACGAAGACCAGAACGTGGGTATCAAGGTCGCCCTGCGCGCCATGGAAGCGCCGCTGCGTCAGATCGTCATCAACGCCGGTGAAGAAGCCTCCGTCATTGCCAACGCCGTGAAGAACGGTGAAGGTAACTTCGGCTACAACGCCTACACCGAACAGTACGGTGACATGCTGGCCATGGGCATCCTGGATCCGACCAAGGTGACCCGTTCTGCCCTGCAGTTCGCCTCTTCCATCGCCGGCCTGATGATCACCACAGAGTGCATGATCTCCGAGCTGCCGAAGAAAGATACCCCGGCCATGCCTGATATGGGTGGCATGGGCGGTATGGGTATGATGTAATTCCGTCATAGTCATCAAACGGCTCGCTTTTGCGGGCCGTTTTTTTTAGTGCTACTAAGCTGAAGTTGTTGATAGTGAAATGATCTGAGGTAAGCATGCGAACATTAGGCCTGATCCCATTACTGTTTTCCCTTGTCGTCCCCACCATGGCATTGGCCGCTCCCGAAGGGCCCGTGATCCTCAAGGTGACGGGGAATCTGGATCCCGCCGACCCGAGTGATGGTGAGGTTGCCTTCGACATGGCCATGATCCAGGCCCTGCCACAGCATGAGATAGTGACGAGCAATCCCTGGGTGGACAAACCGCACAAATACGTGGGACCCAAGCTGGCGGATGTGCTGACGGCGGTGAAGGCCAACGGCAAGAGCATCACGCTCACCGCCTTGAATAGTTTCCAGATCCGGATCAACTGGGATAAGGTCAGGCAATACGATCCCATCTTGGCCTGGCAGGATGATGGGGTGACCATGCGGGTACGTGACAAAGGGCCGCTCTGGTTTATCCTGCCGCTGGATCAGCATCCCGAACTCAAGCGATCCGAGTTCACCGACATGATGATCTGGCAACTGAGCGCAATCGATATTCAGCAGTAAAGACGGTGACTTGCGGGAGTACTGGGTGAAAGCGAAGACCAGGGCCTGGCCCTTACTCGGCGTTCTTTATCTATCCATTCTGTTATTCACGGGTAGCACGCTGTATTGCCTGGTGCAGATACAAAATGCGACCCGGGTGATGGAAAAGTATACCTATGACGTCTCCTGGGCATTGATGCAGTTGCAGCTCGAGCTGGGGCGCTTTATCAATGCCGTCGAGATTTACCACTACGGCGGCATCGACCATGAAACCCTGCTGCTGCGCTATGACATCCTGTGGAGCCGCACCCCCATACTGCTGAGCGGCCAATTGCGCAAGAGTCTGGCGGACAATCCGAAGACGCTGCGGCTGGTCCAGCTGACCGAAAGCAATATCCGCAAGCTGGAGCCGGAGCTGACCAGGCTGAAGCCGGGGATGCCGGACTACCAGCAGATCATGATGACCCTTGCGCCCTTGCAGGAGCCGCTCTCTTACTCTCTCGCCTCCATGATGCAGAAGAACATCAACGTCTATTCGGGCAATGACAAGCGCTTCGGCCAGCTGCGCGATGCCCTGTTGTTCATGGTGTTGGGCTTGGTGATCTCCGTCATTCTGCTCAGCGCTCTGTTGGTGCGTGAAGCCAGGCGTCATTTCAGAACGGCCCGGGTCGATCCGCTGACCGGTCTGGCCAACAGGCTGGCCCTGCTGGAGAAGATGGAGTCCTATGTCAGCCGTGATACTCCCTTTGGTCTGATACTGATCGACATCAACGATTTTCGGGACATCAACAGCAAGTTTGGCTACAGCACAGGGGACATACTGCTGCAGGAGCTGGCCAAGCGGCTGCGTGCCCTGTGTGAAAACGGCGAGTGGGTGGCGCGTCTCGGGGGCGATCAGCTCGCCATGCTGCAACGGGACAGCAGCGACCTGCGCCAGGTCAGGGAGCTGGTGGCAAGAGTGCTCCACGCCATCAAGCAAGACATCATCATCGACAGCTACCCCTTCCGGCTGGAGGTGGGCATAGGCATCGCCTTCTTCCCCACGGACAGCAACCAGACCCAGGAGCTGCTGAGCCGGGCGGAGCAGGCGCTGTTCCACAGCCGCAAGACCCATGTGCCTTATGTCATCTATGACAGCTCCCTGCTCAACGAAACCGCCAGGCGCAAGCACCTCGCCTCCGACATGGTGATGGCGCTGGAACACAATGCCCTGGAGCTCTATTACCAACCCATAGTCAATCTGGAGAGCGGTCGCTGCGAGGCGGTGGAGGCGCTGCTGAGGTGGCGTCATCCCGAGCTTGGCTTCATACCACCCAACGAGGTGATCCAAGTGGCGGAAGAGTTCCAGCTTGCCGAGAAGCTGGGGAGCTGGGTGCTGAACACGGCGTGCGAGCAGCTCCACCAGTGGCAGCACCTGGGCTTGGTCGATCTGCAGATGTGCGTCAACATCTCCCCTGGCATGTATCAGCGCAACCTGTTGAAGCTGGTGGCCAAGGCGCTGATGGAACACCATATTCCCGCATCCTGTCTGGTACTGGAGGTGACGGAAGACACCACAATGCGCGAGGTGAAGAACTCGCTGCAGCTGATGCAGGATCTCAGCCAGCAGGGGGTTCACCTGGCGTTGGATGACTTCGGGACCGGTTACTCATCTCTTAGCTATCTGCAGAAGCTGCCGGTGAGCAAGGTGAAGATAGACAGATCCTTCATCCAGGGCATAGACACCTCCATAGAGGCGGCCGAGCTGGTGGCCAACATCTGCCGCATGGGCTCCATGCTGGGCAAGAAGCTGGTGTGTGAAGGTATAGAGACCCAGGGCCAGCTCGACGTGCTGCGTTCATTGACCGACATCCATCTCTACGGACAAGGCTATCTGTTCAGTCGCCCGGAGCAGGCGTCCAAGGCCTATCAGACCCTGCTGGAGATGGAGGAGCGCTGGCTGGCACGGCGTGCGCCGAACAAGGCATACCTGCTCTGAACGATATGGCTCATGTCTCGCGGAGCCCGGCCGATAGTGTTTAGGCAGGAGGTACACAATGGATATTTCTAGCTCTGCAAATGCGTCGTTTGGTTCTGCACTGATGGTGGCCAGCCTGGCCAAGAAGCAGCAGACCCAGGAGGGCGAATCGGCTTTGAAACTGCTGGCAACGGCAGCGCAGTCCGCTCCGGTAGCGCCGACATCGGCCAGCGCTTCCCTCGGAAGCAGGATCGATATTCGCGTCTGACCCTAATGAAAAAGCCCCCATCTCGCGATGGGGGCTTTTTTATCTCTGCGATTTGCTTCGCATCCCTTCGGATCAGAGCTGGAAGGGGGCCGGGGCTTCGAAGGTCATCCGCTCGCCGCTGCGAGGGTGGCTGATGGTCAGCATGGCCGCATGCAGGTAGAGATGGGGCGCCGCCGCCAGTGCATCCGGATGGGCATAGAGGTTGTCACCCAGAATCGGGTGCCCCAGCTCCAGCATATGGACGCGCAGCTGATGGGAGCGACCCGTGATAGGGGTCAGCTTGATCAGGCTGTTGCCGTTCTCCACCTTCAGTTTTTCCCACAGGGTCAGGGCGTGGCGTCCTTCTTCATGATCCACCTTCTGCTTCGGGCGATTGGGCCAGTCGACGCAGAGCGGCAGGTCGACCTGACCCGAGTCTGCCTCCGGCTCGCCCCACACCCAGGCGAGGTAGTGCTTCTCGGTTTCCCGCTCGCGAAATTGTCGGCTCAGCTCCCGATGGGAATTGGGATTGAGGGGAATGACAATGACGCCAGTGGTGGACATGTCGAGGCGATGAGCTGCCGCCGCCTTGGGGTGCTGCTGTTTCACCCGATGCAGGACGCTGTCTTCATTCTCGGGGCCGCGCCCGGGGACGCTCAGCAGGCCAGTGGGCTTGTTGACCACCATGATGTCCTTGTCCTTGAACAGGATATCGAGCCAGGGTTCCAGAGGCGGTGAGTATTCAAACATAAATGTCTCGCATCAGAAGGTGGGGGCAAGCCCCCATCAGTTATGGGTGACCACGATAAAGCGGCATTGGGTATCCAGCTTGAGCTGGGTCTGGCCGCTGTCGGTCGGTACCTTGTCAGTTATGGGTGACCACGATAAAGCGGATTGCGTCCAGCTTGAGTTGGGTCTGATCGATCAGGTGGTGCAATTCTGCCTGCAGATTGCGCAGATAATCCAGTTCGCTGTCGCGCACGTTCGGGTTGACCGCCTTGAGCGCTTCCAGACGATCCAGATCCTGCTGCAGAGTCTGCGCCATCTGGGCGCGGGCCTTGTCGACAATCCCGGCTTTCAGCTCGTCGGCAATGACCTGCCCCTTGCCAATCAGGCCGTGGATCACCGGCTGTGACGCGGTGACCAGCTTGCTGCCGAGGTGGCGGTTGACCGGGGTCAGCTGGCGGTTGAAGGCATCGAACGCCACTTTTTCGCCCAGATTCTGGCCGTTCTTGTCCATCAGCAGACGGATCGGGGTCGGCGGCATGAAGCGGTAGAGCTGGGGATGGGCCGCAGACTCGGCAACGAAGATCAGCTCAAGCAGGATGGAGCCGATGGGCAGCGCCTTGTTCTTGAGCAGTGCGACCGAGGTAGCACCGATCTCGGAGCCCAGGATCAGGTCGATACCGCCGCGCATCATGGGGTGATCCCAGGAGAGCAGCGCCATGTCATCCCGCGACAGGGCGGTGTTGCGATCGAAGGTGATGGTCATGCCGTCTTGCGGCAAGCCCGGGAAGCTGGAGACCAGCATGTGATCCCCGGGCGTCAGCACCAGTGCGTTCTCGCCCCTGTCATCCTGATTGACGCCGATCTCGTCGAACATCTTGAGGGCGAAGGAGATCATGCCGGTGTCGTCATCTTCGGCGGCCAGCTTGTCGACCAGCTGCTGGGCGGCGGCGCCACCGCTGGAGTGGATCTCCAGCAGGCGATCGCGACCCTGCTCCATGCGGGATTTGAGCGGCTCGTGGATCTCCCGTGTCCTGGCCAGCAGGGTATCCAGAGCGGCTTGATCACCCGTATTGGCGGCAAGCAGTTCGAACAGCTCGTCACGCACCGCTTCGAATACCGGGCGGGCAGTCGGACAGGTCTGCTCGAACGCGTCCAGGCCGTCGTGATACCACAGCTGCAGGGCGCGCTGGGCAGTCCCTTCCAGATAGGGAACGTGGATCTCGACGGTATTCTGCTGACCGATACGGTCCAGTCGGCCGATACGCTGTTCCAGCAGGTCCGGGTTGAGAGGCAGATCGAACAGCACCAGATGGCTGGCAAACTGGAAGTTGCGACCCTCTGAGCCGATCTCGGAGCAGAGTAGCACCTGGGCGCCGCCATCCTCTTGCGCGAAATAGGCTGAGGCCTTGTCCCGCTCGAGGATGGACATCCCTTCATGGAACACTGTGCCGCGGATCCCTTCACGGGTACGCAGCGCCTCTTCCAGCGTGATGGCGGTGGCAGCTTCGGAGCAGATCACCAGCACCTTCTGTTGACGGGCAGAGAGCAGCAGCTCCAGCAACCATTCGACGCGGGGGTCGAACTGGGTCCAGGTGGCGTTGTCGCCTTCGAACTGCTGGAAGATCTTCTCGGGGTAGAGGTAGCGCAGGGCGCGGGTCTGCAGATCGCCACCATTGCCACCCATCATGCCCATCACCTTGATGGCGGTCTTGTACTGCTCCGGCAGCGGCATGGGGTAGACGTTGAGGTGACGCTCGGGGAAGCCCTGAATATTGGCGCGGCTGTTGCGGAACAGCACCCGGCCGGTGCCATGCTGATCCAACAGCTTGGTGACCGCTTGTTGGCGGGCGGCAGCATCGCTCAAGTCCAGCCCTTCCAGCTGGCTGGCGAGGGTCTGCCTGGCTTCATCGCTCAGGGTCTCGCCATCCAGCAGCTCTTGCGCCGCGCTGGCGACCTGACCGTAGGCCTGTTCCTCGGCGAGGAAGGCCTCGTAGTCGTAGAAACGCTCGGGGTCGAGCAGGCGCAGACGGGCAAAGTGGCTCTGGTGGCCCAGCTGATCCGGGGTCGCGGTCAGCAGCAGCACACCAGGCACCTGTTCGGCCAGCGCCTCCACCATTTCGTAGGCACGGCTCGGCGCCTCCTCGCTCCACTCCAGATGGTGCGCTTCGTCGACAACCAGCAGATCCCACTCGGCTTCCAGCACCTGCTCGAAGCGACGACGCTTCTTGCGCAGGAAGTCGAGGCTGCAGATCACCAGCTGCTCGGTTTCGAAGGGGTTCTCCGCATCGGCGAATGCCTCGATACAGCGCTCCTCGTCAAACAGGGAGAAGTGCAGGTTGAAGCGGCGCAGCATCTCGACCAGCCACTGGTGCTGCAAGGTTTCGGGCAGCAGGATGAGCACCCTATGGGCGCGACCGGAGAGCAGCTGCTGATGGATGATCATGCCCGCTTCTATGGTCTTGCCCAGGCCCACCTCATCGGCCAGCAATACACGCGGGGCGTAGCGGTGACCCACTTCATGGGCGATATAGAGCTGGTGCGGGATCAGGCTGACCCGGCCACCGGCCAGACCACGAGTCGGGTTGCGACGGCGTTGGTGCTGGTTGATCAGCGCCTCGTAGCGCAGGGTAAAGCGGGACATGCGGTCAATCTGACCGGCGAACAGGCGATCCTGCGGCTTGTTGAACTTGATAAAGTTGCTGAGAAACACTTCCTTGAGGGCAACGGGCTCATCGTTGTCGGTGCGTACACCTACATATATAAGCAGGCCGTCTTTTTCCTGCACTTCTTCGACCGTCATGGTCCAGTCTTCGTGAGTGACAATCTGATCGCCCACATTGAAGCTGACCCGGGTCACCGGCGCCTCTTCTTTGGCATACATGCGGTTTTCACCGGTAGCCGGAAACAACAGGGTAACCATGCGTCCTTCAACAGCAACGACAGTCCCCAACCCCAGATCCGTCTCTGTATCACTAATCCAACGCTGGCCAAGTGCAAAAGGCATTAAACTCTCCAAAGCCCAAGAGTGTGAGAATCGCAAAGGGGCGCTATGTTACCCGAAGGCCGGATCCCGATCACCATGGTTATGGTGTTCGGGAAAGGCAATTCGATACAACCTTGATCTACTGACACCCTTGACCCGGCAAGGGGTAGAAAGTGCCTGCATACGGAACCCTGCTTGAGCATTAAAACACCGCCTTGGTTGATTGGTGAGCGGTTGAGCTGGAAATGCGAATTTTATGCGAAATCACCCTTGCCAATCCGAGCCAGCTCCCTATAATGCGCATCCATCGACAGGGCAAGCGGCAACGCAAACAACCCAGTCGGTAACCTCGAAAAGCC
>NZ_JAAILA010000040.1 GCF_010974825.1 Aeromonas rivipollensis | reverse complement strand
GTATGACGACCACCTTCTTCTTTGGACAGCACGTACACTTCGGATTCGAACTTGGTGTGCGGCTTGATGGAGCCCGGCTTGGCCAGTACTTGACCACGCTCAACTTCTTCACGCTTCACGCCACGCAGCAGGGCGCCAACGTTCTCACCAGCACGGCCTTCGTCCAGCAGTTTGCGGAACATTTCAACACCGGTACAGGTGGTAGAAACGGTGTCTTTGATACCGACGATTTCTACAGTCTCACCAACTTTAACGATACCGCGCTCTACACGACCGGTAACAACGGTACCACGGCCAGCGATGGAGAAGACGTCTTCGATAGGCATCAGGAACGGCAGGTCAATGGCACGCTCCGGCTCCGGGATGTAGGTATCCAGGTGGTGAGCCAGCTCGATGATCTTCTCTTCCCATGCTGCGTCGCCTTCCAGCGCTTTCAGCGCGGAACCACGAACTACCGGCAGGTCATCACCCGGGAAGTCGTACTCGGTCAGCAGTTCACGAACTTCCATCTCGACCAGTTCGAGCAGCTCTTCGTCATCTACCATGTCGCACTTGTTCATGAACACGATCATGTACGGGATACCAACCTGGCGACCCAGCAGGATGTGCTCACGAGTTTGCGGCATCGGGCCGTCAGTCGCGGCTACTACCAGGATCGCGCCGTCCATCTGGGCAGCACCGGTGATCATGTTCTTAACGTAGTCGGCGTGACCCGGGCAATCTACGTGGGCGTAGTGACGGATAGCGGTGTCGTATTCTACGTGGGAGGTGTTGATGGTGATACCACGCTCACGCTCTTCCGGTGCCTTGTCGATCTGGTCGAAGGCGAAAGCTTTACCACCGAAGTGCTTGGCCAGCACGTTGGTGATGGCGGCGGTCAGGGTGGTTTTACCGTGGTCAACGTGGCCGATGGTGCCGACGTTTACGTGCGGTTTGTTACGCTCAAATTTTTCTTTAGACACGACGTAGTCCTTCTAGGTTAAACCCGCCTACCGTCGTAGGCGGGGAATCATAAATTACTTGGATTTGCGCTCTTCGATCACGGCCTGGGCGACGTTAGTCGGGGCATCGTGATACTTGGCGAATTCCATGGCGTAGGAAGCGCGACCCTGGGTAGCGGAACGCAGGGCAGTCGCATAACCGAACATCTCGGCCAGCGGCACGAGAGCACGAACGATCTTGCCGGACGGGCCGTCTTCCATACCTTCGATCAGGCCACGACGACGGTTCAGGTCACCGATCACGTCGCCCATGTAATCTTCCGGAGTCTCAACTTCTACTTTCATGATCGGTTCGAGCAGAACCGGGTTGGCCTTCATGAAGCCAGCCTTAAAGGCCATGGAAGCAGCGATTTTGAACGCCAGTTCGGAGGAGTCGACATCGTGGTAGGAACCGAAGTGCAGACGCACGCCCAGATCCATTACCGGATAGCCAGCCAGCGGGCCGGACTTCAGCTGCTCACGGATACCCTTGTCAACACCCGGGATGAACTCACCAGGAATCACGCCGCCCTTGATGTCGTTAACGAACTCGTAGGCTTTGCCTTCTTCCAGCGGGTACATGTCGATCACAACGTGACCGTACTGACCACGACCACCGGACTGCTTGGCATGCTTGCCTTCGATGTCCTTGACGGTATTGCGGATGGTTTCACGGTAGGCAACCTGCGGCTTACCTACGTTCGCTTCAACCTTGAACTCGCGACGCATACGGTCAACGATGATGTCCAAGTGCAGCTCACCCATACCGGCGATGATGGTTTGGCCAGATTCTTCGTCAGTCCATACGCGGAAAGACGGATCTTCCTGCGCCAGACGGCCGAGTGCCAGACCCATCTTCTCTTGGTCAGCCTTGGTTTTCGGCTCAACCGCGATGGAGATTACCGGCTCCGGGAATTCCATACGCTCGAGGATGATCGGCGATTTTTCGTCACACAGGGTGTCACCAGTGGTCACGTCTTTCAGACCGATGGCAGCGGCGATGTCGCCTGCGCGAACTTCTTTGATCTCTTCACGCTTGTTGGCGTGCATCTGAACGATACGGCCAAAACGCTCGCGCTTCTCTTTGACAGAGTTCAGCACGGAGTCACCGGAGTTAACCACACCGGAGTAAACGCGGAAGAAGGTCAGGTTGCCAACGAACGGGTCGGTAGCAATCTTGAATGCCAGAGCAGAGAACGGCTCGTCATCGGAAGCGTGACGCTCGTCTTTGGTGACGCCATCCAGCTTCAGACCGTCGATGGCTGCTACGTCGGTCGGAGCCGGCAGATAGTCAACCACGGCATCCAGCATGGCCTGTACGCCCTTGTTCTTGAACGCGGAGCCACAGGTAACCAGGATGATTTCGTTGTTCAGAACACGCTGACGAAGAGCTTTCTTGATCTCTTCTTCGGTCAGTTCTTCACCACCCAGGTATTTTTCCATCAGGTCTTCAGACGCTTCAGCAGCGGCTTCAACCAGGTTCATGCGCATTTCTTGCGCTTGTTCCAGCAGCTCGGCCGGGACGTCTTCGTAATCGAAAGACACGCCCTGGTCAGCTTCGCTCCAGTTGATGGCTTTCATCTTGACCAGGTCGATAACGCCCTTGAAGTTCTCTTCTGCACCGATGTTCAGTTGCAGCGGAACCGGGGTACCTTTCAGACGGGTCTTGATGTGCTCAACGCAGCGCAGATAGTTGGCGCCGGTACGGTCCATCTTGTTGACGAACGCGATACGGGGAACCTTGTACTTGTTAGCCTGACGCCATACGGTCTCAGACTGTGGCTGTACGCCACCTACGGCACAGTACACCATCACGGCGCCGTCCAGAACACGCATTGAACGCTCTACTTCGATAGTAAAGTCAACGTGGCCCGGGGTATCGATGATGTTGATACGGTGCGGTTGGAACTGTTTACCCATACCGGACCAGAAAGCGGTGGTCGCGGCGGAGGTGATGGTGATACCACGCTCTTGTTCCTGTTCCATCCAGTCCATGGTGGCGGCGCCATCGTGAACTTCACCGATCTTGTGACTTACACCGGTGTAAAACAGAACGCGCTCGGTAGTAGTAGTCTTACCGGCGTCGATGTGAGCAGAGATACCGATGTTACGATAACGCTCAATGGGGGTTGTACGAGCCATTGTCATCCTCTTACTAGGGCACTTGTCCCCAGATAATTAAAGGTGCGCAGAGCCAGAAGACCCTGCGCAAGCGGATTACCAGCGGAAGTGAGCGAAGGCCTTGTTCGCTTCAGCCATACGGTGAACGTCTTCACGTTTCTTGACAGACGAACCCTTATTGTCAGCGGCATCCAGCAGCTCGCCAGCCAAACGCTGAGCCATTGATTTTTCACCACGTTTACGAGCGGCATCAACCAACCAGCGCATTGCCAGGGCATTGCGACGAACCGGACGAACTTCTACCGGCACCTGATAGGTTGCACCACCGACGCGACGAGATTTAACCTCGACCGCCGGACGAATGTTGTCCAGAGCGACTTCGAACAGGGCCAGGTGCTCTTTGCCAGATTTGGTGGCAATGATGTCCAGGGCGCCATAAACGATGGCTTCTGCAACAGATTTCTTACCGTCAACCATTACTACGTTGACAAATTTAGCCAGCAGCTCTGATCCGAACTTGGGATCCGGCAGGATTTTACGCTGACCAACAACACGACGTCTTGGCATTTCAAATTCTCCGTAACTTCAGGGGTTACCCAAAACTAGAAAGTTATCTAACTAGAAACGAATTAACGTTTGGCCTTACTTAACGGAGAACCATTAAGCTTTCGGACGCTTCACGCCATACTTGGAGCGAGCCTGCTTACGGTCTTTAACACCGGCACAGTCCAACGCACCACGAACGGTGTGATAACGAACACCTGGCAAATCCTTGACACGACCGCCACGGATCAGAACAACGGAGTGCTCCTGCAGGTTGTGACCTTCACCGCCGATGTAGGAGGTGACTTCGAAGCCGTTGGTCAGACGTACACGGCACACTTTACGCAGTGCAGAGTTAGGCTTCTTGGGGGTGGTGGTGTATACACGGGTGCATACGCCACGCTTCTGAGGGCACGCTTCCAGCGCCGGCACGTTGCTTTTCACAACGAGCTTGATGCGTGGCTTGCGAACCAACTGGTTAATAGTTGCCATCAAAAGGCTCCTGATAATGACTTCATAAACGTGTGAAAAATCCTCCCCGCAGATACGGGGACGCGAAATTTTATGCCCTGTTGTCTGAGGAGTCAAGATTTATACAATTCGTGCGCCAAAAGGGCAAATGACATCCCGCCATTATTGTGATAACCACCTGAGCTAACAGGCAAAAATCAAAACTAGCCGGCCCAGGTCTGCGGTGATCCCTGTTCGGCGATCAGTTTGATCAGACCGGCCATGTCGAGTTCCATCCCGATCCTGGGGGACAAGCCCCTCGCCTTCAGGTCTTCCCCCATCACATAGAGGGGGATCCCGTTCAATCGTTCGCACCACTGCGGGGCAGTCGTCGCCACCACGGCGTCCTGCATCAGCACCAGCAGATCCGCGTCCTGACGATAACGCAGCACCTGCTCGAGGTCCTGGCTGAGAAAGGGAGAGTTCAATACCAGCTGTATCATGGGCACCTCAAAAGCTGATGTGGGCGGTGAAGTTGTCCCACTGGTGGCGGATCTCGGCAGGGCTCAGTACCGTCACTGGGATCAGCAGATCCCCGGCAGTCAGACCACGTTCGGCCAGCGACGCCGCACAGACATAGACCTCCTCGACATCGTACAGTTCCAGCATCTTGAAGGTCGGGGCGTAGTGGCGCTGCAATATCCCCTGTGGCGACTGCTCCCTGAGCAATTGCAGCACACCGTCACCGATGAGGAAGAGCGCCAGTGATTCCGTCAGCGCAGAGGTGGCCAGCAAGGCATCCAGTCCCTCTCGTCCACTCGCCGTACCGTGGGGACCACGCCGGCAGATAAAGGCTATCTTGGTCATTTCATCCCCCTAGAACTGGACGAAGCGGTCGGCGGTCAGACTGGCCTCGGCTAGCTGACCCAGCCCGCTTAAACGAAACGGGGCCTGCAGATTGAACTGGGTCTTGCCTACCCCCTTAGCCTCGGCTTCATCGAGCACCCCGCGGCGCATGGCGGCGGCGACACACACATCGATGGCAATGCCCTGCGCCAGAGCCAGATCGCGCCACAGCGCCACCAGGTCGGTCTCATCGCTGGCCGGGGCATGCAGACCATTGCCGTTATGGACCCCATCCTGATAGAAGAACAGGTGAGACAGCTGATGTCCCTGCTCGATGAGGCTCAGGGCGAAGCGATAGGCGGTGCTGGCCGTCTGGGTACCATAGGCGGGCCCGGTGACCAGCAGGGCAAAATTCAGACTCATATCCGGACTCCTGCACAGATGTGCATCCATTCTACCTCAAAGACGAAAAAGCCCCTCCTGGGAGGGGCTCTTCCGATGACTCAGACTCAGACATGAGCAATGGCTTCGACTTCGACCAGCACATCCTTGGGCAGGCGAGCCACTTCCACGCAGGAGCGCGCCGGTGCAGCATCACCGAAGTAGCGGGCATAGACCTGGTTGAAGGCCACGAAGTTGTTCATGTCGCTCAGGAAACAGGTGGTCTTCAGCACCTTGCTGGTATCGGCACCGGCCGCCTTCAATACTGCAACCAGGTTCTTCATCACCTGCTCGGCCTGCGCCTCGATGCCACCGGCAACTATGTCCATGGTGGCCGGATCGAGCGGGATCTGCCCGGAGGTGAACACCAGGTCACCCAGCTTGGTAGCCTGAACATAAGGACCAATTGCGGCAGGCGCCTTGTCGGTTGCAATCACTTCTTTAGCCATTGTTATCTATCCCCTATCTATGGCGCTTACTCGCTCTCTTCTTCACCCTGCTTGCGCTGTCGGATGTAGAGATACACGGTATGTTTGGAAATATTCAGCTTGTCGGCGACCAGGTTGATCGAGTCCTTGATATCAAATATGCCCTTCTCGAACAACTGGGTCACGATAAAACGATTCTTGGCGTTGTTGGCCACGGAGGGATCGCGGTTGATCTCGTCGATGGTGTTGTCCACCGTCTGGGCAACCAGCTCCTCCACGCTGTTGGCGAAGGTCTCCGGCGATTGACGCTCCACTTGCTGGGGCGTCGGGAAGAATTCGGCCACGAACTCGTGGAAAGGCGCATTGATGTGCAGGTTGATGCAGATAAGACCTATCACCTGCTTGTCGCGGTTGCGGATGGCGATGGTGCTCGACTTCATCAGCGCACCGGTCCGGCTGCGGGCAAAGTAGCTCTGGGTGTGATCCTGACCCGTGCTCTCGATGTCCTTGAGCATGCGCAGGGCCAGATCGGTGATCGGTGCTCCCAGGGTCCGCCCCGTGTTGAATCCGTTCGCTATCTTGATCACTGACTCATGCAGATTTTCCAGGGAATGCAGCACCACTTCGCAGTGCTTGCCGAACAGATCGGCCAGGCCCTCGATGAGGCCCTCATATGAACGCAACAATTCCCTGTCTTCGTCTGTAAAAGCGCGACCGCTCAGTTGCTCTTCGGGAAGCAGTACTTCCTCGATACCGACAGCCATGTTCTACCCCTGTAATAACCATTCAACTTTCCCGAGTTTTCAATTGCGGGGGATCAATGTCAACTTTTTTTGATTTTTTGCTCTATAACCTTGCACTGGATCATCCCCTGCCCCAGCCCGGTGCAGCGCACTGCTGGCGGGCGGGCAACAAAAAGGGCCCCTTGAAGGAGCCCTTTTGAATCACTGCAGCTGAAGATTACTCTTCGTCAAAACTGCCGGCTGCGTTGAGCAGATCCGCCAGATTTTGCTGAGCCTCATCGGCAGTCACCTGCGGCACACCGACAGCACGAGCTGCGGCGGCACGCTGGTTGATCCGGGCATGGTGGTAGGCAAAGCCGGTACCAGCCGGGATCAGACGACCCACGATGACGTTCTCTTTCAGGCCACGCAGTTCGTCACGCTTGCCGCCAACGGCCGCTTCGGTCAGAACACGAGTGGTTTCCTGGAAGGAAGCCGCGGAGATGAAGGACTCGGTGCTCAGGGATGCCTTGGTAATACCCATCAGGATGTGACGGAAGGTGGCCGGAGTCTTACCCTCGGCAACCAACTTACGGTTGGCAATCTTCACACGAGCCACTTCAACCTGCTCGCCTTCGATCAGGTCAGTGTCGCCAGCGCTCAGGATCTCGCACTTACGCAGCATCTGACGAACGATGACTTCGATGTGCTTGTCGTTGATCTTAACGCCTTGCAGACGGTAAACGTCCTGCACTTCGTTGGCGATGTAGTTGGCGACCGGGCTGATACCGCGCAGACGCAGGATGTCGTGAGCAGACTCAGGACCGTCTGCCAGCACTTCACCCTTCTCAACTTTTTCACCTTCGAACACGTTCAGGTGACGCCACTTCGGAATCATCTCTTCGTAGATGTCGCCACCGTCGGTCGGGGTAATGACCAGACGGCGTTTGCCCTTGGTCTCTTTCCCGAAGGAGATGGTACCGGAGATCTCGGCCAGGATAGCCGGTTCCTTCGGTTGACGTGCTTCGAACAGATCCGCAACACGCGGCAGACCACCGGTGATGTCTTTGGTACCGCTGGACTCTTGCGGGATACGCGCGACCGCGTCACCCACGCCCACGTTGGCACCATCCTCCAGGTTCACGATCGCCTTGCCCGGCAGGAAGTACTGGGCGGCTACATCGGTACCCGGGATCATGACATCCTTGCCGTTCTGGTCGACCAGCTTCACGGTCGGACGCATCTCTTTACCGGCGCTCGGACGTTCGTTGACATCCAGCACGACGATAGAGGAGAGACCGGTCAGCTCGTCGGTCTGACGAGTGATGGTCACACCGTCGATCATGTGTTCGAAGTCCAGGCGACCTGCTACTTCGGTGATGATCGGGTGGGTGTGCGGATCCCAGTTGGCGACGGTATCACCGGCACTCACGGCCTGGCCATCTTTCACTTCCAGGACGGAACCGTAAGGCAGCTTGTGGCTTTCCTTGGTACGGCCCATCTCGTCCATGATGGTCAGTTCGGTAGAACGGGAGGTGATAACCAGCTTGTCTGCACTGTTGGTAACAAACTTGGCGTTCTGCAGCTTGATGCTACCGGTGTTCTTGACCTGGATGCTGCTCTCGGCAGCGGCTCGGGATGCGGCACCACCGATGTGGAAGGTACGCATCGTCAGCTGGGTACCCGGCTCACCGATGGACTGGGCGGCGATAACACCGACAGCCTCACCCTTGTTCACCAGGTGACCACGGGCCAGATCACGGCCGTAGCAGTGGGCACAGTTACCGAAGTCGGTCTCACAGGTGATGGCAGAACGTACCTTCACGCGGTCGACGGAGTTACGCTCCAGCAGGTCACACAGATACTCGTCGAGCAGCGTATTGCGCGCGACCAGGATCTCGCTTTCAGTACCCGGCTTGATCACATCTTCGGCGACCACACGACCCAGCACGCGCTCACGCAGCGGCTCGACCACGTCACCACCTTCGATCAGCGGAGTCATCCACAGACCTTCGGTCGTACCACAATCGTCCTCGGTGATCACCATGTCCTGAGCCACGTCAACCAGACGACGAGTCAGGTAACCGGAGTTCGCCGTCTTCAGTGCGGTATCCGCCAGACCCTTACGAGCACCGTGAGTGGAGATGAAGTACTGGAGTACGTTCAGACCTTCACGGAAGTTCGCCACGATCGGCGTTTCGATGATGGAACCATCCGGCTTGGCCATCAGGCCACGCATACCGGCCAGCTGACGGATCTGGGCGGCGGAGCCCCGCGCACCAGAGTCGGCCATCATGAAGATGCTGTTGAAGGAGGCCTGCTCTTCTTCTTCACCCAGGGAGTTGACGTTCCGCTCCTTGGAGAGGTTATCCATCATGGCCTTGGAGACGCGATCGTTCGCGCTGGCCCAGATATCGATAACCTTGTTGTAGCGTTCGCCCGCGGTCACCAGACCGGACAGGAACTGGTCCTGGATCTCGGCGACTTCGGCTTCGGCTGCCGCAATGATGTCTTTCTTGGCATCCGGGATGACCATGTCATCGATACCAACGGAAGCACCGGACAGGGCCGCGTAATGGAAACCGGTATACATCAGCTGGTCAGCGAAGATGACGGTGTCCTTCAGGCCCTGCTTGCGATAGCAGGTGTTCAGCAGACGGGAGATGAGCTTTTTGCCCAGCGCCTTGTTGGATACGGATTTGATCCAGTTCTGCGGATTGGCATCCAGATCGGCCTGCTCGGCGGCAGTCAGCACCTTGGGTTCGTCGATCAGCGCGTATTCCATGCCTTTCGGCAGGATCAGGCTCAGGATCGCACGACCAACTGTGGTGTTCTTCATCTCTGTGTGCGGCAGCAGGGAACCGTCTTCCTGACGCAGGTATTCGGTAATGCGCACTTTCACACGAGCATGGAGATCGGCCAGACCGGCGCGATAGACCTTCTCGGCTTCTTTCGGGCCGGCCAGCACCATACCTTCGCCCTTGGCGTTGATACGGGCACGGGTCATGTAGTACAGACCCAAGACCACGTCCTGGGAAGGAACGATGATCGGCTCACCGGAGGCAGGCGACAGGATGTTGTTGGTAGACATCATCAGGGCGCGCGCTTCCAACTGGGCTTCCAGGGTCAGCGGTACGTGGACCGCCATCTGGTCACCATCGAAGTCCGCGTTATAGGCGGCACAGACGAGCGGGTGCAGCTGGATGGCCTTGCCTTCGATCAGGGTCGGTTCAAACGCCTGGATACCCAGACGGTGCAGGGTCGGTGCACGGTTCAGCAGGACCGGGTGTTCGCGGATCACTTCGTCCAGGATGTCCCAAACGACGGCTTCTTCGCGCTCCACCATTTTCTTGGCGGCCTTGATGGTGGTCGCCAGACCACGGGATTCCAGCTTGCCATAGATGAAGGGCTTGAACAGCTCGAGCGCCATCTTCTTCGGCAGACCGCACTGATGCAGACGCAGGGTCGGACCTACGGTGATAACGGAACGACCGGAGTAGTCGACACGTTTACCCAGCAAGTTCTGACGGAAACGACCTTGCTTACCCTTGATCATGTCGGCCAAGGATTTCAGCGGGCGCTTGTTGGAACCTGTGATGGCACGACCACGACGGCCGTTATCCAGCAGGGCATCCACGGACTCTTGCAGCATGCGCTTTTCGTTGCGCACTATGATGTCCGGCGCTGCCAGATCCAGCAGACGCTTCAGGCGGTTGTTACGGTTGATCACGCGACGGTACAGATCGTTCAGATCGGAAGTCGCGAAACGGCCGCCGTCCAGCGGTACCAGCGGACGCAGGTCCGGCGGCAGCACAGGCAGCACTGTCATGATCATCCACTCCGGCTTGTTGCCGGACTGCAGGAAGGCTTCCATCAGCTTCAGGCGCTTGGTGGTCTTCTTGCGCTTGGTTTCGGAGTTGGTTTGATCCAGCTCCTCACGCATGGTCTTGACTTCACCTTCCAGATCGATGGCACGCAGCAATGCAAGGATTGCTTCGGCACCCATCTTGGCGTCGAATTCGTCGCCCCACTCTTCCAGTGCGTCCAGATAGTTCTCTTCGGACAGCATCTGGCTGCGCTCGAGGTTGGTCATGCCGGGTTCGATCACTACATAGGATTCGAAATACAGCACGCGCTCGATGTCACGCAGGGTCATGTCCAGCAGCAGACCGATACGGGACGGCAGGGACTTCAGGAACCAGATGTGGGCAGTCGGGCTGGCCAGCTCGATGTGGCCCATGCGCTCGCGACGGACCTTGGTCTGGGTCACTTCTACGCCGCACTTCTCGCAGATCACACCACGGTGTTTCAGGCGCTTGTACTTGCCGCACAGACACTCGTAGTCCTTCACCGGTCCGAAGATACGGGCGCAGAACAGACCATCACGTTCCGGCTTGAAAGTCCGGTAGTTGATGGTCTCAGGCTTTTTGACCTCACCGAATGACCAGGAGCGGATCATGTCAGGAGAGGCCAGACCGATCTTGATACTGTCAAACTCTTCGGTCTTGGTCTGAGCCTTCAAAAACTTGAGTAAGTCTTTCACGTGTTTCCCCTGTCAGGAGTCTAACCTCGGCGCCCTACTGCCAAAGCAGCAGGGCGCCCACGTCAATTCTCGAACAATAAGAGCGAGCTCTTACTCTTCGTCCAGCTCGATGTTGATACCCAGAGAGCGGATTTCCTTCAACAGTACGTTGAAGGATTCGGGCATGCCCGGCTCCATACGGTGGTCGCCATCCACGATGTTCTTGTACATCTTGGTACGGCCATTCACATCGTCAGACTTGACGGTCAGCATTTCCTGCAGGGTATATGCCGCACCGTAAGCCTCCAGGGCCCACACTTCCATCTCACCGAACCGCTGACCACCGAACTGTGCCTTACCACCCAGCGGCTGCTGGGTAACCAGGCTGTAGGAGCCGGTAGAACGCGCGTGCATCTTGTCGTCTACCAAGTGGTTCAGCTTCAGCATGTACATGTAACCCACGGTGACCTTGCGCTCGAAGGCGTTACCGGTACGACCATCGAACAGGGAGATCTGACCGGATTCCGGCAGATCGGCCAGCTTCAGCAAGGCCTTGATTTCGCGCTCTTTGGCACCATCAAAGACAGGTGTAGCAACCGGCAGACCCTTACGCAGGTTACCCGCAAGGGTACGTACGTCGTCATCAGACAGCTCGGCGATGTTCACTTGCTGGGTGTCTTTCTCGCCCAGGTCATAGACCTGTTGCAGGAAGTCACGCATCTCGTGCAGCTCGCGCTGATCCTTGATCATGCGGTCTATCTTCTCGCCGATGCCCTTGGCCGCGAGGCCCAGATGCACTTCGAGGATCTGACCGATGTTCATACGGGACGGTACGCCCAGCGGGTTCAGTACGATGTCGACCGGACGGCCGAACTCGTCATGGGGCATGTCCTCGACCGGGCAGATCTTGGAGATAACACCCTTGTTACCGTGACGGCCCGCCATCTTGTCACCCGGTTGGATGCGACGCTTGACTGCCAGGTAAACCTTGACGATTTTCAGTACGCCCGGCGCCAGATCATCACCCTGGATAATCTTGCGACGTTTGTTCTCGAACTTCTTGTCGAAGTCGGCTTTCAGCTCGATGTGCTGTTCGGCGATCTGCTCCAGCTCGATCTGCTTGGCTTCATCTTCGATGGCCAATTCAAACCACTTGGAACGATCCAGCTTGTTCAGACGATCTTCGCTGTAACCGGCGGCCAGCAGCAGGTTGCGGGAGCGGCCGAAAATGCCGTCTTCCAGGATCTTGAACTCTTCGGTCAAGTCCTTCTTCGCTTCCTTCAGCTGCATCTCTTCGATTTCTTTGGCGCGCTTGTCTTTTTCCACGCCATCGCGGGTAAAGACTTGCACGTCAACCACGGTACCGTACACACCGTTCGGCACACGCAGGGAGGAGTCCTTCACATCGGAGGCCTTCTCACCGAAGATGGCGCGCAGCAGCTTCTCTTCCGGGGTCAGCTGGGTTTCACCCTTGGGTGTTACCTTGCCGACCAGGATGTCGCCGCCCTTCACTTCGGCACCCACGTAGACGATACCGGACTCGTCAAGCTTGGACAGAGCGGCTTCACCCACGTTCGGGATGTCGGCAGTGATCTCTTCCGGACCCAGCTTGGTGTCACGGGAGATACAGGCCAGTTCCTGGATATGGATGGTGGTCAGGCGATCTTCCTGTACCACACGCTCATTCACCAGGATCGAGTCTTCGAAGTTGTAACCGTTCCACGGCATGAAGGCGACGCGCAGGTTTTGGCCCAGCGCCAGTTCGCCCAGGTCGGTAGACGGGCCGTCAGCCAGCACGTCGCCCGCCATCACCGGCTCACCCAACATCACGCAAGGACGCTGGTTGATACAGGTGTTCTGGTTGGAACGGGTGTACTTGGTCAGGCTGTAGATGTCGATGCCGGCTTCGCCTGGCAGCAGCTCATCTTCATTGACCTTGATAACGATACGGGAGGCATCGACATAGTCGATCATGCCGCCACGCTTGGCCACTACGGTAACACCGGAGTCAACGGCCACGGCGCGTTCCATACCGGTACCTACCAGCGGCTTGTCAGCACGCAGAGTCGGTACGGCCTGACGTTGCATGTTCGAACCCATCAGGGCTCGGTTAGCATCATCGTGCTCCAGGAACGGGATCAGGGCCGCTGCCACAGAAACTATCTGTTGCGGGCTCACGTCCATGTACTGGATCTGGTCGGCGTTCATAAAGGTGGATTCACCCTTGTGACGGCACGGGATCAACTCATCTTTCAGACGGCCATCTTCGGTGGTCGCGGCGTTAGCCTGTGCGATCACGTACTTGCCTTCTTCGATTGCTGACAGGTAGTCCACTTCGTCGGTGATCACACCGTCGATGACCTTGCGGTACGGGGTCTCGAGGAAACCGTACTCGTTGGTGCGGGAATACACGGACAGCGAGTTGATCAGACCGATGTTCGGACCTTCCGGAGTCTCGATGGGGCACAGACGACCGTAGTGAGTCGGGTGTACATCTCGAACTTCGAAGCCGGCACGCTCACGGGTCAGACCGCCCGGGCCCAGCGCGGAAATACGACGCTTGTGGGTCACTTCGGACAGCGGGTTGTTCTGGTCCATGAACTGGGACAGCTGGCTGGAACCGAAGAACTCTTTGACCGCGGCGGAGATCGGCTTGGCGTTGATCAGATCCTGCGGCATCAGGGTGTCCAGGTCGCCCAGGGAGAGACGCTCCTTGACCGCACGCTCGACACGCACCAGACCGACGCGGAACTGGTTCTCTGCCATTTCACCGACAGAACGGATACGACGGTTACCCAGGTGGTCGATATCGTCCACCTCGTCATTGCCGTTACGGATGTCGATCAGGCGCTTCATGACTTCGACGATGTCGTCTTTGGTCAGCACGCCAACGCCGGTCTCGTCTTCACGACCCAGACGGCGGTTGAACTTCATCCGACCCACGGTAGACAGGTCGTAACGCTCGGAAGAGAAGAACAGGTTCTCGAACAGCTGCTCGGCCGCTTCGCGGGTGGGCGGCTCGCCCGGACGCATCATGCGGTAGATCTCGACCAGTGCTTCCAGACGACTGGAGCTGGAGTCGATACGCAGGGTCTCGGACATGTAGGCACCGTGGTCCAGTTCGTTGGTGAACAGAACCTCGAAGTGCTTGAAGCCGGCTTGGGACAGATTGGCAACCGCTTCCAGGCTCAGGGCCTGGTTGGCAGTCACGACCATTTCGCCAGTTTGCGGGTGCGCGTAGTTCTTGGCTGCAACTTTGCCAACAACGTACTCTACCGGCACCTCGATCTGGGTGATGGCGTCTTTTTCCAACTGACGGATATGACGGGCAGTGACACGACGACCGGTCTCAACCACCACAGCGCCATTGGCAATGATGTCGAAGGTCGCAGTCTCACCACGCAGGCGCTCGGGCACCAGATCCATCATCAACTTGCCATCTTTGACCTCGAAACCAATGGTCTCGAAGAAGGTGGCCAGGATTTCTTCGGAACTGAAGTCCAAGGCGCGCAGAATAATGGAGGCCGGCAGTTTACGACGACGGTCGATACGGACAAACAGGTTGTCTTTCGCATCGAACTCGAAGTCCAGCCAGGAGCCACGGTAGGGGATAACGCGGGCGTTATACAGTACCTTACCGGATGAATGTGTTTTGCCTTTATCGTGGTCGAAGAAGACGCCCGGGCTGCGGTGCAGCTGGGAGACGATAACCCGTTCGGTACCATTGATGACAAAGGTGCCGTTTTCGGTCATGAGCGGAATTTCGCCCATGTACACTTCTTGTTCCTTGATATCTTTGACGGTGCCGGCAGCTGCTTCACGGTCGTACAGAACCATACGAAGCTTGACACGCAGCGGCGCGGAGTAGGTCACTCCACGGATCTGGCATTCTTTTACGTCAAATACCGGCTCACCCAGGCGATAGCTGACATACTGAAGCTCAGCACTACCGGAGTAACTGGTGATCGGGAAAACGCTACGGAAAGCGGCCTCTAGGCCATATTCACCTTCCGGGTCAGCCTCGATGAACTGCTTGAAGGAGTCCAGCTGAATGGACAACAGATAAGGCGTGTCCAGTACCTGGTCTCGCTTACCGAAGTCCTTACGAATGCGTTTTTTTTCGGTATAAGAGTAAACCATAGGGTTCCTCAGCTCGCTGATAAGTGACCCACTCTGTCCCGCGGGACAGCTCTGTCTCAACACCGTTTTGTGTTGGCCCGGACGATGAGGCGGTCCGGATTGCTGGTGCACTGAGAGTCGTAAACGGTGTGAAATGCTCTCAGTCTACAGCGCAAAAAGGCTGGTGAACAAACATTCACCAGCCCTAGCCTGTTTTATCAGGCTAATCTACATAAATGCAGATTATTTGATCTCAACAGAAGCACCGGCAGCTTCCAGCTCTTTCTTCAGAGCTTCAGCTTCGTCTTTGGAGACGGCTTCTTTCAGGTTGGTCGGAGCGGCTTCTACCAGGTCCTTGGCTTCTTTCAGGCCCAGGCCGGTGGCAGCACGAACGGCCTTGATGACGGCAACTTTGTTGGCGCCAGCAGCAGTCAGAACTACGTCGAACTCGGTCTTCTCTTCTACTGCTTCAGCGGCCGGACCGGCAGCTACAGCAACAGCGGCAGAAACACCGAACTTCTCTTCCATTGCTTCGATCAGCTCAACAACTTCCATTACGGACATGGAAGCAACGGCTTCGATGATTTGGTCTTTAGTGATAGACATGACAAAAATTCCTGATGTTGAATAAACTCAAACAGCCTAAATAGGCGAGAATCAAGCAGCAGCTTGTTTCTGGTCGCGAACAGCAGCGATAGTACGAACCAGCTTGCCAGCAGAGGCTTCCTTCATGGTAGCCATCAACTTCGCAATTGCTTCGTCGTAGGTCGGCAGCGTGGCCAGACGATCAATTTGTGCTGCGGCGATAAACTCACCGTTAAAAGCGCCAGCCTTGATTTCGAACTTTTGGTTCGCTTTGGCAAACTCTTTGAACAGACGAGCGGCAGCGCCCGGGTGTTCGTTAGAGAAAGCAATCAAGGTAGGACCAGTCAATACGTCGTTCAGGCAACCGAATTCGGTGCCCTCTACCGCGCGACGCAGCAGGGTGTTACGCACAACGCGCATGTACACACCGGCTTCACGAGCGGATTTACGCAGGACGGTCATCTTGTCAACAGTCACACCGCGAGAATCGGCTACAACTGCAGACAGAGCGCCTTTGGCAGCTTCGTTGACTTCAGCAACAATTGCCTTTTTGTCTTCGAGTCCCAATGCCATTGGCTTAACTCCTGGATTGAATCTGAGTCTCATGACTCAGTACTGACACATCCCCCCTACCTTCACAACAGAGGGGAACGATGCGGTAGCAGGATTCCAGAAGAGAAAGAAAACTTTCTCGCTGGGTTTCCGGCACCGTCTACGCAGGAAGGATTAAGGCCTTGCGACCACCTGCGGTCTTGGACGGAGGTCGAAACCCCCAACCAATCAAGGCGCAAAATTATAGATTAAATTTTGCGCCTTGTAAAATCCATCAATTAGCCCTGAGCTTCCAGAGAAGCTTGGTCTACGGCAACACCGGCACCCATGGTGGTGGAGATGCTGACTTTCTTGATGAAGATGCCTTTGGCGGAAGAGGGTTTGCCCTTTTTCAGAGCAACCAGCAGAGCTTCCAAGTTTTCTTTCAGCTGAACTTCGTTGAAAGAAACCTTACCCAGAGTGGTATGGATGATACCATTCTTGTCATTGCGGTAACGAACCTGACCGGCTTTAGCATTCTTCACAGCTTCAGCAACGTTCGGGGTTACGGTACCCACTTTCGGGTTAGGCATCAGGCCGCGCGGGCCCAGGATTTGGCCCAGTTGACCAACAACGCGCATGGCATCCGGGGATGCGATCACGACGTCGAAGTTCATCTCGCCTTTCTTGACCAGCTCGGCCAGGTCATCCATACCAACCAGTTCAGCACCGGCAGCCTTGGCGGCTTCGGCGTTGGCACCCTGGGTGAATACGGCGACACGGATGTCACGACCGGTACCGTGCGGCAGTACAGTAGCACCACGTACGTTCTGGTCGGATTTACGAGCATCGATACCCAGGTTAACGGCAACGTCAACGCTTTCAACGAACTTGGCGGTAGCCAGTTCTTTCAGCAGGGCAATGGCTTCGTTGATGGAGTACTCTTTGGTACCGTCAACTTTTTCGCGAATAACGCGCATACGCTTGGAAAGTTTTGCCATTGTCTTAATCCTCCACTACCAGGCCCATGGAACGAGCGGAGCCTGCGATGCAACGTACTTTTGCATCCAGATCGGCACCAGTCATGTCCGGCTCTTTGGTCTTGGCGATTTCTTGCAGCTGAGCAACAGTCACCTTACCAACCTTGTCTTTGTTCGGCTTGGCGGAACCAGACTGGATACCAGCGGCTTTCTTCAGCAGGAAGGAAGCAGGCGGAGTCTTGGTTTCGAAGGTGAAGGAACGGTCGCTGTAAACGGTGATCACGACCGGAGTCGGTGAGCCTTTTTCCAGCTTTTCTGTACGAGCGTTGAACGCCTTACAGAATTCCATGATGTTCACACCGTGCTGACCCAGAGCAGGACCAACGGGAGGGCTGGGGTTAGCACTGCCAGCCTTAACTTGCAGCTTGATATAAGCTGTGACTTTCTTAGCCATTACGAAAATACCTCAAAAATGGGTTCTAGCGCCTCGGAGACATGCTCCTGCAAACGGCTCCCCAACAAATAAAGGGGCAGCGAATTATAGAGATAATCGCTGCCCCTGACAACCGTTAAACGTACAGAGTTTAATCAGCCCTTTTCGACCTGACCAAAATCCAGTTCTACCGGCGTTGAGCGACCGAAGATCAATACAGAGACCTTCACGCGGCTCTTCTCGTAGTCCACTTCTTCAACGGTGCCGTTGAAGTCAGCGAACGGACCATCGGCAACCCGCACCATTTCACCCGGTTCAAACAGGGTTTTCGGACGCGGCTTGTCGTGGGCATCTTGCAGACGATTGAGGATGGCATCCGCTTCCTTATCGGAGATAGGAGCAGGACGATCGGAGGTGCCGCCGATGAAGCCCATCACACGCGGCACATTGCGTACCAAGTGCCATGTGGTCTCGTCCATCATCATCTGGACCAGGACATAACCCGGGAAAAATTTGCGCTCACTCTTGCGCTTCTGGCCGGCACGCATCTCGACCACTTCTTCGGTCGGGACCAGCACTTCGCCAAACAGCTCTTCCATGCCATGCATCTTGATATGTTCACGCAGGGATTTGGCAACCCGGCCTTCATAGCCGGAAAATGCCTGCACGACATACCATCTCATACGTTGTTCACGTTGTTCAGTCATGGCTTTTCCTTACACACCGGTAATCAGGTTGACCAACCAGACCAAGGCACCGTCCAGAATGAACAGCAAGAGCCCCATCACGGCGGTCACCGCCAGCACAATCAGGGTTGTCTGAATGGCTTCCTGGCGGGTCGGCCATACGACCTTGCGGACTTCCAGGCGCGACTCACGAGCAAAAGCCAGTGTTGCCTTACCTTTGGTGGTTTGCAGGGCCACTGCACCTGCAGCAGCGATGACAACGACCACACCCAGGGCGCGGACGGCGGCGACAACGTCAGTGAGCAGGTAATTACCTACCACAGCGGCCGCCAGGATGATGAAAACCAGGCCCCAAAGAAGGGTATCCTTGCTTCCGCCCTGTCCCTCAGAACTAACACTCATACAACCCACCTGTATCTGACGTAACCAAAGACACAAAAGCCCCGTACGAGACGAGGTATATGGCAGGGGCGGCAGGACTCGAACCCGCAACCATCGGTTTTGGAGACCGCTGTTCTACCAATTCGAACTACGCCCCTGCATAAGAAAGCCCCTATTATAGGGGCTTTGCTTTATTTATGTAAGCCAAGATTAAGCGATAACTTTAGCTACAACACCAGCACCTACGGTACGGCCACCTTCACGGATAGCGAAACGCAGGCCGTCGTCCATCGCGATCGGGGCGATCAGGGTAACAACCATTTTGATGTTGTCGCCTGGCATTACCATCTCTACGCCTTCCGGCAGTTCGATGGTACCGGTCACGTCGGTAGTACGGAAGTAGAACTGCGGACGGTAGCCCTTGAAGAACGGGGTATGACGACCACCTTCTTC
>NZ_JAAILA010000039.1 GCF_010974825.1 Aeromonas rivipollensis | reverse complement strand
GGAATTATCTGGGTTGGCGAAGGATGCTGGAGCGCTATGGCCGGGAAGTGACTATCCCACGTTGCTTGCATGAGGCGCTGGGGCGACCCATGCAACACGAAATTGGGACATAGCCTAAAAAAACGGTCAACCCAGGTTGACCGTTTTTCATCTCCAGGCAGCCCCTTAGAACAGCAGGTGCGCCACGCCGGCGATGACCGGCAGGGTGACCAGGGTGCGCAGCAGGAAGATGACGAACAGCTCCCACAGCTTGACCGGGATCTTGCTGCCCAGCAGCAGGGCGCCCACTTCCGACATATAGATGAGCTGGGTCACCGACATGGCGGCGATCACGAAGCGGGTGATGTCGCTCTCTATGGTCGAGGCCAGCACAGCCGGGATGAACATGTCGGCGAAGCCCACCATGATGGTCTTGGACGCCGCCTCGGCCTCCGGCAGTTGCAGCAGCTCAAGCAAGGGCACGAAGGGGGCACCCAGCCAGTTGAAGATGGGGGTATGCTCGGCCAGCATCAGGGCGCAGGTCCCGATCGCCATCACCACCGGCAACACGCCAAACACCATGTCCAGGGCGTTCTTCACCCCTTCCCGCGCCACGGCGCCGAGATCCGTCATGCTGTCGGCCTTGGCCAGGGCACGCTGATAGCCATAGCTCAGCACGCTGTGCTGATGGGGAATGGCCTCCTGCTTGCGGCACAGGGGGGTGCCGTCGCTGTAGACATCCTTCTTCCAGGAGAGCGGGGGCAGGCGCGGCACCACTATGGCGGCCACCACACCGGCCAGGCAGACGGTCAGATAGAAGGGCACGAACATGTGCTCCAGCTTCACCTGGGAGATCACCACCAGACAGAAGGTGATGGAGACAGCCGAGAAGGTGGTGCCGATGACGGCGGCCTCACGTTGGGTGTAGAACTTGCCCTCGTACTGCTTGCTGGTGAGCAGGATGCCGACGCTGCCATCCCCCAGCCAGGAGGCGAAGCAATCCACGGCAGAGCGGCCGGGCAAGCGGAACACAGGGCGCATGATGCGGGTCATCATGGTGCCGACAAACTCCAGCAGACCGAAGTCCAGCAGCAGCGGCAGCAGCAAGCCGGCGAAGATGAAGACGGAGAACAGCACCGGCAGTAGATCGTGCAGCACCAGGCCACCGGTCGCCCCGGAACGCAGCACCTCGGGGCCAGCCTCGAAGAAGGTCAGCAGCACGAAGAGGCCCCCCAGTACCCGCACGCAGGCCCAGAAGGGGGAGACGTTGAACAGGCTGTTGAGGAAGGGGCGTCTCACCAGGATCGCCGGCTTGAACAACCAGGCGATCAACGTCATCAGCATGGTGGTGGTAATGATGGCGCTGACCATGGCCACCAGATAGTCGGCGAACACCGTCTGTACCAGCTTCGCCAGCACGGCGACGGGGATGGTGACATTGCCGTCATAGATGACGGGGGTCATGAACAGCAGGATCCCGATGAGCGACGGGATCAAAAACATCAGCACGTTGCGGCGAGTACGGATCGCCGGTGCTTCCAGGGTCTTTTCCAACATGATAGACAGCCTTAAATATGACTTTTCCTTCAGCCAGGCAGCCTGCATATTCATGCCCTCGCCCGGCAAACGGGCGCAAGAATAACCCAAAAAACTGCACAAACAAGCTTTTAATGGATTATTTCAAGCATAAATATTTTATCAGGCGAACCATCCATAAGAACAAACCAAAACAGTCATGCATATCAATTCAGTTTGACAGGTTAGCATAATGTTTCAAATTGGTTACGTTCAGGGGCGCAGTATAATCAGTTGCGGTTGGCAGGCAATAAGTGGCATGAGAAATATATCTATATGGTGATCCCGTCGATCCTCCCATAAAAAAACCGGAGCCTGTCGGGGCTCCGGTCTTGTCACGAGAGAGAGTCTCAATCGCGTACGTAGATCACTTCGACGCCGTCGTCGTCTTCGTCATCCCAGTCGTCGTCCTCGTCCAGCGCCTCATCGAAGGCCTTGGAGGCTGCCAGGGCTTCCGCCTCGGCCTGGGCCAGCTGGTTCTTGTGGTAGTCATCCCACTTGAACTCCACCTTCTCGATGGCGGCCTTGGCATCGGCTTCCAGCTGACGGGGCATGGTGTCCAGCAGATCCAGAATGTCGTAGCAGACCTTCTTGGTGCCTTCCTTGCTGATGGCGGTGATCTGGTAGACAGGGCCTTCGTAGGCCAGCGCGGCCTTGACTCTGTCCATCACTTCCTGGGCTTCTTCTTCCAGGATCAGATCCATCTTGTTGAACACCAGCCAGCGCGGTTTGCCTGCCAGCTCGGGGCTGTACTTCTCCAGCTCCCGGACTATGGTCACGGCATTCTCAGCCGGATCGGAACCGTCAACCGGGCAGATATCCACCAGGTGGATCAGCACACGGCAACGCTCCAGGTGCTTGAGGAAGCGGATACCGAGGCCAGCGCCTTCGGCAGCACCTTCGATCAGACCGGGGATATCGGCGATGACGAAGGAGCGGGAGTTCTCCCCACGCACCACGCCCAGGTTCGGCACCAGGGTAGTGAAGGGATAGTCGGCCACTTTCGGGCGGGCGGCAGAGACGGCGCGAATGAAGGTGGACTTGCCCGCGTTGGGCAGACCCAGCATGCCGACGTCCGCCAGCAGCAGCAGTTCCAGCTTCAGGGTGCGAACTTCCCCCGGGGTACCGTTGCTCTTCTGATAGGGGGCGCGGTTGACCGAGCTCTTGAAACGGGTGTTGCCAAGGCCGTGGAAACCGCCCTTGGCGACCAGCAGCTTCTGGCCGTGGGTGGTCAGATCCCCCAGCAGTTCACCGGTATCTTCATCGCTGGCGCGGGTACCGACCGGGACGCGCAGGGTGCGATCCTTGCCGCGACGGCCGGTACAGTTGGCGCTCTGGCCGTTCTCGCCACGCTCGGCGGCATGGAAACGTTCGAAACGGTAGTCGATCAGGGTGTTCAGGTTCTCGTCGGCGATCAGATAGACATCACCGCCGTCACCACCATCACCGCCGTCCGGACCACCGTTCGGGATGTACTTTTCACGGCGAAAGCTCACACAACCGTTACCACCGTCACCGGCATCGACTCGAATCTGGACTTCATCAACAAACTTCATAGGTAACCGTCACCTTAATTCGAAAAACCGATACGCAATTATAGTGGTACAGGCCCCTTGGGGCGAGACGCAACTGGCCGATGAGGCCCGTCTGCGCCGGCTCATCCGCGTGCCGTTTTTTCGTCAAACTCATCAGAAAAACAAAAGCCCCGCCTGTTGGCGGGGCTTCGGATCCTTGCGGTCCGTAATTACTCAGCAATGATGCTGACGTACTTACGATTCAGCGGACCTTTAACTTCGAACAGGATCTTGCCAGTCGCTTTCGCGTACAGGGTGTGATCCGTGCCCAGGCCAACGTTGGTGCCAGCGTGGAATTTGGTACCACGTTGACGAACGATGATGCTGCCTGCCAGAACTGTTTCGCCGCCGAAACGCTTAACGCCAAGGCGTTTAGCTTCAGAATCGCGACCGTTGCGGGATGAACCGCCAGCTTTTTTATGTGCCATTTATCGGACTCCTCTAATTAAGCGCTGATGCCAGTGATTTTGACTTCAGTGAACCACTGACGGTGGCCCGCTTGCTTACGATGGTGCTTACGACGACGGAACTTGACGATAGTCACTTTCTCGCCACGGCCGTGAGCCACAACTTCAGCTACAACCTTGCCACCTTCAACGAAAGGAGCACCTACTTTAAAAGTGTCGCCTGCAGCAACCATCAGAACTTCGTTGAAGTCGATGGTAGCGCCAGTCTCAACGTTCAGCTTTTCCAGACGAACGATTTGACCTTCGGCCACACGGTGTTGTTTTCCGCCGCTTTGGAATACCGCGTACATTTGATTAACTCCGTAAAGGCGTGTCTTTTGCTCAAGGCCAGACACGCGCAAAAACCTATAACAATGGGCGGGCATTCTACGCAGAACGATTTGCCTAGGCAAGGCCAATTTAGCAAAAAGTTTATTTTGTGCGCATATCTGCCGCCGTGAATAAACGCTTAACTGTAACCCATTGTGAAATCGTGTAGAATCCCCGCCATTGCTAAAAACGCAGTAATTGCTGCCGTCACGTTACGAGACTTATGGACCAACAGACTATCCGTGCGCTCTGTGCCGCCGACATGACGGCGGTCAATGAACTGATCCTGGCCAGACTCCAGTCCGATGTCAGCCTGATCAACCAGCTGGGTTTCTACATTGTCAGTGCAGGCGGAAAACGGATGCGCCCCATGCTGACGGTAATGGCCGCCCGCGCACTGGGGTACCAAGGTCAGGACCATCTCAAGCTCGCCGCCATCATCGAATTCATTCATACCTCTACCCTGCTGCATGACGACGTGGTCGATGAATCCGACCTGCGCCGCGGCCGGGAGACCGCCAATGCGCTGTTCGGCAACGCCGCCAGCGTCCTGGTCGGTGACTACCTCTACAGCCGCTCTTTCCAGATGATGAGCGAGCTCTCCAACTTGCGGGTGATGGAAATCCTGTCGGATGCCACCAACACCATAGCCGAGGGGGAAGTGCTGCAGTTGATGAACTGCAACGATCCGGACACCACGGAAGAGAGCTACATGACGGTCATCTACTGCAAGACCGCCAAGCTGTTTGAAGCCGCCACCCGCCTCGCCGCCGTGCTGACCCATCAGCCCGAGCCCGTCGAACAGGCCATGACCGACTACGGCAAGTACCTGGGCACCGCCTTCCAGATCATCGACGACGTCATGGATTACTGCTCCCAGAGCGATGAGATGGGCAAGAACGTCGGTGACGACCTGGCCGAAGGCAAGCCCACCCTGCCACTGCTGCGCGCCATGGCCGTGGGCACCCCGGAAGAGCGTCAGCTCATCCGCGACGCCATCGAGCACCGCAACGGCATGGAGCATCTCGACCGCATCCTGGCCATCCTGGATAGCACCGGTGCCCTGGAGTACTCCCGCGAGCGGGCCCGGGAAGAGGCCGACAAGGCCATTGCCGCCCTCGCCATCCTGCCGGACTCCCAGCACAGGCAGGCGCTGGAGACCCTGGCCCAGATGGCGGTACAGCGCAGCGCCTGAGTCAATGTGTCAGCATCCAAGAAAAAAGAGGCCATAGGCCTCTTTTTTATGGTCTGCGTTTTGCTCTCAGGCGCTGTATTGACTGCTCAATGGGCCAGCGCCCAGAGGATGACGGCCCCCGCCACCACCAGACAACCGCCGATGCGACGCAGCTGCTCCGGCGGCTGATCGCTCATCAGTCTCAGCATCTGTTGCCAGGCCCTCGGCGCCAGCAAGGGGCCCAGCCCCTCGAACAGCAGCAACAGCCCCACTCCCATCAAGATGGCTGTCAGCATGACTCCTCCTGCCCTCTGGGCCCTTGTCTCATCAAGCAAAAGGGCCTGAATCATCAGGCCCTTTGGGTTATGGCGCTATGCCTGCTTACTGCTTGTCACCGTGAGGCGACTTGAGGTAGCGGAAGAACTCGCTGTCAGGCTTCAGGACCATGAGGTCGTTGCCGCCGGCGAAGCTCTTGCGATAGGCCTCCATGCTACGCACGAAGCTGAAGAACTCGGGGTCCTTCTTGTAGCTGTCGGCATAGATCTTGGCGGCTTCGGCATCCCCTTCACCACGCAGCTGACGCGCATTACTCTCGGCGTCGGCGATCATGACGGTAACCTTGCGGTCGATGTCGGCACGCAGGATCTCGGCCTGCTCGCGGCCCTGGGAGCGGTGCTCACGGGCTACGGCAGTCCGCTCGGCACGCATCCGCTGATAGATGGAGCTGGAGACTTCCACCGGCAGGTTGATCTGCTTGATGCGCACATCCACCACCTTGATGCCGAGCTCGGAGGAGCGCGCCATCTTCATCAGGGCATCTTCCATCACGGTACTGCGCTCACCGGAGACTATGTCCTTGATGGTGCGGTTACCGATCTCGGAACGCAGACCGTTGTTGATCTTGCGCTTGAGCAGGTCTTCGGCCTGGATCTTGTTGCCACCACCTGTTGCCAGGTAGTACTTGGAGAAGTCCTCGATCTTCCACTTCACGTAGGAGTCGATGATGAGGTCTTTCTTCTCTGAGGTGACGAAGCGATCCGCCTGGCCTTCCAGAGTCTGGATGCGGGCATCCATCTTGCGAACCTGGTCGATGAGCGGCACCTTGAAGTGCAGGCCCGGCTCATAGAGGCGGGGCTCACCGGAGTCAACCCGCTTCACCTTGCCAAACTGCACCACTATGCCCTTCTGACCTTCATCGACGATGAAGACGGAAGAGAAGCAGACCATGGCGGCCACAGCGATGACACCAATAGCTATTTTCTTCATCTATTAGTTTCTCCCTGTGCTGAAACGGTCACCGCCACGCAGCGGGGTCGGAGTGGAATTGGCCCCTTCGTTGGACGGCTGGGCCGGCTCCACCGCAGGTGTGCCCGCCGGACGCGCCGGTTGCACGGCATTTGCCTTGCCGGAGAGCTTGTCGAGCGGCAGGTAGATCATGCTGTTGTTGCCAGCAGGCATGTCGACCAGCACCTTGTTGGCTTGCTGATAGAGCTCTTCCATGGTTTCCAGGTAGATACGCTCACGAGTCAACTCGGGGGCGGACTGGTACTGGGGCAGCAGCTCGTTGAAGCGCGCGACTTCACCCTTGGCCTTCAGCACGATCTGGGACTTGTAGCCTTCGGCTTCCTGTTCCAGACGCTTGACCTGACCACGGGCCTTGGGCTCGACTTCACGGGCATAGGCTTCCGCTTCACGGATGAAGCGCTGTTCATCTTCCTGGGCGGAGATGGCGTCATCGAAGGCGTCTTTCACCTCTTCCGGCGGACGCGCCGGCAGGAAGTTGACGTCGACGATCTGCAGACCCATCTGGTAGGGCTCTATGATGCCATCGATCACCTGCCAGGTCTCCTGACGGACTTTTTCCCGACCCGTGGTCAGGACATCATCCATCTTGGTGTGACCCACCACGTAGCGCAGGGCGCTGTCGGTGGCCTGGCTCAGACTCTCGTCGGCATTGGTGACGCTGAACAGATACTGCTCGGGATCGACCACGCGGTACTGCACGTCCATCTCGACCCGGACCACGTTCTCATCCTGGGTCAGCATGAAGCCGGAGGCAGGCAGGGAGCGCACCGATTCCACATCCACCGGGATCACCCGATCGATGAAGGTCGGCTTCCAGCGCAGACCCGGATCCACGTTATGGGAGTACTCCCCAAAACGCAGCACCACGCCCCGCTCGGCTTCGCGAATGGTGTAGAAGCCGCTGACGACCCACACCACCACGGCCACCACCAAGGCGATGGAGAGGCCAAACTTGCCCACATCACCACCCGATTTGCCACCACCGAACAGGCCACCGAAACGACGGCTCACCTTGCGCAGCATCTCATCCAGATCAGGGGGTCCCTGATTCTTGCCGTTGTTCCCCCAAGGGTCACGGTCTTTGCCGTTGTTACCAGGCTCATTCCAAGCCATCAGCGTCTCCATTAATACATGCGGATGGATATCATCTCTACCGGGCCATCAACCCTTGACGAAGTCTGTCTTCATCGCCGGATCAATGTCTGATAAAGCGTTGTAAACTCTCACCTTCTTGTTTCATGAGGCGGTTCCAGTCGGCAAGCTGCAAGCGTACCTCCAGGACAAAATCCCCCTCCTCGCTGAAACCTTCCTGCTCGATGCCTTTCAGCCGATAGAGCGCACTGCGCAATCTCGCGGCCGAGGGCGGCAACTGCAGGGTGTGATGGACCATGGATCCGGCCAGCAGTTCGGTCAGGGCCTGGAACAGGTATTCACTGCCTTCACCTGTCTGGGCCGACAGCCAGACCCGCTGCGGGCGCCCTTCGTCATCCCGCTCCAGACCGGCCGGACGATCCGCCAGCTTGTCGATCTTGTTGCAGATCATCAGCTGGGGGCGGTCGTCCGCCTCGATCTCGGCCAAGACTGTCTGCACCGAATCGACATTCTCCTGCATCTGCTCATCGGCACAGTCCACGACGTGCAGCAGCAGGTCCGCTTCGCGGGTCTCCTGCAGCGTCGCCTTGAAGGCCGCGACCAGATCATGGGGCAAGTGCCGAATAAATCCAACTGTATCCGCCAGGATCACATCACCCACATCCTGGATCACCAATTTACGCAGGGTGGGATCCAGAGTTGCGAACAATTGGTCGGCAGCATACACGCTGGCATCTGTAAGTTGGTTGAACAAAGTGGACTTTCCGGCGTTGGTGTAGCCCACCAGCGACACTGTCGGCACCTCGTTGCGGTTACGGGCGCGACGGCCCTGCTCCCGCTGCTTCGCCACCTTGTCGAGCCGACGCAAAATCGCCTTGATGCGCTCTCGCAGCAGGCGTCGGTCGGTTTCAAGCTGGGTTTCACCCGGGCCGCGCAGACCTATGCCGCCCTTCTGACGCTCGAGGTGGGTCCAGCCTCGCACCAGGCGAGTAGAAAGATGGCGCAATTGGGCCAGTTCGACCTGCAACTTGCCTTCGTGGGTACGGGCGCGCTGGGCGAAGATATCGAGGATGAGGCCTGTCCTGTCCACCACACGGCACTGGAACAGACGCTCCAGGTTGCGTTCCTGGGCAGGAGTCAGGGCATGGTTGAAGATGACCACGTCCGCACCCAGCATCTGGACCTGGGACGCGATCTCTTCCGCCTTGCCGCTGCCGACAAAATATTTGGCACTGGGCGCGCTGCGACTGGTGGTGATCACCCCCAGCGCATTGACCCCGGCCGAGCTCACCAGCATCTTGAGCTCGTCCAGATCCTCCCGCTCACCCTCATCGCTGAAGTTGACATGTACCAGAACGGCCTGTTCACCAGCTTCGTAACGGTCAAACAAGCGCTTGCTCCTTGACAGGTATCATGATGATTCTGAGTTGGCGAGTGGGCTCGCCGCGGGATATCACGCCTCGGCTTCACCCTGCTCTTCACCGGCGGCGCCCGGGGCGTGCTGGTGATGGTTGACGGCACGGGCCGGCACCACGGTGGAAATGGCGTGCTTGTAGACCATCTGGCTCACGGTGTTCTTCAGCAAAATGACAAACTGGTCAAACGATTCGATCTGACCCTGCAGTTTGATGCCGTTCACCAAATAGATAGAAACAGGAATCCGCTCACGGCGCAGCGCATTCAAAAACGGGTCTTGGAGAGATTGCCCCTTAGCCATCTTTCTTTTCCTTATAGTTTGTTGTTTTTAAACACCGGATATCAATATAACAACCTGATTATACAGGGAGTGTCAAGCCGCACCAGCTCGGGCGACCACCCTGGCCACATTGCCAGACTCACCAGATTCCAACCAGGTCAGGTCGGGCCAGCCACGCAACCAGGTCATCTGGCGCTTGGCCAGCTGACGGGTGGCCACGATGCCACGATAACGCATCTCATCATATCCCACTTCCCCTGCCAGGTAGTCCCACATTTGGCGGTAGCCAACGCAACGAATAGCTGGCAGATCCGGGTGAAGATCACCCCGCTCATAGAGCGCCCTGACCTCCTGTTCGAACTCCCCCTGCAGCATCTTGTCGAAACGCAACTCGATGCGCTGATGCAGCACGGCGCGATCGGAGGGGGCGATGGCAAACTGGTGCACCCGGTAGGGCAAGCCTTCCCCCTGCACCTGGGTCAGCTCGGTGAGGGTCTTGCCGCTGATGCGATAGACCTCGAGCGCCCGGCTGAGCCGCTGAGGGTCGTTGGGGTGGATGCGGGCGCCGGCCACAGGATCGATGCGCACCAGCTCATCGTGCAGGGCTTGCCAGCCGAGGCGGGCGGCCTCTGCCTCAATCCCGGCGCGAATGGTCGGATCGGCGGAGGGCAGCGGGGACAATCCCTCCAGCAGCGCCTTGAAGTAGAGCATGGTGCCCCCCACCAGCAGCGGGATGCGACCGCGGTCGGCGATCTCTTTCATCTCCCGCAGGGCATCGCGGCAGAAATCCGCCGCGGAATAACTCATGGCCGGGTCCAGGATGTCGATCAGGCGATGAGGGGCCTGGGCCAGCTCGGCGGCAGTCGGCTTGGCGGTGCCAATGTCCATGCCGCGATAGATGAGCGCGGAGTCCACGCTGATGATGTCGCAGGGCAGGGCCTGACACAGAGCGATGGCGAGATCCGTCTTGCCGGAGGCCGTCGGCCCCATCAGAAAAATTGCAGTCGGCAAGTCAGCCACTTTCATGTTCCTCTGGCACGGTCGCCCCGTCGGGAGGCGCCCCATGCAAATAGTGTTCAATTAGTTGAAGAGGTCAGTCCCGGCGACTCAATCGCCCCGTGCAAACCCCTCCAGCACGGCCGCCAACGACAGAGGGCGCACCATGCGAATGTCTGCCATTTGGTCACTGAAATCGGTCACAAGTTCCGTCAGCAGCCGGCTGGCCGTTGAAAAATCATATATTTTCTCGGTGCTTATCCCCTGCTCCACCAGCCACTGGCATAGTACTTCAGCCTGCTGGTCGGCATCACTGTCAGATCCGCTCTCGATCAATTGCAGCAATTCGGGTAAGAGACGCACCAGATCGGTCTGGCGCAGCAAGGCGGGCACCCGAGTCAGGATCATGGTGTCGCGCCCCCCGCTTTTCAACTCCAGCCCCATGCGTTTGAGCAAACGTTCCTGCTCCTCCGCCAGCGCAATCAGGTTCTTTGGCAGCTTGAAGGAGACCGGCAGCAGCAGGGGTTGCGCCGCCAGCCCCTGGCCCCAGGTCTCCAGCAGCCAGTGGCGCAGCAGCACCCGCTCGGCCCGCACCAGGGAGAGCAGCGCCAGTTGTCCCTCCCGCTCGATCAGCAGATAGGCCTGCTCCACCAGGGTCAGGGCGCGAGTCCCCTGGGGCGACGGACCGGCCGGGGTGGCGGGAACAGCCTGAGACGCCTCCCCCACCACCGGCAATGTGGTGAGCAGGGCGCCCATGCCGCGCATCGCCTCCCGGCTGGGGGGCTCGGGGGGCTGGTAGTTACCCGCGCGGCCTGCACCTTCGCGCACGGCGCCGCCATCCCGCGTCTGGGCGGGGGCTCTATAGCTGTGCTCGGCGCCATACCACTCGGGGCGTGGCGCCTGGCCGGGATACTCTATCTGCGGGCTGGCCGGCAGCTCGACCAGGCTCTCGGCCAGCGGCTCGTCCTGCTCGCTGGCTCCCGCCCCTTCCTGGCGCAGGGCGGTAAAGAGCGCCTGGAAGATAAAGTCGTGGATGAGCCGCGCCTGATGGAAACGCACCTCGTGCTTGGCGGGATGGACGTTCACATCCACCTGACGGGGATCCAGCTCTATGTAGAGTACATAGGCGGCGAAGCTGCCGGCGGGCAGCAGCTCGTCATAGGCCTGGCGGATGGCGTGGTTGATGAGCTTGTCGCGCATCATGCGGCCGTTCACATAGGTGTATTGCAGATCGTTTTGCGGTCTGGCCCCCGCGGGCAGCGCCAGCCAGCCCCACAGGCGCACGTCGCTGTGCTCGCTCTCCACCGCCAGCGCGTGGTGCATGAAGGGGGTGCCGCAGACGGCGGCGAGGCGGCGCTCCTGCTCAGGCACCGTATTGGCGGCCTTGTACTGGCGCACCACCTTGCCGTTATGGCGCAGGATCAGAGTAATGTCGAAGCGGGAGAGCGCGATGCGGCGCACCAGCTCGTCGATGTGGGCAAACTCTGTCTTCTCGCTGCGCATGAACTTGCGCCGCGCGGGGGTATTGAAGAAGAGATCCACCACCTCCACAGTAGTGCCCACCGGATGGGCCGCCGGCTTGACGGTGACGTTCATCTCGCGTCCCTGCGCCTCGGCCTGCCAGGCTTCGGACTGCTCCGCGGTGCGGGAGGTGAAGGTGAGACGGGAGACTGAGCTGATGGAGGCGAGCGCCTCGCCGCGAAAGCCGAGGCTGTTGATCCCTTCCAGGTCATCCAGGGTCGCCACCTTGGAGGTCGCGTGCCGCGACAGCGCCAGCACCAGCTCGTCCCTGGCGACGCCGCTGCCGTTGTCACGGATGCGGATCAACTTGGCGCCCCCCTTGTCGATGTCGATCTCGACCCGGTCGGCCCCCGCATCCAGGCTGTTTTCCACCAGCTCCTTCACCACCGAGGAGGGCCGCTCAACTACCTCGCCGGCAGCAATCTGGTTGGCCAGGATAGGAGGCAATATACGGATCGGCATGGCTGACTCCTGCTTTTTAACCTTGGGGGATCTAGGTTGGTGCTGAGCGAAGCCCAACATGGAAAAGATGAACACAACAACCTCATCCAGCCCTCCTCTTCATAAGGAGAGGGAGCACAAGACTCCCCCCTTTCGAAGGGGGAGGCTGGGAGGAGGTTAACCCAATGACAACAGTGTTTTCGATGGGCTATCCACCCGAGCAATCACTAAAACAGCCCATTTATTTCGGGATATAGAGCACCTGCCCTATCTGGATATCCCGTGACTTGAGCTTGTTGATCTCCACCAGCCGCGCCTGGCTCACGCCGTGCTTCTCGGCGAGGCGGGAGAGGCTCTGACCGCGGGTGACCACGTGGCGGATCATCTGGGACTTGTCGTCGCTCTGCACGCTTGCGACCGGCACGCTCGGCTCCTTGGCCGCCACCTTGTAGGGTTTGATCACCCCGGCACCGGAGGCGCTGCCGACGCTGCTGACCGGGGCGCCGCCATCACTGCTGCGGCTCGGCACTGTCGCCGGCATGCGGTTGGTCACCTGCTGCCGGGGCGCGGGGGCGACCGCCGCCTTTTTCGCCGCGGGCTGGCTGGCGCTGGCCACTCGCTGCCCCTTGCCCGTCATCATGGGGCCCTTGGTCGGGTGGCTGCGATAGTAGCTGCGGATCCCCTCGAAGATGGCCCGGGCCAGCTGATCCTGGTAGCTGGCAGTAGCCAGCAGCTTCTCTTCCGCATGGTTGGAGATGAAGCCGGTTTCCACCAGCACGGAGGGAATGTCCGGCGCCTTGAGCACCGCCAGGCTGGCGTGCTCCGGTGCCTTCTTGTGCAGCCGGGCAACCCGTCCCATGGAGCGCAGTATCTGGCGACTCACCTCATAGCCCTCGGCCCTGGACTTGTCCATGGAGAGATCGAGGAAGGTCTGCGCCAGATAGGGATTGGGGTCGGATTCGGCCAATACCTTGCCCACCCCGCCCAGCAGTTCCCCCTGCTTCTCCTGCTTCTCCAGCCAGCTGCCCATCTCGCGGTTGGCGCGATTGGTCGACAACACCCAGACCGAGGCGCCGCGCGGCGTGGAGTTGTGGAAGCTGTCCGCATGCACGGACACCAGCAGATCCGCCTTGGCCTTGCGGGCGATTTCGGAGCGCTTGTTGAGGTCGACGAAGTAGTCACCACGACGGGTCATCACGGCACGCATGCCCGGCTCGCGGTCGATCAGCGCCGCCAGCTTCTGGGACACCGACAGGGTCACCCGTTTCTCGTAGGTGCGGCGCGGGCCTATGGAGCCGGGATCTTCCCCGCCATGACCCGGATCGATGGCGATGACGATGGCCTTGCCCTGGCCGCCGACGGGAGCGGGCTGCGCCGTGGCGCCCCCTTTCTCTTCATAGGGCAGATCGATCACCAGGCGATGGCCATAGGGGCCGGCCGGTGCCAGCGGGAACACCACCGGCTTGATGGCGGAGCTGAGATCCAGCACCAGACGCATGCTGCCCTTCTCGAGGGGCGTGCTCTCGCGGATCTTGCGCACCAGCTCGCTCTTGTTCTCGATGCGGGCCAGGTTGGCGGCGTTGCTCGCCCCCTTGAGATCGATCACCAGGCGACTCGGGCCGCTCAGGGTGAAGTAGTTGAAATTGGGGGCGCTGCTCATGTCGAGCACCACCCGGGTGTTATCCGGCGATGGCCAGACCCGCACACTCTTGAGCTGATTCGCCCAGGAGGGTAAGGCCATCAGGGAGAGGGCAATAACAAGGATCAAGCGCACTGAGATGACAACCGTTCCAGAATGGCTTCGCCAATAGCAGTGCGGGCCGCAATCAGGGCCTCGCGCTGCTCGTTCACATACGTCAGGGTAATCTCGAGATCGGGGGATGGCAGCCAGCCCTCCCCTTTCTCCGGCCACTCCACCAGACAGAGGGTGTCGGCGCCGAAATAGTCCCGAATGCCCATGAATTCCAGCTCTTCCGGATCCGCCAGTCGATAGAGATCGAAGTGATAGACCTGCCAGTCGGCCAGTTCATAGGGCTCCACCAGTGTATAGGTAGGACTCTTGACCTTGCCTTGATGGCCAAGCCCTTGCACCCAGCCGCGGGTCAGGGTGGTCTTGCCGGCCCCGAGGGCGCCGTGCAGAAATACGGTAGTGGCCTGCTGGCACGCCTGCGCCAGACGGCCACCCAGTGCCACAGTTGCTGCCTCGTCCGGCAGTGTCATCATCAAGGTTTTTGCCATGTTCTTCTTGTTACTTGTTACGGTGTCGGATTGACCAGACGGCGGATCCAGGGCAGCAGATCCGATGCCAACATGCCCCGCTCACCCTCGGCGGCGGCCAGATCGGCGGCCTCTGCGTGGATCACGGCCCCCAGTCGCGCGGCCATGCCGGCAGACCAGCCCTGGGCCAGGAGGGCGGCGATTATACCAGATAACAGATCCCCCATGCCGCCACTGGCCATGCCGGGGTTGCCTTCATCGCAGAGGCTGATGCACTGGCCATCGCAGATGAGCGAGCCCGCCCCCTTGAGCAGCACCACGCCGCCGTATCGCTGCTGCAGCCGGGAAACGGCGGCGAAACGATCCGCCTCAACCTCGGCGACGGAGCACCCCAGCAGGCGGGCCGCCTCCCCGGGGTGGGGCGTGAGCACCCAATTATCCTGATGACGGGGTGCCTGCGCCAGCCAATTCAATCCATCGGCGTCCAATACCAGGGGCAGACTGGCGCTGAGGTGGTGTTCGAACTGGGCCCTTCCCCACTCATCCTGACCGAGCCCGGGCCCCAGAACCCGCACCGTAGCCCACCCCTCGTCACTCCCGGCCGGGCATCCCATCAGCTCGGGCTGCACCAGGCTGGCGGGGGGAGAGTCCGGGTGCTGGCACAGTCGCACCAGACCCGCCCCCGCCCGCAGGCAGGCCTGCCCCGCCAGCAGTATGGCCCCCTGCATCCCCAGGTTGCCCCCCACCAGCAGCACCTTGCCGTGCTTGCCCTTGTGGGCCGAGCGGGAACGGGGAGTCAGCAGGTTCTTTATACGGGGATAATCCAGGCGCTCGGCGGCGGGCACCAGACCGGCCTCGGGCACCACCCCGAGGGGATCCCAGTCGAGCTGGCCGACGCCGTCCACCCCGTCGGCGGTGAGCATGCCCTGCTTGATGCCGATGAAGCTGAGGGTGCGGGTGGCATGCACCAGGGCCCCCATGGCGCGGCCGGTGTCGGCATTGAGCCCGGAGGGGAGATCCACCGCCAGAACCGGGGCATTCAAGCCATTGATTGTTGCGACGATCTTTGTCATTGGCGAGGAGAGGGGGAGCTGGACACCGGTGCCGAGCAGTGCATCTATCACCAGATCCGGCGGAGGGAACTGCGCCCCCTCGAGCGCATCGGCCATCATCACCTCTCCCCCCGCCGCCAGCCACTCGTCGGCGGCCCGCCTGGCGTCACCTCTGAGCAGGCCTGGCGCCCGGGCGGCTATCACCAGGGGCTCGAGGCCGAGTCGGCGGGCGAGGCGGGCCAGTACATAGCCATCCCCCCCGTTGTTGCCCGGGCCGACGAAGATCCACCAATGGTGACTCTGGGGCCAGTGATGGCGGGCATAGCTGCACAGGGCGGCGCCGGCCCGCTCCATCAGGGCGTAGAGGGCTTGCCCCTCACGCTCGGCCCAGCACTGCTCCATCTTGCGGATCTGTTCGGCCCGCCACAGGGGCTGTGCTAGACTGATGCCTTGTTTTTTGCCGATAGCGTCCTCGATAACCTGTACCATGACGGCTCCCCACCTTCATCATCCACTGGCCCGACTCCTGGCCTGGCATATGGCGTGCCATGACGGCGCACGGCCCTCGTCACCCTCAGTGCCGCGGGCGCCATGCCGCTGCCAGCAGGCAGGTGAGACACAATGACGGCCGCCGAACTCGCGCAACTGGCCCACGATATCAAGCTCTGGGCACGGGAGCTAGGATTTGACCAGGTCGGCATCACGGACACGGATCTCGCCCTCGAGGAGCCCAGATTGCAGGCCTGGCTGGATGCGGGCCATCACGGCACCATGGACTACATGGCGCGCCACGGCATGATGCGGGCCCGGCCCCACGAGCTGCTGCCGGGCACCCTGCGGGTGCTGTCGGTGCGGATGAACTATCTCCCCTTCGAGGCAGGCTTTGCCGCCACTCTGCGCGATCCGACCCTGGGCTACATCAGCCGCTATGCCCTGGGGCGCGACTACCACAAGGTGCTGCGCAACCGGCTCAAGCAGCTGGGGGAGCGTATCGAGCAGCGCTGCCAGGCGCTGTTGCCATCCACGCAGGAAACCCCGGGGGAGTGGCGCCCCTTCGTCGATTCGGCCCCCATACTGGAGCGCCCCCTGGCGGCCAAGGCGGGCCTCGGCTGGGTGGGCAAGCACTCGCTGCTGCTCAATGAGTCGGCCGGCTCCTTCTTCTTTCTCGGGGAGCTGCTGGTCAGCCTGCCGCTGCCCGTCGATGCCCCGGTGGAAAAAGAGCAGTGCGGCAAGTGCGTGGCCTGCATCAACATCTGCCCCACCGGCGCCATCTTAGCCCCCTACGTGGTGGATGGGCGGCGCTGCATCTCCTATCTCACCATAGAGAACGACGGCCCCATCCCGGAAGAGTTCAGGCCGCTGATGGGCAACCGCATCTATGGCTGTGACGACTGCCAGCTCATCTGCCCCTGGAACCGCTATGCGGATGCGAGCCCAGAGCCCGACTTCAGCCCCCGCCCCAATCTGCACCGCCCACCCCTGCTCGATCTGTGGCAGTGGTCGGAGGCGGCATTTTTGAAGCACACCGAAGGCAGCCCCATTCGCCGCATCGGCTATCAACGCTGGCGCCGCAACCTGGCGGTGGCGCTGGGCAACGGTCCGGCCAGCAGCGATGCCATGGCGGCCTTGCAGCAGGCGCTTCCCGGCGCCGAGCCCATGGTGGCCGAGCACATCGAGTGGGCGCTGGCGACCCTGGCCGCGCGCCAGGAGAAAGAGAACAAGAAGACCCGTTTGCTGATCCGCTGCATCGAAAAAGGCCTGCCGGATCACGCATAAGTGATCTGGCCCTTGCCGGATGACAGCACTTTTTTCATGCTCTGCCGACCATTGACCATAGGCACAATAAAAGGAAGATTCGGATGCAGATGTTGGGAGTAGATATTGGCGGCTCCGGGATCAAGGGCTGCCTGGTGGACACCGAGACTGGCGAGCTGATTGGCGATCGCCACCGCATTGCCACGCCGCAACCGGCCACCCCGGCCGCAGTGGCGCACACCCTCAAGGCACTGGTCGAGCATTTCCAGTGGAAGGGGCCCATAGGGTGCGGCTTCCCCGCCACCATCCATAACGGCATAGCCAAGAATGCCTCCAACATCGACAAGAGCTGGATCGAGACAGACGCCGCCCACCTGTTCGCCGACGTGACCGGCCTGCCCTGCCACGTGCTCAACGACGCCGATGCTGCCGGGCTGGCCGAGATGCGCTTCGGCACGGGCCGGGATCGCAAGGGGGTCATCATCCTCATCACCGTCGGCACCGGCATAGGCACTGCGGTGTTCGTCAACGGCCAGCTGCTGCCGAACACCGAGCTGGGTCATCTCATCTTGGAAGGCATGGTCGCCGAGCACTACTGCTCCGATGCGGTGCGCAAGCGCGAGGATCTCTCCTGGAACCGCTGGGGCAAGCGCTTCAACAAGTACCTGGCCCGCCTCGAGTTCCTCTTCTCCCCCGATCTCTTCATCCTGGGAGGCGGCAGCGCCGCCAAGCTCGACAAGTTCATCGACCGGATAGAGACCCGGGCCCCCCTGGTGGCGGCGGCCAACCTCAACCAGGCCGGCATCATAGGGGCCGCCCTCTACGGCGCTGCCCGGCAAGAGGGCTGAGCCTACCCCAGCAAAGAGCAAGAGGCCCGAACCGGGCCTCTGCCATGGCGCCCTAGAGGTCGTCGAGCCGATGGGCCCCGTGCACCAGCCGAGTCAACCGGGATTGCGCCATGGACGCCAGTGAGGCTAGCAGCGCGGCCGTGTCCGGCGTGGGGCACTCCCGGGCCAGGCGCCCCAGCTCGCCAACGAGTTTCTCCTCCTGCCGTGACACCAGGGTCACTATCTCGTCAGGCTGGGCAGCGGCGGGCAACGCCAGACGCTGGCAATCGGCCAGCAGATCCACGCCAAATCCCTGATCCAGCCAGGTCTCCTTGACCCCGCTCCCCATCTGCTCCCGATAGTCGTGCAGGTGAGCCGCCGCCGCGTCCTCCCGCCCTTGCAGATAGGCCAGCAACATCCGGCTGCGCTCCCCATCTACCTGGGGGATCAGGCGCCCGTAACTGCGCCCCTGCTGCTGATGCAGTTGTTCGAGGTAAAGCATCAGGTCCTTGATCTGTTGAAATCGCATCTTGGCTTCCTCCTGCCGTCCACCTCCTGCCAGTATAAAAAAACGCCGCCCCCTCCCCGGATAAAAGCGGTCAATTTTTGTTCTACATCAAAGGGATGGGAAAGAAAAAGGAGAAAACGAAGAGAAAGGGGCGAAGAGATTCCTCCCTGTCATGCTGGCAACTGGCCGCCAGCGCCCAGGGAGAGGTCGTGACAAAACGGGGGAATCATCGAGTTAAGGAGGATTATCCAGGTTATATTCGGACGGATGAATTCAAATCAGAATCTAATATTGAAGCCGCCGGTTTACCCCTCTTCCCTTAGTCAGCGAGCGGGAATCCTTATCCATTTTTTAGACGTCTAGACGTAGAAACATGCGTTGACACAGCCATCCGGACATCTTAGCATCATCCTCCATGATGGCAGAGCAACCCAGTGAAACCTCTGCCCAATTCACCCGCCTGTAGCGCCCTGTGCTTTAAGGCTGTTAGCACGGAAGAATCCATGATTAAGTTGATCGGTCTCAACAAAGTCTACGGTAAAGGCAGTGACGCCGTGCACGCCCTGCGTGACGTGAGCCTGCATGTGCCACAAGGCAAGATTTTCGGGGTGATCGGCGCCTCCGGGGCCGGCAAGAGCACCCTGATTCGTTGCGTCAACCTGCTGGAGCGCCCCACCCAGGGGCAGGTCATCGTCGATGGTCAGGATCTGGTGGCCCTGAGCGAGCGGGATCTGACCCAGGCTCGCCGCCAGATCGGCATGATCTTCCAGCACTTCAACCTGCTGGCCTCCCGCACCGTGTTCGCCAACATCGCCTTCCCGCTGGAGCTGGCGGGCTGGAGCAAGGCGCAGATCCAGGCCCGGGTCGACGAGCTGCTGGCCCTGGTCGGGCTGGAAGCCCGTGCCCACGCCTATCCGTCCGAGCTCTCCGGCGGCCAGAAGCAGCGCGTCGCCATCGCCCGCGCCCTGGCACCGGCCCCCAAGGTATTGCTGTGTGACGAGGCCACCTCGGCCCTCGACCCCCAGACCACCCGATCCATCCTGAGCCTGCTCAAGGAGATCAACGTCAAGCTGGGGCTCACCATCTTGCTCATCACCCACGAGATGGACGTGGTGAAGGGGATCTGTGACGAAGTGGCCATCATCAGCGACGGTCGCCTGATCGAGCAGGGGGAAGTGGCCTGGTTCTTCAGCAACGCCAAGACCCAGCTGGCCCGTGACTTCATCCACTCCACCATCCACCTGGAAGTGCCCCAGGAGTATCAGGACAGGATGAGCCGCGAGCGGGTGGCCAACAGCTATCCCCTGGTGAAGCTCGGTTTCACCGGCGCCACCGTCGATTCGCCGCTCATCTCCGAGGTGAGCCGCCGTTTCAACATCGACATCAGCATACTGAGCGCAGACATCGAATACGCCGGTGGCGTCAAGTTCGGCTTCCTGCTGGCGGAACTGTTCGGGGATGAGGCCCAGTGCGAGGCCACCCAGCAGTTCTTCATCGACAACCACATTCAGCTGGAGGTAATGGGCTATGTCCGAAGCCATGATTAATCTGCTCATCACAGCCCTCGGCGACACCCTGATCATGGTGTTTGCCTCCGCCCTGTTCGGCTGCCTGCTCGGCCTGCCGCTGGGCGTGGCACTGCACGTGACCAAGGCCGGCCAGATCCTGGCCAACCCACTGCTGAACAAGATCCTCGGCATCGTGGTCAACGTCGGCCGCTCCGTGCCCTTCATCATACTGCTGGTTGCCATCATTCCGCTGACCCGGCTGATCGTCGGCACCAGCATAGGCACCATAGCCGCCATAGTGCCGCTGACCGTCGGTTGCATCCCCTTCATCGCCCGTCTGGTGGAAGGTGCCCTGATGGAAGTGCCGGACGGCCTGCTCGAAGCCGCCAAGGCCATGGGTGCCAAACCCTTGCAAATCATTGCCAAGGTGCTGCTGCCTGAGGCCCTGCCCGGGATCCTCAACAGCATCATCATCACCCTGGTCACGCTGGTGAACTACTCCGCCATGGCCGGTGCCATCGGTGGTGGTGGTCTCGGTGATGTGGGTATTCGCTACGGCTACCAGCGCTTCGACCCTACCGTCATGCTGGTCACCGTGGTCATTCTGGTGGTACTGGTTCAACTCATCCAGAGCGCGGGTGAGCGCCTGGTCAAACAATGTGATCATCGTTAATCGTCGATTTCTGACAGGAGGTTTTTATGAAATTGGGCATTAAATCCGCCGCAGCTGCGCTGCTGGCAACTCTGGTACTGGTCGGCTGCGGTCAGAAGGAAGAGAGCAAGACCCTGAAAGTCGGCGCCATCGCCGGCCCCGAGACCGAACTGATCGAGACTGCGGCCAAGGTGGCCAAGGAGAAATACGGCCTGACCGTCGAGGTCGTCACCTTCTCCGACTACGTCACTCCCAACGTGGCCCTGAACGACGGCAGCGTCGACGTCAACGCCTTCCAGCACAAGCCCTACCTGGATGCCCAGATCCGTGATCGCGGCTTCAAGCTGGTGCCGGTTGGCAACACCTTCGTTTACCCGATCGCCGGTTACTCCAAGAAGATCAAGGCCCTGTCCGAGCTGAAAGACGGTGCCCAGATCGCGGTGCCGAACGATCCGACCAACCTGGGTCGCTCCCTGATCCTGCTGGAGAAGCAGGGCCTGCTGAAGCTGAAGGAAGGCGCCGGTCTGGAAGCGACCGTGCTGGACATCGCCAGCAACCCGCGCAACTTCAAGATCGTCGAACTGGAAGCCGCTCAGCTGCCCCGCTCCCTGGAAGATGTTGATCTCTCCATCATCAACAACACCTTCGCCGGTCAGATTGGTCTGACCCCGACCGAAAACGGCCTCTTCGTCGAAGACAAGGAGTCCCCCTACGTCAACCTGATCGTTGCCCGCGAGAACAACAAGGACGACGAGAAGGTCAAGGAGTTCGTCCAGGCCTTCCAGACCGACGAGGTCTACAAGAAGGGAACCGAGCTGTTCAAGGGCGGCCTGGTGAAAGGTTGGTAATCACTCACTCTGTAAAAAAGGCCACGCCAAGCGTGGCCTTTTTTTTTGCCCCCGTTATCATAGCCAGAAGCACGGCAACACGAAAAAACAGAACAACAATGAAGAAATGGTATCTGGCCTACTGCAAGCCCAAGGAAGAGGCCCGCGCCCGCGCCCATCTGGCGGCTCAAGGCGTCGAATCCTATTACCCCATGGTGGAAGTGGAGAAACTGCGGCGTGGCAAACGGGTCCCGCAGCGTGAACCCATGTTTCCCAACTACCTGTTCATCTACGTGGATCTGGAAGTGGTCACCCCGGTCACCCTGAAGTCCACCCGCGGCATCAGCCGCATCATCCACTTCGGCAAGGAGTGGAGCCCCGTCAGCAGCCAGCTGATCTACCGGCTGATGAGCCGGGACGACAGCGACGAAGCGCGCGCCAGCTATGCCTGCCTGCCGACGCAAGGGGACAAGGTATTGATCGAATCAGGCCCCCTGGCCGGGTTCGAGGCCATCTACCTGGAGCCGGATGGGGAGAAGCGGGCCATCCTGCTGGTCAGCCTGCTCAATCAGGAAACCAGCAGCAGCTTCGACAACCAGGCCTTCCGGCGTCTGGACTGAGTCGGCAGCGAGAGGCGGGCCATCCTGCTGGTCAGTCTGCTGAATCAGGAAACCGACGTCTGGACTGAAAAAAAAAGCGGGGCAGGCCCATAGGCCTGCCCCGCTTTTCTGTCATCCCTGCCTTGCTCAGGCATCCAGCTCGAAGCGACTGATGGCCGCGGTCAGCTGGCCCGTCTCCCGGGTCAGTCTGGCGGCAATCAGCTCCCCCTGCTGACTGTGTTCGCTGGACTGATGGCTGAGCCCGGCGATCTCCTCCACAGTGCCCGCCACCTCCTGGGCCACTCTGGACTGCTGCTCGGTCGCGGTGGCGATGGCGGCGAGCTGGCCGCAGAGATCCTGCACCAGCGCCGACATGGCCGCCAGGGTCTCGGTGGCCGAGGCCACGGCGCCCCTGCCCTGCTCCACCAACAGGGTGCCGCTGCCCACGGTATCGGCCGTCTGCCGGGTCTGCTGCTGTATGCTGGCAATAGTCTGGTTGATCTCCGCCGTCGACTGGCTGGTACGGCTGGCCAGCTGGCGCACCTCGTCCGCCACCACGGCGAACCCCCGCCCCTGCTCCCCGGCGCGCGCCGCCTCAATGGCGGCATTGAGCGCCAGCAGGTTGGTCTGCTCGGCTATGGTGGCGATCACCTCGGTGACGCGGCCCACCTGCTCGCTCTGGCTGCGAAGCAGCGTCATCGCCTGATTGGCTTGGGTGATCATGGCGGCAATCTGCGCCATGGTGGCGCTCATGCGGGCGAGGGCCTGCTCCCCCTGCCTGGCCTGCTGCTCGGTCTGACGCGCCGCGCCGGCCGCATCGGCGATGTTGCCCGCCACGTCCCGGGTGCTGGCGGACATCTGCTCTATGGCGGCCGCGACCGTATCCAGCCGCTGATTCTGACTCGCCAGATCGTCCACTATGGCGTTGGTGGTCTGACCCACCTCGCGGCCGGCCCCTTCCACCTGCGCCACCGCACCCTGGATCTCCCCCACCAGCTGGCGCAGCTGGCTCGACATCCGGTTGATGGAGCCGGTCAATCCGCCCAGCTCGTCCTGGCGCAGCACCGGCAGGGGCTCCCTCGGCAAGCGGCCATCGGCAACCTGCCCGGCCCGGTTCACCAGGCTGGCGATGTCACGGGTCAGACGGCGGCTGAACAGCAGGGCCACCAGGGTGCCGAGCAAGATGACGCTGGTGGTCGCCAGCAGCAGGGTACGGTGGATGGCCTGACTGGCCCCGGCCAGCTTGCCCGCTATCTTGTCCACTTCTCCCCGGGTCTGGGTCACCTGGCTCGCCAGCTGACTGGCCAGTTGGGTCAACGCAGGTTCTATGTCGGTGGCCATCAGGTGGTTGGCCTGATCCCAGTCCGGCGCCTGCCGCCTGGCGATCACCTGCCCCACCAGCTCGGCAAAGGGGGCAGACATCTCCTCAAAGAGCGTCCACAACCCCTTCTGCGCCTCGGTGAAGTTGGCCTGCTGCTGTTTCAGCTCGGCCACCCGCTGCAGATGGAACTGGTAGTAGTCCTGGTACTTGTCGCGATACTCCTTGTCCCCCGAGATGAGGAAGTCCCGCAGGGCGGAGAGGGCATTGGCCAGCCCGTTGTAAGCATCCCCCACCTGCTTGAGCAGCAGGCGGCGATCGCCGGGCTGCGCCTCCTGGGGCGTCGCCACCTCTTCGTTGGCAATGGATTGCAGCTGATCGAGGGCCGCCTCCGCCAGGGGACCGGCTTCCAGCAGCATCAGGGTGTGGGCCGGCAGGTTATCTTCGGTATGGGCCAGGGCCCACACCTTCTCCTGCGCCCCCTTGAAGCTCTTGAGGGAGCGGCTCAGGGCGGGCGTGAATCCCTGCTGCTCTATGGCATGCCAGGCCTGCTCCCACTCCTGCTTGATGCGTGCACCTTGCGCGGGATCCTTGCCGAGAATGAGGTAGGCCCGCAGGGAGGAGACGGTGGCGATCAGGGCCTTCTGGCTCGCCTCGTCCCGTTGCAGGGCGGGCAGGGCCCGGCCCAGCAAGGCCTCCTGGGAGGCTTCAATCCGGCCGAGCTGATGGTAGACAAGGGCGGAGGAGAGAATGATGAGCAGGTTGATAAAACAGAAACTCAACAACAGCTTGCTTGATATTTTCATGACCATCCTTGTGTCGCAGCGGGCATCCTGCCCTTGATTAGCGCCCGATCAATGCGGGCAATCGTTCGCGCCAGGTGTCATGCCAGACGAGCAACTCCTCGCGTGGCATGGGGCGTGCGGAGAAGAACCCCTGGCATTGATCGCACCCCAGCCTGGCCAGCAGCAGCCAGGTGGCCTCGTCCTCGACCCCCTCTGCCACCGATTTTAACCCCAACTTGCGCGCCAGTTCGATACTGGATTCGATGATGGCGAGGCGGGAGGGATCTTCATAGCAGCGATCGACGAAGGATCTGTCCAGCTTCAGCTCGGTGAACGGCAGCAGGGCGAGCTGCTGCATGGAGGAGTAGCCGGTCCCGAAGTCGTCGATGGAGAGGCCGAAGCCGTGCATCCGCAAGCGGGTCAGCACCTCCAGCGACTTGCCGAGATCCTTGACGAAGGCGCTCTCTGTCACCTCCAGGGTGATGAGCTCGGGGTTGATGCTCCAGCGCTGGCAGTGATTGAGCAGGGTATTGCACAGATCCCCCTCGATAAGCGAGGTGGTGGAGAGGTTCATCGACAGGTTGAGGGAGAGCCCTGTCTTCTCCCACAGGTGGCCGTCGCGCAATGACTTGCCGATGATCACTTCGGTCAGCGGATCCATGAGCCCGTTGTGCTCCGCCAGCGGGATGAAGCGGGCCGGCGAGATGAGCCCATACTCGGGGTGCTGCCAGCGGGCGAGCGCCTCCATGCCGACCCACTGACCGTTTTCAAAACTCACCTTGGGTTGATACCAGGGCAGCAGCTGGTCCTGCTCCAGGGCCCGGCACAGCTCATCCAGACTCAGGCTGTGGCCGTCCTCCTCCTGGCTGCGCGCCTGCTGGGGCTGCCAGGCGCCGATCAACTGGGCTATCTGCTGATGACTGGCGGGTTTGTCGATGCGCCCCAGCACCTGCAGGCCGTAGGCGCGGCTCATGCGCAGCACGGCGTCGACCACATCGTCTTCCAGTGCGCTGCACAGCACTATGCCGCCGCGAAAGCCACCCAGGGAGAGGCGGCGCAGCAGGGCCATGCCATCCATGCCCGGCATCCGCAGATCGCAGAACAGGATATCGACCTGATGGTGCTGACACTGGGTCAGCGCCTCCTCTCCGTCCTGGGCTTCCAGCAGGTTGCCGTAGCCAAGCCCGCGTATCTGGTGCATCAGGGCCTTGCGCTGGAAGTTGTGATCCTCCACCACCATGATCATCAACTCATGCCGTGCACTATTCATCGAGCCATAACTCCATTTCACCTCTGATAGAGTCCATCAATGCCTGTACCGTCTGGCCCAGCTCGTCGAGTCTGTCCAGTTGCTTCAACCTGGCCGCCGCCTCCAGCTGGGCGGCCTCGCTCGCCAGGGCCTGCTGCCCGACCATGCGGGCGGCCCCCTTGATGCGATGCGCCGTCTCCACCAGCGCCTGGGTATCCTGTCTGGCCAGCGCCAGCATCATGTCATCGCCATCCTGCCGGTTGGCCTCCAGATACTCCCTCCCCATGCTGCGCGCCACCGCCTCGTCACCAAACAGGGTCAACCAGCTTATTCCCGGTGCCTGAACCTCTGCTTGCCGGGGAGCCATTGTCTCTTGTTGCGGGCTGACCGCCGGCAGCCAGCGAGCCAGGGTCTGGCGCAGGGTTTCCAGGCTGTAGGGCTTGAACAGCATGTCGTTCATGCCGGCCTCCAGCATCTGCTGGCTGGCCTCCTCCGAGGTATCGGCGGTGACACCTATGATGGGCGCCTCGTCACCGGCCGCCCGCAGGGTGCGCGCCAGGGTATAGCCATCCATCACCGGCATGTGGCAGTCGGTGAGCAGCAGGGCGAACTCCTGCCCCTGCCAGGCGCGCAGCGCCTTCTCCCCATCATCCACCACCTCGGGGTCTATGCCGAGGATGGCGAGCTGGCGGGTCAGCAGCGCACGGTTGACGGGATGATCGTCCGCCACCAGCACCCTGCCCCTGAGCCGCTCTCCCTGCATCTGCATCGGCTGGCTCGGCCGCTCGCTCGACAGCTGGCGACAGGTCTCCAGCAGCAGGTCCGGGTAGATGGGAGACTGGCCTATCCGCCACCAGGCGTCACTGCCCATGCGGCCACGCAATGCCTCATGGGGGGAGAGTACTATGCCCTTGAGGGAAGATTGCTGCAAATGCTGCAACCAGCCACTGCCAAGGGCTTGCTCCAGGCGGCTCTCCTGCGCCAGCAGGTAGCCCTCAAGGGGATGACGCCACTGCTCTGCGGTCAGGGGGTGGAGTGTGGCGCCGAGTTGCTCCATCACGGCTTGCAGTACCTCGTCCTCACCGAACCACCACCAACGCTGACCTGCCAGCGGCGGGGCATCCCACCGGCACTCGGCCAGGGGGATCGCGAAGGTCACTGTGGTGCCTACCCCCCCCTCGCTCTCCAGCACCAGACTACCCCCCATCTTCAGGGCCAGCTGATGGCAGATGGCGAGCCCGAGCCCGGTGCCGCCGAAACGCCGGGTGATGTCGGACTCCACCTGCTTGAAGGGGGTGAACAGATTGACCTGCTTCTCCCGGGCTATGCCGATCCCCGTATCCCGCACCTTCAATGTCAGCCGATGGTCCTGATAGCCCACCTGGATGGCAATTTCCCCCGCCTCAGTGAACTTCACCGCATTGTTCAGCAGATTGGAGATCACCTGACCCACCCGCACCGCGTCCATGCTGGCGTGATCCGGCACCTCAGGCCCCCACGCCAGCGTCACGTTGAGCCCCTTGCCATAGGCCAGGGTGGCATGACCCCGGATGACGTCGCAGATGACAGAGGTCAACCGGCAGGGATGGGGATTGAGTTGCAGCTGCCCTGCCTCCATCTTGGAGAAGTCCAGGATGTCGTTCACCAGATAGAGCAGGTGATTGGTGGAGGTCGAGATGTTGCGCAGCATGTAACGCTGGTCGTCATCGAGGGAGCTCATCTGCAGCAGCTCCAGCATGCCGTGCATGCCGGAGATGGGGGTGCGCAACTCGTGGCTCATGGTGGCGAGGAACCGGCTGCGCACCTGGGTCGCGTCTTCCGCCACCCGTCTGGCCTCACGCAGCTCCAGCTCCTGGCGCTTGAGCTTGGTGATGTCCTGCACCACCCCGTTCAGGATGACCCCCTCCAGCCCCTCCTGTCGCACGAAGTGGCCCCGGATCTGCAGGTAGCCCGCTTGTCCCTGGCGCTTGATCTCCACCTCGAGATCCAGCGGCTGCATGGTCAGGGCATGGCGCTCCACCGTGGTCACGAAGTCATGCAGGGCTTGCCCCGTCAGCCCCAGAAGGCTGTCGTCGGTCTCCTCGGATCCCAGCATCTCCTTGAGCCCCTGGGAGGTATAGAGGAAGCTGCCGTTGCCCGGCCCCAGCCAGTGATACTGATAGACCAGCCCCGGCATGCTGTCGGTGATCTGGGTCAGCCGGGTCTGCGCCTCCTGCGCCGCGGAACGCGCCTGCCTCAGCTCGGTGACGTCCGTCAGTACGGTCAGGATCCCGAGCCGCTTGCCGTCGGGACCGACGAACAGCCGCTTGGTGTAAATCATCTGATGCTCGACTCCGTCGGCGAGCTGGATCTCGCCGCGGCCGTGGAACTCCTCGCCGCTCTCCCAGACCCTGGCATCCTCCTCGATCACCCTGGCCCGGATGGCCTCAGGCAGCCTGTCCTTGAGCAAGCTCTCATAGGAGCCGTTCAGGTTCTCGCCCCCCAGGAACATCTGTCGATATGCCAGGTTGGTCATCGCAATTTCATGGCGCTCATTGGTCAGCACCACCTGGTTGGGCAGGGCGTCCAGCATCATCTGGACGAACACCAGCTGCTCTTCGAGCCGGCGCTCCGCCTCCCGCCGCTGACTGATCTGGCGGCGCAGAGTCCGGTTCCAGCCCACGAACAGCAGCAGGAAGAGCAGAAAAATCCCCCCGCCCAGGGAGGACCAGAGCAACACCTTGTGCGGATCCAACCCCGTATGTATGGTCAGGGAGAGCCACTTCTTCTCCAGGGCGACCAGCTCCTCCGGGGGGATTGAGAGCAGCACCTTGGTCAGGATCTGCTGCAACATGGGATCATGCAGGTGGGCCGCCATGGCGATGGGAACCCGCAACTCGCTGCCGGAGAAGACCACCTGATAGCGATCGCTGAAGCCCCGCTGCAACGACTGCTCCAGGGTGGTCATGCTCATCAGCAAATAGTCCACCTTCTGCTGATCCAAAAGCGGCAGCAGCTCGGGATCGCTTGCGACCGTCACGGGCTCGGCCCCCACCTCGCTCAGCAGGGATTTCTCCACCGAGCCCCCCACCATGCCCACCCTGTACCCTTTCAACTCCCTGGGACTGGCCAGCTCCGCCATGCCATGCCTGCCCACTATCACCCGATTCAAAGAGACGTAATTGGGCGTAAAGCGGGCAAACTGCTGGCGCTCCATGGTCGGGGTCATGGCCGGGATGACATCCAGCTTGCGAGCCTGGAACAGCTCGAGTGTCTGGGCCCAGTTCCTGGTCTGCACCAGGGTGAACTGCAGGCCGGCACGCTGGTTCAACATCGCCAGCAGATCGGCAACCAGCCCCTTGAGCCGGCCCTTGTCGTCTATCTCGCTCATCCCGGGCCAGTCCGGCGCGACCCCATACTTGAGCACAGGGTGCTGCTGCAGCCACGCCTGCTCCGGCGCGCTGAAGACGACCTCCTTGCTGCCCTTCACCAGCTCATAGTCAACTATGCCCCCCGCCTCCAGGATGCGGCGACGCTCGCCGGGCGAGATGTCATCCAGCGCCCGCTCGAGCAGCTCCTGCAGGGGCTCGTTGCCCGGCGCCACCGCCATGGCGAGGGAGGTATCCTTCATCCAGTCCACAGTGGTAACCGCCATGCCCGCCATGGCCTGCAGGCGGCTCAACATGGGCAGCTCGGCCAGATAGGCGTCCGCCTTCCCCTCCTTGAGCATGAAGATCGCCTCATCCCGGCTGTCCACAGTCACCAGGTTCGAGATGCCAAGGCGCAGCAGCTCATCGCAGGCGCTGACACCGAAAACGCAGACCCAACGCACCCCGTAGGCCTCCTCCAGGGAGAGGCTCTCTCGCCCTCCGGTCAACAGAACGGCGCGGGGCAGCGCCATCAGCTCTGAGGTAAACAGCATCTGCAGCTTGCGGATCGGGCTGGGGGCCACGCCGATCACCATGTCAATCTTGCCGTCCAGCAACGCCTGCTGGACCGCCGTATTGTTGGCATAGGTGCGATAACGCAGCTCGAGACCCAGGCTGCCCGCAATCTGCGAGGCAAAGGCATCCAGGGGGCCGGTGAAGTTACCCCGGCCATCGGTATAGATATAGGGGGGCCAGGCCGTCGCCGGCATGCCGACCACCAGCTCATCGTGGGTGAAGAGCCATTGCTGCCCGGAGGGCGCGAAGGCGCTCCTGTCCAGCAGCGTCTCGACCGCCGTCGCCCCCTGGCTACAGCAGGCCAGCCAGCACAACAGGATGAGGCGATAGCAGCGGCAAAGCATAGTTAACTCCCGTATGGATAGGAGGGGGATCATAATGTGTCTGGCTAAATGTGCGACAACAAAATTGAGATAATGCTCATCAGGAAAGAAAAATGGCAGGCCGAGGCCTGCCATCCAGGAGTCGGGGGCCGGAGCCCCTCGCCTCAGGTTATTCGATTCCCGAGTCGGAAACCGGTTTGAAACTCCCGCTCACGGATGTGGGCGACCTGCACATTGTGCCCTTCCAGCCCTATGTCTTTGAGCAGGGCGGGAGAGAGATGCAGATAGCTGACGCGACGTTCCAGCCGGGTGATCCGTTTTTGAACCAGGGTTTCGACGCGGCGCAGCAGGGCGAGTTCGATAGACATAATATTCTCCAGTTGAACGTGCGGTTCTCCCGGAGAGAGGCATCACCCTGCGGGACAACCGCGGGTGATGAAAAAGCAGGTGTTACCTGTTCCCTCCACGCGGTAAATAAAGAGCACGAGTCTTCGCGCTGCCATTGCAGCGATCGAACGCAACGTTGAACATGGAATGTTGCATGATCGTCTCCTTACCGTGTGAAAGTTGAACAAGTTGCCACAGTCTAAAAAAACACCGAATTTTACGCAATATCTCCCCCACCCATATGGGTGAAATGCGGCCAGAACCGGCCCCGGTCAAATCCCGGACAACAGCCTGAACTCCTCAAGCGCATAGGTATCCGTCATGCCGCTGACGTAGTCGAGCAGCAGCCGCACCCTGTAGTACCACTCCTGCTCGGCGCCATAGTCAAAGCGCGGATCCCGGCTAGCCACCGCCAGCCGGTAGGCCTTGAGGTGGCGGGCCGACAACCGGTGGAACAGCCGCCGGGCGAAGAAGAGCTCGCTCCCGCCGTTGCCGGCCAGCAGCCGCTCGAATTGGGCGGCCGGCAGCGCCAGCAGGCAGGCGTAGGTGGAGAGCACACCGCGCAGGGCGGCATAGCCTTCCAGCTCCAATGCCTCGACCTCGGGGCGCATGAATACCTGCTCGCGGGCCACCTGCTTGAGGGTGTCGAGCACCTGCGCCGCCGGGGCCTGACCGTGCAGCAGCGCCCTGGGGTAGGCCCCGCTCAGTATGGCCTCGTGATCGCTCACATAGGTGTGGGCCGCCAGCGCCACCAGATCCCGGGTCAGATGCTGGCGAAAATGGGGGAAGAAGCCCCGGCCGGAGGCGAGCGCCTCCTCGAGCAGGGTGGCCATGTAGTCCCCCTCATCGGCACTGCGCAGCGCCACCAGCAGCTCCCCCTGGGTGAGGATGCGCCTGTCCACCGCGTCCTCCAGATCGGCGATGCAGTAGGAGATGTCGTCCGCCGCCTCCATGATGTAGACCAGCGGATGCCGGCATCCCGGCGCCAGCCCCAGACTCTGGCCGAGGGCGCGGTAGAGCGGTTGCTCGCTGAAGAAGATGCCGCGCTTGCTGGTCCAGCCATGGTGTTGGCCATAGCCCTGGGGACTGTGCAGCAGGGGCTGCTGCGGGTATTTGCACAGGGCCGCCAGCTGGCCCAGGGTGAGGTTCATCTCGTGCAGGCTGTGCACCAGCCGCAGGCTCTGGGCATTGCCGTCAAACACCAGCAGGTCCTGGCGCAACTCGGCCCACTGCGGGCTCGGCAGTTGTTCATGGGCGCTGGCGAACAGCTCATCCAGCGACTGTGCCAGCCACTGGCTCATCACCTGCTCGCCGAAGTGGCCGAACGGCGGGTTGCCGACGTCGTGCAGCAGGCAGGCCATCTCCACCAGGTTGATGAAGGCCCCCTCGCAGACGGTGCCCGCCGGCAGGGCCGCCAGGATGCGCCTGCTGATCTGGCGACCCGTCTCCTGCACCTCCAGCGAGTGGGTGAGACGGCTGCGCACCGAGGCCTTCACATCCAGCGGGAAGACCTGGGTCTTCTGCTGCAGGCGGCGCACCGGCGCCGCCTGTACTATGCGGGCGCGATCCTGCTCGGTCGCCTCCAGCAGCGCCTCGCTGCCCCAGGGGTGAATGCGCGCCGGGGTAATCAGACTGTCATACATGGTGCGGCTCCTTGCCTGCGACGTCCGTCAGGTTCACGACAACAACCAGCGCCGCAAGCGGGCGATGTCGCCGGGATATTCACGGCGCAGTGTCTCAATCCAGTCCTCCACGTTCTCCCACCAGGCGGGATGATCCGGGCTCTGGATAAGCTGGGCCGTCTGCTGCAGGCGACGCAGGCCGATGGAGCCCGCCGCCCCTTTTATCTTGTGCGCCTCCTCCACCACACCGGCCTGATCCTTGGCAATCATGTTGGAGTCCAGCACCGCCATGTAGTCCGGCATCATCTTCTCGAACAGATCGACGCTGGAGAGCAGCACTGGCTTGCCGACCGTGCTGGCGTAATCGGTGAGGAAGGGCAGATCCAGCAGTGCATCCTGGTTGCCCGCGTCCGCCTGCTCATCGGCCTCGTCGTCCGCCAGATCCGCAAACAGGTGGCCTATAACCTCCCGCACCGCCTTGGAGCCGAGCGGCTTGTTGATCACATCCTGCATGCCGTGATCCCGATAGTACTGGCGATCGCCGGTGGCGTTGGCGGTGAGTGCCACCATGGGGGGCAGGCTGTCGCCGTAACGGGCCAGCAGCTGGGCCGCCACGTCGAAGCCGGTCATGTCCGGCAGCTGGATGTCCAGCAGTATGAGGTCGAAGTCATCCGGGTTGGCCATGGCCAGCGCCTGGGTGCCGTCCCGCGCCACCTGCACCTGATGGCCGAGCTTGTTCAGCAGGGCGCAGGCGACGGTGACGTTGAGCTCCACGTCCTCCACCAGCAGAATATCCAGGGAGGGCATCTCGGGTTCCGGCGGGGTCGCCTGCGGCGCGACACAATCCACCTCCAGTTCGGCGGTGAAGCAGGAGCCTTCGCCCGGATCGCTGTCCACATAGAGCTGACCGCCCATGGCCTGCACCAGCTGGCGAGAGACGGCGAGGCCGATGCCGGTGCCGGTGGCGTGCTTCTTGCCCTGCACCTGATAGTACATGGCGAAGATCTTCTCCTGCTGGGCGCGCGGAATGCCGACCCCGGTATCTTCCACCTCGAAGTGCAGGGCCAGCTTGCCCGGTTCATCGGCCGCGTGGGCGAGACAGCGCACCGTCACCCCGCCCTCGTCGGTAAACTTGACCGCATTGCCCACCAGGTTCCACAGCACCTGACGCAGGCGGGTGCCGTCCGCCATCACGAACTGCGGCATGTCGCCATCCCTGTCGAAATGCAGATAGAGCCCCTTCTGCTCCGCCTGGATGCGCGACAGCATCTCCAGTTCGTCGAGGAAGGCGGGCAGATCCATGGGGGCAGGCGCTATCTCGAGGCGGCGGCGGTCGAGTTTGTCGAGATCGATGATGTCATTGAAGATGTTGCCCAGGGTCACCGCACTCAGGTGGATGGTCTTGAGCTGCTGCTGCCGCTTGGCATCGAGGGGCGTATCCATCAGCATGCGGCTCAGCCCCACTATGCCGTTGAGCGGGGTGCGCAGCTCGTGGCTGATGGTGGAGATGAAGGTGGTCTTGTCCCGGCTCGCCTTCTCCAGCTTGTCCTGATACTGCTTGCGCTCCGTGATGTCGCGACCAAAGCCGAGCAGGCCGAGCCGCTTGCCGAACCTGTCGAAGAAGGGCACCTTGCGCAGCTCGAAGTAGGCCTTGCAGCCATCGGGATACTCCAGCCACTGCTCATAGGTGAGGGGCTCGTTGCTGGCAAAGACCTGCTTGTCGGTCTCCACCACCTTGTTGGCTATCTCCTGCTTGTAGACGTCGAACGGGGTCAGCCCGATGAGCTCGGCCTCCACCTTGCCGGTGAGCTCCTCCATGGCGCGGTTGCAGCCGGAGAACTGCTCGTCCTCGTTGCGGTAGTAGACCAGATCCGGGGAGCAGTCGATGAAGGAGCGCAACAGGGCGGTACGCTCCCCCAGGTGCAGCTGGGCCTTTTCCCGCTGGAACACCTCGTTCTCCAGATCCTCTATGGCTTGCTGGCGCAGGGTCTCGGCCCGGTTGGTCTCGGCTATCTGGGCATTGAGGCGGCTGATGTTCTCCTGCAACTGGCTGTTGAGCTCGAGGTCGCGCTCGCGCATGTCCTGCAGCTTGCGCACCATGCGGGTCAGCCGCTGGCGGGAGTCTTCCAGCTGATCCACGACGATGGAGAGGAAATAGACGGCCCAGGGGGTCACCAGCAGGCCGAAGAAGACAGAGCGCACCAGGTCGACTATGTCCACAGTGCCGCGCAGAAACAGGGTCACCCCCATCTGGATGGAGACCGCCAGCACTATGATGGCGGTCGCCAGGAACATGCTGAAGCGCACCAGTCCCAGCTTGGTCATCAGGTCGACATAGTATTGCGCCCAGGATTTGATTTGCTTCATCTCGTTGTTTTCTCCCCGTTATTGCGCAAACAGAATACCAGTACGGCGCCCTGAACTCTTGCCCCTTGCACCTTAAATTATTGATTAACGTCACACTCCGACTGGGGTAGCATTCCCGCCTGAGTCAGTCAGCTCCGGTTCAGCAAAGGATCCCGAGCCGCACTGCTACCCTTGTCATCCCCTGTGTCAGGAGCACACCCCATGCGCAATCATGTCCTGTTGAGTCTTGGTCTGCTAGCCGCCAATGCCGCCCACGCCGATCTTGGCGAGATCCCCAGAGAGTCCGGCTGGTCCGGTTTCCTGCTCGGCGGGGTCAATGTCGTCAGCTACGAGTCCAACTTCTACGCCGGCGATGACAACCACAGTCGAATCAACGACCTCGGCTCTCCCGACAGCGAGAGCGGCCTGACGCCGCTTATCAACGCCGACATCCGCTACACCTTCGCCGACACCCGCACCCAGGTGTTCCTCGGCAACCTTATCCAGGATGCGGTGCGCTTCGACTTCACCCAGCAGTTGGGCCTGCGCCAGGAGATGGGCGACAAGGGCATAGTGGCCACCTCCCTGGTGTTCAACGCCATGCCGGTGGAGCTGTGGAGCGATCCCTTCGCCACCGGGGTAGATCGCAGCGCCACCGACGTGAAGTCGAAGGGAGTGCGCTTTGCCTGGGACAAGATCTGGGGCAGCAACTTCTACGGCACCCTCACCACCCGGGAGGTGGATCTGGACGAGGAGCGCAGCGGTCAGCAGTATGACCAGACACACGGCACCCAGTATGCCGCCATGCTGGATCGCAACGGCAAGGTGCACGACATGGCGCTCTCCTACCAGTTCCACTTCGGCGGCAACCAGTTGCTGGAGCCGGCGATCCTCTACAAGCAGGCCAGGCTGGATGGCAGTGCCGAGAGCTTTGACAACACAGGGTTGCAGCTGACTTACGCCAAGCGGGGCCCGCAATGGTCCATCGTCAGCAACCTCTATGCCGGCAAGCGCAAGTATGACGAGGCGAATCCCCTGTTCGGCCAGCGTGCCGATGCAGACGAGTTCGCCATCAACGGCACCTTCTTCTGGCACAACCTGTTCGGGGTCAAGGCCCTGGCCGCGACCTTCACGGCGGCTTATTCCGGCGCCGACTCCGACATCGACTTCTACGATACCCAGGCCACCCGCTTCAGCACCGGCCTGCTGTACAACTTCTAAGCCGAACCCTGTCGGAAACAGCGAGGCCACCCCAGGGGTGGCCTCGCTTTTTTTCGCTTCCTGACGGCGTCAGATGCCGAGGGAATCCAGCAGATCGTCGTGCTCGTTGCTCGCAGGCGCGACCGCCTGCGCCGGCTTGGTCGCCGCCAGCTTGGTCTGGGCGATCAGCGCATCGGGGTCAATCTCCTCCTGATCCCTGCCCTCGTTGTGCAGCCGAATGAACTCGGTGCCGTCCATCGCCAGCTCCAGATAGAAGATGTTGTTGCTGGCGGTGAAGAAGGTGACCCTGCGGGTCTCGGGATTGTCGAGGTTGGTATCCACGCTCAGCATCACCTGCTTGTTCAGGGCCAGCATCTTGGGCTGGTTCTGGGTGATGTGGGTCTGCAGCTCGCGCCCCACCTTGCCGGTGAAGCTGCCGAGGATCTGGTTCATCAGCTCGCCCATGACGTTGCTCACCTCGTCAGAGGTGTGGGAGATGGCGAGATCCTCCTTGGAGAGCCCCATGCTGAGCATGTAGCTCTGGTAGAGCTCCATGGCCGCGGCGGCGGAGAAGTTGATCACCACCAGCCCGGAGAAGCCGCCATCAAACAGCACGAAGCAGCCGATATCCGGCTTGAGGCAGGTCTTGCTGATCCGCTGCACCATGCCGGAGAAGCGCACCTGGGTCTGGGTCGCCGCGCTCAGGACGCCCGTGACCGAATTGCACAGGCTCAGCAGCACATCCTCTGTGGTCAATACGGCATCATCCTCGGATCTTGTTACTATCATGGAACCTTCCTGCTGATCGAAAAAATAGGCTTGTCTGTCTCACCGCCCATGTCATCACGCGCGCGTCCGATACGCTAACAGATTGCGTGATCCCGGTGCTGAAACCGCGAGCCGCCTCTCACTTGACCGTATTGTCAGTCAGAAACGGCTGAAATCCACCCAGGGTGGCCAACCGGGCTCGCCAGTTATCGGCCTGCTGTCGCAAATCTTGTGCCTGATAGGGAATCGCGGGGTGCGCTCCCCAGATGGGACCGGGCCAGGCGGCATCGGTGCTGAAGCGGGCGACATGGTGCAGGTGCAGCTGGGGCACCAGGTTGCCGAGCGCCGCCACGTTGATCTTGTCGGGGCCCAGCGCCTCTTCCATCAGGGTGGCGACGGCGCAGGACTCCTGCATCAGCTGTTGCTGCTGCTCGGGAGGCAGATGGTGGATTTCCCGCAGCCCGGGGACCCTGGGCACCAGGATGAGCCAGGGATACTGGCTGTCTTTGGCCAGCAGTACGCGGCAAAGGGGGAGATCCCCGAGTATCTGGGTATCCGCCTGCAGGCGGGGATGCAATTCAAACATGGGGCCTCGCTGGTCAACATGGGCACGTCAGGAGATGAGTGTGCCCACGTTACTGCAACGGGGGGCAAACTTAAAGCCGGGGCACGGCCCAACCGATGAAGCGCTTGCGAAGTTCGGGGTCCGCCTGCAGGAAGAGTTGCTGCAACTGCCCCTCCAGCTCGCTGGCAGGGACTGAAGGGGCCTGGGCCGCCGTCGCCGCTGCCGTGGTCGCCAGCACCGCCTTGCCCGTGCCACGGTTGTACTCTTGCAGCCTGGCGTGCCAGTCCATGCCGATCTGCATGCCGTTGACCACCAGGGCATCCTGCTGCACCTTCAGGAGCTTGTCCCCCGCCAGCAGGCTCACGACCGGCGCCTTGGCGTAGCGCTCCATGCCTTTCTCGTCGGTGGGCACCACAGCCTGCAGGCGCACCGACTGGCCGCGGGCCTCATAGCGGATCACCTGGGGCTCGGAGCGGATCTGGCGATCGTTGTCGCTGCTGTTGCGACTCGGGATCACCCCCTCATAGCGCACCAGCAACTGCTGCGCCCCGTCGGCCAGCACCCCATGCTGCTCGTCCTGCACCTTGCCGTCGCTCACCGCCAGGATCTGGAAATCCCCGGGTACCTCGACCCTGACCTCGGCCTGCACCGAGCCGGCACACGACAAGCCGGCACACAGCAACATGACCCCAACCCAACCCTGATGACCCTTCATTCCCTGTCTCTCTCTGCTCGCTATGATGGGCGCAGGCTAGCAGCCAAAGATGACAGAAAAATAACGGGCTCAGAGCAGGTAGTGGGGCCGCTCGGCAAACCACTGGGCCAGCACCTGCTTGAACAGCCGTATCTTGCGCGGCACCCGGCGCTGCTGGGCATGGAGCACATGGAGCGGGTGCAGGGCCGTCTGCCAGTCCGTCAGCACTGCCACCAGCTCGCCCCTGGCCAGACTCGTCTCCACCAGCATCAGCGGGCACTTGGCAAACCCCATGCCCGAGCGAGCCAGTTGCAGCACAGTGCTGTAGTGATTGGCCCGCACCTTCCCCTGCACCAGGATGTGGGCCTCCTCCCCTGCCTTGCGAAAATGCCACTGCTCCCAGGCCGGGTTGTGCCCCTGGAGCAGGCAGGGGCGCCCGCCCAGCTCATAGGGGGTGGCGGGGAGCCCCTCCCGAGCCAGCAGGGTTGGGCTCGCCACCACCACGTCTTTCAGCTGCCCGAGGGGCAGCGCCACCAGGTTGTCAGGCACCTGATCCATGGCGCGCAGGGCGATGTCATTCTCCCCCTGGCTCATGTCGATCATGGCGTTGGTGAAATTGAGCTCCACCTCGACCCCGGGGCAGATCTCGGCGAAGCGCGCCAGCAGCTCGCTCACCATGCGATCGCCGGTACTGACCGGGCAGGTGAAGCGCAGGCGACCGCTGTCCTCCTCGGTCAGAGCCTGGATGTCCTGCTCCGCCTGGCGGGCCAGCGCGGCTATCTGACCCGCCTGCACATAGAGGGTCCTGCCCGCCTCGGTCAGGCTGAGGCGACGGGTGGTGCGCTGCAACAGTTGCGCATTGAGGGAGGATTCGAGGGCGCTGACGTGGCGGCTCAGCATCCCCTTGCTCACCCCCAATGCATCGGCGGCGGCGGAGAAACTGCCCCGCTGCACCACCTCGTAGAAACTGCTCAGATGGGCGATGTCCATCCATTAGCTCCAATATGGAAACAATGGGTTCATCTTAAGCGCTTTTTCTCCCTTTTCATCCAGCTATCATCAACACATCCCCATCAGGAGTGACCAAGATGAAAATTGTGATTGTGGGTGCCTCCGGCACCGTCGGCTCCGCGGTCAGTGAACTGCTTGCCAAAGATCATCAGGTGATCCGCGTCGGCCACAGCCGTGGTGATGCCACGGTCGACATGCGCGATCCCGCCTCCATCACGGCGCTGTTCGCCAAGCTGGGCCAGTTCGATGCGCTGGTCGTCGCCAGCGGCAGCGTGGCCTTCAACGGTCTGACCGAGATGACCGACGAGCAGTGGCAGGTGGGAGTGGAGAGCAAGCTGATGGGCCAGATCAATCTGACCCGCGCCGCCATCCCCTATTTGAATGACAAGGGTTCCATTACCCTGATCAGCGGCATCCTGAGCGAGGAGCCGATCAACTGGGGCGTGAGCGCCAGCACCGTCAACGGCGCCATCGATCACTTTGTGAAAGCGGCCGCCTGCGAGCTGCCACGGGGCCTGCGCATCAACGTGGTGAGCCCCACCGTGCTGGAGGAGTCCATGGGCAAATACGCCGACTTCTTCCCGGGCTTCGTGGCTGTGCCCGCCGCCAAAGTGGCGCAGGCTTACAAGAAGTCGGTGCTGGGGGTGCAGACCGGCCAGATCTTCAGGGTCAATGGCTGAGGCCGCCCCCTCCCACTGCCAGACGCCAATAAAAACGGGCCCCGTCACGGGGCCCGTCTGTTTGTCGGCTTGTTGCCTTCACCACCGGCAAACGTTTGTGTGCCGGCGGCAAAAAAAGGCGCTCAGCCTCAGTCGATCAGACCGTACTGCTCGCGCAGCACCTCGATGATCTCCTGCTTGGGATTGGCACTGCGCACCAGCTTGTGGCCTATGACCTTCTCGGCGATCCCCACGTAGGTGTGGGAGATGTCCATCATCACCTCGGTGGGCAGCTTGTTGTCCCGGGCCAGGGCGAAGCGTTCCGGCATGCGGTTCTTGTTGAGCAGGATGTCCGGATCCGGGAAGTGGTTCAGCAGCCACTGGCGGAAGCCCTCTTTGGACTTCTCGACGATCTCGCCATTGCGCAGGGCGGCGCCGTCCCAGATGCGGGAGCTGTCGGGGGTACCCACTTCGTCCATGTAGATGAGCTTCTCGCGACCGGCGGCATCCTGGACATAGCCAAACTCGAACTTGGTGTCGACGAAGATCTGATCCAGCGCGGCCAGAGCCTCGCTGATGACGTTGAAACCCTCCTTGAGCAGGGCTTCATAGCTGTCTATGTCCGCCGGGGAGCGGAAGCCGAAGGCCTGATGGTGGCGCTCTATGTCGGCACGGGAGACGTTGACGTCGTCCGCTTCCGGCACGCCGTCCAGCCCTTTCAGCACACCCTTGGTGGAGGGGGTGATGAGGATCTCGGGCAGCTTCTGATCCTTCTTGAGCCCTTCCGGCAGGGTGATGCCGCAGAACTCGCGCTCGCCGTCCTTGTAGGCACGCCACATGGAGCCGGTGATGTACTGGCGGGCGATGGCCTCGATCATCACGGGGCGGGCTTTTTGCACTATCCAGACGAAGGGGTGCGGGATATCCAGGATGTGGCTGTCCGCCAATCCCTTCTCCTTGAACAGCTTGAACCAGTGGCTGGAGATGGCATTGAGTGCAGCTCCCTTGCCCGGCACGCCGTTCAAGCCATCCACACCCTGCCAGATGCAGTCGAAGGCCGAGATGCGGTCGCTGATCACCATGAGGGCGAGCGGTGTATCCGCAGGCACATCATAGCCTTTCTCTCTTATGAGCCGGGCACTGTCTGCGGGGGTCAACCAGTAGACGCTGCGCACTTTGCCGGAATGGACAGGTTTATCGGTACGGATCGGTAAATCGTCATTCACCGCCAATACTTGATCTGCAAGACTCATGGCTAATAACACTTCCTGTTGTGGGACTGACAAGACAGGCGCATCAGGCTCCTGTCTACGAGGGATTCATTCAGCTAAGCAGCGCTAGGCCCCTCTGCCGGGGCAGGCTCCCAGGAGGGCCCTTGGCGCGGACTCCGCATAACAAAACAGGGGCACCAGGCCCCTGTTTCTATTCTGCTTTAGCGGCCTGATCGGCCACGCCTTTGGCAAAGGCCTCGGACAGGCTGATATACATCTGGGAGATGATGCCGGATGCGACCGGCTTCTTGTCCTTGTCGAACAGGGTGATGGAGGTCTTGCCTCCGGCCATCTCGCCCAGCTGGAAGCGGTACTGGTCTTCCTCCAGCTTGAACGGCTCGGCCCCCTTGGCCTGCCAGAACTCGGCATTGGGCTCGTCATACTCGACGTCGATCCAGCCCAGGGACTGCTGGGTGTCCTTGATGGTGAAACCGTAGGCCGGCAACACCTGATTGAGACGGCGCCAGACCTGCTCGAAGGAACCATCGGCAATCCAGGCACTCAGCTCGTTGTTGTCCAGACCCAGCTCCAGGCCCATGCCATCGGTGGACTTGTGCTGTTCGCGGGCCTTGAGCTGCTTGTCGTAGTAGAGGGAGAACTGGTTCAGCGCCCGGGTCGCATAACGCTGGGCATCGGCCGGGGTCAGCACTGTGCTGGTCTCGCCGTCTATGGTCTCTTCATGATCCAGCACCCGTACCGACATGTTGACGGCGTGACGCTGCAGGTCGTTGCTGAGGGTGAACTGGTAGCGTTGACGGATGCGGAAGTCTTCGTCCTCCTCCGCCCAGCCATCGAGGGCGGCGGAGTTGTCAAACCAGCCGGTCTGCAACACGCCGGCCTGCTGATCCAGCTTCTCTGTGGTGACCTTGTGCTGGGCCAGGAAGTTCATCAGGAAGGCCCAGGTATCGCGCTCCACGCTCTGGCTGGTGCTCAGGGCATAGAAGGCCAGGGTAGGCTCGCTGGCCTTGGCCACCACCTGACTGCCAGGGACCACCGTCAGCAGCTGGGCTGGCGGACGCACGTCCACCTTGGCGCCGATGGCACCTTCGCGGCTGCTCTCAGGCAGGGCCGGAATGTCGAAATTACTGTTAAAGGCGGGGGTACTCAACCCGGCGGGCACGAGGAAGGCGCGACCTTCGAGGCGGCTCTCTTCATACTCGAAGCCACGGTTGGCCATCTTGCGATCCTGGGGTGAGCTACAGGCTGCCAACACGGCAACAGTCGCGACACTCAGCACCAGGCGCACTGCATTTCCCTTTCCATTTGCTTTAAACACTCGCCATCAACTCCGCAGTCGTCAGTGCTCGCGCCATCGCCTGTTCCCCCTCGGGGGTGAGGTCGGTCAGCGGCAGGCGCAAGGTCGCCGTCGCCATCAATCCCAGTCGGGCACAGGCCCACTTCACCGGGATGGGACTCGGTTCGCAGAACAGAGTCTGATGCAACGGCATCAATCGATTGTTGATGTCATGAGCCTGCCCGGCATCACCGGCCAGCGCAGCACGACACATGTCGGCCATCTGGGGCGCCGCAATATTGGTGGTGACCGAAATGACGCCATCGCCCCCTTGCAGCATAAAATCACATCCGCTGGCATCATCGCCACTATAAAGCGCGAAATCCGGCCCGCACAACTCGCGCAGCAGCGGGGTGCGGCTCAAATCACCCGTCGCCTCTTTCAAACCGATAATGCCGGGAACCTTGGCCAGACGAGCCACGGTCTCCGGTTTGAGATCGCAACAGGTGCGACCGGGCACATTATAGAGAATTTGAGGCAGACCACTAGCCTCGGCGATCGCACAATAGTGACGATAGAGGCCTTCCTGGGTGGGTTTGTTGTAATAAGGGGTCACCGAGAGGCCCGCCACCACGCCGGTTTTGGCAAAACGCCGGGAGAGCGCGATGGCGTGGGCAGTGCTGTTGGAGCCGCAGCCTGCGATGACCGGAATGCGACCGGCGGCGAACTCGACGGTCTTTTCAACGACGGCGATATGTTCCTGCTCGCTCAGGGTGACCGACTCTCCCGTGGTGCCCACCGCGACTATGGCACTGGTGCCGGCACCGACATGATACTCCACCAGAGCTGCCAGACTGGTCCAATCGATGTCACCCGAGGCCAGCATGGGGGTAACGAGCGCAACAATACTACCGCGTAACATGGATATTTCTCCCGATTTTCAGGGGCGTAATGGTAAAGCTGCCCCTTTTGAAAAACAAGGGAGGCAAGGGACAAGCCGTGTTACCATCCGCCACAAAACGTATGGATGCACGAGGGCAGGACAGGGCCCGGAGCAGGGCGTCATGCCCGCCAAGCGCGCTCGCTGTCACCGCATTCGCAATAAATGGACGAGAGACGATTTATGACTCACTACCTGGTCGTAACGGCCATCGGCACGGACAGGCCTGGCATCGTCAATGAGGTTACCCGTCACGTCAGTGGCTGCGGTTGCAACATTGTCGACAGCCGTCTTGGCATCTTCGGTAACGAATTCACTTTCATCATGCTGTTGTCCGGTGACTGGAACAGCCTGATGCAGCTTGAGATAAGCCTCCCCCTCCGCAGCCAGGAGTGGGATCTCATCACCATGATGAAGCGCACCGAGCGCCACCACTCCCTGCAATATGACATCAGCGCCAGCGCCGAAGTACTGATCCGGGATCAGCCGGGCATCGTAAGCCAGTGCACCCAGTTCTTCAGCGATCACGGCTGGGATATCCAGGCCATGCAGACCGTCACCCTCGAGCAGCAACCCTTCAACCTGCTCAAGGCCAATTTCCAGCTCAATCAGGCCAAGCAGGGCGAGGCGGCCGACTCGAAAACGGCCTTCGCCGATTTCTGTCGTGAACTGGGTGCCGAGTCATTCGAGTTCATCGTCAATCACAAATACGCCTGACGGCGTTTATCCGAGGAGACCCCATGCAACCACTACAAGTTGGTACTCAGGCCCCCGATTTCTCCCTCTCCGATCAGGATGGTCAGCAGGTCAGTCTGTCCTCCCTGCGGGGCAAGAAGGTGCTCATCTATTTCTATCCCAAGGCGATGACCCCGGGCTGCACCACCCAGGCCTGCGGCCTGCGGGACGTCAATGCCGAACTGGCCGCCCTCAATGTGGTGGTGCTCGGCATCAGCCCGGATCCGGCCAAGCGCCTGAAGAAGTTCGAGGAGCGCGACAGCCTGAACTTCCGGCTGCTGGCCGATGAGGATCACGCCGTGGCCGATGCCTTTGGCGTCTGGGGCCCGAAGAAGTTCATGGGCAAGGAGTACGACGGCATCCATCGGCTGAGCTTCCTCATCGATGAGGAGGGCAAGGTGGCCCATCGCTTCGACAAGTTCAAGACCAGCGATCACCATCAGGTGGTGCTCGACCTCGTCAAGGGCTGAAGCCCCGCCAGTTCAGACACGACAACAGGGCCTGCAGATGCAGGCCCTGTTCGTTTGCCCCCCTGTTCTGCCGCGCAAGCGCCGGGAATGTCCTGCCAAAAGCAGCGCCCCTATTGCGCCCTCCTCCCCGTTTTTCTCGCCAACCTCCCCTATCAGATCAAAAAATTCATCCTGGATATGGGTTAACGTGGCCCCAGATTCATTTTCCAGTGAGACAGCCCATGAACATGAGCCATACCGAACGCCTGATCCTGAGCAATCAGTACGAGATCCTGGCCAAACTCAACCCGGAGAAGGCGGCGTTTTACCAGCGGGCCAGCACCATAGTCGAGCGTGGCTACTGCCTGCAGATCCTCGAGCTGGAGAAGAGCTTCGGCCATCTGGATCTTGCCACCTGCCAGGAGGTGCTGGACACCCTGGAACTACATCATGCTCTGGCCATCTCCTGGGGCAACCTAGACGCAGGTACCCGGGCCGAGGTGAACGAAAGCCGCCTGGCCTTCAACGGCTACAGCCGCAGCCAGGAGCGGGAACTGGCGGATTATGTCTGCTTCCTGCTGGAGGTGGACAAGCGCTTCCCCGAGCTGCCCTGCCCCTGTGACGAGCTTTCCAGCGACATCGCCATGCGCGACAAGTACCAACGCATGCTGGCGGCCTGGCGTCAGTGCCCCCGTCAGTACAAGCTCTCCATCCAGGAGATCAGCAAGGTGCTGGCCGCCTGAATGTGAAAAAGGCGCCTGGTGGCGCCTTTTGCTCCCCTGCCGGGGTTATTCGTAGAGGAAGGATTTGTCCAGCTGCTTGAAGGCGGCGTTGAGGGTGTCAGCCAGCTCCTCGTAACGGGGTCGGGCCACCAGCTGACGATGACCGCCCTGCTCGTTCATCTTGCCGTTGATCTCCCTGTACCAGTTGGCGAGAGAGGGCGGGAGACGGGTATCGGCACGCTGGCCGAGCCAGTAATAGCCTTGCAGCGGCAGACTGAGCAGGAACAACACTGAGGCCATCACGGAGGGCCAGTAGTGCAGCTCGCCGAACTGGAACTGCAGCATGACGCTGAGCACGGCGAGCGCCGGAATGACCCTGAGGGCGAACTCGGTGGCCTTGATCACCCGATTCTCCGGGAACATGGAATTAAGCTCGGGACGGCGCGGCCAAAGAGTCATATAATGACGGCCTTGCTGTAATTTAGTTCCAAAAATGTTCATGCTCATACTACCTCCGAGCTCTTTTTGAACGTATTAACGGCAAAACCTCGACAATATTTGAGAGGCAATAACAAAGGTTGAGGATGACTTTGTTATTTTTCAACAATCAGGTTATCCTTTGTACGCCCAATTTTTACGCCAGTGGTTTGCTGCTGGCCTGTCAGGGACGTCAGAATTCCGGGTCTTGTATCACTATACAAGGGGCAAGCAACAGATTGCCAACCCTCATAAGGATAAGTTGATAGTTTTTGGGCGCACCGCGTCCGGCGCATCCTCCAACCCAACCCAATCTGCGATAGGATTTATTCATGAGTAAGCTGGTTCTTGTTCTTAACTGTGGCAGCTCGTCCCTGAAGTTTGCTGTCATTGACGCAACCACCGGTGATGATCTGCTGTCCGGCCTGGCCGAGTGCTTCAACCTCGACGACGCCCGCATCAAGTGGAAGCTCAACGGCGAGAAGGGCAGTGCCGATCTGGGTGCCGGTGCCGCTCACCAGGAAGCACTGGACTACATCGTCCACAAGATCCTGCCGCTCAACCCTGAACTGTCCAAGAACCTGATTGCCATCGGCCACCGCGTGGTACACGGCGGCGAGCAATTCACTTCTTCCGTGCGGATCTGCAAAGACGTGATCGCCGGTATCGAAGCCGCCATTCCTTACGCTCCGCTGCACAACCCGGCTCACCTGATCGGCATCCGTGCCGCCCTCAAGGTCTTCCCTGAGCTGGCCGAGAAGAACGTAGCCGTGTTCGACACCGCCTTCCACCAGACCATGCCGGAAGAAGCCTTCCTGTACGCCCTGCCGTACAAGCTCTACAAAGAGAACGGCATCCGTCGCTACGGCGCCCACGGCACCAGCCACTACTACATCAGCCTGGAAGCCGCCAAGCAGCTGAACAAGCCGGTCGAAGAGCTGAACATCATCAACTGCCACCTGGGCAACGGCGGCTCCGTCTGCGCCATCAAGAACGGCAAATCCGTCGACACCTCCATGGGTCTGACCCCGCTGGAAGGCCTGGTGATGGGTACCCGTTCCGGTGACATCGATCCGGCTATCATCTTCTTCCTGCACGACAAGCTGGGCATGAGCGTCGCCGAGATCAACACCATGCTGACCAAGGAATCCGGCCTGCAGGGTCTGACCGAAGTCACCTCCGACTGCCGTTTCGTTGAAGACAACTACGACAGCAAGGAAGAAGCCAAGCGCGCCATGGACGTGTACTGCTACCGTCTGGCCAAGTACATCGGCGCCTACGCCGCCGCCATGGACGGTCGTCTGGATGCCGTGGTCTTCACCGGCGGCATCGGCGAGAACTCCGCCCCGATCCGTGAGATCACCCTGAACAAGCTGGGCCTGCTGGGCTTTGACGTCGACCACGACGCCAACCTGAAGGCACGCTTCGGCAAGGGTGGCGAGATCACCAAGGCTGGCTCCACCAAGGCCCTGGTTATCCCGACCAACGAAGAGTGGGTCATCGCCCACGACGCGCTGGAACTGGTCGGCGCATAAATTAGCTGTAGAGCAAGGCCGCCCCAGGGCGGCCTTTTCCTGATCCCAAAAAATGAACAAGGGGTAATAAGTGGCACGCACTATTATGCTCATCCCGGTCGGCACTGGTGTCGGCGTAACTTCCGTGAGCCTTGGCGTCGTTCGCGCCATGGAACGTCACGGTGTCAATGTCAGCTTCTTCAAACCGGTTGCCCAGCCGCGTCCGGGTGAAACCGGTACCGAGCGCTCCACCGCCGTGATCCGCGCCGCCGCCAACATCAATCCGCCCGAGCCGTTCGCCCTCTCCTACGCCGAGAACATGATCACCTCCAGCAACACCGATATCCTGCTGGAAGAGATAGTGGCTCGCTTCGAAGAGCACGTGAAGAGCAGCGGTGCCGAAGTGGTGGTGATCGAAGGTCTGGTCCCGACCGACAAGCAGCCCTTTGCCAACAAGCTGAACTACGACGTCGCCAAGGCGCTGGATGCCGACATGGTGTTCGTGACCCATCCGGGCAACGACTCCAGCCAGAAGCTCAAAGAGCGCATCGAGCTGGCCTGCTCCAACTTCGGTGGCGTCAGCAACCCGCGTATCGTGGGCTGCGTGATCAACAAGGTGGGTGCACCGGTTGACGAGCACGGCGTGACCCGCCCCGATCTGACCGAGATGTTCGAGGCCCATCACCACACCTCCGACTCCGCCCACAACCTGGAAGTGCTGCAGGTCTTCGGCAAGAGCCCGCTGCGCATCCTCGGCTGCATCCCCTGGAACACCCAGCTGATCGCCCCGCGCGCCAAGGATCTCGCCAAGCATCTGGCCGCCAAGATCCTGCACAAGGGTGAGCTGGACAGCCGTCGCCTGCAGACCGTGACCTTCTGTGCCCGCTCCATCCATAACATGATCGAGCACTTCCGTCCGGGCAGCCTGCTGGTGACCTCAGGCGATCGCTCCGACGTCATCGTCTCCGCCTGCCTGTCCGCCATGAACGGCGTCAAGCTGGGTGCCCTGCTGCTGACCGGCAACTATCACCCTGAGCCGCAAGTCATTGCCCTGTGCCAACAGGCCATGGCTACCGGCCTGCCGATCATGATCACCGGCACCAACACCTGGCAGACCGCCGTCAGCCTGCAGAACTTCAACGTCGACATCCCGGAAGATGACCGCGAGCGTATCGAGCTGGTGCAGGACTATGTGGCTGGCCACATCGACAAGCACTGGATCGAGTCTCTCTCTGCCAAGTCCACCCGCTCCCGTCGCCTGAGCCCGCCGGCCTTCCGCTATCAGCTGACCGAGCTGGCCCGTCAGGCCAACAAGCGCGTCGTGCTGCCGGAAGGGGAAGAGCCGCGGACCATCAAGGCTGCCGCCATCTGTGCCGAGCGTGGCATCGCTCGTCCGGTGCTGCTGGGCAACCCGGAAGAGATCCGTCGCGTCGCCGAACAGCAGGGTGTGGTACTGACCGATCGCGTCGAGATCATCGACCCGCTGGAAGTGCGCGAGCGCTACGTGCCGCGTCTGGTCGAGCTGCGCAAGAACAAGGGCATGACCGAAGTGGTCGCCCGCGAACAGCTGGAAGACAACGTGGTGCTGGGCACCATGATGCTGGAGCGTGGCGAAGTGGACGGTCTGGTCTCCGGCGCCGTGCACACCACCGCCAACACCATTCGTCCGCCGATGCAGATCATCAAGACTGCCCCGGGTTCGTCCCTGATCTCCTCCATCTTCTTCATGCTGCTGCCTGATCAGGTGCTGGTGTATGGTGACTGCGCCATCAACCCGGACCCGAGCGCCGAACAGCTGGCCGAGATCGCCATCCAGTCCGCCGACTCCGCTGCCGCCTTCGGCATCGAGCCGCGCGTCGCCATGATATCCTACTCCACCGGTACCTCTGGCGCCGGCGCGGACGTAGAGAAAGTGCGTGAAGCGACCGAGCTGGCCAAGGCCAAGCGCCCGGATCTCATCATCGACGGTCCGCTGCAGTACGACGCGGCCATCATGGAGAACGTGGCCAAGTCCAAGGCACCGAACTCACCGGTCGCAGGTAAAGCGACTGTGTTCGTGTTCCCGGACCTGAACACCGGCAACACCACCTACAAGGCGGTACAGCGTTCCGCAGAACTGGTCTCCATCGGCCCCATGCTGCAAGGCATGCGCAAGCCGGTCAACGACCTGTCCCGTGGCGCTCTGGTGGACGACATCGTCTACACCATAGCCCTGACCGGTATCCAGGCAGCCCAGGCCGAGTAATATCGCCCAGCGCTGACCCTGTGAAAAACCCGCCGAGAGGCGGGTTTTTTTATGGCGGACAGGGATCTGTTGATCGGCGAGATCAAATCCGGATCCTCGCAGGATCCGCCGGACTGGCCGCGAACGCCTCCTGGCAAGGAGCCGGCGATAAGCAAACACTCACACCCGCGCAGGGGGATTGCACAATTGCGATCCAGTCAGGATCAAATCAGAATATCCCTTTAAGATCAGCTAACTAACGCCAGACACACCGCTAATCTACAGAGTTTTCCACAGCTTTTGTGGATAGTTTACCGATCATTTGAAAGAAAATGACAGCGCCAGCCAGCGCCCTCCTCCCCTTGCGTCCATGAAAAAGGGCTCCGAAGAGCCCCTTTGGGATAGGTTACCAGCCCCTGATATCAGGGACGCAGGGATTTGTCGGCCCGGGAGATGCCGCAGACGCCGGAGCGCACCACTTCGATGATCTCGTTGGTCTGGGCGGCAGTCTTGATGAAGGCGTCCAGCTTCTCACTCGTCCCGACGAGCTGCACCGTGTACTGCTCCGGGGTGACGTCGACGATCTGGCCACGGAAGATGTCAGCCAGTCGTTTCAGCTCGTCGCGGGCACCACCGGCGGCGCGCGCCTTGACCAGGGCTATCTCCCGCTCTATGTGTTCCCCTTCGCTCAGGTCACACACCTTGAGCACGTCCACCAGCTTGTGCAGCTGCTTCTGGATCTGCTCCAGCACCCGCTCGTCACCCATGGTGACGATTGTCATGCGGGACAGGGTGGGATCCTCGGTGGGGGCCACCGTCAGGGTCTCGATGTTGTAGCCGCGCTGGGAGAAGAGACCTACCACGCGACTCAGGGCACCGGATTCGTTCTCCAGCAGTACTGAAATGATATGCCTCATCAGGTTCTCTCCGTCTTGCTCAGCCACATCTCGTCCATGGCACCAAACTTGATCTGCATCGGATAGACGTGCTCATCCGGGTCGACCGAGATATCCATGAACACCAGCCGATCCTTCATGGCGAAGGCCTTCTCCATGGCGCTCTCCAGCTCCGCCGGATCGCTCACAGCGATGCCGACGTGGCCATAGGCCTCCGCCAGCTTGACGAAGTCCGGCAGGGATTCCATGTAGGAGTGGCTGTGACGACCGCCGTAGAACATCTTCTGCCACTGCTTGACCATGCCCAGCGCACGGTTGTTGATGGAGATGATCTTGATGGGCACCCCGTACTGCATGCAGGTGGAGAGCTCCTGAATGTTCATCTGCACCGAGCCGTCACCGGTGACGCAGCAGACCACGGCATCCGGGTTGGCAAACTGGGCCCCCATGGCGGCCGGAATACCGAAGCCCATGGTGCCGAGGCCCCCGGAGTTGATCCACTGGCGCGGTTTGGCAAACGGATAGTAGAGGGCGGCGAACATCTGGTGCTGACCCACGTCGGAGGCGACGAAGGCTTCCCCCTTGGTCACCTTGTAGAGCGCCTCTATCACCTGCTGCGGCTTGATCAGGGTGGGGTGGGTCTCGTAGGCCAGGCAGTTGCGGGAGCGCCACTGATCAATCTGGCTCCACCAGTCCGCCAGCGCCTGCTTGTCGTTGTCGAAGCCGCACTCGCGGATCACTTCCAGCATCTGCTCCAGCACGGTTTCCACCGAGCCGACGATGGGCACATGGGCCTGTACCGTCTTGGAGATGGAGGTGGGGTCTATGTCGATGTGGACTATGGTGGCGTTGGGGCAGAACTTGCTCACGTTGTTGGTGACGCGGTCATCGAAGCGGGCACCCACGGCGAAGATGAGATCCGCGTTGTGCATGCTCTTGTTTGCTTCGAAGGTGCCATGCATCCCCAGCATGCCGATGAATTGCGGATGGGTGCCGCTGAAGGCCCCCAGTCCCATCAGGGTGGTGGTCACCGGCAGGTTCAACAGCTCTGCCAGCTTGGTCACCAGGTGATCCGCATTGGCGTTGATGGCGCCACCGCCCACATACATGACGGGGCGGCTCGCCTCGGTCAGCAGCTTGGCGGCCCGCTTGATCTGGCCCTTGTGTCCGGCCTTGGTCGGATTGTAGGAACGCAGGGAAACGGACTCGGGATACTGGTAGGGGAATTTCTCTTTCGGGTTCTGCACGTCCTTGGGCAAGTCCACCACCACGGGCCCCGGGCGGCCACTGGCGGCAATGTAGTAGGCCTTCTTGATGGCGTCGGGAATCTCGCTGGCCTTCTTGCACAGGAAGCTGTGCTTCACCACAGGGCGGGAGATGCCGATCATGTCGGTCTCCTGGAACGCGTCCTCCCCTATCATGCTGGTCGGCACCTGACCGGACAGGATCACCAGGGGGATCGAGTCCATGTAGGCGGTGGCGATGCCGGTGATGCAGTTGGTGGCGCCGGGACCCGAGGTCACCAGCACAGTGCCCACCTTGCCGGTGGAGCGGGCGTAACCGTCCGCCATGTGCACCGCGGCCTGCTCGTGCCGCACCAGGACATGCTCCATCTTGCCGTTTTCGAAGAGAGCGTCATAGATGTCGAGCACTGAGCCACCAGGGTAGCCAAAGACGTGCTCCACTCCCTGATCTTCCAGCGCTCTAACCACCATCTGGGCGCCTGATAACATCTCCATGATAAAGCCCTCCAGGCTTTGCTCCGTTAAGCGAAAGCTACCGACAGTCCGCTGCTTCCCGGCAGCGCCGATCCGTCTCTTGTTGTTGTCTGCATCCAGACCAGGCGAGTTCGGAGCCGTCGATAGTAGAAAAATAGGTTTTTTCCATCATTCACCCGAAAAGCGGGTGAAAAACCAACTTAACCCGCTTGTGAACGCTTGTCCACGGCTTTGTCTGACCAGAACAGTCATAAATTTCAAACAGCTATTAACATTCAGTGACTTGGTCACCAGACCGGAAACAAAGCGGGGAGTATGGGGGGGAAACTAGCGGATCATGCTGCCAATCAGAGCAGGGATGGAAATAAATGGCCCGCCCCAGAGGGCGGGCCGTCAAAACCATAGCGTCTCAGTGCTCGTCTTCCGGCTCCACCAGCCAGATCTGCTGATCCGGATCCGTCTCTTCACAGACCGAGATGCTGACCCCCATGTCGAGCAGCTCATGCAGGGTGAGATTGTCTGCCAGTGTCATGGTGTCGCCGTTTTCATTGGTAAAGCGCATGTTGTCCGTCCTCTCCTTGATGGGATCAACTCAGTCTAGTCAAAGGCGCTGAGTTGCGATAACCAGGGACGGGCCAATGCCGGATTGCCCGCCAGTTCGCTGAGGCGATCGCACACCTCCTCCGGGAAGAGGGTCCTGGCCCACAGGCGGCGGGAGAGAGAGGCCAGCTCCTCCTTGGCACCAACCAGCAGCCAGTCGGCCAGCTCCCCCGCCACATCGGGGTAGCGGATCCGCCCGGGTGACGGCGCCTCGAGCCAGGTTCTCAACGCATTGGCATCCAGCGTCTCCATCAACTGGGCCAGCCCCATCAGCTCCAGGGTCCTGCCGTTGGTCAGCTGCTCGAACTGGCCGCCGAACGGCTTGACCAGCAGCTTCTTGCCGAGCGAGAGCGCCTCCGAGGCCAGCTCGAATCCCGCATTGCTGATGACACCCCGGCAGCCGGCTAGCGCTAATTTGAATCCCTCTCTGGCTGCAGGCTCGAAGCGGATGTTGCGCCATTGACTGGCCTTGCGAAGGCCGGGGTGGAAGCAGACGAAGCGCTGCTGGTTGAAGCGCGACAACAGCGCAGCTATCTGCTCTGTCTGCTCGAATGGCAGATAGACCAGGATCTGCTGGTTGTCCGGCGCCGGGGTCATGGGATCTATGATGGGGGGCAGCAGCGGCTGACCGAAGTGGAACCAGTGCAGCCCCAGAGAGCGGCTCACAGGGGCGAAGTGGCGCATCAGCTGGCGGTTGAAACCACTCTCCCCCCAGCGCGGAATGGGCCAGTCGAAGCTGGCCTGATGACTGATGGTCAGACTGGGTTTTTGCCAGCGCCGGGCGGCATGGGCACTGAGTGGCTCAAAATCGCTGATCACCAGATCGTAATCCCGGCAGTCGAGGCCTCGCATGTCTTGCCAGAAGCGAAGGGGAGAGAGTCCCTTGAGGGTGCGCCAGCCCGAGATGCGGCCCTGATGGCTGACGAAACTGATGCCGGGGAAGGTGCGATAGTCCCCGAACTCCCCCATCTCGAAGTAGCCGTCGGCGGCGCGCCCGCTGAACAGGTAGTCGACCTCTATCCCCCTGCTCTTCAGGGCGCGCGCCAGAGTCCTGCTGCGGCTGATATGACCGTTGCCGGTCCCCTGTACCCCGAACAGTATCCTCATCCCTGGCTCCAGTTAAGGGCCCAGAGGGCGCAACCCCCCCCGAGCAGGGCGCCGGCCACCAGATCGCTCAGATAGTGCACCCCGAGCAGCAGCCGCGACGCCCCGACCAGGATGGCCCAGAGAAACAGCAGCGGTGCCCAGAGCGGGAAGCTGGCCGCCAGCACGGTGGCCATCAGGAAGGCGGCGGCGGTATGGCCGGAGGGCAGGCTGTAGCGATCTGAGGGGGTGATGAAGACCGGCAAGCCCACGGGACGCTGGCGTTTCAGGGCATTCTTGAGCAGCAGATAAAGCGGCAGCTCGGCGGCAAAGGCCAGCAGGGCGACTTGTACCACTTCCCGCTGCGCCTCCCCCTGCCACCAGAGCAGGGCGGCCAGCACGGCGTAAAGGGGACCGTCACCGGTACGGGAAATGACCCGACTGATCCTGGCCTGTGGCCGGTTGTAGGGATGGAGCAGACAGACACGGCACACCCGCAGGTCCCATTGCTGGATCTTGTTCATCACGCCCCCTTCCCTTGAGTCTTGAATGCAGACTAGGGCGGCGCAGTGACACTTGGTTGAAGGAGAGATAACAGATTTGTGACATGAACCATGCAAAAAAGGGCCATGCGGCCCTTTTTCAGCTATTACCCGGGAAGACTCAGTTCAGGGAACCGCGCAGGCCGTTCTCCATCAACTGGCAGTTGTGGGCTGCCAACCGGCTCATGAAGCTCTCGTCCACCGTCAGGCCGAACACCTGCTCGTAGAGATCCTTCATCACGAAGGGCTGCCACATCATGCTGAGGAAGGAGATCTTCAGCATCTCGGGATCCAGGTTGTCACCCAGCTGACCGTTGGAGCGCATGGATTCGAGCAGGGCATCGAACTGGGGCAGTTGACGCTCCAGCAGACGATTCAATACAAAATCCCGCCCCGGGCTTTTTTCGGTTGATAATGCGCTGGAGATGGCGGAAGTCAGCTCGCTGTTCGGCGCCATCACCTGATAGTAGGTATTGAGCAGATCGGTCAGGCTGCGATTGCTGCTCTCGTCATGCCAGGCCTGATCCAGCGGCTCGGCCACATCCCCCAGCACCGCCTTGTAGAGGCCCTCTTTGCTGCCGAAGTAGTAGTGGATCATCGCCAGATTGGAGCCGGCCAGCTCGGCGATCTCACGGGTCGTCACCTTGCTGTAGGGGGTGTTGAGAAAACGTTCGCGTGCGGCGGCGAGCAGCTTGTCACGAATGTCGGAACGTCCGACCGGACGGCCAGGTCTGCGCTTTTCCATGGAATACCTCAGATAATTCAGCAAGGGCTGATAAGTCGATCTGATTGTGCGGGTGATCGAGTACAGCAGGAACGACCAGATAATCAGGCATGAACCGAATATGGGACAAGGAAATTTGCACTCCTTTACAATCCGATTAAATAACACAGTGAATTGAACCTGTCCTTTCGAGTTGACACAGCATAAAAATCTCGATATTGGTAGTAGCGTTATCGACTGGAAGGATTGAGTCATCATGCATATTGCCGCTCTGCTACTACTGCTCCCCCTAATCGCGACTCCTCGCGCGGGATCCTTGTAGCCGGGCTAAGGCATAGCCGGAATTTACAAAAACCCGTGCACCCCGCACGGGTTTTTTTATGCCAATGCAGGATGCACGCACCGAACTTAGGAAGAGGGAAGTCACATGTCAGATCGAGTCATCATATTCGATACCACCTTGCGTGATGGCGAGCAGGCGCTGTCGGCCAGCTTGACGGTCAAGGAGAAGCTGCAGATTGCCCAGGCGCTGGAACGACTCGGTGTCGACATCATGGAAGTGGGCTTCCCCGTCTCCTCCCCCGGTGATTTTCAATCGGTGCAGACCATAGCCCGTCACATCAAGAACAGCCGGGTCTGCGCCCTCGCCCGCGCCCTGCCCAAGGATATCGATGCCGCCGGCGAAGCCTTGCGGGTCGCCGAGGCCTTTCGCATCCATACCTTTATCTCCACCTCCTCCATCCATGTGGAGAGCAAGCTGAAGAAAAGCTTCGAAGACGTGCTGGAGATGGGGGTCGGCGCCATCAAGCATGCCCTGCGCTACACAGACGACGTGGAGTTCTCCTGCGAGGATGCGGGCCGCACGCCGATCGATAATCTCTGCCGCATGGTGGAGGCCGCCATCAAGGCAGGCGCCCGCACCATCAACATCCCGGACACAGTGGGCTACACGGTACCGACCGAATTTTCCGGCATCATCCAGACCCTGTTCAACCGGGTGCCCAACATCGACAAGGCCATCATCTCGGTGCACTGCCACGACGATCTGGGCCTCTCGGTGGCCAACTCCATCAGTGCCGTGCAGATGGGGGCACGCCAGATCGAGTGCACCATCAACGGCATCGGCGAGCGGGCAGGCAACTGCTCCCTGGAAGAGGTGGCGATGATCCTGAAAACCCGCGCCGACCTGCTCGGGGTGCACACCAACATCCGCCACAACGAGATCCACCGCACCAGCACGCTCGTCAGCCAGCTGTGCAACATGCCGGTACAGCCGAACAAGGCCATCGTCGGGGCCAACGCCTTCTCCCACAGCTCCGGCATTCACCAGGACGGCGTGCTCAAGGCCAAGAACACCTACGAGATCATCACCCCAGAGAGCATCGGCCTGACCCAGAACAACCTCAACATGACCTCCCGCTCCGGCCGCCACGTGATCAAGCACCGCATGGAGAGCATGGGCTACGCCGAGAGCAGCTACGATCTCGACCACCTCTACGGCAAGTTCCTGGTCCTGGCCGACAAGAAGGGGCAGGTGTTCGATTACGATCTCGAGGCGCTGGCCTTCTTCAGCCAGATCCACGAGGAGCCCGAGCACTTCAAGCTGGAGTACCTCGGCGTGCAGAGCGGCAGCTCTGTGCTCGCCACCGCTTCGGTCAAGCTCAAGGTGGGCCAGGATCTGATCTGCGAAGCGGCCACCGGCAACGGTCCTGTGGATGCTGTCTATCAGTGCATCAACCGCATCACCGGCTACGAGATCCGCATCGACAAGTACGAACTCAAGGGCAAGGGTGAAGGCAAGAATGCCCTCGGCCAGGTCGACATAGTCGCCGAGTACAAGGGTCGCAAATTCCATGGCATGGGGCTGGCCACCGACATCATAGAGTCCTCGGCCCAGGCCCTGGTCCATGTCATCAACAGCATCTGGCGCGCCGATCAGGTCGCCGAGCAGATGGAACGCAATAACAACATCAAATCGGAAACCGTCTGAGCAGCGATCGACTAGCTGAACGGATGGAATGAAATCACAACATCGGGACGGAGACAGTCTGAACAGGTAGAGGATCGCAGTATCGGGTCACTGGGCAGATGGAGCTCAACACAACATCAGGACGGAGACAGTCTGAACAGGTAGAGGATCGCAGTATCGGGTCACTGGGCAGATGGAACTCAACACAACATCAGGACGGAGAGAGTATGAGCAGTTATCGGATCGCAGTATTGCCGGGGGACGGCATTGGCCCGGAAGTGATGGCAGAGGCCATCAAGGTACTGGAAAAGGTGCAGACCAAATTCGGCTTCTCCCTCGACTATGATCGCTTTGATGTCGGTGGCATCGCCATCGACAACCACGGCACCCCGCTGCCACAAAGCACCATAGCCGGCTGCGAAGCGGCAGATGCAGTGCTGTTCGGCTCGGTCGGTGGCCCCAAGTGGGAGCACCTGCCGCCGAACGATCAGCCGGAGCGCGGCGCCCTGCTACCCCTGCGTGCCCACTTCAAACTGTTCTGCAACCTGCGTCCGGCCCGTATCTACACCGGTCTGGAGCAATTCTCTCCCCTGCGTGCCGACATCTCGGATCGCGGTTTTGACATCGCCTGCGTGCGCGAGCTGACCGGCGGCATCTACTTCGGCCAACCCAAGGGGCGCGAAGGGGAAGGTGCCACCGAGAAGGCGTTCGACACCGAGGTGTATCACCGCTTCGAGATCGAGCGCATCGCCAAGATAGCGTTCGAATCAGCCCGGGTGCGCCGCAGCAAAGTGACCTCCATCGACAAGGCCAACGTGCTCGCCTCCTCCATACTGTGGCGCGAGGTGGTGACGCAAGTCGCCAAGTCCTACCCGGACGTGGCGCTGAACCACATGTACATCGACAACGCCACCATGCAGCTCATCAAGGATCCGTCCCAGTTCGACGTGCTGCTCTGCTCCAACCTGTTCGGCGACATCCTCTCCGACGAGTGCGCCATGATCACCGGCTCCATGGGGCTGCTCCCCTCCGCCAGCCTGAACGAATCCGGCTTCGGCCTGTTCGAACCGGCCGGTGGCTCGGCCCCGGACATCGCCGGCAAGGGGATTGCGAACCCCATAGCCCAGATCCTCTCAGCCGCCCTGATGCTGCGCTACAGCCTGGGCCAGGAAGCCGCCGCCCAGGCCATAGAGCAGGCCGTAGCCCAGGCCCTGGCCGAGGGTTACTTCACCGCCGATCTGCATCAGGGTAGCGCACAGCATCCGGTGCAGAGCACCGCCGAGATGGGCAGCCAGATAGCCGCACGGATCTGAGCCACGCAGCACATAACAAGGAATACAGAGCAATGTCCAAGACCCTCTATCAGAAAGTGTTCGACGCCCACGTGGTCCGGGAAGTGGAAGGGGAAACCCCCCTCATCTACATCGACCGCCATCTGGTGCATGAAGTGACCAGCCCGCAGGCGTTCGACGGCCTGCGCGCCATGAAGCGCCCGCTGCGCCGCCCGGATCTGACCTGGGCCACCATGGATCACAACGTCTCCACCACCACCAAGGACATCGCCGCCTCCGGCGAGATGGCCAGAATCCAGATGGAAACCCTGGCAGCCAACTGCAAGGAGTTCGGGGTCCGTCTCTACGATCTGAACCACAAATACCAGGGCATAGTCCACGTGATGGGGCCTGAGCTCGGCATCACATTGCCCGGCACCACCATAGTCTGCGGCGACTCCCACACCGCCACCCACGGCGCCTTCGGCTCCCTGGCCTTCGGCATCGGCACCTCGGAAGTGGAACACGTGATGGCGACCCAGACCCTGAAGCAGGGCCGGGCCAAGACCATGCGCATTTCGGTCAACGGCCAACTGGCCGAGGGCATCAGCGCCAAGGACGTGGTGCTGGCCATCATAGGCCGGGTCGGCGCTGCCGGCGGTACAGGTTACGTGGTGGAGTTCGCTGGCGATGCCATCACAGGTCTCTCCATGGAAGGGCGCATGACGGTGTGCAACATGGCCATCGAGCTCGGCGCCAAGGCGGGCATGATAGCCCCGGATCAGACCACCATCGACTACATCCAGGGCAAGGTATTCGCCCCCACAGGCGAGTCACTGGCGCAGGCCATCGCCTACTGGCAGACCCTCAAGAGCGATGCCGATGCCACCTTCGATGCCGAGGTGGTGCTCAACGCCGCCGACATCGCGCCTCAGGTGACCTGGGGCACCAACCCGGGCCAGGTGATCGCCGTCAATGAACCCATTCCGGCACCGGAATCCTTCAGCGATCTGATGGAGCAGCAGTCCGCCCGCAAGGCACTCGCCTACATGGACTTGCAGCCGGGCCAGAAGCTCTGTGATGTCGCCATCGACAAGGTGTTCATCGGGTCGTGCACCAACAGCCGCATCGAGGATCTGCGTGCCGCCGCCGCCATCGCCCGTGGCCGCAAGGTCGCCGCCGGGGTGCAAGCCCTGGTGGTGCCGGGTTCCGAGCAGGTGAAAGCCCAGGCCGAGGCCGAGGGGCTGGACAAGATCTTCCTCGAGGCGGGCTTTGAGTGGCGCCTGCCCGGCTGCTCCATGTGTCTGGCCATGAACAACGACCGGCTGCAACCCGGGGAGCGCTGCGCCTCCACCAGCAACCGCAACTTCGAAGGACGCCAGGGCCGTGCCGGTCGCACTCATCTGGTGAGCCCGGCCATGGCCGCAGCCGCCGCCGTCACCGGTCGCTTTGCCGACATTCGCGCGCTGTAAGGGGGGTTAGGATGAGAGCATTCAAGCAACACAGACGAACCTTCGCCGTCACCGGCATTATCTCCACCGATCTTCGTGCGCTGTAAGAGGGAATTCATATGACAGGTTTCAAGCAACACAAGGGGATCGTCGTCCCCCTCGACAGCGCCAACGTCGATACCGACGCCATCATTCCGAAGCAGTTTCTGCAGAAGGTAAACCGCATCGGTTTTGGCAAGCACCTGTTCCACGACTGGCGCTTCCTGGACGATGCAGGGGAGCAGCCCAACCCGGAGTTCGTGCTGAACCAGCCGCAATTCGCCGGTGCCAGCATACTGCTGGCCCGGGAGAACTTCGGCTGTGGCTCGAGCCGCGAGCACGCCCCCTGGGCGCTGGCGGATTACGGCTTCAAGACCATCATTGCCCCGAGCTTTGCCGACATCTTCTACGGCAACGCCATCAACAACGGCATGGTGCCGGTACGCCTGAAAGAAGAAGAGGTCGAGGCCCTGTTCCAGCTGGTCGCGGCCCATCCGGGCACCCAGATCGAAGTGGATCTGGAGGCGAACCAGGTGCGCGCGGGTGCGCTCACTTTCGGTTTCGAGATCGACGAGTTCCGCCGCTACTGCCTGCTCAACGGGCTGGATGCCATAGGCCTGACCCTGCAACACGAAGCGGCCATCAGCGCCTTCGAGGCGAAGCAGCCGAGCTGGATTTAAACAGACATATGAGGGCGGGTCCGATGAAATTTTCACATCGACGAGTTCCGCCCCCATCTATGTGCTGCCTGCTCAACGGGCTGGATGCCATAGGCCTGACCCTGCAACACGAGGCAGCCATCAGTGCCTTCGAGGCAAAACAGCCAAGTTGGATCTGACGCGCCAGCGGCAAGAAAACGAGTAGAATCCACAGGGAGCCCAGGCTCCCTGTTTTATTCTCAGTCCCGCCCAGGCACAGTGGGCTCACCGACAGGAAAGGATGATGAAGACGACCCGCTCCCTCTCCCTGCTGCTTGGCATGCTGCTCGCCCTCCCGGCCAGCGCCGGGCAGACCTATTTCAACAGCAACGGCGGTCAGCTCAACGTCGGCTGGCAGGACAGGGAGGGCCAACCCCAGCAACTCAGCTACCGGCTGGAGGCGGGCAAGCTGCCGCCGCTCATCGCCTATCGCCCGGCCAGGATGCAGGAGGAGGTGTTGCAGACCTTGCTGCAGCAGGCTGCCCTTGAGTTCCCCGAGGTGCAATTCTCCCTCGCTCGCCCCAGCCTCGCCCTCAGCCTCAAGAGCCGCAACGCCGACAAGGCCAGGGAAGCCTCGTTATGGGTCAAGCCGGAGCAGGCCAGGCTGGAGGCAGAGTGGCTCAAGCAGCACTACTTCCAGCCCTTCACCCCGCCCGACGGCACCCCCGCCATCAAGCAGGATCATGTGCGCATCGCCCTGGAGAGCCGCGCCGAACTGGCGCCCCTGGCCGAGCAGCTCAAGCAGGAGGGGGCCACAGAGACAGAGGCGCGCCAGAAGACGGTGGCGCACATGCTCGACTTCATCCAGACCATCCCCTATCAGCTGCTCGACAGCCAATCGGGGCGCTCGGGCAAGGGCTTTCTCAGCCCCCGCCAGGTGCTGGAGCAAAATCGGGGGGATTGTGACAGCAAGGTCACCCTGATGGCGGCCCTGCTGGCCCAGCGCTTTCCCGAGCTGAAGCAAGCCATGGTGTTCGTACCGGGCCATGCCCTGCTGGGGGTGGCACTGCCGGCCAGCCCGGGTCAGGCGACCCTGAGCTGGCAAGGGGAAAGCTATCTGCTGCTGGAACCGACCGGCCCCGCCCAGCTTCCCATGGGCCAGCTCGCCCCCACCAGCAAGACGCTGGTCGACAGCAAGCAGTTGAGCATCCAACCCGTGCTGGCCAGCAACTGAGCTGCCCCCAGGGCGGCAGCCCGGGCGGGAAGACAAGGCTGGCCCGGGCCGAAAATGCATCGACCAGCCGGTGGCTGGTCGATGGAACAGGGTAGTGTGCGGGCTCAGGTCAGCGGCAGGAACTCCAGCGCCAGCAAGAGCCCGCCCTCCTCCTCCAGCACCCGCACTATGCGGGCCTGGGCCTCGAAGGGGGGCAGCAGGTTGCTGCTGGTGGCCAGGCTCACCCTGATGGGGTGAGCCAGATCGAAGCCATGTTCATTCACCTCGACCCCCATGCCATTGGCGCTGAGATCCCGGCAGACTCCCTCAAGCACCTGCTGGCGCTGGAACAGGGTGACGGGGGCGTTGATGACCATGCGCTGGAAGGCACGTCTTTCCTTGGTGCTGGTGATCACTGGGGGCATCCTCCTTGGTGGTGGCTCGCACGGCGCGGCCCGTGAAACATAGTGCTGGCCTCCCCCAAAGAAGGCCAATACAATGCGGTTCGTTGCTCAAACGGGGTGCGGTTTACCGCTGAGATTATACCCGTGAACCTGATCCAGATAATGCTGGCGGAGGAATTTGAGGCATGGCGCGCGTTTTTTGTGCCCTCATCCGCTGGCCCTCACCACAGGAGACGTGCCATTGATGAGCAGACCGCTGCCCATGGCACCTCAGTACCCACAGGAGTGCCATTGATGAAGACCCTGCTGCTGCTCACGACCGGCCTGCTCTCTGCCCAGGCATTTGCCGCCGACACCCTCACCGTCTACACCTACGATTCGTTTGCAGCCGAATGGGGCCCGGGTCCCAAGATCAAGCAGGCCTTCGAGAAGGAGTGCGGCTGTACCCTCAACCTGGTGGCCCTGGAAGACGGCGTCGCTATCCTCAACCGGCTGCGGCTGGAAGGCCAGCACAGCAAGGCAGACCTGGTGTTGGGGCTGGACGATGCCCTGGTCAGCGAAGCCAAGCAGAGCGGCCTGTTTGCCCCCCATCACACCAGGCTAGACGCCCTCAAGGTGCCGGGTGGCTGGCAGGATGACACCTTCGTCCCCTATGACTACGGCTACTTCGCCTTCGTCTATGACAAGGACAAACTCAAGCAGCCCCCCAAGAGCCTGAAAGAGCTGGTGGAACGGCCCGATCTCAAGGTGATCTATCAGGATCCCCGCACCTCCACCCCGGGCCAGGGGCTGATGCTCTGGATGAAGTCCGTCTACGGCGACCAGGCCCCCGCCGCCTGGGCACAGCTGGCCCAGAAGACGGTCACCGTCACCAAGGGCTGGTCAGAGGCCTATGGCATGTTCCTCGACGGCGAGGCGGACATGGTGCTCTCCTATACCACTTCCCCCGCCTATCACCTGATCGCCGAGAACAAGCCCCAGTATCAGGCGGCCGCCTTCACAGAGGGGCATTACCGTCAGGTGGAAGTGGCCGCCAAGCTGAAAGGCGCTGCCCAGGACAAGCTGGCGGACCAGTTCCTGCAGTTCATGATAAGCCCGGCCTTCCAGCAGGAGATCCCCGCCGGCAACTGGATGTACCCGGTGACCGACCAGCCGCTGCCCAAGGGCTTCGAGCAGATGATCACCGTGGCCAAGCCGCTCGCCTTCAGCGCCGATGAGGTGGCCGCCAATCGCAAGAACTGGATCCGCGAATGGCTGCAAGCCGTCACCCAGTGAACGCAGGCTCTCGTCCCCTCTGGTGGCTGCCGGGCAGTGCGGCCACCCTGCTGATCTTGCTGTTGTCCCTCGGGCCGCTCGCGGCCCTGCTGTGGCAGGCGGGCACCTTGTCTCCCCGCACCCTGCTGGCCGATCCCTATCTGCGCCATGTGCTGGGCTTCAGCCTGGGGCAGGCCCTGCTCTCCACCCTGTTGAGCCTGGGGCTCGCCATTCCGGTGGCCCGTGCCCTGGCGCGGCGCCGCTTCCCCGGTCGAGCCCTGCTGCTCAAGCTGTTCGGCCTCTCCCTGGTGCTGCCCGTCATCATCGCCATCTTCGGCATGGTCGCGGTACACGGTCGCCAGGGCTGGTTGCCACAGCTGCTGCGCGGCCTGGGGCTGGATCCTGGCAACTACCTGTACGGCCTGTTCGGCATACTGCTGGCCCATGTGTTCTTCAACATGCCGCTGGCGGCGCGCCTCATGCTGCAGAGCATAGAGAGCGTCCCTGAGACCTCCTGGCGCCTCGCCAGCCAGCTCGGCATGCGCTCATCCCACATCTTCCTGCTGCTGGAGTGGCCGCTCATCCGCGGCATACTGCCGGGGCTCGCCAGCCTCATCTTCATGCTCTGCTTCACCAGCTTCACCACGGTGCTGGCGCTGGGCGGCGGCCCCAAGTCCACCACCCTGGAAGTCGCCGTCTATCAGGCACTGCGCTTTGATTTCGATCTCGCCACCGCGGGCGGCCTGGCGCTGGTACAGCTGCTGCTGACCGTCGCCCTGCTCCTGCTGCAACACAGGCTGCAGACCACCCCTGCCAGCCGCCTCACCAGCCGCCGCCCCTGCCTGCGGCCGGATCGCCATCAGCCGGGGACAGGCCTGGTGGATGCCGTGGCGCTCTGCACCGGGCTCGCCATCTTCCTGCCGCCCCTGCTGGCCATAGTCGTGGCCGGTTTCAACCCCGGCCTGCTGACGGCGCTGGCATCCCCCGGACTGTGGCAGGCGGGCGGTCAATCCCTGGCCATCGCCCTGGCTGCCGGATCGCTGGCGACCCTGCTCGGCGCCGGTCTGCTGCTCACCAGCCGCCACCTGAGGGTGCGCGGGCGCAAGCGGCGGGCCGCCGCCCTGTGGGAGGCCAGCGGCTCCATGATCCTGATGATCCCGGCCGTGGTGCTGAGTACAGGGCTCTTCATCATGTTCATGCCCTTTGCCGACGTCTTTGCCCTGGGCCCCTGGCTGGTGGTACTGGTCAACGCCCTGATGGCGCTGCCCTATGTGCTGCGCACCCTCAGCGCCCCCATGCAGCTGGTGGTGCGTCAGTACGACCGGCTGGCGGACAGCCTGGGAGTGCGCGGTCTGCATCGCCTGCGACTGGTGGAGTGGCCCCTGCTGCGTCGCCCGCTGGCGCTGGCCATGGCGCTCTCCATGATATTGTCCCTCGGGGATCTCGGCGCCATCGCCATGTTCGGCAGCCAGGCCCTCACCACCCTGCCCTGGCTGCTCTATCAGCAGCTCGGCAGCTACCGGCTGACCGACGCGGCCGCCACTGCCCTGCTGCTGCTCACGCTCTGTTTCTCCCTGTTCTGGCTGGTTGAGCGGGGTCTTGGAGGAAAAAATGGCGAGCATTGAGGTACAAACCCTGCGCTACCGTTTCTGCGGCTGTTCTGGCTGGTCGAACGGACTCTTTGAGAGGAAAAAATGCTGAACATCGATGAGCTGGTCACCAGCTACCCGGATTGGCGCGTCAGCTTCAGCGCCACCCTGCCCAGGGGGGAGATCACCGCCCTGATAGGGCCAAGCGGCGCCGGCAAGTCCACCCTGCTCGGGATGATCGCCGGTTTCGTGCCGGTGGAGTCCGGCCGTCTCAGCTTCGATGGCGTCGATCTGCTGCCGCTCGGCCCCGCCGAGCGGCCGGTGACCACCCTGTTTCAGGATCACAACCTCTTCCTGCACCTCTCGGTGTTCGACAACATCGCCATCGGCCTGCACCCGGGCCTGCGCCTGAGCCCGGCCCAGCGCCAGCAGGTGAAACAGGGCGCAAAGCGAGTCGGTCTTGGCGACATGCTGAGCCGCCTGCCGGAGCAGCTCTCCGGTGGCCAGCAACAGCGGGTGGGGCTGGCCCGCGCCCTGGTGCGGGGAAAACCCCTGCTGCTGCTGGATGAGCCCTTCTCGGCCCTGGATCCCGCCCTGCGCCGGGAGATGCTGGCCGAAGTGGCCCGCCTCGCCTGCGAGCAGGGGATCACAGTGCTCATGGTGTCCCACAACCCTGAGGATGCCCAGCTCATCGCCGATCAGGTGCTCTTCGTCGACGAGGGCCGCATCGCCCTGCAGGGCAAACCCGACATACTGCAAGACAGCGAGCACCCCGGGCTGCTGCGCTACCTTGGCCGTACGCAAGGGTAATGACGGTAACGGGATCAAAAAAGGGGAAGCCTGCTGGCTTCCCCTTTCTCATGCAGAGATTGCGTTAAATCAGAGATTTTCCTCGGCGAACGAAGCCAGTCGGCTGCGCACCACACCGTTCAGGAAGATGTTGGCACTGCCGTCGAAGTCCTTGAAACGCTCGACTATATAGGTCAGACCCGAGGTCACCGGGCTCAGGTAGTTGGAGTCGATCTGGGCCAGGTTGCCGGAGCAGACGATTTTGGTCCCCTCGCCGCAGCGGGTGATGATGGTCTTGATCTGGGAGGCGGTCAGGTTCTGGCACTCGTCCAGCAGCACGAAGGTGTTCTGGATGCTGCGCCCGCGCATGAAGTTGACGGATTTGAACTGGATGTTGGCCTTCTCCATGATGTAGCTCAGGGACCCGCTCATGTTCTCGTCCTGCTTGTGCAGCACCTCCAGGGTGTCGGTCACCGCCGCCAGCCAGGGCATCATCTTCTCCTCCTCGGTGCCGGGCAGGAAGCCGATGCTCTCGGCAATTTCCGGGGTGTTGCGGGTGACTATGACCTTCTCGTAGATCCCCTTCTCAATCACCAGCTCAAGCGCCGCCGCCATCGCCAGCAAGGTCTTGCCGCAGCCCGCCGGGCCGGTCAGGATCACCAGATCGATGTGCGGATCCAGCAGGGCATCCAGTGCCATGCCCTGATAGATGTTCTTGGGATGCACGCCCCAGGCCTTGCGTGACATCAACCGCTCGCGGCCCAGATCCTTGAGGCGGATCTTGTTGCCATCGTTGCTCAATACCCTGGCGGCGAAGAAGTTCTCCTCGTCAAGCAGGTACTGATTGACGTGCACCCCCTCCAGCAGGTTCGAGTCGATCACGTGGACGGTGTCGCGGCCATGGGTCTCGCTGTCGCACTCGCCGACCCGCTCCCAGAAGCTGCCCGGCACCACTTGGAAGCCCTTGGCCAGCAGCCGGATGTCATCGATCAGCTGGTCGCTGCGATAGTCTTCCACATGCGCCAGACCGGCCCCCTTGGCCTTGAGGCGCATGTTGATGTCCTTGGTCACCAGCACCACCTGGCGTTTCATCTCGTGCTTTTGCAGATAGAGGGCCGCGTTGATGATGCGGTTGTCGGCCTCCTTGTCGGTGAACACCTCGGCATCCTGGGGCAGATGGTGATCACTGAAGATGGAGATATGACCGCTCGCCTCCCCCGCCAGCGCCACCCCTTGCACTATCTGCTCAGGGTTGGCGTCACGGAACACGTCTTCCAGCGCACGGATGGCGACCCGCGCATCACGGCTGACGTCTTTCTGACGATCCTTGATGTTGTCGAGCTCTTCCAGCACCGTCATGGGGATGAGCACGTCGTGCTCTTTGAAGGAGTAGATGGCGAGGGGTTCGTGAAGCAGAACGTTGGTATCCAGGATAAACAGCTTTCGGTCCGTGTTGTCCATAAGCATCCTCCTTGGCACTGAAGGTGCCACGTGTGTGAATCTCAGATGTCATTGAAACCACACGGCCGTGACAGTTTTATTACCCCTCACGCTACGCCCGATTTTACCAGCGTGCAACAAATCCCTTTGGCTCCCACCACCGATTGAACAGAAAATAATCAATAGAAAAGACCGGCCCATAGGCCGGTCTTTTCGCACTGCTTATCGGACTAACCACACCTGCTAGCCACACTTCGAGTCGCCGCAGTTGAGGCAGGTCATGCAGCCATCCTTCTGCACCAGCGCCTTGCTGTGGCACTTGTAGCAGAGCGCCGCATTGGCCGGGAAGCCGCTGCCGGCCTGCTGCTGACTGGATTGCTCGGCTTGCAGTTCGGCCTGCTTCTCGGCCAGAAACGCCTGCTGATGCTCATCCAGCCCGGTGGCCTTGAGCATGCCTATCTCGGTGAGATGGGTCTCGATCACGTTGCCAATCTCGGCGATAAGCGATGGTACATACTTGCCCTTGTTCCAGTAGCCCCCCTTGGGATCGAACACGGAACGCAGCTCCTCCACCAGGAAGGTGACATCCCCGCCCTTGCGAAACACCGCCGAGATGATGCGGGTCAGCGCCACTATCCACTGATAGTGTTCCAGGCTCTTGGAGTTGATGAAGATCTCGAACGGACGGCGCGTCTCGTGGACGGTCCCCTCGTTGAGAATGATGTCGTTGATGGTGATGAACAGCGAGTGCTCGGAGACATGCTCCGGCGTCTTCAGCTTGTAGGTGGTGCCCATCAAGCGCTCCGGGCGCAGCACCGTCTCGTGCATGTGCACCACGTCATCCTGGGGGGCCAGATCTTCCTGCGGCTCATCCTTGGTACGCACCTTGTAGGCGACGATTTTCTTGTCGATCTTCTTGACCATAATCTGTTCTCAGAATTTACCGTAATAGCCTTCTTTCAAGGCGTCATAGAGGTTGGCGGCGGTGTGCAGCTCGCCATCGTATTCGATCTCTTCGTTGCCCCTGACCGTGATGACGGAGCCATCCTCCAGGGTGAACTCGTACTGAGTGTTCTCCAGATCCTTCTCCTTCACCAGCACCCCCTGGAAGGCCTCAGGGTTGAAGCGGAAGGTGGTACAACCCTTCAACCCCGAGTCCGAGGCATACATGTAGATGTCCTTGAACTGCTCGAACGGGAAGTCGGTCGGTACGTTGGCCGTCTTGGAGATGGACGAATCTATCCAGCGCTGGGCCGCCGCCTGGATGTCCACGTGCTGGGCCGGACTGATGTCGTCGGCTGTGATGAAGTAATCCGGCAGACGGCAGGCATCATCTTCGGTGTAAGGCATGGCAGCGGCGTTGATGAGCTCCCGGTAGGCCAGCAGCTCGAAGGAGTAGACATCCACGCTCTCCTTGCTCTTCTTGCCCGCCTTGATGACGTTGCGGCTGTAGTGATGGGCGAAGCTCGGCTCTATGCCGTTGCTGGCGTTGTTGGCCAGTGACAACGAGATGGTGCCGGTCGGCGCTATGCTGCTGTGGTGGGTGAAACGACCACCGGTTTCGGCCAGCGCGGCCACCAGGGCGGGATCCACCTCGGCCACCTGCTGCATGTAGCGGCTGTAGCGCGCGTGCAGCACCTTGCCCTTGAGCCTGTCGCCGACCTTGATGCCATCGGCTGCCATCTCCGGGCGCAGACGCAGCATCTTGCCGGTCACCTCAAACTCCTGCTCCATGATGGGGGCCGGCCCCTTCTCTCTGGCCAGGGCCAGGGATTCGCGCCAGCCGGTCATGGCCAACTCTTGTGAAACCTGCTCGGTAAAGGCAACTGAAGTAGCAGAGCCATATTTTACCTGCAGCATGGTGAGGGTCGAGCCCAGACCAAGGAAGCCCATGCCGTGGCGACGCTTGGCTGTGATCTCCTCACGCTGCTTGGGCAAGGGCAGCTGGTTGATCTCCACCACGTTGTCCAGCATGCGGGTGAAGATGGCCACCACCTTGCGAAACCCCTGCCAGTCGAAGCTGGCCTGCTCGGTGAAGGGGTGACGCACAAACTTGGTCAGATTGACCGACCCCAGCAGGCAGGCACCATAGGGGGGCAAGGGCTGTTCACCGCAGGGGTTGGTGGCGCGGATCTCCTCGCAGAACCAGTTGTTGTTCATCTGGTTGACCTTGTCGATCAGGATGAAACCGGGTTCGGCGTAGTCGTAGGTGGAACTCATGATGACGTTCCACAGCTTGCGCGCGGGCAGGGTCTTGTAGACCTTGCAGGCCACCTGCCCAAGCGCGTTGATCACCACCCCTTCCTTGTTCGGCCAGTCGGCCCAGAACACCACGTCGGGATCATCCAGCGCTATGCCGTCCTGCTCCACCTCTTTGGCCGTGTAGGGGAAGATCAGCTGCCAGGGGACATCCTCCTTCACTGCCTTGACGAACTCTTCGGTGATCAGCAGAGAGAGGTTGAACTGGCGCAGACGACCATCTTCCCGCTTGGCCTGGATGAACTCGATCACGTCAGGATGCCGGATATCCATGGTGCCCATCTGGGCGCCACGGCGACCGCCGGCAGACGAGACGGTGAAACACATCTTGTCGTAGATATCCATGAAGGAGAGCGGGCCCGAGGTATAGGCCCCGGCACCGGAGACGAAGGCACCGCGCGGGCGCAGGGTCGAGAAGTCGTAGCCGATGCCACAACCCGCCTTCAGGGTCAGTCCCGCCTCGTGCACCTTGCCGAGAATGTCATCCATCGAATCTTCGATGGTGCCGGAGACGGTACAGTTAATGGTCGAGGTGGCGGGCTTGTGCTCGAAGGCCCCCGCGTTGGAGGTGATCCGGCCCGCCGGAATGGCGCCATTGCGCAGCGCCCACAGGAAGGACTCATACCAGGCATCGGGCTCGCTCTCCTGCGCCGCCAGCGCACGGGCGACCCGCTGATAAGTCTCGTCTATGGTGCCGTCGATAGGCGTCCCATCCTTGCTCTTGAGGCGATACTTGCTGTCCCAGATCTCGAGGGAGGTTTCCTGCATGGGGATGAGGGCAGAGCCGGTTCCACTCTCCAGCACAGGGTTGGATTTAGCCATTTTCAAGCCACCTTATGTGAATGCAACAACGTCATGACAGAGTCAAAAACACAACCAATAGGTTTCACATCAACCAGATAACACTATATATAGTATCTCTCTCACGGGGCGCAGATTCTATCCTAAAAAAATGCCCCGGCCAGCAGATATTTGGGCCAGGGCATTTAACCGGTTCATTTCCCGATGAATTTAACGGGAGAGGGAATCTCAGGGCTTCTTGACGTACACGCTCGGCGTCTCACCCGCCATATTCAGATAGAACTCGTAGACGCCGTCGGCATCCGGCGAGAATTTCATGTCCTCATACTTGGAGCAGGGGTTGACCGGCACAGGCTCTCCGCCCAGCACGGCGACACCGTCACTCGGGCTCTTGTAACCGAAGTTGGTGCCACAGCTCCAGCCGGTATCGGCGAACTTGAATTTGTAGGGAGCCCACTCTTTCTTGAGCGTGCCCTTGGCCATGTAGAGCTTGTCGGCCACCTTGACCACCTTGCTCTCATCGGTCGCCATCCAGTCGTTCATCTCCCCGCGTAGGTAGATGGACTTGCCACCGAAGTCGCTGTTATCTGCCGCCTGCTCTGCACCACCATTGGATGCGCAACCGCCTAATACCAGGGTTCCCGCCGCCAGCATCATCGTTACTGTTCTTTTGAACATGGGTCTATTCCTTAAATTATTGTGATTCCTTGGCCCATCGAACGTGGGCAGACGAATTAAAGCAGAGCGGGCATCACAAGAAAGGTAGAGTCATCACATTCTGTGCTTTTTATATCCAGCACCTAGTGCCAATGGATAAATATCGAACAGAAAAAGGGGCTGGATTTTTGGGTCGAGGGGACAAGCAGTCAAATTTCGAGGTCAATTATCAGTCAACACACTGATTTTCAGGCAATAAAAAACCC
>NZ_JAAILA010000038.1 GCF_010974825.1 Aeromonas rivipollensis | reverse complement strand
CCTATTTCAGGACTAGACACGGTAAGACGAGGTCAGAGCCGGTTGCCCGCCTGTATGGTACGGCGGATCTTGTTGCTCAGCAGCGGCACTATGTTGTCGGCCAGGGCCTGGAAGCGGCCGAGATCCGGCTTGCAGCCCGGATCCAGATAGCCTTCGCTGCGCAGGGTGTGGATCAGGGTGCTGAACAGCTTGGGATCGAAGAACTCGGGGGCGTTGATGCCGTGCAGGGTGCCGAGGCGCTCCGCCATCATCAGGCCGTCCGCCTCCAGCTGCTCCGCCTCTATGTGGGGCTGGGCCAGCATGCGGGTCAGCACTATGGCGTAGCGTTGCAGTGTCTCCTGAATGCTCTCGGCCAGGAGCAGCAGGCGCATCTGGTTGCCCGGATTGACCCAGTAGCCGCCATCGCGCGCCTCTATCAGCTGCTGGCGTTGCAGCTCGGCCAGCAGGGCATCCACCAGCTCCGGCAGCTCCTCCTCTTCGTAGCGCAGGAACAGCTCTGTCTTGAGCAGCGGGTAGATGTCGACGCAGCGGGCGACTATCTCGCCGCGAGAGATCCCCTCGCAGCGTTCGATCAAGGCCGCCACCAGGGAGGGCAGGGCGAACAGGTGCAATATGTTGTTGCGGTAGTAGGTCAGCAGGATCGCCTGATAGCGGTCGAGGCTGACTATCTGACCGAGCTTGTCCTCGCTCACCTCGAATTTGTTGAGCTCCATGGCCTGATCCAGCAGTGTCTTGGCATCCTCGTCCGGCATGGTGCTCTGGGGGCTGTAGGGCACCTGCTTGAGCAGGTCCAGATAGGTGTTGATCTGGGCCTGCAGTTCGTCCCGGGTCAGGGCATGGCGCTCGGCGGCCAGCAGTGCCAGGGCACTCAGGGTCAGGCCGTTGACGGCGGCGGCATCGTTGATCCGGGTCATCAAGAGCTCGGCCAGCTGATTGACTGTGGAGGCCATCCACTCCGGGCGCTCCTCGCGGCCAATGCTCTCCTTCCAGTGCGGCACCTGCTCGCCGAGGTAGCTGTTGAGGGTCAGCGGCTCACCGAAGTTGACGAAGCCCCGGCCATAGTTGCGCAGCTTGCGCAGTATGCCGAGCACCTGCAGGAAACTCTCTTTCTCCTTGCGGCTGCCCTTGAGCTCGTTGTGGTAGGTGTTGACCTCCATCACGTGCTCGTAGCCGAGATAGACGGGCACCAGGGTCACCGGCCTGTCCAGCCCGCGCATCATGGCCTGTAGCGTCATCGCCAGCATCCCGGTCTTGGGCGGCAGCAGGCGACCGGTGCGGGAACGTCCGCCCTCGGTGAAGAACTCCACCGAGTAGCCCTTGGCAAACAGCAGGTTCAGATATTCACGGAACACTGTGCTGTAGAGCGGGTTGCCCTTGAAGGTGCGGCGGATGAAGAAGGCGCCGCCGTGGCGGAAGATGGGGCCCGCCGGCCAGAAGTTGAGGTTGATGCCGGCCGCTATGTGGGGCGGCACCATGCCCTGGTGATAGATGACGTAGGAGAGCAGCAGGTAGTCCATGTGGCTGCGATGGCAGGGGACGTAGACAATTTCGTGCCCTTCCTGGGCGAGCTGGCGCACCTGCTCGGCACCATTGACCGAGAGGCCGCGGTAGAGCTTGTTCCAGAGCCAGCCGAGGAAAGTCTCACCGAGGCGGATCAGCCGGAAGGAGAAGTTGGAGGCGATCTCGTCCATGTAGCCATGGGCGCGCTTCTGCGCCTTCTCCAGGCTGATGCCCTCGCGTCTGGCCTCTTCTTCGATGGCCTGCTGGATCACGCTCGAATCCAGCAACTGCTTGAACAGCAGGTTGCGGTTCGGCAGCTTGGGACCGGTGGCCGCCAGCTGCTGGCGGCTGAAGTGGGTACGGGCCACCCGTGCCAGCTTGTGGGCTATGGCCTCGTCGGTACCGTGCTTGTCTGCCATGTAGCGCAATGAGAGCGGCGGGGAGAAGCGCACCAGGTTTTCGCGCCCCTTGAGGATCACGATCAGCGCCTTCTTGAGCCGGTTCGGGGCCAGGCTGCTGATGATGTTCCAGCCGGAGGCTTCCTCACCTTCCCGGCCGGGGGCACGGCCCCAGAACAGGGTGACGGGCACCACCTGGATATCCAGCTCGGGATCCTGCTTGTGCAAGTCCAGCAGCTGGTGGAACTCCTGCAGGAAGGGCAGCGGCTTGTTGCGCGTGCCAAACAGGGGAGGCGGACGATCCAGACAGACGTAGCGCGGCAGCAGCTGGCCACCCAGCTCCAGCGGCGTGAACGGGCCGGGCAGGCCGAGATCCTCGCAGCACTGTTGCAGGGTCATCAGGTCGGTGATCGAACTGGTTTTCAGGGCATAGACTATGGGTCTGGCCGGATCCAGCTTGAGCTCCGTGATGGGATTTTCCGGCAGGCTCTTGTGATTGACCAAGCCACTGACCGGCCATTGCAGGATGGCTCTGGAAATGTTCTGTCCAAGGGACATGTGCGTCTGCTCTCCAAAAAAATGCGGCGTGAGCATAGCAAATCACCGACAGCTTGTCGCCGAGAGGTAGGATGAGTGCCTTTTCAGGATAGAAGGTGCGGGATTTTTGCGACAAGGCGGGGACAAATATCAGCAACGCCTTGCCTTGGCCACAGCACTGTATATACTGCCAGTGTGCTGTATAAAAAGACAGGTGCCAATGCTATGAAACCCCTTACCCCCCGCCAGGCTGAAGTGCTGGAGCTTATCAAGGCGAACATGAGCGAGACCGGCATGCCGCCGACTCGCGCCGAGATCGCCCAGAAGCTTGGCTTCAAGTCGGCCAATGCGGCCGAGGAACATCTGAAGGCCCTGGCCAAGAAAGGGGTCATCGAGATCATGCCCGGCACCTCCCGCGGCATCCGCCTGCTGCTCGAGGAAGAGGAGGCTGCGCCAGAAGAGAACGGCCTGCCGCTGATCGGCAAGGTCGCGGCCGGTGAGCCCATCCTGGCCCAGGAGCACATAGAGAGTCACTATCAGGTGGATCCCGCCCTGTTCCACCCGCGGGCCGACTTCCTGTTGCGGGTGCAAGGCATGAGCATGAAGAACATCGGCATCATGGATGGGGATCTGCTGGCGGTCCACAAGACCCAGGAGGTGCGCAACGGCCAGGTGGTGGTGGCGCGTCTCGATGAAGATGTCACCGTCAAGCGCTTCCAGCGCAAGGGCAGCCAGGTGTGGCTGCTGCCGGAGAACGAGGATCTCTCCCCCATAGAGGTGGATCTCTCCAGCCAGCACCTGACCATCGAAGGGCTGGCAGTCGGGGTTATTCGCAACGCCGACTGGATGTAAGCATCGAACATGCCAAGGGGCCTCCTGCGGGAGGCCCCTTCGTTTGTGCCGTTTTCCCCGCTCTTCTTTCCTCACCGATCCCCGCCATTGCCGCCGCCCAGATCCCCCGCAAACAGTACCGCCACGCATCATGCGTTTCGGATATATCCTTTGAGAAGGCCCGCAGTGTCATGGCCGGATAACCGCCATGACCTTGAGTGTGCCGCCAGGTCAGCATGGATCGCAGGGATGCATCACAACTGAGGCGGTGCGGGACAGGGAGAGTCGTCAGGCAGCAGGACGACTCAATACAGTCAGTACGCGACGGTGCCTGGTCTGCCATCCCGATGGCAGTCACACTGGTCGGCGTGGCCTGTTGAGCAAGGAGGACAGGTATGGCTTCAAGCTCGCCGTGGGATCCGGGTCCGGCCGCAACCCCCGCATCCTCCATCACCCGATTCATCAAGGGCAGTCGGATGACCTGGTTTTATGCGCTCTGGGTGTATCACAAGGGCGACGGCTGGACCATCTGGCTGGGGTGCCCCAAGGACAAGATTGTCCGCCTGGTTCGTCTGTTCCGCCGCCACCATGACATCGGCTTGCCAGATGCCCCCTGGACGGCCCCGGTCATTCCGCTGCGCGCCACTATCCGGCGCCCCCAGGGGCAGCGCAGACTGCGGCCCTGAGCCAGTCCCCCGAACAGTGTGTGAGCCCCACCCGGTGTGGGGCTTTTCTTTTCCCCGCCATTACCCGGAGATAGCGGCGGTTTCCTCCCTACGGGGCCCATTCCTGCTCAGGATCCGGACTCAGGACTAGGCAGAAACGGGGCCGGGCGGGTTACAATAGCCCCTCATTGGCCCCGCCATCTGGCTGGTTGAACTAGCAAGGTTCTGTTTTATATGGTTAAACCACGTTTTTCCCTGCTGTTGTTGCTCTTCGTCGGCAGCATAATGGCGGCTTATTACTGGAGCCAACCCTCCCTGCCTGCGCAGGCGGATTATTATCCGGTAGGGCGTGACATCAACCCCTTCACTCTCACGGATGGGGATGGGAAGCCCTTCACCGCCGCCAATCTGGCGGGGCACTGGACCTTCCTGTTCATCGGCTACACCTATTGCCCCGACGTCTGCCCGACCGCCTTGGCGGATCTGCGCTCCATCTACCCGGAGTTGAAGAAGATCGAACCCAGCAGCCAGGTGGTCTTCGTCTCGGCGGATCCCCAGCGGGATGACAGCGCCCGTCTCAAGAGCTATACCACCTTCTTCCATCCGGAGTTCAAGGCGGCGACCGGCCCCCACCGCGCCCTCTTCCCCCTGGTGCGCAATCTTGGCCTCGTCTATTCCATCGTGGAGAGCGAGCGCAAGGATTACCTCATAGACCACTCGGCCTCGATCGTGCTGATCAATCCCGAGGGCAAGCTGGTGGCCATGTTCCGCCCCAAGGTGGCCCCGGGTGAAGTAGCTCATGTGGATATGCAGACCATGGTCTCCGATTTCGCACGCATAGTGCGGCTGGCCGACGAGTGAGCCGCCGGCGTCTTTCGTGCTGAGCTTGATGCCGTCCTGGCTGAGGGATCCTCGCCGCCACAGGGCCGTGTTTGCCCTGGCCCTGCCCATGGTGTTCTCCAACGTCACCACCCCCTTGCTCGGCCTGGTGGATACCTGGGTGATCGGTCATCTCGGTCAGGCCTGGTTCCTCGGGGGCGTCTCGGTCGGGGCGACCCTCATCAACCTCCTGTTCTGGCTGCTCGGCTTCCTGCGCATGTCCACCACTGGCCTGACCGCCCAGGCTCAGGGCGCCGCCAGCGCCGAGGGGCAGCTGGACACCCTGGCGCGGGCGCTCGGCCTCGCCATCGGGCTGGGGCTGGCCCTGCTGTTGCTTGTGCTGCCTTTCTTGCCGGCCATCATAGGGCTCAGCGGGGGATCCCCCGAGGTGCAGGTCTATGCCGGAGACTATGTCTCGGTGCGGATCTGGAGCGCCCCGGCGGCCCTGTGCAACCTGGTCATCATGGGCTGGCTGCTGGGCATGCAGGATGCGCGCAGCCCCATGCTGCTGCTGATCCTGAGCAACTTGGTCAACATGGTGCTGGATGCCTGGTTCGTGCTGGGGCTGGGCTGGCAGGTCAGGGGGGTGGCTGCCGCCTCCCTGCTGGCTGACTACAGCTCGCTCGGGGTGGGGCTCTGGCTGGTGAACCGCCGCCTGCGCCAGCTCTCGGCCGAGGTGTGGCAGGGTGCCTGGTCGCGCTGGTGGCAATGGCCCGCGGTGCGGCTGCTGCTCGGGCTGAACAGGGACATCTTCATCCGCTCCCTCTGCCTGCAGCTCTGTTTCGCCTTCATGACCCTGCAGGGTGCCAGGCTGGGGGACGTGGCGGTGGCCGCCAATGCGGTGCTGCTCAACTTCCTGATGCTGATCTCCTACGGGCTGGATGGCTTCGCCTATGCGGTGGAAGCCATGGTGGGGCGCGCCATAGGACGGCGGGACAGGCAGGGGCTGCGGGAGGCCATAGTCCTCAACCTGGGCTGGGCCTTGCTGATCGCGATCGCCTTCGCCCTGGGGTTTGCCCTGGGGGGGCGGCAGCTCATCGCCCATATCACCGACCTTCCTGCTGTGATCGCCGAGGCAAACCGCCAACTGCCCTGGCTCATCGTCATGCCCTTGCTGGCGGTCTGGTGCTTCCTGCTGGATGGGGTCTTCATCGGGGCCACCCGGGCTCGCGAGATGCGCAACAGCATGCTGGTGGCGGTGTTTGCCGGCTTTTTCCCAGTCTGGTGGCTGTGCCAGGGGGGGGGCGTGGCGGCCTTGTGGGCCGCCATGGCGGCGCTGATGACAGGGCGGGGACTGACCCTGGGCTGGCTATGCTGGCAACTGGAGCGCGACGGCCGCCTGCTGGGTCAATGCCGTGAATCCGCCTGACGGGGTCTCATGGTCGGCTCCGCCTCTGAGGGGCGCCGCGCCGACCTAGGCTAGAGGGATCCCTCATAGCCAAACTGGCGCCAGCTCTCGTAGACGAAGACCGCGACCGCATTGGCCAGATTCATGCTGCGACTCTGGGGCAACATGGGAATGCGCAGCCGCTGCTCGAACGGCAGGCTCTCTATGATCTCCGCTGGCAATCCACGGCTCTCAGGCCCGAACAGCAGGGCATCTCCGGGGGCAAACTGCGCCGCCGAGTGAGCGGTGCGCCCCTTGGTGGTGCAGGCGAACACCCGCTTGGGGGCCACGGCCGCGAGGAAGGCCTCATAGCTCGGCCAGCGCTTCACCTCGGCAAATTCGTGATAGTCGAGCCCGGCCCGCTTCACCCGCTTGTCATCCCAGGCGAAACCCAGGGGCTCTATCAGGTGCAGCCGGTAGCCGGTGTTGGCGCAGAGGCGGATGATGTTGCCGGTGTTGGGCGGGATTTCCGGTTGATAGAGCACTATGTCGAGCATGGGGGGATCCTGATGCGGGGCTGGGGTGGTGCGAAACGGGCGCCAGCATACCCAGCGTCCGTGCCGATGAAAAGGGGTGGCTCACACCATGGGCAGGCGTATGGTGATGACTAGCCCGGTCGGGTGATTGCTGCTGGCCTTGATGGTGCCGCCATGGCGCTGGATCGCCTCGGCGGCGATGGCGAGACCGAGGCCGGTGCCACCCGTCTTGGCGTTGCGGGCATCATCGACCCGGAAGAAGGGCAGGAACAGCATGGGCTGCTGCTCCACCGGCACGCCTGGGCCGTCATCCCTGATGGTCATCACCCACTCCCGTCCCTCCTGATACCAATCCACCTTGATGAATTCGCGGGCATACTTGAGCGCATTGCGCAGCGGGTTCTCCAGGGCCCTCGCCAGCAGCTCGGGCCACATCCGCAGCGACTCGGTCGGTAGCGGCGGCAGCCTGAGCTGCTTGCCATTCTGATTGGCCTCGAACATGGCGTCGTCCAGTATGGGCTCCAGCAGATCTGCCAGCGGCAGCTCCACCGGGGCTTCCACGTGCTGCTGGACCCGGGACAGATCCAGCAGATCCCCGATCAGCTTGTCGAGCCGGGCGATTTCGCTCTCGATCCGCGCCAGCTCCGAGCTGTCCCCCTGCTTGCGGCGGATCAAGGCCTGTGCCAGCTGAATGCGGGTGAGGGGGCTGCGCAGCTCGTGGGAGATGTCGGACAGCAACTGTTTCTGCTTCTGGATCATGCGCTTGAGGGTATCCACCATGTGGCTGACATGATCCGCCAGCTGACCTATCTCGTCCCGCCGTCCCAGGTTGGGGATCCGCGTCTCCAGCTTGCCCTGCGCCAGCTGGGAGACCGACTGCTGCAACTGCAGTATGGGGCGGGTCAGCCGCCAGGCCAGCAACAGACAGAGGGGGGTGCTGACCAGCATGGCGATGCCCAGGATCTGGATGGGGTGATCCAGGATCTGGATAAACAGGAACAGATAGGAGTTTTCGACGTTGAGCCCGAAGTAGACGTGATAGCTCTGGCCGTGGTGCTGCATCTGGAAGGGGCCGGCGATGGCCCGCTGGTGTTCGCTGCCCAGCATGGGCTTGGCCGGGTTGTCGGCGTCCAGCATGAAGCGGATGACGAACTTGCTCAGCCGGGTGGTGGATTGCATCTGGCCCTTGGCGTCGCGCAGGTAGACGTTGTCCACCGGCAACAGCCCGGCCGCCGTGATGGCCTGCTGCAGATCGAAATCCTGGTTCGGGTCGGCACCGGCCTGCAGCGCCCGCAGGTTGTTGTTCATCCTGGCCATCTCGTGCTCGGGCAGGGGTATGGTGTTGCGGGGATCCAGGGTGGGTAGTATCACCACGGCGGCCAGCACGAGCAGCAGCATGAACCAGAACCAGAGGAAGATCTGGGTGGAGAGGCCATTGAAGGTGCGGGCCGTTTTCATGCCTGCTCCAGCCAGAGATAGCCTCGGCCACGCACTGTCTTGAAGCGGGGCTGGCCATCGCTGCGCTCAGGCAGCTTCTTGCGCAGGTTGCTCAGGTGCATGTCGATGGCGCGATCGAAGGGTTCGAGCTTCTTGCCAAGCACCTGTTCGGACAACAGATTCTTGCTGACGATCTGGCCCGGGCTGCGCAGCAGGCACTCCAGCAGGCCGAACTCGGTGGCGGTGAGCTCCAGCAGCTGATCGTCGCAGCGGGCCTGCTGCAGGCCGGGTTGCAGCACCAGATCCATGAAGCGCAGTTCGTCGGAGGCGCCGCGCTGGGGGGAGGGATTCTGGGTGCGGCGCAAGATGGCGCGCACCCGCGCCAGCAGCTCTCTGTCGTCGAAGGGCTTGGCCAGATAGTCATCGGCCCCCGCTTCGAGCCCGTTGACCCTGTCCTGGCTGTCGCCCCGGGCGGTCAGCATCAGCACAGGGGTGTCGTGGGTCTTGCGCAGCCTGGTCAGCATGGCGAACCCGTTGAGTCTGGGCATCATGACGTCCAGCAACACCAGATCGAATGCCTGCTCTGCCAGCCGCAGCAGCCCCTCCTCCCCATCCTCGGCGACGGTGACGTCAAACCCTTCCAGGGTCAGGATTTCGGTGAGCAGCTGGGTCAGTTCGAGATCGTCGTCGACCAGGAGTATTTTGTTCATTCGGGTCACTCCGTTGATTTTGCACGCCAAACTGACGTTCGGGTCAGGGTATAATAAGTTTTTACGCGTCAGAGGAAAGCCGGTTTTGAGCCACCAACACTATTCCCGCTGGGTCACCCTCGCCAGCACGGCGGCGGTCGTCACCGCCACCCTGCTGATCCTGGGCAAGCTGATCGCCTGGTTGATGACGGACTCTTCCAGCCTGCTGGCGTCCCTCACCGACTCCTTCATGGATGTGAGCGCCTCCATCATCAACCTGCTGGCCATTCGCTACGCGCTGGCGCCGGCCGATGAGGAGCACCGCTTCGGCCACGGCAAGGCGGAGTCCCTGGCGGGTCTGATCCAGTCGGCCTTCATCTCTGGCTCTGCCCTGCTTCTGATGATGCACGGCATCTCGTCGATGCTGAACCAGGTTCCCGTGGTGCGGCTCGAGGCCGGGATCTGGGTCAGTGCCGGCTCCATCCTGCTGACCCTGCTGCTGGTGAGCTTCCAGAGCCTCGTCATTCGCAAGACCAACAGCGTGGCCATCAAGGCCGACATGCTGCACTACCGCTCGGACTTGTTGCTCAATGCCGGTGTGCTGGTGGCACTGGTGCTGGCGGGGCAGGGGTGGTACTGGGCCGATGGCCTGTTCGCCATCCTGATCGGTCTGTTCCTGGTGTGGGGGGCCGTCCAGATCGGCTATGAATCGGTACAGGCCCTGCTCGATCGTCAGTTGCCAGAGGAAGAACAAGCGAGAATAATGGCGCTCTGCTGTGCCGTAGAGGGGGTGCATGGCGTACATGATCTGCGTACCCGTCAATCCGGGCCGACCCGCTTCGTGCAGTTGCATCTGGAGCTTGATGATCAACTGCCCCTGGTCAAGGCCCATCAGATAGCCGACGAGGCTGAACTGGCGGTCCGCCAGTCCTTTGAGCGGATGGAGGTGATCATTCACATGGACCCCATCTCGGTGCTGACAAAAGAACAACAAGGCACTCACCCTGAACAACAGTAGGCTGCAACATGGATGATCTGGTTGCCCAGACGTGGCAAAAAATTCAGCAGGAAGCGCAGAGCATGGCGGCCCAGGAGCCCATGCTGGCCAGCTTCTTTCACTCCACCATTCTCAATCACAGTGATCTGCGCTCGGCGTTGAGCTTCCAGCTCGCCAACAAGCTCGACAGCACCACAATGCCGGCCATCGCCCTGCGCGAGGTGATCGAGCTGGCCCTGCGCAGCGAACCCGAGTTGCTGGCCGCTGTGGCCGCCGACATCTGCGCCGTGCAGGATCGTGACCCCGCCGTCGACCTCTTCTCGACGCCGCTGCTTTACCTCAAGGGGTTCCATGCCCTCCAGGGCTACCGGGTCGCCAACTGGCTGTGGCGCCAGGGGCGTCGCTCGCTGGCGCTCTACCTGCAAAACCAGATCTCCGTAGTGTTCGGGGTCGACGTGCACCCGGCCGCGCGGATCGGCAAGGGCATCATGTTTGACCACGCCACCGGCATAGTGGTCGGTGAAACCGCGGTGATCGAGAACGATGTCTCCATCCTGCAGAGCGTGACTCTGGGGGGCACCGGCAAGGAGAGTGGCGACCGTCATCCCAAGATCCGCGAAGGGGTGATGATAGGGGCGGGTGCCAAGGTGCTCGGCAACATCGAGGTGGGAGTCGGCGCCAAGATAGGGGCCGGCAGCGTGGTGATCAATCCGGTGCCACCCCACACCACGGTCGCCGGCGTGCCCGCCAAGATAGTGGGCCGACCCGAGTGCGACAAGCCCTCCCTGGACATGGATCAGTGTCTCTGATCCCCTGACCGAGGCCGTTGTATGGTCAAACGCTGGTCAGGCTATCTGATCCTGGGGATGTGGCTGCTCAACCTGCTGCACCTCTATCTGGGATTCTCCCCCTGGCCGGCCGCCGTCGCGGCCTGGGCCGCCTCCCTGCTCACCTGGCCCTGGCTGGTGGGTGCCGCCCGTCGTCAGGCACTGGCGCTCTATGGGGCGGCACTGCTGCTGCTGATCTTCTCCTGGTGGCGCGGTGCCAGCCTCAGCCCCGGGGACTGGCTGCTGCCCAACATCAACATGCTCACCATGTTTGCCGCCGTCAGCACCCTCAACCTCGCCACCTCGGGTCTGCTGACAGGCGCCGCCTCCTGGTCCGGGCGCAAGGGGCTGTGGAGCACCATGGCCAGCCTCAATCTGCTCGGTGCCGTCATCAATCTCTCTGTGCTCTTCATCATCGGCGATCGGCTGGAGCGCAGCGGGACGCTTGAGCGGCGCCAGGTCATGGTGTTGAGCCGGATCTTCTGCGCTGCGGCCTTCTGGTCACCCTTCTTCGTCGCCATGGCGGTGGCGCTCACTTATGCCCCCGGCCTGCAGTTGGCCAGCATACTGCCGTTTGGCATCCTTGCCGCCCTGCTGGCCATGGGACTGACGGCCTGGCAGGTGGAGCGGCTCGGGGTGGCGGACTTCGAAGGCTATCCCCTGAGGTTGCAGACCCTGGGGCTGCCGATGACTCTGGCGCTGCTGGTGCTGCTGATCCACAGGCTCTGGCCCGGGCTCAGCATTCTGGCGGTGATCGCGCTGGTGGCCCCCTTGCTGGCCCTGCTCTTCATGCCAGGCCAGGGACGCGGGGCGGCCCTCAAGCGACAGGTGGTGGAACGCTTCCCCGCCATCGGCGGCCAGCTGGTGCTGTTCCTGGGGGCAGGTCTGCTGGCTGCCGGCATCAACAGCGCCCTCTCCGTCATCGACTTCGGTGCAGGTCACGGTCTGCCGCTGTTCAACCACTTCGGCTGGCTCGAGGCATCCCTCACCCTGCTGCTTATCTTCCTGGTCGCCATCATAGGCGTGCACCCCCTCATCAGCATCTCGGGGGTGGCTCCCTTGTTGTGGCCGCTGTCACCGGATCCCAGCCTGCTCGGCATGTGCTTCCTGCTGGGGTGGGGGCTCGCCACCGGCACCAGCCCGTTGTCCGGCTCCAACCTGGCGCTGGCCTCCCGCTACAACCTGAGCGCCGGGCTGCTGCTGCGCTGGAACCTGCTCTACGGGCTGCTGATGTACGGGGTGGCCTGTCTGTTGATGGGGGGCTTCATCGCCCTGCACGGCTGACATTGGCGGCGGGAGAGGGGCAGGTTCGCAGGGGGCCATGACGCCGCGGCGAGCGTCCCGGATCGCGGTTCCTGCCCCCTGCGAGAAAAACCGACGCATATTTAAGCAATACCGGCACGGAGGGCGCATTTTGCAACGCGCTGGCTTGTTTGTGCCGAGCGCATCAGGGTATGCTGGCTTCACGCGCTTGATCGCCCCCTGTGGGGCATCGCAATTGAACATACAGGTATGCATATGTCACTAGAAGTCCTTGAGCAACTCGAATCCAAAGTACAATCCGCCGTCGACAACATCTCCCTGCTGAAAATGGAGCTGGACGAGCTGAAAGAGCAGAACAACAAGCTGCAAGACGAGAACCATCAGCTGCGCAACGAACACGTTGCCTGGCAGGAACGTCTGCGCGCCCTGCTGGGCAAGATGGACCAGATGGGCGATGCCATCTGATCCCGTCTTGACTGACTGGAATGAAAGCGGGCCGCTCTTTGAGCGGCCCGCTTGTTTTGGCAGGGGTCGGGATCACAGGGCCAGCAACTGCTTGACCGTCTTTTCTATACCGTCGGCGGCCTCGACGATGTTCTGCGCCAGCATGTAGGCCGGGGTCGAGATGACCTTGCGTTCCTGATCCACCACAAACTCGCTGACCGGGCAGTTGAGGTGGCTGCCCCCCATGACCTCGATGGCATTGGCGGCGCCCTCGTCATGGCCTATGGTGGCCAGGGTGCCGGCGCCATAGATGAGGGGTATCATGGCCGGTGCTATGCAGATATAGGCCGCCGGTTTGCGGGCTTTGGCAAAGCTCTGGCACGCCTTCAGCACATCGGGCTGGATCTGGCAGTTGGCGCCCTGGACGGCAAAATCGCACAGATTCTTGGCGGCGCCAAAGCCGCCTGGCACCAGCAGGGCATCGAAGTCGGCCGCATCCAGCTCGGCCACATTCCTGATCTGCCCACGGCAGATACGGGCAGCCTCGACCAGGACGTTGCGGCTCTCCCCCTCGCTCACCTCGCCGGTCAGGTGGTTGATGACGTGCAATTGAGGCACGTCGGGCGCGAAGCACTGGGTGGTGGCGCCCTGACGGGCCAGTGCCAGCAGGCTGATGACGGCTTCATGGATCTCGGCGCCATCAAACACGCCACAGCCACTCAAGATCACGGCCACTTTTTTCATGGCAGACTCCTCGTTGTTGAAAATGTGAGCCAGGGTAGATTGTTGTACTTTTGTATGGTTATCGTTCGGCCTCCACTGGTCAAGTCATCTTGCTGTGCTAGGATTGTTTCGTTTTGGATCCTGCCTCGTTGACCCCCTTGAATTTTTTTCCACATTGATCGAGATCATGATGAAGGCATCATGGTTTGTTTTTACGATCTCAATGCACTGTTTTGTATGCACTTTTTGTTTTTAATCCACAGCTTTGCCACCATGGCGCAGCCATGAGTCCATTTTTGAGCACAGAGTTATCCACAGGTCAGGGGCCACTTAATGGTACGAATGGGAGGGGGCCAGCCCCTTGGTGTGCCGCGGGCCCTGTGGCATCCTAGCGACTGTTTATTCCTGGCAGGACGATTTCATGGCCCCTAGCAATCCCCTTATCTTGGTCGACGGCTCTTCATATCTTTACCGCGCCTTCTTCGCCTCCCAGCAGGCCGATCTGCGCACATCGACCGGTTTGCCAAGCGGCGCCGTCCGGGTGATGGCCAACATGATGCGCAGCCTGCGCAAGCAATACCCCGACAGCCATGTGGCCGTGGTGTTCGACGCCAAGGGCAAGACCTTCCGTGACGACATCTACCCCGAGTACAAGGCGACCCGCGCCAGCATGCCGGACGATCTGCGCAGCCAGGTCGCCCCCATTCACCAGATGATCAAGGCGATGGGCTTCCCCTTCCTGATGGTCGAAGGGGTCGAGGCCGACGATGTGATCGGCACGCTCGCCCGCCAGGCGACCGAGAAGCAGTTGCCCGTGCTCATCAGCACAGGTGACAAGGACATGGCGCAGCTGGTCTCCGACCATGTCACCCTGATCGACACCATGAAGGATGTGAAGACAGATAGGGAAGGGGTGATCGAGAAGTTCGGCGTGCCCCCCGAGCTCATCATCGACTACCTGGCCCTGATGGGGGACAAGGTGGACAACATTCCCGGCATGGCAGGGGTGGGCGAGAAGACGGCCCAGGCGCTGTTGCAGGGGATAGGCAGCATCGATCAGATCGCCGCCAACTTGGATAAGGTCGCCGCCCTCGGCTTTCGTGGCTCCAAGGCGTTTGCCGACAAATTCCGCGAGCAGGAGGAACAGGTTCGCCTCTCCTACCAGCTGGCAACCATCAAGACCGACGTGGAGCTGGAGCAGAGTCTCGAAGAGCTGCTGCTGGGCCCGATCGACAAGGAGTCCCTGCTGGCGGTCTACCGCGAGTACGAGCTGCGCAACCTGATCAAGGAGCTGGAGTCCGGTGGCGAAGAGGGCGCCGGGCAGGAAGAGGCCGCTGATGATGCCGCCGCTCCCGCTGTTGCCATCGAGACCAACTACAGCTGCATCCTGGAGGAGGCCGAGTTCGACGACTGGCTGGCACTGTTGAAAGCTGCGCCCCTGTTTGCCTTCGACACCGAGACCACCAGTCTCGACTATATGGAGGCGCGAGTGGTCGGCGTGTCGTTCGCCATCGAGCCGGGCAAGGCGGCCTATGTTCCCTTCGGCCACGACTATCTGGGGGCTCCAACTCAGCTGACCGAACAGCAGGTGCTGGGCAAGCTCAAACCCCTGCTGGAGGATCCGGCCCGTCTCAAGGTCGGGCAGAACCTCAAGTACGATCGCAACGTACTGCAGAACCACGGCATCGATCTGCAGGGCATCGCCTTCGACACCATGCTCGAATCCTATGTGCTCAACTCCACCGCCAGCCGTCATGACATGGACTCCCTGGCCAGGAAGTATCTGGGCGTCGACACCATCTCGTTCGAAGAGATCGCCGGCAAGGGGGCCAAGCAGCTCACCTTCAACCAGATCGAACTGGAGCAGGCCGCACCCTACGCGGCGGAAGATGCCGACATCACCCTGCGTCTGCACCAGACCCTGTGGGGCGAACTGAGCAAACAGCCTACGCTTGCCAAGGTATTCACCGAGATCGAACTGCCCCTGCTGCCGGTGCTGGCACGGATGGAACTGCTCGGGACCACCATAGATCCCAAATTGCTGCATCAGCAGAGCCAGGAGATCGAAGTGCGTCTGGCGGAGCTGGAGCGGCAGGCGCACGAGCTGGCCGGGCAGGAGTTCAACCTCTCCTCACCCAAGCAGCTCGGCGAGATACTGTTCGTCAAGCTGGGGCTGCCGATCCTCAAGAAGACCCCCAAGGGTGCCCCATCCACCGCCGAAGAGGTGTTGGCTGAATTGGCGGAGACCTACGATCTGCCGCGCCTGCTGATGGAACACCGTGGCCTGGCCAAGCTCAAGTCCACCTATACCGACAAGCTGCCGCTGATGATCAAGCCCCAGACCGGGCGGGTACACACCTCCTACCATCAGGCGGTGGCGGCAACCGGCCGGCTCTCCTCGACCGATCCCAACCTGCAGAACATTCCGGTGCGCAACGAGCAGGGACGCCGGATCCGGCAGGCCTTCATCCCGAGCGCTGGCTACAAGCTGGTAGCGGCGGACTATTCCCAGATTGAGCTGCGCATCATGGCGCACCTCTCCGGTGACCAGGGCTTGCTGACCGCCTTTGCCGAGGGCAAGGACATCCACAAGGCGACCGCCGCCGAGGTGTTCGGCGTGGCGCTCGAGGCGGTGACCACCGACATGCGCCGCAGTGCCAAGGCGATCAACTTCGGCCTCATCTATGGCATGAGTGCCTTCGGCCTCGCCAAGCAGCTGGGGATCGGCCGCGCCGAGGCGCAGAAATACATGGATCTCTACTTCGAACGCTACCCTGGCGTGTTGGAGTACATGGAGCGCACCCGCCAGCAGGCGGAAGCCCAGGGCTACGTCGAGACCCTGTTCGGTCGTCGCCTCTACCTGCCGGACATCAAGTCTCGCAACGCCGGTCTGCGCAAGGGCGCCGAGCGGGCGGCGATCAATGCCCCCATGCAGGGCACGGCCGCCGACATCATCAAGCGCGCCATGATCGCCGTCGATGGCTGGATCCGGGGCATTACCGATGGCTCCATCCACATGCTGATGCAGGTTCACGATGAACTGGTGTTCGAGATCCGCGAGGAGAAGCTGGAGGAGTACATAGCTCTCATCAAGGAGAAGATGTCCGCGGCAGCCGAGCTGCACGTGCCGCTGGTGGTGGAAGCCGGAACCGGCGACAACTGGGATCAGGCCCACTGATCCTGACCACAGTGATTGGCTAGCTATATAAGCAGAGAAGCCCGGCAGCATGCCGGGCTTCTTGTTTCCGTTTCCTGTCTGCCTCAAGCCTCTTGCAGATACTCATCCTTGAGCAGGACGTAGTTGTCGGCCGAGGTCTTCAGAAAGGCAATCTCTGCCGGTTTGAGTGGCCGCGCCTGCTTGACCGGGTTCCCCATATAGAGGAAGCCGGATGCGAGCCGCTTGCCCGGTGGCACCAGAGAGCCGGCGCCTATCATCACGTCATCCTCGACGACTACCCCATCCAGCAGTATGGCCCCCATGCCGACCAGCACCCGGTTGCCTATGGTGCAGCCGTGCAGCATGGCCTTGTGGCCCACGGTGACGTCTTCCCCGATCAGCAGGGGATAACCGTCTGGATTGGTGGTGCTCCTGCGGCTCAGGTGCAGAACAGTGCCGTCCTGCACATTGCTGCGGGCACCGATGCGAATGTGGTTCACATCCCCCCGTGCCGCCACCAGGGGCCAGATGCTGGCATCGTCGCCGAGCACTATGTCTCCCACCAGGGTCGCGCAGGGGTCTACATATACTCGTTTGCCCAGTTGTGGGCGTTTTCCTTTATAGGATCTCAGTCGCAAGTCCATCTCGGCCTCCTCAATTTTCTGGCCATTCTAGCAATCCCGGGCTAGTTTCTGTGGATAAGTTTGTACAAAAGCTGTGGTTGGCGATGAATAACTAGAGAAAGGCCTATTTTTGAAGATTTATTGCCACTTTTTGCAAAAATGGGCTTGCCAGAAAGTTTCAGCTCCCTATAATGCGCCTCCATCGACAGGGCAAGCGGCAACGCAAACAACCTCGTCGATAACCTCGAAAAGCCTTTGAAAATAAGGCTTGACTCGAGAAGGCGGTTGAGTAGAATTCCACTCCCGCAGCAACGAACTGTTGCGTCGCTCTTTAACAATTTGAATCAAGCAATCTGTGTGGGCACTCACAGCATCGAACATCAAAAAATTTTGTTGATTTTAAATGTCTGGTGAAGTGACCAAGACAACTTCGGTTGTT
>NZ_JAAILA010000037.1 GCF_010974825.1 Aeromonas rivipollensis | reverse complement strand
TGGCATCAACGACGCCCCCGTGCTGGCCGGTGCCCATGCCTCCTTCGCCATGGCGGGCGGCACGGATCTGGCGAAAAACAGCGCCGACGCCATTCTGCTGGCCGACGATCTCTCCCGCCTGCTGACTGCCCGCGCCCTGGCGCTGCGCACCCGCAGGATCATCCAGGAGAACTTCGCCTGGTCCATCGGTTACAACCTGCTGGTATTGCCGCTTGCGGCCAGCGGCTGGCTGCCCCCCTATCTGGCGGCGGCGGGTATGTCCCTGAGCTCCCTCATAGTAGTAACCAACTCCATGCGCCTCAATCGATGAGCAGGCGCAGGAAAAAGCTGAAAATGTGGCCTGCCTCCGATGCAAGCCACATTTCTCGCTGATAGCGGCTGGCCCCCTGCCCGAACAGGGTTACCATGGGGGTCGATTGCCACGGATGAATGCAAGGTAGCTCCCATGAACATCATTTTTGTCCTGATCCCCATCGCCATCCTGTTCGTCATCATCGCGGGAGCCGTCTTCTTCTGGGCCATTCGCTCGGAGCAGTTCGAGGATCTCGACCGCCAGGGCTCCAACATACTGTTTGACGAGGAGCAACCCGCCACCAAGGGCAAGGATCAGCCGAGCGATGACAAGCAGTCTTGATCTGATGGGCGCCCTGCTGGTGGGACTGGCAGGCTCAGGCCACTGCATCGCCATGTGCGGTGGCGTCTCCGCCGCCCTCTCCATGGCCATCCCCGCCGGGAAACAGCACTTCTGGGGGCGACTCGGTTACCTGCTCAACTACAACCTGGGGCGGATCCTGAGCTATGTGCTGGCTGGCGCCCTGGTGGGCGGATTGCTGGCCACCACCAGCGAGCTCGGGGCAGGTAAACACGCTATCGCCGGCTTACGCCTCGTTGCGGCCCTGCTGATGATAGCGCTGGGCCTCTATCTCGCTGGCTGGTGGCAGGGGATACTGCTGCTGGAGCGGCTCGGTGCCAAGCTCTGGCCTCTCATCAAGCCGCTGGCCGGCAAGTTCATCCCCTTCACCTCGGCCTGGCAGGCGCTTCCCTTTGGCATGGTGTGGGGCTGGCTGCCCTGCGGTCTGGTCTACTCCATGCTGACCTGGAGCGCGGCGGCAGGCTCCGCCGGTGGTGGCGCACTTATCATGCTGAGCTTTGGTCTGGGCACCCTGCCGACACTGTTCGCCCTGGGGGGGCTGGCGGACAGATTGCGCTACTGGTTGACCCTGCGCAGCCTGCGCCTCGGCGGTGCCCTGCTGCTCATTGCCTATGGCCTGCATACCCTCTGGATCGGGCTGGCATCCTTTTGAAACCCTATCCAAAACGGATGAGTTGGTGGTAAACTTGTTTGATATAAATCAATTATTCATATGAGCCTATGATCCCGGACAAGAAACCTGGCAGACGTATTCAGAGCGGTGGCTGTGCAATTCATTGCCAGGATTGCAGCATCAGTCAGCTCTGCATTCCCTTCACCCTGAACGACAGTGAGCTCGATCAGCTGGACAGCATCATCGAGCGCAAAAAGCCGATCCAGAAGGGTGAGGAATTGTTCAAGGCCGGCGATGAACTGAAGTCGCTCTACGCCATCCGCTCCGGGACCATCAAGTCATACACCATCACCGAACAGGGTGACGAGCAGATCACCGCCTTCCACCTCGCGGGGGATCTGGTCGGTTTCGATGCCATCCACAAACAGGCACACCCCTCCTTCGCCCAGGCGCTGGAAACCGCCATGGTGTGCGAGATCCCGTTCGATGTACTCGACGATCTCTCCGGCAAGATGCCCAAGCTGCGCCAGCAGATCATGCGTCTGATGAGCAACGAGATCATGGGAGATCAGGAGATGATACTGCTGCTCTCCAAGAAGAATGCGGAAGAGCGCCTCGCGGCCTTCCTGCACAACCTCTCGGTACGCTTCTCCGAGCGCGGCTTCTCCGCCAAGGAGTTCCGTCTCTCCATGACCCGGGGTGACATCGGCAACTACCTCGGTCTCACCGTCGAGACCATCAGCCGTCTGCTCGGTCGTTTCCAGAAGTCCGGCCTCATCAGCGTCAAGGGCAAATACATTACAGTGCTGGATCACGTGGCCCTCGGCGTCATGGCCGGTGCCACTCGCCCAGCCTGCGGCTGATCACCCCCTTTCCCCTCTGTTGCCGGATCGGTTCACCCTGAAATTTGATCCGGCACACCTTCCCGTCTCCCCCCTTGGACTAAGCTGTAATGGCTAAAGAGTTGCCATCATTGGCGTTTTTGCCAAGGAGGAGAACATGGTCAAGTACCGAAACATTCTGGTGGTGATCAACCCGGAAGAGGAGCGCCAGATCGCGCTCGAACGCGCGGTCAAGGTCGCCGAGCTGGACGAGGGCGCCCAGCTGACCCTGCTCCTGACGATTTACGACTTCTCGTACGAGATGACCGCCATGCTGTCCGTGGATGAGCGGGAAGAGATGCGCCACGGCGTCATTGCCCAGCGCCGGGAGTGGCTGGACGAGATACTGCAACCCTATCGCGCCAGAGGGCTGGAGTGCGAGATCAAGGTGCTGTGGCACAACCGCCCCTTTGAGTGCGTCATCCAGGAAGTGCTGGAGCATCGCCACGATCTGGTGGTCAAGGCGACCCACAAGCACTCCTTCCTGCAAACCTTCATCTTCACCCCGACCGACTGGCACCTGCTGCGCAAATGCCCCTGCCCCGTCCTGCTGGTCAAGGAGGGTCATTGGCAGCGGGGCGGCAACATCATTGCCGCCATCAACTGCTCGAGCGACGATCTGGAGCAAAAAGTCCTCAATGAGCGCATCACCCGCGAGGGCGTCGCCATCGCCGATCTGCTTGGCTCCAACCTCTATCTGGTCAACACCTACCCCGGCACGCCGGTGAATGTTGCCATCGAGCTGCCCGAGTTCGACCCCAACGCCTACAACGACGCCATCCGCAAGCATCACGAGGACCTGCTGCGAGAGCATGCCGATCAATTCGGCATCAATCACATGTGGACCAAGGTGGCGGAAGGGTTGCCGGAGGAAGTGTTGCCTGACATGGCGGACGAACTCAAGTCCACCCTGATGATCATGGGTTGCGTCGGTCGCACCGGTCTCTCCGCCGCCCTGCTCGGCAACACGGCTGAACATGTGGTGGACAGGCTCAACTGCGACATCCTGATCCTCAAACCCGATGATTACAGCTGCCCCGTGGATGACAGGCGTCATCCTGCATAAGCGTTTCTTGCCCTCCCCCGGGACATGGCTATAATAAGCCGCTTATTTTTGTCCCGGGTTTGAGGCCATGCTAGAAGAGCTTAACGCCAAAGAGAAATACAGTTTCAACAAGCTGCAGAAACGCCTGCGGCGCAACGTGGGTCAGGCCATCGCCGACTTCAACATGATTGAAGAGGGTGACAAGATCATGGTGTGCCTGTCTGGCGGCAAAGACAGCTTCGCCATGCTCGACATCCTGATGAGCCTGAAGGCCAGCGCCCCCATCCATTTCGATCTCGTGGCCGTCAACCTGGATCAGAAGCAACCCGGCTTCCCCGAGCACGTGCTGCCGGAATACCTGGCCGCCCTCGGCGTCGACTTCAAGATAGTCGAGGAAGACACCTACTCCATCGTCAAGGACAAGGTACCGGAAGGCAAGACCACCTGCGCCCTCTGCTCCCGCCTGCGCCGCGGCATTCTCTACCGCACCGCCCAGGAGCTGGGCTGCACCAAGATTGCCCTCGGCCACCACAGGGATGACATCCTCGAGACCCTGTTCCTCAACATGTTCTACGGCGGCAAGCTCAAGTCCATGCCCCCCAAGCTGGTGAGCGACGATGGCAAGAACGTGGTGATCCGTCCCCTGGCCTACTGCAAGGAGAAGGATCTGGTGCGCTATGCGGAGGTCAAGGCCTTCCCCATCATCCCGTGCAACCTCTGCGGCTCCCAGGAGAACCTGCAGCGCAAGGCCATCAAGCAGATGATGCAGGACTGGGATCGCCGCTTCCCGGGCCGGATAGAGACCATGTTTACCGCCATTCAGGACGTGATCCCGAGCCACCTGCTGGATCACAAGCTGTTTGACTTCAAGAGCATCAACCGCGACTCCGGCATCATCGACGGCGGCGACAAGGCATTCGATCCCCCCGAGCTGCCGACCGCGCCCCTGCTCAACATCGATGAGATGGACGTGCTGGATGTGATAGAGGTGCGCTGAGCGCCCTGCCAACAACCACGAAAAAGGAGCGCCATGCGCTCCTTTTCTTTATCTGTCTGGCTCGAGGCGTCTTCAGCCCTTGTGCAACCAGGGAGTCAGTCGCAGTATATCTCCCTCAAGCTGCAACTTGCCCGCCGCGAAGTCTGCGAGCTGTTCGTTGCGAAGCAGCAGCTGGCCATCCAGCCAGGGGAGAGGCTGCTGACGGGCACCGTCGATGAGGTAGGCTGTGCCGCTCGGCTGCACCAGGGTCACCCGTATCCCCGCCATGTCCGGCAGGAAGTGCTTGCCGACCATGCCGGCCAGCTTGTCCAGCAGCGACTGCATCTCCTGCTGGCGTGCCACCACCTCGCTCACCCTGAACCCCTGACCATCCGATGCAGGGGGCGCATCGGCCATCACCTGCACCGACATGTCGCAGGCGGCGTGTGGTTCGGTCAGCTCCACCACCACGGTTGCCTTGTCGAGATTGAGATCGTCGTCATAGGGCAGGCGCAGCTCGCTGTCTATGGTCACCTCGGCGGCAACGTCCCTGTCCAGGGTCGAAACCCGGGCCGAGGAGAGCCCGCAGCGCTGGCCACTTTGCGGATCGGTCAGATAAAACCCCAGCCTGGCATCACCAAACTCGCCCTTGGCAAAGGTCTTCATCTGGCTGTAGAAGGTGCTGTATTGCAGATCCAGCGAGGGCGCCGCCACGCACAGCACCGGCACTATCAGCAGACTTGCCGCCATGCCATGTCGAACCAGCTTCATATGCCATCCTTTTGCATCACGCGTTGAAATGATCAGGCCCTTGCCCGGTGGCGGCATTGTCCGCCACTTCGGTCACCTCCACGGCAACCCCGCACAGATCCCGATAGAGGATCCCCTTGAGGTTGAAATAGAGGGGGGCCACCCAGATAAGGCCTATGCCCATGGGGATGATGGCCAGGAAAAACAGCGCCAGCATGACGCCATGCAGCAGCACTATGCTGGGCCAGCCGCGGGCGAACAGCTTGAGGGAGACCAGGATGGCCTGGGCCGGCGACAGGCCGCGCTCCAGCACCAGGGGCACGGTGAACACCAGCCCCATGCCCACCAGGGCTGAGGGAATGAAGGCCAGCATTACCGGCAGGCCCAGCATTTCAAACAGAGGGCCGAACAGGCTGGTGATCAGGCTGCCCAGCAGGCTCAGGGAGCCCAGACGCAGGAAGTGACGGAAGAAGTCGAACACCTGGTTCGGGCGAGCCCGTACGCCCACCGACTGCTGCAACCCCAACATGTCGAGGGAAGAGGTCATGGGAGACATGATGACGGTGATAAGCAGGCTCAATATCAGAGCCATGTCCATGTCACCCCCTTCCTGGCTGACATAGGGGGCCAGCAGGGTGTTGCTCAGCAGGATCCAGATTGCCATGACCCCGGCGATGGCCAGCGTCAGACCGAAACCGGTGCGGCGGGTCTGTTGCCAGGCCTCTTTCAACACCCCTTGCAGGTCCAGACGGTATCCCTGGCTGAGGGACTGTTCGAGGGTTCCACCGATCCGCATTCTATTACTCAATTGACTATCCAACATTCAAAAGCGACTGTTCCAAGGTGGCACATTATAGCGGTTTGACCGGGCATGCGTAGTCGTTTTTCCTGTTATCTTCCGTTCAGAAAGCCATTGATTTCACTGACAAGCGCGCTGTTACCCTGCCCTCTGTTTGTGCCCCGGTCGCCTGGCTTGGCCCTGGCCCGCCATGGGCGTAGGATGGATGGCCAAGACTCGACAGACTCGCGCACTTCATCCCGGATCACCCACACAAGGAAAGCTGCAATGTCCGAACTGACGCTCTATCTCGCCCCCGGTACCTGTGCCATGGCGGTGCGCATCGCCCTGGTGGAAGCCGGTGCCCCGCACCAGATCAAGCGCCTCGATCTCGCCGCCGGGGAGCAACGCACCCCCGCCTACCTTGCCATCAACCCCAAGGGGCGGGTGCCGGCCCTGGTGACGGAGCGCGGCGTGCTGACCGAAACCCCGGCCCTGCTGCTCTACGTGGCCCAGCGTTTCCCCGATGCCGGGCTCGCCCCCCTGGACGACCCCTTCCTGCTGGCCAGGATGCAGGAGGTGCACAGCTTCCTCGCCTCGACGGTGCACGTCTCCCATGCCCATGGCCGCCGCGGCAGCCGCTGGGCCGATGACGAGCACGCCATCGCCGCCATGAAGGCCAGGATGCCCCAGAACATGCGCGAGGGTTTTGCCGAGATAGAGCACCACTATCTGGCCGGCCCCTGGGTGCTGGGGGAGCATTTCAGTCTGGCCGACATCTACCTGTTCGTGGTGGCCAGCTGGCTTGCGAGCGACGGGGTCGCCATCGACGAGTTTCCCAAGGTGGCGGCCCATACCAGGCGCATGCTGGCGCGCCCCGCCGTGCAGCAAGCCCTCCTCCTCTGACCCCTTCTTTCCGTGGTACGGGTGCTCTTCTGGCACCCGTTTTTCCCTCCGACGGCCGGATCACTGAGATCGTTTTCACATTTTCGTCATCTGTTCCTAGACCCGTTAACGGTTAGCGCCTATCTTTCGCCTCAACGACGCAACCGGTTGCGTAACCGGTTGCCCAGATAAATATCGACATGCGGTCCCCATGCCGCCGAGGTGTTGTATGAAACGAGGCAAGCTGCTCAATGCTCCCCTGAGTGCCCTGGTGGCACAGATGGGCCACACCGACGAGATCACCGTCTGCGATGCGGGCCTGCCCATTGCGGCAGGTCCGGAGCGCATCGATCTGGCGCTGATGGCGGGGACTCCCAGCCTTGAAACCGTGCTGACCGCCCTGCTCACCGATCTGGTGGTGGAGAAGGTGATCATGGCAAGCGAAATAAAATTGATCAGCCCGGATGCCCATCAGACACTGGTTGCGCAGCTAGAGGCCCACGCCTTGGCCCAGGGCAAGCCCATCACCATCGAATACTGCCTGCACGAGGCGTTCAAGACCCGCTCCCGCCAGAGCAAGGCTGTGGTACGCAGCGGCGAGGTGACTCCCTACGCCAACATTATTCTCTGCGCCGGTGTGGCGTTTTAAGCCTCTTCAAGGAAGCTGCAAATGAGCACAACCTCCTCCCCCTCACCCATTCTCGAGCTCACCGGGATCGTCAAGACCTTCCCCGGTGTGCGCGCCCTCGACGAAGCAGGTCTGCGAGTCTATCCGGGCCAGGTGATGGCCCTGCTCGGTGAAAATGGCGCCGGCAAATCCACCCTGATGAAGGTGCTGACCGGCATCTATCAGGCCGATGCGGGCACTATCAGCTACCGCGGCCAGCCGGTCCACTTCAAGGGCCCGCGCGACTCCCAGGATCAGGGGATCAGCATCATCCACCAGGAGCTGAACCTGCTGCCGGAGTTGTCGATTGCCGCCAACATCTTCCTCGGCCGCGAGCCGCGCACCCGCTTTGGCAACATAGATCACAAACAGTTGCGTGAGCGGGCAAGCACCCTGCTGGCCCGTCTCGGCGTCAAGCACGGACCGGACACCCGGCTCGGGGATCTGTCGATTGGCGAGCAGCAGATGGTGGAGATCGCCAAGGCGCTGTCGTTCGATGCCAGCGTCATCATCATGGACGAGCCCACAGATGCCCTGACCGACACAGAGACGGAGCAGCTGTTCGTGGTCATCCGCGAGCTGCGCCAGCAGGGCTGCGGCATCGTCTACATCTCCCACCGTCTCAAGGAGATCTTCCAGATCTGCGACAGCGTCACCGTGCTGCGGGACGGCAAGTGGATCGGCGAGCAGGCGGTGAGCGAGCTGGACGAAGACAGGATCATCGAGATGATGGTGGGCCGCCGGCTGGAGGAGCAATACCCGCGCCTTGTGCGCGAGCTCGGCCCCGTCAGCCTGCAGGTGAAAGATCTGGCCGGTCCCGGCGTGCGCGGGGTGAGCTTCTCCCTGCGCCAGGGGGAGATCCTCGGCTTCAGCGGCCTGATGGGCTCTGGCCGTACCGAGCTGATGAAGCTCATCTATGGCGCCAGCCCCATCAGCAGTGGCGCTGTCGAGGTCGATGGCAAGGTGCTGGTACCGCGCACCCCGGCCGACGGATTGGCCGCCGGCATCGCCTATATCTCCGAGGATCGCAAGGGAGATGGCCTGGTGCTGGAGCTGTCGGTGCGTGAAAACATGAGCCTCTGCGCCCTCGGCGAGTTCATCAGTCACGGCAAGATTGACGGCAAGGCCGAGCGCCAGGCGGTGAGCGACTATGTGCGCCTGTTCAACATAAAGACCCCGAGTCAGGATCAGCTGATAAAGCTGCTCTCAGGTGGCAACCAGCAGAAGGTGGCCATCGCCAAGGGGCTGCTGACAAGGCCCAAGGTGCTGATCCTGGACGAGCCTACCCGGGGCGTCGACGTGGGGGCCAAGAAGGAGATCTACCAGCTCATCAACCAGTTCAAGAAGGAGGGGATGAGCATCATCCTGGTCTCCTCCGAGATGCCGGAAGTGCTCGGCATGAGTGATCGCATCCTGGTGATGCACGAAGGGCGCATCAGCGCAGAGTTCAACACCCGCGAGGCCAATCAGGAGAAACTGATGGCGGCGGCAGTCGGCAAACAGTGGCAAGCAGAGCAAGAGGCAGCACAATGACAACCCAAACCCTTCCCCGCCGTGGCGTCATGAGCAAGGCCTGGTGGATCGAGAACAAATCCCTGGTGGCGCTGCTGGTGCTGATCGGCGTGGTCTCCTTCCTGAGCCCGAACTTCTTCACCGCCGACAACCTGCTCAACATACTGCGCCAGACCTCGGTCAACGCCATCATGGCGGTCGGCATGACGCTGGTCATCCTCACCGCCGGCATCGATCTGTCGGTCGGCTCCGTGCTGGCCCTGTGCGGCGCCCTGGCGGCGACCATGGTGGCCATGGAGCTGCCGATCTGGCTGGTGGTGCCCCTCACCCTGGGTGCCGGTGCCCTGCTCGGCGGCGTCAGCGGCCTCATCATCGCCAAGGGCAAGGTGCAGGCCTTCATCGCCACCCTGGTGACCATGACGGCCCTGCGCGGCGTCACCATGGTCTACACCGAGGGACGTCCCATCTCCACCGGCTTCAGCGACGGCGCCGATCACTTCGCCTGGCTGGGGACCGGCTACCTGTTCGGTCTGCCGGTGCCCATCTGGCTGATGGCCATCGTCTTCCTGCTGGCCTGGTACCTGCTCAACCACACGCGCCTCGGCCGTTACATCTATGCCCTGGGCGGCAACGAGTCGGCCACCCGCCTCTCCGGCATCAACGTGGCCCGGGTCAAGCTCGCAGTCTACGGCCTGTGCGGCATGCTGTCGGCCCTGGCCGGGCTCATCGTCACCTCCCGCCTCTCGTCGGCCCAGCCGACCGCCGGCATGGGGTACGAGCTGGATGCCATCGCCGCCGTGGTGCTGGGTGGCACCAGTCTGATGGGGGGCAAGGGCCGCATCATGGGGACCCTCATCGGGGCCCTCATCATCGGCTTCCTCAACAACGCCCTCAACCTGCTCGACGTCTCGTCCTATTACCAGATGATCGCCAAGGCCAGCGTCATTTTGCTCGCCGTGATGATCGATAACAAAAGCAATCGTTAATAACGTAAGCCATGCACACACAAGGAATGAAATGATGAAAAAGCTCAATACCCTGCTCGCTGCCGCCATCATGTCCGTGCTGGGTACCGCCCAGGCCGCCGATCAGACGCTGGCCATGGTGGTCTCCACCCTCAACAACCCCTTCTTCGTCACCATGAAGGAGGGGGCCGAAGCCAAGGCCAAGGAGCTTGGTTACGAGTTGGTGGTGCTGGACTCCCAGAATGACCCGGCCAAGGAGCTCTCCAACGTGGAAGATCTCACCGTGCGCAAGATCAATGCCATCCTGATCAACCCCACAGACTCCGAAGCCGTGGGCAACGCCATCCGCCTGGCCAACAAGGCCAATATCCCGGTGCTGACCCTGGACCGCGGCGCGGCCCAGGGTGAGGTCAAGGCCCACATCGCCTCCGACAACGTGGCCGGTGGCAAGCTGGCCGGTGACTTCATCACCGAGAAGCTGGGGGCAGGCACCAAGGTGATCCAGCTCGAAGGGATAGCCGGTACCTCCGCCGCCCGTGACCGTGGCGAAGGGTTTGCTCTGGCCGTTGCCGCCAACAAGTTGCAGGTGCTGGCTTCCCAGCCGGCCGACTTTGACCGCACCAAGGGTCTGAACGTCATGGAGAACCTGCTGGCGGCCCACCCGACCGTGCAGGCGGTGTTCGCCCAGAACGACGAGATGGCGCTGGGTGCCATCCGCGCCGTGCAGGCGGCCGGCAAAGAGGTGATGATAGTCGGCTTCGACGGCACCGACGATGGCAAGGCGGCGGTAGCCAAGGGTAAACTGGCCGCCACAGTAGCTCAGCAGCCGGCACTGATCGGTGCCATCGGCGTGGAAACCGCCGACAAGGTGCTCAAGGGCCAGCCGGTGGAGAAATCCATCCCGGTACCGCTGCAAATCGTCAGCAAGTAAGCAGGACGGGGGAGGTTCGCCTCCCCCTTTGTCTCCTGTGCGCAGGCAGAGCCTCCCGGCTTGGGCTCACTCAAGCCAAGATGTTCTCAATCAAGGGTGATCGATATGAATCGTCTCGTAGTTCTCGGCAGCGTCAATGCGGATCATGTGCTGCGCGTCCCCCACTTTCCCCGTCCCGGTGAAACCCTGACCGGTCACAGTTACCAGGTGGTCCCCGGTGGCAAGGGGGCCAACCAGGCGGTGGCCGCCGCCCGCCTCGGGGCCGCCGTCTCCTTTATCGCCCGCATCGGCGATGACGCCATCGGCCGTCAGATGAAAACGGGTTTTGCCAACGACGGCATTGACGTGAGCGCCGTCGAACTCGACGACAAGCTCCCCACCGGCATCGCCATCATCTATGTGAGCGACGAGGGGGAGAACAGCATAGGCCTCTCCACCGAAGCCAACGGCGCCCTCGACATCGCCATGGTCAAGCGCCATGAGGCCATGATCGCGGGCGCCCACACCCTGCTGCTGCAGCTGGAAGTGCCGCTTGAAAGCGTGTTTGAAGCCGCCAAGCTGGCTAGATCCCACGGCACCCGGGTGGTGCTCAACCCGGCGCCCGCCCAGCCACTCTCGGCCGATCTGCTGGCGTTGGTGGATCTCATCACCCCCAACCAGACCGAGGCCGAGCTGCTGACCGGTGTCAAGGTGACGGGCGAGGCGAGCGCGGCAGAGGCGGCGGCCCGTTTCCACCAGATGGGGATTGCGGATGTGATGATCACCCTAGGGTCCCAGGGGGTCTATTGCAGCAACGGCCAGCAGCAGGCGCTCATTCCGGGCTTCCGGGTCGAGGCGGTGGACACCACGGCCGCAGGCGACACCTTCAACGGCGCCCTGCTGGCCGCCGAGCTGGCCGGTGCCGATTTCAAGGCCGCTGTGCGCTTCGCCCACGGGGCGGCGGCGCTTTCGGTGACCCGCTTCGGGGCCCAGAGCTCGATCCCGGGCAAGCAGGAGGTCGACACCTTCCTCCAGTCCCAAGCGGCGCAGGGGCACTGATGGCCAACATCAAGGAAGTGGCGGCGCGGGCGGGGGTCTCCACCACCACTGTCTCCCACGTCATCAACGAGACCCGTTTCGTCGCAGAAGAGACCCGGGAGCGGGTCTTCAGTGCCATGCGCGATCTCAACTACGCCCCCAGCCTGGTAGCCCGCAGCCTCAAGGTGAAGGAGACCAACAGCATCGGCATGCTGGTCACCACCTCCAGCAACCCCTTCTTCGCCGAGGTGGTGCGCGGGGTGGAACGCTACTGCTTCGAGCAGGGTTACAACCTGATGCTGGGCAACACAGAGGGGCAGGCCGAAACCGCCCTCTCCTACCTCAAGATGATGCTCAGAAAACGAGTGGATGGCCTGCTGATCATGTGCAGCGAGGGGCAGCAGGAGGTGTTCAACCAGCTAGACTGGCTCAAGAGCCTGCCTGTGGTGGTGATGGACTGGGGCATGGAGAGCAAGGAGGTGGATCTCATCGCCGACAACTCCCATCGCGGCGGCTATCTGGCGACCCGTCATCTGCTGGCGCTGGGCCACACCGATATCGGCTGCATCACAGGGCCCCACAGCCGCGCCCCCGCCAACCAGCGCCTGGCGGGCTTCGAGCAGGCGATGCAGGAGGCGGGGCTCACCGTCAATCCAGGCTGGATCCAGGAGGGGGATTTCGATTGCGCCAGTGGTTTCAGCGCCATGGAGCGGCTGCTTGCCCTGCCTGCACGCCCCAGCGCCCTGTTTGTGTGCAACGACATGATGGCCATGGGGGTCATCAGCTCCGCCCATCGCGCCGGGCTTCAGATCCCGCGGGATCTCTCCCTCGTCGGCTATGACAACGTGGCACTGGCCCAGTATATGTCCCCGCCGCTGACCACCATCAATCAACCCAAGGAGGAGCTGGGTCGCCTCGCCGTCACCCGGCTACTGGCACGGATCAATGGCGACCAAATTGATAACCGTATGATCACCGTGGACCCTGACCTGGTGATCAGAGACTCCTGCGCCCCCTTGTCGCCCTCCACCGACCCCCAGCAGCATTGATTTTCGCACAATGACAAGGGCGGCCGAGGCCGCCCTTGTCATTCTCGAACCGTCACTACCAGGTCAACGGGGCTCCCCCTGTCTTCTTATCTCCCCTTCCTGCTCATCTGCCGGAGGGCCCAGCCGCAGCAGCCCCAGTTGCTGCGCCAGGGGCTGCAGCAAGGCATCGTGATCCGAGGGATCGGGCAACCAGTAGCGCACCGGCCAGCCTGCTCGCAAGAGTACTGGGACCCGACTGCCCAGCTCACGCAATGCCAGCACGCAGCCGCGCTGGCTCAGTTTCTCCAACAGCAATGCATCCTCTGTCAGGGTCGGCAGCGCCAGGATCAGCGTCCGCTCTCCCAGGGGCGGCAGATAGGCCAGCACATGGGCCAGCTGGGACTGCTGATGGAGCACCAAGAGCAGCGGCAGCCGCTGTTCGGCGTCCGTCAGCAGCCGCGCCACCACAGGGCCCAGGATACCGCGCTCCTGCATCCAGTCCATGTCGCACACCTGCTGCCCCACCCGCCAGCGCAGGCTGATGCCCAGCACCTGCTGCCCCCGCTCGTCCTCCAGGGTCTCTGAGATGGTCTCCAGCGGCGAGGGCGCCGCCCCGGCCAGCCACTCCCGCAACTGGTGCAGCTGGCGCTGGCCCATGCTCAGGGAGGCCTTCATCGCCGGCTGGTACCAGATCAGGGTCGCGTTGTCCCGCTTGGCCTGGTTCAGCGCCAATATGGCCTGCTCCAGCAACTGATCCGCATCCTCTCCCTCAATGGCCCTGGCCACCCCGAAGCGGCAGGCCAGATCGAAGCTGCTCTCCCGGGTCACGAACTCGAACTGCAGCAGGCTCACCATGGCCTCCATCTCGGCTTCGAGGCCGGGCTGCTCGCCGGCCAGGACCACGGCAAATTCATCTCCCCCCAGCCGGTAGGCCCGACCTGGATAGGCTTGCCGCAGCCTTGCGGCCACCGCCTGCAGCAGGCGATCCCCGACCTGGTAGCCGAGCAGATCATTGACCTGCTTGAACCGCTTCAGATCCAGCACCACCAGGGCCTGGACACGGCCACGCTGCAGGGATTGCCTGAGCTGGCCCTGCAAGGCTCGGCGATTGCCGAGTCGGGTCATGGGGTCGAGCAGGGAGAGACGGCGATTCTGCAGATTGGTGCGGATCAGGGCAAACACCAGCATGCCCCCCATCACCAGCAGGATCAGTTGCCAGATCTGGATCCAGAACAGGCTCTGGCGCAGCTGATTGAGCGAGGCTTCCCGCTCCTGTCCAGAGAGGATTTGATCCCCTATCTGCTCCACCTGGCGGGTCAGCTCGGCAATCCGGGCCTGGGAACGATCGAGGGCCTCCCCCTCCTGCAGCGCACCAGCCTGTATCTGGGGCTCGAGCGCCTTGATCTCGTCAAACAACCCGGCCAGCACAGTCCCCAGGCCATGGCGGGCGCGGGCATCTGCGGTCTCGCTGCTGATCAGGAACACATCCAGTCGATTCCACAGCAGATCGTAATCCAGGCTCAGGGCTTCCATCTCGAGGCCCCCCGCCCGATAGAGGCGCAAGCCATAGAGGAAGCGCTGTGACTCCAGCATGACCTGGCTGATGTTCCAGTGGGTGTTGCGATAGAAGATATCGACCAGCTGCTCATGCCGACTCTGCAGCAGCAGCCCCCAGACGGAGGAGAACAGAAACAGCAGAGAGATGGCCGCCAGCAGCAGGTTATGACGGTGGCGACGAGTCACGGGATGACCTCGATGCGCACCAACTGCCACACCATGAAGCTGTGAATGGGGGAGACATCGAACTCAGGGTATTCAGAGAAGGGCATCAGCAGCCAGACGGGTCCCTTGTTGCGACGGGTCAGCGGCTTGTCATCCTGATAGCGCACCAGGGTCAGCGGCACCTGGGCAAACGGGGAGAGGTCGAACTGCTGCTGATAGCCATTGAGGCCAGTCACCCTGACATTAGTGACATCCTTGAGCCCCTGCGCCGCCAGCATCGCCTTCAGGGTCGGGCCACGATAACGATGAGCCCCGGCGGTCCAGGGAGTCTCGGTCTCGAACTCGGTCTGTGGCAAGGCGGCCAGCGCCGCCTCATCCAGGGGGATCTCCCGCTTGTCTGGCAGGATCAAGTGCAACAGTGGTGAAGAAGCGGTTGCCTGAGTGCCGAACGCCGTCAGCACCAGCAGAAGAAACGCGATTCCATGCTTGAAAATGTCCATATCCCTTGCGCCAGCTGCATCTTCTATTTTACGGGTCAGTTTGGCGGCTTCATTGAGTCAATGCAACTATGTTGTTACTCAATAGTTATGGCCCACGCATCTCCATCCAGTTATGACCGTCGATCTGCTTGGGCTGATGCACCCCGCAGCTTTGCAGCAATTCGTCCACGAAGGCGGGCACCAGCAAGGAGGCCGGGCCATAGCGCTTCTCGTCAAACTGGCTACCCACTTCGCTTGGCTCCAGGTTGAGTTCGACTGTGTGCGCACCATTGAGGCCCGCCTCATGGACGAACCCCGCCGCGGGATAGACGGCCCCCGAGGTACCTATGGAGATGAAGAGATCGCATTGCGCCAGGGCCGAGTAGATGCGATCCAGTCCGAGGGGCATCTCGCCAAACCAGACCACATGAGGCCGCAACGGCTGCGGCAACTGGCAGCAGGAGCAGAGCTCGTGCTGGTGGAGATCCCCGCGCCACTCGATCACCTGTCCCGAGCCCGGGCAGCGCGCCTTGAGCAGCTCGCCGTGCATGTGGATGAGGTGTTTGCTGCCTGCACTTTCGTGCAGGTTGTCGATGTTCTGGGTGACCAGGGTCACTCGCCCCGGCAACAAGCGCTCGAGGCGCGCCAGGGCATAGTGGGCAGGATTGGGGTGGATCTCGGCGCGTTGCAACTGATGGCGCCGCGCGTTGTAAAAGCGCTGAACCAGTTCGGGATCCCGGGCGTAGCCCTCCGGAGTGGCCACGTCTTCCACCCTGTGCTCCTCCCACAGACCGTCGCAGGCCCTGAAGGTCTTGATACCGGATTCGGCCGAGATGCCGGCACCTGTGAGGATCACGATATGTTTGGCTGACTGCACCATGGTTGACTTCCTCCAACGGATCACAGGCTGACCTTAGCACAGCCGGCTGGCCCGGCACATTCGCCCTTGGTCTTAGGAATGCCGGGGCACCAGGGTGCCCAGTATGCTCAAGTCCAGCCTGACAAAGACCATCTCCCGCCCCGTCACCAGGGTCAGCGGCAACCCCAGCCCCTTCAGCAGGGCCAGCATGGGACGATTCTGGCCGAGCACCTCGGCGGTCCACTCGCGGATCCCCTCCCCGTGCGCCAGCAATGCCAGCGCCAGCAGGATGCGGCGCCCGGCCCCCCTATGCTGAAAATGATCCGCGACTATGCAGGAGAACTCCGCCCTGTCCGGGTGCAGACGCCGCCGGATGGACTGAGCCATGGCCAGCGGTGCCCCTTGTTCGTCGGTGAGCAGCAGCCCTATCTGGGGCGCTCTGGGGTAGTCGAGAAAGAAGGCGAGCTGATCGGCGGTGGCAGGCTGCTTGGCGCGCATGAAGCGCAGGTAGACACTCTGCTCGCTCAGCGCCTCGTAGGCCGCCTTCAGCCGCTCGGGATCGGATCCTGCCAGCTCCTGCAGTCGGCAGGGAATGCCGCCCACCTCCATCATCAGGGGCAGAGAGGCCCGCGAGCCGGGGTGTACCCAGCCCGCCAGTGCCCGTTGCAGACGCGCCTCGTCGGGAGGCCAGCAAAGGTAGCGCGGCACGGGCTACCAGCGCCCCGCCATGCCGAGCTCCTGCCACTGGGCGGGATCCTGCAGGTTGAAGGGATCGTCGAGATAGAGGGCCATGCCGAGCTCGCGAGCACGCTGGATGAAGCGGGCGAGCAAAGAGTCGGCGGCCATGGCCTCCAGCTCCGGCAGCAGATGCTGCCCCAGCAGCAGGCTCTGGATCGGCAGCCGCTCCAGCTGATCGAAAGGCAGGTGCTGGGCATTGTCCAACAGCAGAGCCAGCCTGGCCCCGGCAAGACTCGCCTGCAGCACCAGGGCGAAGCGATCCGCCTGGTTCAGCAAGTTGTCCCGCCGATGGATGACCAGGGTCAGCTCGCTCGCCTGCCTGCCATGCTGCTCCAGCCATGCCTTGAGGGGCTCCCAGTGAGGGGGCAGGCTGCTCACGGCCAGCCAGATTGGCAGGGGGCTGGATGCCGCATCCGCCTGCAGGCCAAGCTGACCCCGCGCCCCTCCCTGCCAGCTGCGAATGGTGCGTTTCAGGCCACCCAGCCTGCGCTGGCGCTGCGGCCCCAGGTAGAGCGCCTTGAGCAGGCGCAACAGATCGTCGCTCTGCAGCGGCTTGGCCAGGGCAGCCAGCACGTTGAAGCCGGCGTCGTGCAGCAGGCGTCTGGCGCCGTCGATCAGGGTCTGATCGTGGGCGGACAGCAGTATGATGGGCAGGCCGCTGTGACGGTACTGGGGATGGCTCATCAGGAGACTGATGGCATCCTGTTCCGCCAGGCTGAGATCGCAGATCAGCAGCCCCACGCCCCCCTCTTCCAGCGCCTGCAGGCAGCCGTCGCCATCCTGCACCCAGTGGCAGGGAAGTCCCAGCATCTGGATCTCCTGCTGGATGCAGGCTCCCTGGAAGGGGTGATCCTCGAGCAACAGGATCTGGAGCCGGGCTAGCCAGTCCCGCCACCCCTGCTCCCGCGCCTGCAACCCCTCAAGCCAGGGATCCGTCAGGCGGTAGATCCCCACCCCCGGGGTCTGCAGATGGGGCAGATAGTCGGCCCCCCCGTGGGAGGCGGGATCGAACAGGGCGATGGCCCCGGCGGCGAACAATCCCTCCCACTGCCAGCTCGCGTCCGGCCGGGTACGGTGCAGGCTGGCATAGGCCGGCAGGCCCGCCTCCTTTGCCGCCTGATGGGAGACGGCGTCCAGGGCATAGACGCTGACGGGGTGAAATACGGGCTCCTGGCTGACATCTGACTCCAGCAAGGCCAACAACTCTTCATCTGTGATGATCATCTCATGCTCTCTCGCCCAGTTGCCAGCAGACGTCTTCCACGGCCTGCTGCAATTCTTCCACCAAGGGGTGCCCAGGGTCGCGCTGCCAGCGCTCGATCACCTGTACCAGGGCGGCGGCCCCCACCATTTTGGCGGCCCCCTTCATCTTGTGTAAAGCCGTATTGAGGGCACCTTCATTCCCTGCCGTGACGCACCCCTCAATGTCGGCCAGATCCTGACGAGCCGACACCAGATAGAGGTTGATGAGCGCCGGGTTGAGCAGTGTCGTCATGGGGCTGGCCTTGACCGAAGTCTCCACCAGGGGCGCACTGCTGCGACCGGAGACGGTGCGCAGCAAGATGGCCAGCTCCTTCAGCAGGACGGGCTTGTCCAAATGGCCCTGGCAGCCGCAGTCGGCCAGACGCTGGGCCGCCTGCTCGCTGAGATCGGCGGTGATCACATAGACGGGCAACTGCTGCCAGCGCGCCGAGGCCCGCAACTGCTTGCAGAGCTCGGCACCGTCCATCACCGGCATCTGCAGGTCGGTCAGCACCAGATCGACAGATTCCCGCCCCAGGATCTCGAGGGCCAGGCGGCCATTGGCGGCGCTCAGCACCCGGGCGCCCAGCTGACTCAGCTGCATGCTGATCAGCACCCGGTTCACCTCGTGATCTTCCACCAGGAGGACCCGCATGCCGGCCCCCGGCAGATCCGCGACCTCCCCGCTCCCCTGAACCAGCCTGGGTTGCAGCAGGCTCACCACGGCGCCCGGGATCCAGGGCTCCCCCTGCCAGGACCAGGCACGCAGTCCCTGTTCATCCTGGGTGGCGGAAAGGCCGGGCGCCGTCGCCTCCTCGGTCACGCCAAACTCGGCGAGCCAGGCCCGCACGTACGCCAGCTCCTCGGGGGGAAGCTGCAGGGAAATCTGTTTGAACCTTGGCTGCCAGGGCGCCTTCTCCTGCGTCTCTTTGAGGGGCCATGCGCAGATGAAGCGGCTGCCGCCAGTGGCCACCGGCTCGACCCGGATCTCCCCTCCCATCTGCTCCATCAGCTGGCGACAGATGGCCAGCCCCAAGCCGGTACCCTGGGCCCTGAGCTGACCCAGCTCCTCCCCTTGCTCGAAGGGCTGGAACAGCCGAGGCAGCAGCTCGGCACTGATGCCGGGCCCCTGATCGTCCACCCCGCACCAGACCCAGTCCCCATGCCGGCGGGCCCAGAGCACCACCTCGCCCTGCTCGCTGAACTTGATGGCGTTGGAGAGCAGGTTGTGCAGCACCTGCTGCACCCTGTGGGGATCGAGCGCCATCAGGGCAGGCAGTGCCGGATCCAGGTTGAGGCGCATCTGCAGGTGTTTGGAGCGCGCCTTGGACCAGTGCACCGCCGCCACATGCTCGCACAGCTCCACCAGATCGGTCGGCTGCAGGGTGAGCCGCAGCTGGCGGTTCTCGTTGCGGCTGAAATCGAGCACGTCGTTGAGCAGCCCGAGCAACTCGTTGCCCGCCTGCCTGACGTGCGCCAGCACCGAGGTCTGCTCCGCGGAGAGTTCGGTCTGATCCAGCCACTCCAGCAACCCCAGGATGGCGTTCATGGGGGTGCGGATCTCGTGGCTCACGGCGGCGAGGAAGCGCCCCTTGGCGAGCACGGCCTGCTGGGCCTGCTCGTGGGAGAGTTGCAGGGAGTGCTCCTGCTCGACCCGGTTGGTCACATCCTGCACCACTCCAAAGACGCGCCACCCCTCCCCCTGACGGCGCCCCCTGCCGGAGAACTGCAGCCAGCGCGAGCCCTTGGTCGGATGCTGGTAGCGCAGCAGATGGGAGAAGGGGCGCCCGGCCTGCAACATGGTCAGCATGGGGGCACGCATCTCCCGCCTGTCCTGGTGCGAGATGCGGGTGAGGGTCTCGTTGGGATTGAGGCGGATCTGCTGGCTCGCCAGCCCCAGCAGCTCATGGCTGCCGCGGCTGACGAACTCCACCCGGGTGATGGTGCCGCCTTGCAGGGTAAACTGCAGCACTACCCCGGGCACCGTATTGGTGAGGGCCCGCAAGCGTCGCTCCGCCTGGCGCAGCAAGCGGGTGCGCTCACGCAGGGCGCTGATGTCTGACAGGGCGATGAGATCCCCGGCCGGGGCCTGGGGCCCCAGGCGCAGCGGGATCTGGGCATAGGAGTAGACCTGATCCCGCAGGGCTATCTCCCCCTCAGCCCCTTGCAGCTGCGGGGACGGCAGCACGAGATCGGTGGCGTAGCGTGCCTCCATCCGTTTGGCACGCTTGTTGCGCTTGATCACCTCCCCCTTGTCATTGCGCAAGAACACGGGCACGGGCAGCGACTGGAACAGGGACTCCCTGAACTTGCTCTCCAGCGCCAGCGCCTGCTCCGCCTTCTGGCGCTCACGCGCCTCCTGGGCCAGCTGCTGGCGGGAGCGCCAGATTGACCAGATCACCCCCGCGCTGATCAGGAGTGCCAGCAAAATGGAGCCAAGCCAGAAGCCGTAACTGACCCCCTCTTGCTGGTTCAGGACGAGGCGTCGCCAACGCTGGACCAGTTCGCTCACCTGGCGATCGTTGATTGTCGTCAGGCTCTGCTCCAGCACCCCGGCGAGCCTTGGCTGATCCCGCCTGATGGCAAAGCCGAGGCCAAACACCTCAGGCAGCTCGGTGATGCTCAGCTCGCTCAGCTGGTTGTTGCGCAGCGGATATTGCAGTTGATAGAGCTCGGCCAGCATGGCATCGGCCTCACCGCTCTGCACCGCCGCCAGCCCTTGCAGCAGGTTGTCGGTCACCCCCCAGTCGTGTGGCCCGAACCGGGCCAGCAGGCTGGGGTCGTAGAGCATACGGGGCACGACCACCTTGCCCTTGACCTCGGCAAGGGCGTGATAAGCCCCCCCCTTGCGGCTGACCAGGGCATAGCGACTGGTTGCCACCGCACGGGTGAACTCGAACTCCTCGTGCAGTGCCGGCGACTCCAGCAGACCGGCCATCATGGCGGCCTCCCCGCTGCGCAGCCTGGCCAGCGCCTCCTCCTTGCTGGCAACGGGGATCAGTTCGAAATTCAGCCCTGTCTGGCGGCTCACCTCCCGCAGCACATCGCCGCTCCAGCCGATGAGCTCACCCTGCTGGTTGACGCCGCTGTAGGGCATGAAGCCGGGATCCGCCACCAGCTTGATGGTGCGCGCGCTGCCGACCAGCCAGGCCTGCTCCTTGTCGGTGAAGTGCAAGGGGTTGATGTCCTGCTCGCTCTGGGGCAGATAGCGCCCCAGATCCCGATAGAGGCTGCCCGGCGGCAGGAAGCGGATCGCCGTGTCTATCAGCTCCTGCAACTGCGGCTTGTCGTCCATCATCAACCGGTAGCTGATCACCAGATCGTCGCTGCGCATCCGCCGCAGGCGAAGCCCCTCGTCCGGGAATTCCCGCATCAGGTAACGCAGTTGCAGATAGTCACCGAGGTAGGCGCTGCCCCTGCCCGCCACCAGGGCCCCGTACCAGTTTTCCGCATCGGTCAGGAGCAGCTGGGACGAGTGGGGATAGAGCCGCTGCAGGGTCTCCTCTGCCTGCCAGATGGGCGAGACCAGGAAGGTCGCCTGCTCGAGCTCCCCCCGATAGAGGATGGCGGACTCCGCCTCCAGCATGGCACGGCTCAAGGCCGTGCCGGGCATGGTCTCCCGGGTTGGGCCCACATGGGGGATGAGATCGCACTGCCCGCGCTGCAAACCCTGCAGGGTCGCCGCCCAGTTGGGCAGTTTTTCGAAACGCAGCGGCACCGGCAGTTGCAGGGCCAGTCGTTTCATCTGATCGATGAGCAGGCCCCCCTGCGCTTCCAGATAGGGCGGACGCTGCAGGGCCGGGTAGCAGAAAGTCAGCCCGGTGAGCGTATCGGCATAGGCCTGGGTCTCGGCTGACAGGGGAAGCGTGGCGGCACGCAGCGGCAAGGCCAGCAGCGCACCAAACAGGAAGAGGGTCTTTATCATCGAAACGCAAAAGCCAGGCGGTTGCCTGGCTTTTCTTTACTCATTGGGTTCAACATTTTCTACCCTGGCCTTGAGCTTCTGGCCAGGCCGGAAGGTCACCACGCGACGGGCGCTGATGGGAATATCCTCGCCCGTCTTGGGGTTACGTCCGGGACGCTGGTTCTTCTCACGAAGATCAAAGTTACCGAAGCCTGAAATCTTGACTTGTTCACCGCGCTCGAGCGCCTGTCTGATTTCCTCAAAGAAGGCTTCCACCATGTCTTTGGCTTCACGCTTGCTCATCCCGAGCTGGGTGAACAGGTGCTCTGCAATGTCGGCTTTGGTAAGCGCCATAGATCAATCCCTCAAGGATGCATTCAACTCTTCACCAAGGGCCCGCACGACATTGTCTACGGTCTCGGCAATCTCTTTCTCCTCCAGGGTGCGCTGGGTGTCTTGCAACACTAGACTGATGGCCAGGCTCTTCTTGTCCTCTGCCATACCAGCACCCTGGTATACGTCGAACAAGTTTATTCCAACTAACTGATTTCCGCCAACTTTTTTAATTACTGCCAGGACATCACCGGCCAGAACCGCAACGTCGACCACCACGGCGATGTCACGGCGATTGGCCGGGAAGCGGGAAACTTCGGCTGCAACCGGCACCTTGGCAGGGGTCAGCTTGTCCAGTTCCAGCTCGAACATCACGGCACGGCTCTTGAGACCCAGCTTCTTCTCGAGGCTCGGGTGGATCACGCCAATGTGGCCGATGACGGCGCCATTGCGCAGTATGGCGGCACTCTGACCAGGATGCAGGGCGCTGTGCTCGGTGCGCTCGAAGCTGAAAGTAGCCCCTTCGGCGGTGAGATCCAGCACTGCTTCCAGATCCCCTTTCAAATCAAAGAAGTCGCTGCCACGGCTCTTGACGTCCCAGTGCTCGTCGCTCTGGTTGCCGGTGATGATGCCGGCCAGCATGGGCTCCTGACGGATGCCGTTCTCGGCGCTCGCGTCCTTGATGAAACGCAGGCCCTGCTCGAACAGACGCACACGGCCCTGCTGGCGGTTCTGGTTGTAGACCACCGCCTGCACCAGACCCGGGAAGAGCGACACGCGCATGGCGGACATCTCGACCGAGATGGGGTTCGGCAGCACTATGGCATCGCTCTGGGGGAACAGGGTCTGCTGGGCCTTGGGATCCACGAAGCTGTAGGTGATCGCTTCCTGGAAACCGCGGTCGACCAGCAGGTCACGCACCCGCTTCAGGGTCACCTGCCCTTCTGCCTGCTCAACCATCGCCAGAGAAGCGGCGGGTTTCAGGTTCGGGATCTTGTTGTAGCCGTAGATACGGGCCACTTCCTCGATGAGGTCTTCCTCGATGGCGATGTCGAAACGCCAGGAGGGGGCCAGTGCGGTCCAACCGTCGGCATCCACAGTCACCTGCATGCCGAGGCGAGTCAGGATCTCGAGCACCTGGGCGTCGGCCACGCTGATGCCGATCACCTTGTCGAGCTTGGCACGGCGCAGTTTGATGGGAGCAGCCTTGGGCAGATGGGCATCGGATTTGACTTCGATGACCGGACCCGCTTCACCGCCGCAGATATCCAGCAGCAGGCGGGTGGCTCTGTCCATCACCTTGGCTTGCAGCTCGGGATCGACCCCGCGCTCGAAGCGGTGGGAAGAGTCGGTGTGCAGACCGTAGGCACGGGCCCGGCCAGTGATGGAGAGCGGCGCGAAGAAGGCGCACTCCAGCAGGATATCGGTGGTGGTCTCGGACACACCGGTGCGATCGCCGCCGAAGATGCCGGCCATGCAGGCAGGGCCTTGTGTATCGGCAATCACCAGGGTGTTGTCTTTGAGCTTCACCTCGGTACCGTCCAGCAGGGTCATGGGCTCATCGCTCTTGGCGCGGCGCACCACCAGTTCCCCTTCCAGCTTGGCCAGATCGAAGGCGTGCATCGGCTGACCGTATTCCAGCAGCAGGAAGTTGGTGATGTCGACGATGGCGTCGATGGAGCGAATGCCGCCACGGCGCAGCTTCTCTTGCATCCAGAGCGGGCTCTGCGCTTGCAGGTTCAGCCCTTTGATGACACGGCCCAGATAACGGGGGCAATCGGCTGGCGCCTCCACCCGGATCGGGAAGGTCGCGTCTATGGTAGCGACAGCAGGGGTCCAGCTCGGCTCGACCACGTCCACGCTGTTGAGCACGCCAATCTCGCGGGCAAGCCCTGCGATACCCAGGCAATCGGCACGGTTCGGAGTCAGATCCACGTCGATGGCGACGTCGTTCAGATTGAGGTAGTCGCGAATGTCGGTGCCGATGGGGGCATCAAGTGGCAGCTCTATGATGCCGTCCGCTTCCACCTCGATACCCAGCTCGCTGAAGGAGCAGAGCATGCCGTGAGACGGCTGGCCACGCAGCTTGGCTTTCTTGATGGTGAAATCACCCGGCAGGGTCGCCCCCACCTTGGCCACGCAGACTTTCAGGCCGGTGCGGCAGTTCGGCGCGCCGCAGACGATGTCCAGCAGATCGCTTTCGCCCACGTTGACCTTGGTCACCCGCAGCTTGTCGGCGTCCGGATGCTGGGCACACTCGACCACTTCACCCACCACCACATTGTTGAACTGGCCAGCCACCGCTTCCACGGCGTCCACTTCCAGGCCGGCCATGGTGATCTGCTCGGCCAGTGCGTTGTCACTCAACTCGGTGCGGACCCACTCCATCACCCAGGATTTACTGAATTTCATGTTCTCTCGCCCTTACTTGAACTGCTTGAGGAAGCGCAGATCGTTTTCGAAGAAGGCACGCAGGTCATTGACCCCGTAGCGCAGCATGGTCAGGCGCTCAACGCCCATGCCGAAGGCAAAACCGGAGTATTTTTCCGGATCTATGCCGACCGAACGCAGCACGTTCGGGTGCACCATGCCGCAGCCCAGCACTTCCAGCCACTTGCCGTTCTTGCCCATGACGTCCACTTCGGCGCTCGGCTCGGTGAACGGGAAGTAGGAAGGACGGAAGCGAATGGTTAAGTCTTCCTCGAAGTAGTTGCGCAGGAAGTCGTGCAGTATGCCCTTCAGCTCGGTAAAGCTGGCATGCTCGTCCACCAGCAGACCTTCGACCTGATGGAACATCGGGGTGTGGGTCATGTCGTAGTCGTTACGATAGACGCGGCCCGGCGCAATAATGCGAATTGGCGGCTGTTGCTGCTGCATGGTGCGGATCTGCACACCTGAGGTGTGGGTACGCAGCATCAGATCGGGATTGAAGTAGAAGGTATCGTGATCGGTACGCGCCGGGTGATGAGCCGGAATGTTCAGCGCATCGAAGTTGTGGAAGCCATCTTCAATCTCGGGACCGCGCTCTACCTTGAAACCCATCTCGCCAAACAGGCGCTCGATGCGTTCAATGGTGCGGGTCACCGGGTGCAGGCCACCGTTCTCGATGCGACGACCCGGCAGGCTGATGTCGATGGTCTCGGCGGCCAGCTTCTGGTTCAGCACGGCAACTTCGAGGGCTTCACGACGCGCGTTTAAGGCATCCTGAACCAGCTGCTTGGCCTGGTTGATCACGGCGCCTGCGGCGGGACGCTCCTCAGGCGAAAGGGCGCCAAGGCCCTTCATCTGCTCGGTGAAAAAGCCCTTTTTACCCAGATATTTGACCCGGATTTCGTCGAGGGCGGCGATGTCGCTTACGCCCTCAATTTCGGCCTTGGCCTGGCCGACTACTTCTTCAAGCTGTTGCATGTCTTCCTCGTCACCACTCCCGATACAGGAGCCTTTAGGCTAAATAAGGTCAAGAGGGGAATAATACAAAAAAAGCCCCTTGGCTGACCATAGTTATGGTGGGCTTTTCTCCCTATAAATCATTTTGTTATATCAAGCGAGTCTCAAGCTCTACCCTGCCCGCTTCAATTTTTGATGATCGACCTTGGTTTGTTGGCATATCAGACATTTTCGCATCAGCCACCAAGACGGATGGCACTGTACGGCACAACACACTGAAAGCAAAAAACGGGCAACAAAAAAGGAGGCCTGAGCCTCCTTTTATCTTTCATAACAGAACCGGATTAAACCAGAGCTGCTTTGGCCTTTTCAACCAGGGCGGTGAAAGCCAGCTTGTCGTGAACGGCGATATCGGACAGGATCTTGCGATCGATCTCGATAGAAGCCTTTTTCAGACCGTCGATCAGACGGCTGTAGGACAGACCGTTCTGACGGGCTGCAGCGTTGATACGCGCAATCCACAGCTGACGGAACTGACGCTTCTTCTGGCGACGGTCACGGTAGGCATACTGACCAGCTTTGGTTACCGCTTGTACCGCTACGCGGTAGACACGGGAACGGGCGCCGTAGTAACCCTTGGCGGCTTTCATTACTTTCTTGTGACGAGCGCGAGCAGTCACACCACGTTTAACTCTTGGCATTTTTCACATCCCCCTTATGCGTACGGCAGACAAGCGACAACACGTTTGTGGTCGGCAGCAGAAACCATGAACTTCGGCCCCAGCTTACGCTTACGCTTACTGCTCTTCTTGGTCAGGATGTGACGCAGGTGGTTATGCTTGCACTTGAAGCGACCTGAGCCAGTCTTCTTGAAGCGCTTTGCAGCACCCCGGTTGGTTTTCATCTTCGGCATTTCATACTCCGCATTGTGAGTGACAACAAAATCGCAAGGCGAACCGACTCATGGGGCGAACCCATGAGTCAATTTCTTGTGGGCCTTAAGATTTCTTCTTGGGTGCGAGGACCATCACAGCTTGACGGCCTTCGACTTTCGGGAACGACTCGACTACGGCCAACTCTTCCAGATCGTTCTTGACTCGCTCCAGAACCTTGATACCAAGATCCTGGTGGGCCATTTCACGACCACGGAAGCGCAGGGTGACCTTAGCCTTATCCCCGTCTTCCAGAAAGCGAACCAGGTTGCGTAGTTTTACCTGATAGTCGCCTTCGTCAGTGCCAGGACGGAATTTGATTTCCTTTACCTGGACGACTTTCTGCTTTTTCTTCTGTTCTTTGGTGGTCTTGCTCTTTTCGTAGAGGAATTTGCCGTAATCCATGATTCGGCAAACGGGCGGCTCAGCGTTAGGACTGATCTCGACCAGATCCACTCCGGCTTCAAGGGCCAAGTTCAGTGCATCCTGAATGGTAGTGATGCCAATGGCCTCACCGTCCAAACCAGTCAGACGAACTTCTTTCAGACGGATCTCTTCATTGATCCGGTGAGCGCGGGCTTGCGGTTGCTTGCCCAGTTTTTTTCCGCCTTTTATAGCTTATTCCTCCACTTTCTTTTGTCCGCGGGTCTGAACTTCCTGGGTTAACAGAGCTATCAGCTCTTCAACAGGATAAGAACCCAGGTCAGCCCCTTTACGAGTCCGTACTGCAATCTTGCCGGCTTCTACTTCTTTATCGCCGCAGACCAGCATGAAAGGCACTCGCTTCAAAGTATGCTCGCGGATTTTAAAGCCAATCTTCTCATTTCTCAAGTCCGCTTTTGCGCGAAGGCCCGCATCATTCAATGCCTTGGCAACTTTCACCGCATAATCGGCCTGATTATCCGTGATATTCATGACCACGGCCTGAGTCGGTGCCAGCCAGGTCGGGAACAGTCCGGCGTACTCTTCGGTCAGGATACCGATGAAACGCTCGAGGGACCCGAGAATGGCCCGGTGGATCATCACGGGTACGTGACGTTCGTTGTCTTCGCCCACATAAGTGGCGCCAAGACGGCCCGGCAAGGCAAAATCGAGCTGCACGGTACCACACTGCCACGCACGATCAAGACAATCGTGCAGGGTGAATTCGATCTTGGGACCGTAGAAAGCCCCCTCCCCCGGCTGCAGATCGTACTTCAGACCGTTTAGCACCAGGGCTTCAGCCAGGGCGGCTTCCGCGCGATCCCAGGCTTCATCTGAACCGATGCGCTGCTCCGGACGGGTGGAGAGCTTGACCACGATGTTTTCGAAGCCAAAGGTGCCGTAGACGTCATAGACCATGCGAATACAGGCCGAGACCTCTTCCATGATCTGATCTTCGGTACAGAAGATGTGCGCGTCATCCTGGGTGAAGCCACGCACCCGCATCAGACCATGCAGGGAGCCAGAGGGCTCGTTGCGGTGGCAGGAGCCGAACTCGGCCATGCGCAGCGGCAGATCCCGGTAGGACTTCAGACCCTGGTTGAAGATCTGCACGTGACCCGGGCAGTTCATCGGCTTGATGGCGTACTCGCGGTTCTCGGACTGGGTGGTGAACATGGCCTGGGCATATTTTTCCCAGTGGCCGGAGCGCTCCCACAGCACGCGATCCATCATGAAGGGGCCTTTCACCTCCTGATAGTCGTACTCCTTGAGCTTGCCGCGAATGAAGGTTTCCAGCTCACGGAAGATGGTCCAGCCATCGTTGTGCCAGAACACCATGCCGGGAGCCTCTTCCTGCATGTGGTACAGGTCGAGCTGCTTGCCGATCTTGCGGTGGTCGCGCTTGGCGGCCTCCTCGAGACGCTGCAGGTAGGCCTTGAGCTGCTTCTTGTCGGCCCAGGCGGTGCCGTAGATGCGCTGCAGCATCTTGTTGTTGGAGTCGCCGCGCCAGTAGGCGCCGGACATCTTCTGCAGCTTGAAATGGTGGCAGTGACGCATGTTCGGCACGTGGGGGCCGCGACACATGTCGACGTACTCTTCGTGATGATAGAGACCGGGCTGGTCATCGCGGGCGATGTTCTGATCCAGGATCTCGACCTTGTAGGTCTCGCCGCGGGCCTCGAACACGTCGCGCGCCTCCTGCCAGGAGACCTTCTTCTTGACGACGTCGTAATCCTTGGCAGCCAGCGCCAGCATGCGCTCTTCCAGGGCAGCCAGATCTTCATCGGTCAGGGTGCGGTCGAGATCAACGTCGTAGTAAAAACCGTTGTCGATCACAGGACCTATGGCCATCTTGGTCTGGGGCCAGAGTTGCTTGATGGCATGACCCAGCAGGTGGGCACAGGAGTGGCGCAGAATGTCCAGACCGTCTTCGTCTTTGGCGGTGATGATGGCCAGGGAGGCATCGGCTTCGATCAGCTCGCACGCATCCACCAGTTCACCGTTCACCCGGCCGGCAATGCACGCCTTGGCGAGACCGGGACCTATGTCGGCGGCGACGTCCATGACGGAAACGGCGTGGGGAAATTGACGTTGGCTGCCGTCAGGCAGAGTAATGATTGGCATTAGGTGTTTCCTTATACAGTGGTGCCCCCTACCAAAGGGCACATGCAGGTTGGAGAAAACCTTTCATTTCAAGCAGTTCACTCCTGAGTTTCACCGTTCACAATACGGTTGGTACACAACAGTGGTACACACCCTCTTGGGTGTGCAAGGCCATCAATTGACAGGTACAGCGGAGGATTGTATCAGACGTCACGACTCAGACAAGTTGCCTTGCCGATTTTGTATACCATGGAAGGGGAAAGCGAGGTGCGCCGTCATCAGTTAATTTGCCTGGTGTCACAGAGGCAATCGGTGCAGCGCACATGCGATGCGGGTCCCGTGGCGCCCTCTCTGTGCTAGGGTTCCAGTGAGGCGTCTGCCTGAGCAAGGAGAGCATGATGTACACCTATGAGATTTCGTTTCCGGAGCATGCGGAGAAGATTGTCCACCCGGACCACCTGCTGACGACACACTGCCCCGTCCATCTCGGGGAGCTGGTGATCCTGAGCGATGGCAGCAAGCGAGAGGTATGCAGCATAGTGCACAGCGCCGATCGCAGTACCCTCTATGTCACCGACGTGACACCGGGCAAGATCACCGCCAGCCGCTGAGGGGCTAACCCTCCCCCAGCAGTGACTGGCCATTGAAATCGAAGGCGCTGCGACCCTCTTCGGCCAGCGCCAGCTCCTGCAATACCGTCAACGCCAGCTTGTTGCCCTTTTGCGAGGCCTGATAGAGCCACTGCTTGGCCTCGGCCATGTCGACCCGGCCGTTGGCCCCCATCAGATGCAGCACCCCCACCTTGAGCATGGCGGGCACATCCCCGTTGCGGGCCGCTCGCTCCATCCAGTGAAAGGCGATACGCAGATCCCGTGGCACACCGACCCCACGCAGATAGAGCTCCGCCAACCGGTACTGGCCAAACGCATCCCCCGCCTCGGCGGACTGACGATAGAGTCGGATGGCTTGCGCCAGATCCTGCTCGCTCCCCTGCCCCAGCTCATGGCTCCACCCCATCAGCGCCTGCGCCCTGGGTTGACCCTGTTCGGCCAGCGGCTGCCAGATGCCGGTCGCCTGCTCGAAGTGACCTACCCGCCAGGCGCGGTTGGCCGCTGCCAGCTCCTGCTCGGTGGAGAGCGGGAGCAGACGCCAGGCGACCAGGGCAATGACGCCGATAAACAGCCAGCGGTAAGTGGTGGGGCTCATGACAATTTCCGTGATCCAGTTCGCATTTTGTCTATGTAAACGAAATGTAGCGACAGATCAAGCAAGAGATCCCGTTCTTTGGCCGAGTCAAATAAGGGAAGACTGGCCGGACTTGATGTTTGGCACTATCCCGAGCAGAATAACTGTATATATAAACAGTGCATGGTGTGATGAGATGGCAGGACGAGGCAGCACCCACAATATCAAACACCGTTTCAGCGGCCCGCAGATCGATGCCGTCGACGATGGCTGGCAGGCCGTGGAATGGGAGGCGGCATTTCGTGCGTCCCAGCCCAGAACCGAGGTGCGGGAAATCCATGCCAAGAGCATCATCAGCCACAACCTCTCGCCGGATGTCCCCTTCGGCCGCTCCATCAATCCCTATCAGGGGTGCGAGCACGGCTGCATCTACTGCTATGCCAGACCCAGCCACGCCTACCTGGAGCTCTCCCCCGGCCTGGATTTCGAGACCCGGCTGTTCGCCAAGCTCAATGCCGCCGCGCTGCTGCGGCGGGAGTTTGCCAAGCCCAGTTATCAACCGCAGACCATAGTGCTCGGGGCCAATACCGATCCCTACCAGCCCATAGAGCACCACTATCGCCTCACCCGCGAGCTGCTGGAGGTGATGCTGGCCCATCGCCACCCGGTGGGGATCATCACCAAGAGCGCCATGATATTGCGCGATCTCGATCTGCTGGCCGAGCTGGCCCGGGAGGGACTCTGTCAGGTGATGGTGTCGGTCACCACCCTGAACGAGACGCTGAGGCGACAGCTGGAGCCCCGCGCCAGCACGGGCGCAGGTCGGCTCAAGGTCATCGAGAAGCTGGCCCAGGCCGGGATACCTGTGGGGGTGCTGGCGGCCCCCATGATCCCCAGGCTCAACGAGCCCGAGCTGGAGCAGATCATCAAGGGCGCCGTGGAGGCGGGCGCCGGCTGCGCCGACTACATATTGCTGCGACTGCCCCACGAGCTGACCACCTTGTTTTGCGACTGGCTTGAGGAACACTACCCCGGTCAAAAGGAAGCCATCCTGAACCAATTGCGGGCAAGCCGGGGCGGCAACCTCAACAGCCCCGCCTTCGGTACCCGCATGCGCGGAGAGGGGCAATTCGCCGACTTGCTCGCCCAGCGCTTTCGCCTCATCAGCAAGCGCCTTGGTTTGGGCAAACGCCACGTGCAGCTCAATGTGGAGCGCTTCTTGCGCCCCAACGAGCAGTTGCGTCTGTTCTGATGGCTGCGGCTATCTCTGATCAGCTTCTGGGCCTGGGCGGATAAGGGCGCACCGGCTTGCCCTGTGCTATCAGCTCGGCGGGCAGGCGCGATGGCTCATAAGCGACTTCCTCCTGCTCGCTGTGCGCCAATGCCTTGGCATCCTCTCCCCACATCCGGCTCCACCAGATCTCCCACATGATCCAACTGGTCATACCCTGCTCCTTCTGGATGATATTGCCAACGTCGGGCTCGGGCATGGTCATGCCCCCACCTGAACAGCCGCAGTCTGTCCCGATGGGATGACAGCCAGATGACGCAGGGATGAAGGATTGAGTATGAGAATGAACTGGCGCCCAGACTTGGGCAGAGTGGCGCCCTCACGTCGATGTGGCTCGGAAGAATTCGGGTGGATCGCCACGGCGGGAGCGAACGGCGACAAGGGCAGGACAAATAAAAAGAGCGACCCAAGGGTCGCTCTTTTTTATCGAGGCAGGTAACGATTATTCGTCGTCAGCCACACCCTCTTCGCTGGAGCCAGCATCGTCGGCAGCACCGGCGTCTGGCGCAGTTTCTGCCCCTTCCACCTGCTCGCCGTCGATGGCCATGCCCTCAGTGACCAGAGCGTCGTTTTCTTCCTCGTCGCTCTCGGCGATGCGCTGCAGGCCGACCACTGTCTCGTCTTCACCGGTACGGATCAGACGGACACCGCCGGTGTTACGGCCAATGACGCTCACCTCGGCAACGCGAGTACGGACCAGGGTGCCGCCGTTGGTGATCAGCATGATCTGGTCGGTATCTTCGACCTGGATCGCATCGATCACCTTGCCGTTGCGCTCGTCCACCTTGATGGAGCGAACGCCCTGGGTACCACGGCTCTTGGTCGGGTACTCTTCGAGTGCAGTACGCTTGCCGTAACCGTTCTCGGTGGCGGTGAGGATGGCACCGACCCCACGCGGAACGATAAGGGAAACCACCTTGTCACCGGCGGCCAGCTTGATGCCACGGACACCGGCGGCGGTACGACCCATGGGACGTACGCCCTTGAAGGTACCCTTGCTTTCGGTGCCTTCAGTGCCTTCGCCGTTGTCGCTGCCATCATCGTCGTTGCCGGCGTCGTCGTCGGTCTCGACTTCATCGCTGGCATCTGCATCGGCTACATCGGCGCGACCGCTGCCTTCAGCGAAGCGAACCACCTTGCCCGCGTCGGAGAACAGCATGATCTCGTTGCTGCCGTCGGTGATGTCCACCCCGATCAGCTCATCACCCTCTTTGAGGTTGATGGCGCGAATACCGGAGGAGAGCGGACGGCTGAAGTCAGACAGGCTGGTCTTCTTCACGGTACCGTTGGCGGTGGCGAAGAAGACGTACTTGTCGGCATCATATTCCTTCACCGGCAGTATGGCGGTGATGCGCTCACCCTCTTCCAGCGGCAGCAGGTTGATGATGGGACGACCACGAGCGCCACGGGACGCTTCCGGCAGCTGATAGACCTTGAGCCAGTAGACCTTGCCACGGGTGGAGAAGCACAGAATGGTGTCGTGGGTGTTGGCCACCAGCAGACGCTCCACAAAGTCCTCTTCCTTGATCCGGGTGGCCGACTTGCCACGACCACCGCGGCGCTGGGCCTCGTAGTCGGAGAGCGGCTGATACTTCACATAGCCCTGGTGAGACAGGGTGACGACCACGTCTTCCGGGGTGATCAGATCTTCGATGTTGATCTCGGCACTGGACATGCTGATCTCGGTGCGACGCTCGTCGCCATACTGCTCGCGCACGGCCAGCAGCTCATCGCGGATCACTTCCATCAGGCGTTCCGGGCTTGCCAGGATGAACAGCAGCTCGGCGATGAGATCCAGCAGAGATTGGTACTCTTCCAGGATCTTCTCGTGCTCAAGGCCGGTCAGCTTGTGCAGACGCAGGTCAAGGATGGCCTGGGCCTGGATCTCGGTCAGGAAGTACTGCCCTTCACGGATACCGAATTCCGGCTCCAGCCACTCCGGCCGCGCCGCGTCGTCGCCCGCTTTTTCCAGCATGGCGGCCACGTTGCCGAGTTCCCAGCCCTTGGCAACCAGGCCCGCTTTCGCATCCGCCGGGGTCGCACTGTGGCGGATCAGCTCTATGATGGGGTCTATGTTGGCCAGCGCCACCGCCAGACCTTCCAGGATGTGCGCCCGATCCCGCGCCTTGCGCAGTTCGAACACGGTCCGGCGGGTCACTACCTCACGGCGGTGCAGCAGGAAGGCATCCAGGATCTCTTTAAGGTTCATCACCTTGGGCTGGTTGTTATCGAGCGCCACCATGTTGATGCCGAACGTGGTCTGCATCTGGGTGTGCTTGTAGAGATTGTTCAGCACAATCTCGCCGGACTCGCCGCGTTTGATCTCGATAACGATGCGCATGCCGTCTTTGTCAGACTCATCGCGCAGGGCACTGATGCCCTCGACCTTCTTCTCTTTGACCAGCTCGGCGATCTTCTCGATCAGCCGCGCCTTGTTCACCTGATAGGGGAGCTCGTGAACGATGATGGTCTCGCGACTCGTCTTCTCGTCCACTTCCACCTCGGCCTTGGCCCGCACATAGACGGAGCCGCGACCAGTGCGGTAGGCCTGTATGATGCCGGAACGCCCGTTGATGATGCCGCCGGTGGGGAAATCGGGCCCGGTGACATAGGTCATCAGCTCGTCAATGGTGAGGGCGCCATTCTCGATCAACGCCAGACAGCCGTTGACTATCTCGGTGAGGTTATGAGGAGGAATGTTGGTCGCCATGCCCACCGCGATACCGGAGGAGCCGTTGATCAACAGGGTGGGTACCTTGGTGGGCATGACAGCCGGGATCATCTCGGTGCCGTCGTAGTTCGGCACCCAGTCCACTGTCTCTTTGTCCAGATCGGCCAGCAACTCGTGGGAGATGCGCGCCATCCGCACTTCGGTGTAACGCATGGCCGCAGCATTGTCGCCATCGACCGAGCCGAAGTTGCCCTGACCATCGACCAGCATGTAACGCATGGAGAAATCCTGCGCCATCCGGACAATGGTGTCATACACGGCGCTGTCGCCGTGCGGGTGATATTTACCGATTACGTCACCGACCACACGGGCCGATTTCTTATAGGGCTTGTTCCAGTCGTTCCCCAACTCGTTCATAGCAAACAGAACGCGGCGGTGAACCGGTTTCAAGCCATCACGCACATCCGGCAGAGCTCGTCCTACGATCACGCTCATGGCGTAATCCAGATAGGAACTCTTGAGCTCTTCTTCGATGTTGACCGGCGTGATCTCTCTGGCCAGATCGCTCATAGAAAGCCTTAATCCCTAATTAGTTGTTCTTTGGCTTAAACAGCGCGACATGGTAACACACTGAGCCAAATACCTTAAGCCACAAATCCGGGTAACACGTCGGGCTGGTGTGACCAAGTCCGTCCGTTATAATGCCCGCCAGGACAATAGATTGCGCGCGCCCTGCCCGCTGCGCGCCCTGCCACAGGATCATCAAAAAATGAACAGTGATGCCAATGTCGATCTGACAGAAATCGCCAAATTTGAAGCCATCGCCTCCCGCTGGTGGGACATGGAGGGCGAGTTCAAACCCCTGCATCAAATCAACCCGGTGCGCCTTGACTGGATCACCGACAAGAGCGGCGGCCTGTTTGGCAAACGCGTGCTCGACATCGGCTGCGGGGGCGGCATCCTCTCCGAGAGCATGGCCCGCCGTGGTGCTCGCGTGACCGGCATCGACATGGGCAAGGAGCCCCTCGGGGTCGCCCGTCTGCACGCTCTCGAGCAGGGGGTGGAGCTCGAATACCGCCAGATGACCGCCGAGGCCCACGCGGACGAGGCCCCGGGCCAGTATGATGTGGTCACCTGCATGGAGATGCTGGAGCACGTGCCGGATCCCGCCTCCGTGCTGCGCGCCATCGCCACCCTGGTGCGCCCGGGTGGCAAGGTGTTCGTCTCCACCATCAACCGCAACCCGAAAGCCTACCTGATGATGATCCTGGGGGCCGAGTACCTGCTCAAAATGGTCCCCAAGGGCACCCACGATCACAAAAAGTTCATCACCCCCGCCGAGCTGTGTCGCATGGGTGAAGCCGCGGGCCTCTTGGTGCGGGACATGAGCGGGGTGCACTACGCGCCGCTCTCCAACAGCTTCAAGCTCGGCAAGAACGTCGACGTCAACTACATGGTGGCCTTCGTGCGCCCGGAGCAAGGCTGATGAACACCGACAAGGCGACCCTGCGCTGCGTGCTGTTCGATCTCGACGGCACCCTGCTCGACACGGCCCCGGATCTGGGGGCCGCCGTCAACCATGTGCTGATAAGCGAAGGCTTTGCTCCGCTGCCCGAGGCCATCATCCGCCAGACCACCTCCCACGGGGCCCTCGGGCTGCTCAGGGCGGGCCTGGGGGACGAACTGCTGGAAGAGCTGGGGGCCACGCGCCTTCGCACCGCCCTGCTCGACCATTACGCGGCCAACCTCTGTGTCGGCACCCGCCCCTATGAGGGGATGCTGGATCTCATCGAATGGCTCGATGAGAAGAAGCTGCCCTGGGGCATAGTCACCAACAAGCCGGGCTTCCTCACCGAGCCGCTGCTTGCCGCCCTGCCGGCGCTCGCCAGCTGTGGCGTCACCGTCAGTGCCGACACCCTGCCGGTGCGCAAGCCCGACCCCGCCCCCATGTTCTATGCCTGCGAGCGGCTCGGGGTCGAGGCGAGCCAGTGCCTCTACGTGGGGGATCATGTGCGTGACATAGAGGCGGGACGCAACGCCGGCATGCGTACCGCGGTGGCGGGCTGGGGCTATCTGAGCGATGACGAGGATACCGCCGACTGGGGGGCGGATCTGCAGTTCGACACTGTGCAGGCCCTCCACCATTGGCTGCGCTACGAGCTGAGCTGAGCTGAGCCAGCACAACATAACGCTATAGATGGATCATCCGGGCAGCTTTAGCGTCAGAGGGTTCCCAGATGAGCACGGCGCTCATTCACCGAGCCGCACAATGGCCATGACAGGGGGCGCAGATGCGCCCCCTGTTTTGAGGGGATGACAAGTGCGTGCCTGTGGGGACAGGACAGCTTTTGACCCTGGCTGCACAAGGGATAACCAGGCTGAATTTGCTAGTAAAAACACCCTCTTTTCGCAAGCAAAAAAAGTTATTTAAATTTTCCATCTTCGATCATCGGACTTGCATTTGCCGGATCGGACGGATGAAAACCCACTCACTGTGAGCAGTCACTAACTCGAGCCCGAACACCCACAATTTATCCACAGCTAATGCGTTATCCACAGATTGCAATGCCGTGCCGACCTCACTATCTTGTAGTTCGAATTTAAAATAACACTATATCTTGTGATTCATGGCGCACTTCGCCCCCAGGCCACCCTAGAGAAGGGAACCTTGGATGCGTGGCGCCATGGTTTTTCGGGAATCAACTAAAGGTCATCAGCCAATGAACTTGTTTGTGACGAAGCGTAACGGCCACAAAGAACCCATCGATCTGGATAAAATTCACCGCGTGCTCGACTGGGCTGCCGAGAAGCTCGACAATGTGTCGGTCTCCCAGGTGGAGCTCAAGTCCCACATCCAGTTCTATGACGGTATCCGTACCGCCGATATCCACGAAACCGTCATCAAGGCCGCTGCTGACCTGATCTCCGAACAGAGCCCGGATTACCAGTACATGGCCGCCCGCCTGGCCATCTTCCACCTGCGCAAGAAGGCCTACGGCCAGTTCGAGCCGCCCCACCTCTACCAGCACGTCGCCCGTCTGGTAGACATGGGCAAGTACGACAAGCACCTGCTGACCGACTACACCCAGGCCGAATTCGAGGAGCTGAACGGCTACCTGGACCACTGGCGTGACATGGACTTCTCCTACGCTGCCGTCAAGCAGCTCGAAGGCAAGTACCTGGTGCAGAACCGCGTCACCGGCGAGATCTACGAGAGCCCGCAGTTCCTCTACATACTGGTGGCGGCCTGCCTCTTCTCCAAGTATCCGAAAGATACCCGTCTGGACTACATCAAGCGTTTCTACGATGCGGTCTCGACCTTCAAGATCTCCCTGCCCACCCCCATCATGAGCGGCGTGCGCACCCCGACTCGTCAGTTCAGCTCCTGCGTGCTGATCGAGTGCGATGACAGCCTGGATTCCATCAATGCCACCGCCAGCGCCATTGTGCGCTACGTCTCCCAGCGCGCAGGCATCGGCATCAACGCCGGCCGCATCCGTGGCCTGGGCAGCCCCATCCGTGGCGGCGAAGCCTTCCACACCGGCTGCATCCCCTTCTACAAGTACTTCCAGACTGCCGTGAAGTGCTGCTCCCAGGGCGGCGTGCGCGGCGGTGCCGCCACCCTCTTCTACCCGCTGTGGCACACAGAGGTGGAGAGCCTGCTGGTCCTGAAGAACAACCGCGGCGTGGAAGAGAACCGGGTCCGTCACATGGACTACGGGGTGCAGATCAACAAGCTGATGTACCAGCGCCTCATCAAGGGTGGCGACATCACATTGTTCTCCCCCTCCGATGCGCCGGGTCTGTACGACGCCTTCTTCGCGGATCAGGACAAGTTCGAGCAGCTCTACGTCAAGTACGAGCAAGACCCGTCAATTCGCAAGAAGACCCTCAAGGCGGTGGATCTCTTCTCCCTGATGATGCAGGAGCGCGCCGGTACCGGTCGCATCTACATCCAGAACGTGGATCACTGCAACACCCACAGCCCCTTCGATCCGAGCGTGGCGCCGGTGCGCCAGTCCAACCTCTGTCTCGAGATTGCGCTGCCCACCAAGCCGCTCAACAACGTGGATGACGAAGAGGGCGAAATCGCCCTGTGCACCCTCTCTGCCTTCAACCTCGGCGCCATCGAGAAGCTGGAAGACCTGGAAGAGATGGCGGATCTGGCGGTGCGCGCCCTGGATGCCCTGCTCGACTATCAGGACTACCCGCTCAAGGCCGCGATGAAGGGCAGCATGAACCGCCGCACCCTGGGGATAGGCGTCATCAACTACGCCTACTACCTGGCCAAGAACGGCGCCCGCTACTCCGACGGCTCAGGTCTGGCCCTGACCCACCGCACCTTCGAGGCGATCCAGTACTACCTTCTGAAGGCATCCGTGCAGCTGGCCCGCGAGTTCGGCCCCTGCCCGGCCTTCAACGAGACCACCTACGCCCAGGGTATCCTCCCCATAGATACCTATAAAAAGGATCTGGATGTGCTGTGCAACGAGCCGCTGCACCTGGACTGGGAAAGCCTGCGTGAAGAGATAAAGACGGTGGGTCTGCGCAACTCCACCCTGACCGCCCTGATGCCGAGCGAGACCTCCAGCCAGATCTCCAATGCCACCAACGGCATAGAGCCACCGCGCGGCCTGGTGTCGGTCAAGGCCTCCAAGGACGGCATCCTCAAGCAGGTGGTGCCCGAGTACCATCGCCTGAAGGATCAGTACGAACTGCTGTGGAAGCAGCCGAGCGTCGACGGTTACCTGCAGCTGGTCGGTATCATGCAGAAGTTTGTGGATCAGGCGATCTCCGCCAACACCAACTACGACCCGGCCCGTTTCGAAGGCAACAAGGTCCCGATGAAGCAGCTGCTCAAGGACTTGCTGACCGCCTACAAATACGGCCTCAAGACCCTCTACTATCACAACACCCGTGATGGTGCGGACGATGCCCAGACCGATCTGCAAGACGACGGTTGCGCCGGCGGGGCTTGTAAAATATAAGTCCAGCACGATCTGATGAACCGGGCGGGAGCATGAAGCTCCCGCCCTCCTGTTTCCTCTCATTCAAGACATTCAAATCACCATGGCTTATTCAACTTTCTGCCAGACCCAGAACGACCAGCTCAAGGAGCCGATGTTCTTCGGCCAGTCGGTCAACGTGGCCCGTTATGATCAGCAAAAGCACGACATCTTCGAGCGGTTGATCGAGAAGCAACTCTCCTTCTTCTGGCGTCCGGAAGAGGTGGATGTGTCCCACGATCGCATCGACTACCAGGCCCTGCCGCCCCACGAGCAGCACATCTTCATCTCCAACCTGAAGTACCAGACTCTGCTGGATTCCATCCAGGGTCGCAGCCCGAACGTGGCGCTGCTGCCGCTGGTCTCCATCCCGGAGCTGGAGACCTGGATCGAGACCTGGGCCTTCTCCGAGACCATTCACTCTCGCTCCTACACCCACATCATCCGCAACATCGTCAACAATCCGGGACAGGTGTTCGACGACATCATCACCAACGAGCAGATCTTGAAGCGTGCCGGCTCCATCAGCCACTACTACGACGATCTGATCGAGGCGACCGCCCTCTACCACCTGCACGGGGAAGGCACCCACAGGGTGGGCGAGCGCGAGCTGACCATCACCCTGCGTGGGTTGAAGAAGAAGCTCTATCTGTGCCTGATGAGCGTCAATGCCCTGGAGGCGATCCGCTTCTACGTCAGTTTCGCCTGCTCCTTTGCCTTCGCCGAGCGCGAGCTGATGGAAGGCAACGCCAAGATCATCAAGATGATCGCCCGCGACGAGGCCCTGCACCTGACCGGCACCCAGCATATGCTGAACCTGATGCGCACCGGCCAGGACGATCCCGAGATGGCGGAGATCGCCGCCGAGTGCGAGCAAGCCTGCTTCGAGATCTTCAAGGAAGCCGCCATTCAGGAGAAGGAGTGGGCCGAGTACCTGTTCCAGGACGGCTCCATGATAGGCCTGAACAAGGACATCCTCTGCCAGTACGTGGAGTACATCACCAACCTGCGCATGAGTGCGGTCGGTCTGCAGCCAGCCTTCGCCGGCGCCAAGCAAAACCCCATCCCCTGGATCAACACCTGGTTGTCGTCCGACAACGTGCAGGTCGCCCCCCAGGAAGTGGAAGTGAGCTCCTACCTGGTCGGCCAGATCGATAGCGAAGTGCATGCAGACGATCTCGGTGACTTCGAGCTGTGATGAGGTTTACCCTGATGACCTCGGTGACGTCGCGCCGTGAGTGACGCCACCAACATGCTACCCCCTGCCCCCTGCTCTGCCTCCGCGCAGAGCGAGGCGGGTTCGCCACGGGTGCATACCCAGGATGGCGTCCTGCACGCTCATCCCGGCGAGAGCCTGTTGGATACCCTGGAGCGCCACGGTCACAGGGTGGAGTTCCAGTGCCGCAGCGGCTATTGCGGCGCCTGCCGTACCCCGCTGCTGGCAGGCTCTGTGCACTATCCCAATGTGCCGCTGGCGTTTGTCTCCCCAGGGGAGTGCCTGCCCTGCTGCTGCCGACCTATGGGTGCCATCCGGCTGGATATCCAGAAGGATTGACCCCACCCAAGGTGGAATCGCACCCAACAAAAAGCCGCCGGAGCAATCCGGCGGCTTTTTGTTGGGTCATCTGATCAGGGCGCCCTGCGCAGGCGCCCGAACCCTCACAGGGTCATAACCAGGGCGCGGCAGTCGGCCCCTGGTGCAGGCCCAGCTTCCAGACCCGGCCAAAGTGCTTGTAGTGACCGGCGGCCACACCGGCCTTCTCCCCCATGCCGTGATAGAGATCGAGGTGACCCTTCTTCACGGCGCCGCCCACATCCAGCGCGATCAGCAGGCGCAGCTGGTGTTTGCCGGTCCAGTTGCCCGCCTTGTCGAGCAGCGGCACTTCCGCGAGGATAGGTGTCCCCATGGGCAGCAGCGTCTTGTCGGCGGCCACTGCCGCCATGGGCAGCAGCGGAATGCCGGCGGCGCCCACCACGTCGTTGGTGGGGCGACGTTCGAAGAAGACGTAGGAGGGGTTCTGCTCCACCAGCTCCTTGACGTTCGCCTCCGGCTGGCGGTTCGCCCACTCCTTGATGGCCTTCATGGACATCTGCTCCTTGGGCACCTCGCCCCGATCGATCAGCACCCGACCTATGCTCACGTAGCCGTGGCCGTTCTTGCCGCCGTAGCCGAGGTACTGCAACCTGTCGTCATCCCCGTAGTGCACGAAGCCGGAGCCCTGCACATCCATCAGGAAGTTGTCGATGAGGGACTTGCTATAACCCAGCTCCAGCCCACGGTTGGCCAGGGCCCCCTGATGGATCTCGGCACGACTCGGGCAGCGGCCACCGCACTTGGGCATGGCATAGATGGGGTACTTGTACTTGGCATCCGGGCGGTGGCGCACCTCCAGCACCGGCGAGTAGTAGCCGGTGAAGAGCACGTTGCCCATGCGATCGGCACCGCCGAGCTGGGCCAGGCTGATGCCGTACTGGGTGATATGGGCCGGATCACCGCCATTGGCCACCCAGCGGGAGAGCTGACGATAGAGCTCGCCATAGCGGCGGGTCATCTTGCCGGAGCGCTCCAGCACCAGCCGGCTCTGGGGGCCGAACTTGCTAAAATCCGACCCCTGACGGCTGTTGACCCGCTCCACCCTCACCAGATCCCCGGGCAGGGCACCATCCAGATACTGCTTGCCCAGATTCTCGGGCACCTCGCAGTTCAGAAAACATCCGGATTCCGCCTTCTTCTGGGGCACCTTGGCGGGTTCAGGGTTGCCCGCACAACCGGCCAGCCCCACGACGGCGGCGGCAAGCCAGTACGCATGTTTATTCATATGTCCTCATATAACACCGAGCATCATGTTCGGCGGGGAAGATGCCAAATTTGCCGGGGGAAAGCAAACGCCATCCGCCCCCGGGCGCCCTATTTCTCCAAAGGGGATCTTCTGGGTTATAACAAGGTGACAAGATGTGAGAGGTCGTGGATGGAACAGCTCGAAATCTTCCCCCTGACAAGCCCCTGTGTCGGGGTCTGCGAAGTGAACAACAAGGGATATTGCAAGGGGTGCCTGCGCAGCCGGGAAGAGCGATTCAACTGGCAGGTCATGACACCGACTCAGCAGCAGGAGGTGATGCGCCTGTGCCGTAACCGCAAGGCGCGGGTCGACGCCGCCCGCCGCAAGGCCAGAGAGGGTGACCCCGTCGAGCCGCCATCGCAACCCGGCTGGGATTTCTGACCCCTTCCCTACCCTCCTTCTGCCCACCAAAACAAAAGGCGGCCCGCAGGCCGCCTTGTCATTCATCGGAGGGATGCCAGTCAGGCCGTTGCCAGCTTGGCCTGCTCCTCGCCGCGCTTGAGCATGGCGTAGGAGACCCCGGTCAGGAGCGAGCCTGCGGCAATCGCCAGTATGTACATCATCACGTGGCTGATGGCGTTCGGGATGAAGAGCACGAACAGACCGCCGTGGGGCGCCACCAGTTCGCAACCGAACAGCATGGAAAGCGCACCTGTCAGGGCACCGCCCACCATGCAGGCCGGGATGACCCGCATCGGATCCTTGGCCGCGAAGGGAATGGCCCCCTCGGAGATGAAGCACAGACCCAGCACGAAGGAGGCCTTGCCCGCTTCCTGCTCCGCCTTGATGAACTTCTTGCTGGCCAGGAAGGTGGCTATCCCCATCCCCAGGGCCGGCACCATGCCGGCGGCCATCACGGCAGCCATGGGGGCATAGGTCTTGGAGGCGAGCAGGCCGACCCCGAAGGCGTAGGCCGCCTTGTTGACCGGGCCACCCATGTCGAAGCACATCATGGCGCCTATGATGACACCCAGCAGCACGGCGTTGGCAGAGCCCATGTTGTTCAGGAACTCGGTCATGGCATTCATGATGCCGGCCACTGGGCCACCCACCACGTAGATCATGACCAGGCCGGTAAACAGGCTGGCAAAGAGCGGAATGATGAGGATGGGCTTGAGCGCTTCCAAGGTCACCGGCAGGCGCACCTTGTCACTCAGGTACTTGGCGCTGTAACCGGCGAGGAAACCGGCGACTATGCCACCGAGGAAACCGGCGCCCAGCGAACTTGCCAGCATACCGCCAATCATGCCGGGGGCGAGACCCGGACGGTCGGCGATGGAGTAGGCGATGTAGCCGGCCAGTACAGGGATCATCAGGGCGAAGGCAGAGCCGCCGCCAATCTTCATCAGGGCAGCCGCCAGGGTACCCTCTTCCTTGAACGCCTCTATGCCGAAGATGAAGGAGAGCGCGATGATGAGGCCACCGGCCACCACCATGGGCAGCATGAAGGAGACACCGGTCAGCAGATGCTTGTAGGGGCCGGCCTTCTCCTCTTTCTTGGCCGCGGCGGCGCCGCTGTGGCGATAGGTCTTCGCCTCTGTCCACGCCTTGTCGAGCTCCTCGCGGGTCTTCTTGAGCGCAGCCCCCGTGCTGGTGCGATAGACGGGCTTGCCATCGAAGCGGGCCATGTCCACTTCGATGTCGGTAGCGAGGAACACCAGATCGGCGGCGGCGATCTCATCCGCAGTCAGGGCATTCTGGGCACCGACCGAGCCCTGGGTTTCGACACGGATCTGGTGACCCAGCTGCTTGGCCATGGTCTCCAGCGCTTCCGCCGACATAAAGGTGTGGGCCACGCCGGTCGGGCAGGCTGTGACGGCAACGATGCGCTTGGCACCGGTGGTCGCCTTGGGAGCGGCAGTGGCAACCACGGATGCGGCCTGATGGCGATAGAGGCTGGCACCGCTCGCGGCGGCCTCCAGCAGGGCGGCAGGATCCTGCAGCGCCAGATCCATGCTGCCCTGATAGACGCGCTTGCCGTCATAGGCGGCGAGATCCACAGGGGCACTAGCGACTACCAGCACCAGGTCGGCGGTGGCAATCTGCTCTTTCGAGGGAACCTGGCGGGGCTGCACGCTGGAGCCGACGTCGAGGGTGAGCTCCCAGCCCGCCAGCTTGGCCTGCTGTTCTATCCGTTTTGCAGCGAGAAAGCTGGTGGCAATGCCCGCCGGGCAAGCCGTAACCAGAATTGCTTTCATTGGGCATCTCCTGAGTGTGTCATCGAAAGGGGATTGGATTGAGCCGGTGCCAGGTCATCCAGACGCTGCACGCGCACCTGCTCGAGTAAGGGGGTGAGCACCTTGATATCGTCAAAGCCGACAGCTACCTGGCTCACCGCCAGGGCAGAGACGGCGGTCGCTAGGCGCAGGGTCTGCTCTGGCGCCCAGCCAAGGCTGAGACCATGAGCGAGACCCGCCACCAGGGAGTCGCCGGCACCCACAGTGCTGACGACATTCATCCGCGGCGGAATGGCCTGCCAGACGGCATCAGGGCCAAACCAGATGAGGCCGTCGGCGCCATTGGAGATCACCACATGGGGGATACCGGCGGCCTGCAGGGCACGGGCGCAGTCGGCCTGATCGCTCAGGGTCTTGATGGGGCGACCTGCCCATTGCTCAAGTTCTTCCAGATTGGGCTTGACCAGGGTCGGCGCCGCCTTGATGCCCTCGCTCAGGGCCGCGCCGCTGCAATCGAAGATCACCTGCTTGCCCTTGGCCTTGAGCAGGCTGATGAGCTTGGCGCAGTAGCCAGGCTCGACCCCCTTGGGCAGGCTGCCCGCCAGCACGAACCAGTCGGCGCGCGGTGCCAGTTTCTCTATCTCGGCCTCCAGCGCGGCCACTTCCGCCTGGTGCACCTCAAGCCCCGGCAGATTGAGATCCGTGACCCGGCCCGATTGCTCGGAGATCTTGACGTTGATGCGGGTGCTGCCCGCCACACGCACGAAGTGATCGGCCAGTGAGCGTTCGGCAAAGAGGGAGACGAAGCTCTGCTGGTTGTCAGCCCCGAGCCAGCCGGTCAGACCCACGTCACGGCCGAGATCTTTCAGGACCATGGCGACGTTGATCCCCTTGCCTGCGGCGCGCAAGGAAGCCTCGCTCACCAGGTTCACCTCCCCCAGGCTCATGGCGCCCAGGCGGGTGGTGAGATCCAGCGCGGGATTGAGGGTGATGGTGACTATGTCCATCAGTGCGCCCCCTCGCCCAGACCGGCGGCAATGGCCTCGCCTATGCCCTTGAGGGCAGCCTCGGCATCCGCCCCTTCGGCACGGAAGGCGAGACGGTGACCGCACTTGACCCCAAGGCCGATGACCTTCATCAGGCTCTTGGCGGAGACGGCTTCGCCGCTGCCATCCAGATTCGCCACCCGGATGTCGGATGCAAACTCCTTGGCCACCTTGACCAGCATGGCGCCCGGGCGGGCGTGCAGACCATGGGGGTTGATGATGGTGAAGGTGTCGGAGAGACCGCTGGCCGGGCCCGATTGCAGCATGGCCAATCCGTCGCTGCCCGCGAGCGTCCCGAGCTGACCGGCGCCAGCCAACTTGGCCAGGTTCTCCAGCTGGGGCAGATGGCTGCTGTCTGCGGCGCACAGCAGCAACAGGGCGCTGACGGGCAGATCTCCTGCGCCGAGCGCGTTGCTCGGGGTCGCCAACACCCAGCCGGTCTGGGCCGCTTGCGTACGGGCCAGCCAGACGCCATCCCCCAGATAGGCGGGCTCGCTTGCCAGCAGGGAAGTCACCATGGCAGCCTCCCCCCAGCCGGCGGATTTGGCGCGGGCGGCGGCCCCCAGCAGCAGCTGGTCGCGATCGTCGGCCGGGAAGTCCGCCAGGGGCAGATATTGCACCTCTTTGGCCGCGGTTGCGCCGGTCAGGATGTTGATGATGGTCTCTTCATCTGTGGCCTCTCTCAATTGCGCGGCTGCCTGCTCGTCACCCAGCACATGGGTGAGCTGGCGCAAGATGCCCAGATGCTCGTCGGACTTGGCGGCGATGCCGATGGCCACATAGGCAGTCTGCCCCTCATCCCACTCGATGCCCTGGGGGAACTGGGCCACCATGACACCGGTGCTCTTGACCAGATGGCGGGTGTCCGTGGTGCCGTGAGGAATGGCGATGCCGCTGCCAAGGTAGGTGGCGTGCTGGGCTTCCCGCGCCAGCATGCCGTCCACATAACCGGCTTCCACCAGACCCGCTTCGGTCAATTTGCCTGCCAGCAGGGCGATGGCGTCCGCCTTGGTCGTCACCGATTGTCCCAGCAGGATTTGCTGTCGCGCCAACTTCAACATAGAGATTCTCCATCAGGTCCGGCTTCGCCTCGCGGCACACCGGCTCAACTCAACTTGGATTTCGGGTAATTTGCCTGCTGACAATAGACGGGAATCTTCCCCCAGGTAGGCCGCTGCGGCATTTCCTGGTCGAACATTCATCGCTTACTGACAAGCTGAATCGTTTCACTTACACTCAGACTGAATCGTTTCAGCCAATTGTTCAAGATCCCACTGAGAGTGCTTTTCAATGATATGATCCCGCGCACACTTTTCGGTGCCCCCACCTGAAACCGTCGCGGGCCTTGCAACTCAAACAGAGCCAATATGATGAAACTGGATGAAATCGCCGCCCTGGCCGGTGTCTCGCGTACCACCGCCAGCTATGTGATCAACGGCAAGGCGGATCAATATCGCATCAGCCAGGCCACCCGTGACAAGGTGATGGCCGTGGTCCTGGCCCACAACTATCAGCCGGACAGCCGCGCCGCCTCCCTGCGCGGCGGCCAGACCAGGACCCTGGGCTTCATCCTGCCGGACCTTGAGAACGCCAGTTACGCCAAGCTCGCCAAGCGCCTCGAGCAAGGCGCCCGGGCTCAGGGCTATCAGCTGCTGATCGTCTGCTCGGAAGACGAGCCGGACACCGAGAAGGAGCTGGCCCGGATGCTGGTCAGCCGCCATGTGGATGCGCTGCTGGTGGCGAGCTGCCTGCCGCCGGCGGATCCTTTCTATCGGGAGCAGCAGACCCATGGTGTGCAGATCCTGGCCATAGACCGGGCCCTGGCCGCCGACCATTTCATTACCGTGGCGAGTGAAAACCAGAAGGCGAGCTGCGATCTCACCGCCTCCCTGCTCACCCCCGCCCTTCGCCATGTCGCCCTGATCACAGCGCTGCCGGGTCTCACGATCAGCCAGGAGCGCCGCGCCGGTTTCGAGCAGGCGTTGAGCAGCCACGCCAGCGCCGCACCGCTGACACCCCATGTCTGCGAGGGAGCCCACTTCTCCCGCGCCGAGGGCTATCGCCTGATCAAGGAGCTGCACCAGCGGCTCGGCCAACTGCCCGAGGCGCTGGTCGCCACCTCCTACATATTGATGGAGGGGGTGCTCGACTATCTGCTGGAGCAGGAAGCCGACATGAGCCGGATTGCCATGGCCACTTTCGGGGACGATCGGCTGCTGGACTTCCTCCCCTTTGGCATCAACTCACTGCCCCAGCAGCACGACGCCCTGGCTGCCCAGGCCCTCACCCTTGCCTTCGAGGCCATCAACGGCCACTACCGCTGTGGTCTGCACTATGTGAGCCGCACCCTCAAGCGTCGCCGCTGACGCCCCTCACGCGCTGGCGGTCTCCTGCCCCGCCGGCGCGCTTTTCCACCAGTCAAGACCGCTTGCTGTCATCTTTTATTTCCACCCACTGCCACCTCGCAGTACAAAATCCGCCTTTTCAGGCTTGTTTCCACTATTTTGATCCGTTAACGTGGCAACCATCTTTTACAATCCACGGGTTTTTCGTAACGATGCGTCCACTCCGATATTGCTAGCCTCCGGTCCCGACCCCGGAGGCACCCGGCCGACAGCGCCACTGGCACGCTTTTGTAAATACGCAGTTTCTCTATCTGGATGGACACCATGAATACCAAAACCCTGGGTTGCACCCTGCTTATCGCCGGCACCACCATAGGTGCCGGCATGCTCGCCCTGCCGCTGGCCTCCTCGTCGCTGGGCGGCCCCGCCACCCTGCTACTGATGGTCGGGCTCTGGGCCCTGATGGCCTTCACCGCCATGCTGCAGGTGGAGGCCAGCCTCAATACCGGCAAGTGGTACCTGCACCAGTTGGCGGATCACCTGCTCGGCCCCTGGGGCAAGCGCATCGCCTCCTTCTGCATCCTGATGCTGTTCTACTCCCTGGCCTCCGCCTACATCAGCGGCGGAAGCAGCCTGCTGGCCCAGGCGCTGGCCGATGCGGGCACCACAGTCAGCCAGGAGCAGGCAGCCTGGGCCTTCACCCTGCTGTTCGGCGGCATGGTGTGCATCGGCACCAGGCAGGTGGATTACCTCAACCGGCTGATGTTCACCGTCAAACTGGTGATCATGGTAGGGGTGCTGGCGCTGCTGCTGCCCCGCGCCGAGGGTCAACATCTGCTCTCCATGCCGCTGGGTCAGGGTTTGCTGCTGGCAGGCCTGCCGGTCATCTTCACCTCGTTCGGCTTCCACGGCTCCATCCCGAGCGTCATGCTCTACCTCGGCGATTGCCCCAAGCAACTGCGCCGGGTCTTTGTGTGGGGCTCAGCCCTGCCGCTCATCCTCTATGTGCTGTGGCAGGTGGCGATCCTCGGCCTGCTGGGCCAGCAGAGCCTGATCCAGACCGGCGGGGCCCTCGACAGCCTGCTCGCCAGCGTCGGCAACCTGGTGAACTGGCCCGCCTTCAATCAGGCGATGCACCTGTTCGCAGATCTCGCGCTCGCCACCTCCTTCCTCGGGGTGACGCTCGGGCTCTTTGATTTCATGGCCAAGGTGACCCGCCGCAAGGACAACTGGCAGGGCCGCAGCCAGACCGGCATGATCACCTTCGTGCCCCCCCTGTTGTTTGCCCTCTACTTCCCCCAGGGCTTCATCATGGCGCTGGGTTACGCCGCCATTGCCCTGGCGGTGCTGGCGGTGCTGCTGCCGGTGGCCCTGGTGTGGCAGAGCCGCAAGCAGGCAGAGGCGCACCATTACCGCGTCCCGGGCGGCGTGGTTGCACTGGGACTCGCTGGCGCCATGGGGGTGCTGATCGTCGGGGTCCAGGTGAGCGTCAGCCTCGGCATGTTGCCCGCGCTCTGATCCTACCGGCTTTGGATGCCCCATATTGAAAAGCCCCGCCAGCATAAGTTGGCGGGGCTTTTTACTCTTTGGGTCCAGGCGCTCTCGGCCGCGGGTTCCGCCCTGGTTCGCCAACTCGCCACATCTTGCTGCTACCCTCAGAGGCAAGCCATTGAGGCGCCAAGCAATATCAAAACAAACACATCCACTCGAGAGCCAGATACCATGACCATAGTGCCCATCTACGCAGCCCTGCTCGCCCTGCTCTTTGTCTTGCTCAGCGTGCGCACCATTCGCACCCGCCACAGCCGCGGGGTGGCGCTGGGGCACGGGGAAGATCCCGCCATGCTGCGGGCCATGCGGGTGCACGCCAACTTTGCCGAGTATGTTCCCCTGGCCCTGCTGCTCATCTATTTTGTCGAAGTGACCAGCCAGACTCCCTGGCTTGTCCATCTGCTGGGGGCCAGCTTGTTGTGCGGCCGCCTCTGCCACGCCTTTGGCATGAGCCGCACGCCGGAGAACTTCCGCTATCGGGTGGTGGGGATGGGGCTGACCTTCAGCGTTATCCTGGTGAGCGCGGCCCATATCTTGATCACCGTGCTCATCCCCTGACCATTTCACTGCTGACCACAAACAAAAAGCCCGCACCAGATGGTGCGGGCTTTTTTAGCAACCGAACAGCCGGGGAGCCTGGCTCCCGAGCCGCTTACTGGTTGTGGCTGGCGCGGCGGGGACGACGGGCCTGAGCCGGTTTGGCGGCACCCTCGGCGGGACGCTGTCCACCTTGCGGCTTTGGCTTGCCCGCGTTGCCACCGGTGCGTGCACCGCCAGCATTGCCGGAGCGACCGGCCCCCTGACGCTGACCCTGCGGGCGCGGCGCACGGCGCTCTTCGCTCGGATCCCGCGGCTCTTTGCGAAGCGGCGCGCCTATGCCACGGGCGATGTTGTCCAGCGTCTCGCGGGAGGCTTCAAAGCCAGCCACCTGCTCGCACTTGATGTTCTGCTTGGTCAGACGCTCGATGGCCTTGATGAGCTTGCCTTCATCGGCCGCCACCAGGGAGATGGCGTGACCGGCGGCGCCGGCACGGCCGGTACGACCGATACGGTGCACGTAGTCTTCCGCCACGTTGGGCAGCTCGAAGTTGACCACTTGCGGCAACTTGTCGATGTCCAGACCACGGGCGGCGATGTCGGTCGCCACCAGCACCTTGACACTGCCTTCCTTGAAACCGGCCAGGGCACGGGTACGGGCACCCTGGCTCTTGTTGCCGTGGATGGCGGCGGCGCTGACGCCGTTCTTGTCGAGGGTCTCGGCAACACGGTTGGCCATGTGCTTGGTACGGGTGAACACCAGTACCTGCTGCCAGTCGTTGCTGGTGACCAGGTGGCTCAAGAGCGCGATCTTGTTGGCCTTGTCACAGGGGTGCACCAGCTGCTCGATACGCTCGGCGGTGCTGTTGCGCGGGGCCACTTCGATCACCGCCGGGTTGTCCAGCAGGCCGGTGGCCAGCTCGCGGATCTCGTCGGCGAAGGTGGCGGAGAAGAGCAGGTTCTGGCGCTTCTTCGGCATCAGGGCCAGGATCTTGCGGATGTCACGGATGAAGCCCATGTCGAGCATGCGGTCCGCTTCGTCCAGTACCAGGATCTCGACTTCGTCGAACTTGACGGCGTTCTGGTTGTAGAGATCCATCAGGCGGCCCGGGCAGGCCACCAGCACGTCCAGACCACGGCGGGTTGCCATCATCTGCGGGTTGATGCTGACGCCGCCGAAGACGACGTGGCTGCGGATCGGCAGGTGCTTGCCGTAGTTGCGCACGCTCTCGCCCACCTGGGCAGCCAGCTCGCGGGTCGGAGTCAGCACCAGGGCACGAATGCGGTTCGGGGATACTTTGCGCTTGCTCTCGGTGAGGCGCTGCAGCATCGGCAGGGTAAAGCCTGCGGTCTTGCCGGTCCCGGTCTGGGCGGCGGCCATCAGGTCACGGCCAGCCAGGACGGCCGGGATCGCTTGTTGCTGGATGGGAGACGGGGTGTCGTAGCCTTGCTCGGCAACGGCACGCAACAAGGGTTCGGCCAGACCGAGGGAAGTAAAACTCATAATTACCTGCTAGGGATAGGGGCGCCGGGGATCTGTGGTGGGGCTCCTCTGCTGAGCCGATGCCATCTCACAGGATCTGGGCCTATAGAGAAAACAACGATTTCCCCGGGGAGCAGAGCAAAGGGGAAAGAATAGAGGCGCAGTCTAACGGAGTTGGCGCACTTAGACGAGAAAAATGTGATATGCCTCCCAGCCCGGGTGGAAAAGCCCGCTATGGCGGGGCAGAATGGCGATGATGACGCTCGCCAGGGCTAGTCCCATCCTGGGGTGCGTATTCATACACTCACGACACAGAACAGGGAGGTTCTGCTTGATCAGGAAACATATCCAGACCGCTATTCACTGCGCATTGAGCCTGGGCCTGCTGTTCGCACCGAGCCTGCCCCTTGGCGCCAGGGAGACACTGTCGGTGGCCTGGAGCCACTGGCCCCCCTTTAGCGAGATCGAGGCCGATGGCGAGCTCGGCGGGCTGGACGTGACCCTGACCCGCCAGATCCTCCGCGGCGCCAATCTTGAGCCCGCGTTTCGCAACCTCCCCTGGGCCCGGGCCTTGCACCTCATGGCACGCCAGCAGCTGGATGTCGCCATGGGGGCCCTGAAGACCCCGGAGCGGGCGCGCTTCGCCCGCTTCTCGGCCCCCTACAGACGCGCCAGCTTCGTGCTGCTCAGCCACAAGGCGGCCCCCGGGAACCCAGATCGCTGGCAGGGGATAAGGGGCCTAGCGGACCTGTGCCAGCAGACGGGGCTACGCCTTGGCAAGCTGCGAGGCACCCGTCCCCTCCCCCTGAGCGACGCCTGCCCCTCCCTTCGGCAGGCGAGCGAATACAACTCGGATGACAGGCTGATCGCCCTCCTGCTGGCGCGGCGACTCGATGGGGTCATCATAGAGTGGCAATATGCCCGCCATCGGCTGGCCCAGCTGGGGGCAGAGGAGTTCACCCTGTGCCAGGTGCTGTTGCACCAGCAGCCGGTCAGCCTGATGTTCGCCAGCCAGGCGGTGAGCGACGCAGAGCTTGCCCGCATCGATGCCGCCATCGCCGACCTCCCGGCGCTGGACGCGGCGTTTGCCCCGCCGGTGTGCCGCATCGATGGCAGCCAGCCCCGGGAGGAAGGCACTCAGGGCTGACCCTGACGACACCGCACAAACGAGAAAGGCGACCCTGGGGTCGCCTTTTTGCCGTGCACGGTGATCAGCTGACAGCGCTGCTTGCAGATCAGCGCAGCAGCGGGGTCTGGGTATGCACGCCCTGGTTCTGGGCACGGTGGCGCAGCAGGTGATCCATCAGCACCAGGGCCAGCATGGCCTCGGCGATGGGCACGGCACGGATGCCGACACAAGGATCATGGCGCCCCTTGGTGATCATCTCGGTGGCCTCGCCGCTGGTGTTGATGGTCTTGCCCGGCACAGTGATGCTGGAGGTGGGCTTGAGCGCCATGCTCACCACTATGTCCTGGCCGGAGGAGATGCCCCCCAGGATGCCGCCCGCATGGTTGCTGGCAAAGCCGGCCGGGGTCATCTCGTCGCGATGCTCGGAGCCTTTTTGCTCCACCACGGCGAAACCGTCACCTATCTCGACCCCTTTCACCGCATTGATGCCCATCATGGCGTGAGCGATGTCGGCGTCGAGCCGGTCGAACACCGGCTCACCCAGTCCCACAGGCACGTTGCGCGCAATGACAGCCACCTTGGCGCCTATGCTGTTGCCCTCTTTCTTGAGCGCCCGCATGTACTCGTCGAGGGCCTCCAGCTTGCCCGCATCGGGGAAGAAGAAGGGGTTCTGCTCGATCTGGCTCGCATCGAAGGCCTCGGCCTTGATGGGGCCGAGCTGGGAGAGAAAGCCCACTATCTCGATGCCGTGCATCTGCTTGAGGTACTTCTTGGCGATGGCCCCCGCCGCCACCCGCATGGCGGTCTCGCGGGCCGAGGAGCGACCACCGCCGCGGTAGTCACGCTGGCCGTACTTCTGGTGATAGGTGTAGTCGGCGTGGCCCGGACGGAACAGATCCTTGATCTCGGAGTAGTCCTTGGAGCGCTGATCGGTGTTCTCGATCAAGAGCCCGATGGAGGTGCCCGTGGTGCGTCCCTCGAACACCCCGGCCAGGATCTTCACCTCGTCCGCCTCGCGGCGCTGGGTGGTGTAGCGGGAGGTGCCGGGCTTGCGCCTGTCCAGATCGATTTGCAGATCCGCTTCGCTTATCTCCAGCCCCGGGGGGCAACCGTCGACCACGGCGCCAAGCGCGAGGCCGTGGCTCTCGCCAAAGGTGGTGACCCGAAAGAGTTGGCCAAAACTGTTCCCTGCCATGGATGCTCCTTGCTGCTTAGCTCTTGTAAATCGCGAAATGGGCCTGGTACTGCACCAGCTCGGCGCGGGTCATCACGAAGACGCCGTGACCACCGTTCTCGAACTCGACCCAAGTGAAGGGCACCTCGGGGAATTGGGCTTCCAGGTGGATCATGCTGTTGCCCACCTCGACCACCAGCACGCCATCATCCTTGAGGAAGTCCGCGGCGTTGGCCAGGATGCGCTTGGTGAGCTTGAGGCCATCGGAGCCCGATGCCAGCGCCAGCTCCGGCTCGTGGCGAAACTCCTCCGGCAAGTCCGACATGTCCTCGGAGTCCACGTAGGGCGGGTTGGAGACGATGAGATCGTACTTGTCACCGGCGGGCAGGTCGCGCATCAGATCGGAGCGGATCGGAATGACCTGCTGCTCAAGGCCATGATCGTTGATATTGCGCTCGGCCACGTTGAGGGCATCGACGCTGATGTCGATGGCATCCACTTCCGCATGGGGGAACTCGTGGGCCATGATGATGGCGATGCAACCCGAGCCGGTGCAGAGATCCATGATCCGGGTCGGCTCATGTTTGAGGAAGGGAGCGAAGCGGTTGGCCACCATCTCGGCGATGGGGGAGCGCGGGATGAGCACCCGCTCGTCCACGTAGAACTCCCAACCCGCGTACCAGGCCTTGTTGGTCAGGTAGGCGGCAGGCACCCGCTCCTGCACCCGGCGGATGATCAGCTCGGCGATGCGGTGGCGCTCGCTGGTGGTCAGGCGGGAGTGGCGCATGCCGGGATCCACGTCCGGCGGCAGATGTAACGCGGGCAGCACCAGTTGCACGGCCTCATCCCAGGCGTTGTCGGTACCATGTCCGTAGAAGATCCCGGCGTCGTTGAAACGACTCATGGCCCAGCGCAACATGTCCTGGATGGTGTGCATCTCGGCAACCACCTCGTCGATAAATATCTTGTCCAAATCCACCTCCAAGTCGAGTAATATCCGGCCCGAGAATTCTATACAGCGAGCAAGACGAGTACCTGATGAAAAAATCGCCCTCACCCACAGACGAGGAAAGCCTGCTGTTTCGTGATGCTGTCAAAGGTACCCGGAAAATTAAGCAAGATACCATAAGGGCCTCCTCAAGCCCGGTCAAGCAGAAACGCGAACTGCGTGAGAGCCGCGAAAAGCTTGGGGTTGACCACTTTTTCAGCGACGAGTACCAGCCTCATCTGGACGAAGAGGGCCCGACCCGATTTGTGCGTGAAGACGTGTCAAAATTCGAGCTGAAAAAGCTCAAGCGCGGCCTCTATCCGCCGGAGATCTATCTGGATCTGCACGGCATGAGTCAGCTCCAGGCCAAGCAGGAGCTGGCCGCCCTGCTCACCCTGTGCCAAAAAGAGAACATCCACGTCGCCTCCGTGATGCACGGCATCGGCAAACATGTGCTCAAGCAGCGCATTCCGAGCTGGCTGGCCCAGCACCCCAATGTGCGCGCCTTCCATCAGGCCCCGCGGGAATGGGGGGGCGAGAGCGCCATCCTGGTGCTGCTGGATATCGAGGAGTAGCCCGGCGCCGGGCAGGAGAAGGTTGATCGAAAAGCGCGTCTCAGGACGCGCTTTCCATATAGCGTTTGAAGTTGTCGAGTATGCTCTGCCAGCCGGCACGCTGCTGCTCGCCGCTGTGTTCGGATTCGGCGTCGAACTCCTCGTGCACCCGGGTGCCTCCCTGCTCCGCCACGAACGTCACCCTGACGGCGCGGCCATCGTCCATGACGTAACCCAGGGAGGTTAGGGGCTCCACCTCGGTGAAGGTGCCCTCGAAATCAAACCCCATGCTGCCATCCCGGGCGGCCATACGGTGACAAAAAAGCCCGCCGACCCGCAGATCCACCCGACTGCCGGGGCAGTGCCACTCGGGGGAGGCGGCATTCCATGCCATGATGCTGGCGGGAGTGTTCCACCCCTCCCATACCAGAGCGAGTGGCCGCTCGACCCGGACGCTGACGCTTATCTTCATCCCTCTTCTCCTCTGCCTTTCCTGCGTTGCGGCATTTTTATGCCACGCCAGGCGCATCGGGCTGCGCCAAAAAGTGAGCCACCAGGGCATTGGCATGGCCGTGGCCCAGGCCGTGCTCGCCCTTGAGCCAGGCCACCAGCGCCATGTGTTTGCGCTCCTCCCGCCCCGCCAGCAGGGCCAGCCAGTGGGCAATCGGCTGCCCGTAGGTTTTCTCGATGGAGGGAAAATAGGAGGCAGGCCCCCTCACCTTCTGTTGCTCATCCATGGCAGTCTCCTTGGGGTTTTGCCGACACTGCTGGCGCAGCGACGGGCTCAGGGTTTGGGGGCGAACTGCTCGAACACCTGCTGCCCGGTCAGGGTCGGGGTGTCGTTTTTAAGCTCGTAGAAGTCCGGTTTCTCGTCGATAAAGATCTGCCCGGTGAGCTCGAACGCCTGTTCCTGAAACAGCCCGGCACAGAGGATGTACTCGTCCGTCGGCAACAGATGATAGAAAAGGTGGGTGCCGCAGTTGGGGCAGAAGCCGCGCTCCGCCCACTCGGACGAGCGGTAGGCCACAGGGCTGAGCCCCTTGAAACTGACCCCCTTGCCGCCATGCACCGCGAACATGGGCCCGCCGGACCAGCGCCGGCACATGGCGCAGTGACACAGGTTGACCTCCTTGTGATCGCCGCTTGAAACGGTGATCCCGCCACACAGACAATGACCTTCCATGATGCCTCCTTGAGTGCTGAGCGGCAGACGGGGCTAAGTGGATCTTGACTCCTTGCCGCACCAGATGAAGTAGCACGGGATCCGGGCGGCGGCAACTGACCATCCCGGGGCCCCGCCGCGGGGCCGACGACCCTGGCCTCCCCCCAAAAGGGGAAATTCGCCACCATCATTTATCACATGAATGATTCAACAACCCCCATGCACGGGATGAATAACACTCAGGGCCCCTCCTGCAGGGCGATGCGATTGCCTTCGCAATCCCTGATCTCGGCCACCCGAATGTGCTCCCCCACCCGGGTGATGGTATAGAGACACTCCCCTCCCGCTGTCAGCGCCCGGGCCATGGCCCGCTCTATGTCCGCGACCTTCAGATAGACCCGGGTACCGTCCTGGCTCGGCACATAGCTCTCCCCCTTTGCCAGGGCGCCGGAGCAGCCCGCCATGCCGTCAAACAGCGGGAACAGCGCCATCTCGTTGCCATCTATGTGCGCCCGCTCGAGGGCTATCTCGAAGAGCGCTTCATAGAAGCGGATGGCCCGCGTCAGATCCTGCACCGGAATTTCAAAATGGATGGCGATATTCATGTGTCACTCCTCTGTGTGGGATGAGATCTCGAACACTCTCGACTGGGTAAGGACCGCAGGCAAGTACCCGCCGGGCCGATCAGAGGCCCCCTTGCGCCGGATCCCCATGAAAGAGGGGAAGAGAGGCCCATCACCCCCCTTCCCCATCATGACTGATGACGCGCCCTCGCCGGGCTCAGTTCACCGGCGCCCAGGGGTCTCCCTTGCCTGGCTCGTTGCCCTGGGTCCACCACTTCGCCTGATACACCACGCCCTTGTGGCTGACTTTATTGCCTGCGGTGTAGACCTTGCTGGCTACCCAGGCAGGCACATCTCCCACGGGCGGGTCGGTCGGGTCAACGGGCGCGGGATCGAGCTTGGCCACCACCCGCACCTTGGGCCAGTTGGCGTGGGAGCCGTAGAAATTGGTCACGCACTTCTCGTAATCCCCCGGCACCAGGGCCGAATAGGCGGTCTGGAATCCCACCAGCTCGCACTCAAACGAGTAGCCACCTGGCCTGTCGGCATAATATTTCCAGTTGCCGTCCCAGTTGGTGTAAAGCACGTCGGTGGCGCCGTTCAGGTTGAGGCTGCCATAGGGAGTCTGCTGCCAGCAGGTGTTCTTCTCGTCCGGGAGCAGCGGGATCCCGTAGTGGGCGGCCAGCCCTTCCCAGTAACGGATACGGTTGACCGGCTGCCCCTTGTTCTTGTTCTGCTCGCCACACTCTATGCCGCCGTTGATGACATTGATGGTGGTGCCAAAGCCATAGCCGATGCCCGCCGCGACCTCGCGCTGGGAGGGCACCCAGGTTCTGTCGATGACGTGCAACATGGCGGGTTTGGGGGCTTGCGGCGTCAGGAAGAACCAGATGGCGGAGGCGAGGTTGAGCCAGGAGTCGGCCACCAGGCCGGGGCTGTTCAGCAGCACAGAGGCGTTGCCGTCAAACATCGCCTCGGAGAAGGCGCCGTAGTTGAAGTGATAGGAGAGCTGTTTAGCGCCACGGCCAAAGTAGCCCTGCCCCGTGCTGCAAGGCCATTTCCTGTTCTGCCAGTCATTCTGGCCACAGCCCGTGGTATAGCCGAGTTGCCCCTCGGCCCAGCCCATCTCGCGCACATGCACCAGCGCCTGCTGCCACTCCTCGAGCCCCAGCGGGTTGTCGGACACATTGTCCTTGCCGATATGGCCGCCGGTCTCCTGGGCGAAGTGGGCGAAGGCGGTGACGATGGATTTTTTGCAGATGGCGTCCGCATTGCGCCCGTCCGTGTAGTCGCCGCAGAAGGCGGGGAACTTGCCGACCGCCCGCAAGAAGCGCTCATAGGTATATTCAGGGGCCGCCATCTGGGTCAAAAAATCCCAGTCCGATTCGGTAAAGACCCGCTCGACCCGTTTGACGTTGTCCGGGTTGTCGACTCGCCTCGGCACAATCGCATCCACCAGGGTGTTGGGCCGGGTGGCCAATGCCTTTGACCAGATGCCGTACATGGGATTGGCCGTCTTGGCCTTTTCAACGGCCGTTATATCGGAGGCGGCAATCACATAGCCACCGCTATTTTGTGGGTCGGGCTGAATATTCATGGCCGCATAAGTTGGCGAGGCGCAGAGCCCCGCAACCAGCCAGGCGGTGCGCTTGAGCATGAACATGGGTAACCATCCTTGTCTTGAAAATGTCAGGGCGAGCATAGGCATCCTGACAACTAAATTCACGACAAGAATTAAGAGTTTGGCGATTTTGTGAGCCATTTCACTCTGCACTCAGATGAAACCTCGCCACGGCCTCATTTTGATCCCGGAACGCTCGTTTTTATGCGCCGCGGACGCGCACCGCCCGGATCAGCAGATTGCGAGGGGTCATGGGCTTGTCGCAAAACGCCCCCAGCTCTACCTCATAGCCCTGCTCCTCGAGGAAGAGGGCGCGATCCAGGGCGAGCCAGATCTCCAGCGGACGGCGAAACAGATGGCGCACCAGCTCCATGCGGGCGACGTCCCCAAAGCGCCGCTCCCCCCTGGCGAGGAAGTCGCCATGGTCTATCCCCCCAGGCAACAGCATCCCCTTGCGCTCGGCGGCCCAGTCACAGAAGGCCTCGAAGCTGCCCGCCAGCAGGCTCTTTTGCAGGTTGGGCACCGGCAGGTACTCATCCACCCCGCGCACCTCCCGTTGCAGGCAATCGAAGGCGAGACGCCAGATCACCTCCTGCTCGCGCAGGCGGGAGATGCGGGCACCGCCGGTCACCGTCTCCTGCAGCGGCAGCTTCAAGTCACTCTTGCCAAGGTGCAGGGCGCTGGCCTTGGCGGCCTGTGACAGGGGGCGGTAATGAGAGGTGCGGATCAGGTGATAGCAACAGGGGGACAGGGTCACGCCCCGGGCGCCGCGCTCGGCCACCTGCTCCAGCAGATGGGTATGCAGCTCACCGCAGGCATGGAGCGCCATGGCGTGATGGTGCGGGGCTATGAGCGCCCCCGACTCGGCGGCGAAGGCGTCGGCCTCCACAAACTGCATGTGGGCACCATCCCGCGCCGCGAGCTGCCGCCCCTCCTCGCAGAGCGTGCGCTGCAATTCGAGGCTGAGGATCTCGGCCCCCCGATGCAGGGAGACCAGGCGCCCCAGGTGGCCCTTGCCGGCGCACCACTCCAGATAGGGGCCCTGATGGGCGGGCAGACAGCCGGTGAAGGCTTCTATCTGCGCCTGCTTGCGTCCCGGCATGTACATCGCCATGGCCCTGGCGCAGTGAATGGGTTCGGGGACAAAGGCGTCGAGCTCGCTCAGGGCATGCAACTCGGCCCCTGCCGGGATCCAGGGGGCAAGCAGGGTGCACAGCGCCTCCATGTCGCCGTCGAGCCGCGCTATCTCGTCAAGACTGAGGCCGTTTAGGCAGGCGGCAAGCTCGGGGGCCTCGGCGGCGAAGGCCAGGCTCAGATGATGATAGGGCTGGTATTGCCACCAACCTCTCTCTTCGGTCAGCAAGCGATCCAGTTGTCGAAAACGGTGAGCCAGCACGGTGAGCTTGTCCTGCTATCCAAAAGGGAGGCTCATTCTAGCGATCTGCCATCAAAAAGCACTCGCCAGCGCGCCTGCCCTGCGCCCTTGCTGGTAGCCTGACAAAAAGCAGGGATTTGTGCTATATTCCGCCCCCTCATTAGCGCGACTCGCCCACGCGGGTCGTTTTATCCATATGAACGGAACCAAAACATGACCATCAATGCCATCCTGCAAGCGCGTGCGGACGCCAAGTGTGAGCTGTGTGGAGCAGAACATGCGCTGACTGCCTTCCCGGTGCCACACTCCCCCGCCAGTGACGATGACCACAGCGTGGCGCTGTGCACCACCTGCCGTGGCCAGCTGGAGCAGCCGGACACCACAGAGGTCAACCACTGGCGCTGCCTGGGTGACAGCATGTGGAGCCAGGTGCCGGCGGTGCAGGTGATGGCATGGCGCCAGCTTAAAAACCTGTCTGCCCGGGGCGAGATCTGGGCCCAGGACATGCTGGACATGATGTACATGGAAGAAGAGGCCAAGGCCTGGGCCGAGGCAGGCAGCGCCAGTGACGATGACGACAGCGTGCCCACCATCGACTCCAACGGCGCCGTGCTGCAGGAGGGGGATTCCGTCACCCTGATCAAGGATCTCGAGGTCAAGGGCGGCGGCTTCACCGCCAAGCGTGGCACCCTGGTCAAAGGCATTCGCCTGACCAACAACCCGCTGCACATCGAAGGCAAGGTCAACGGCGTGCAGATAGTGCTGGTCGCGGCCTACCTGAAGAAGGCCTGATCCCCTGGCTTGTGGTTCGGATGATGCAAGAAGCGCCCCCAGGGGCGCTTTTTTGTTGTCTGGCCACCGACAATGTCGGCGCTGCCACAGTGGCGCCGCCGGGAAACTGGACTATCCTGCAAACCAGTCCCGATGAGCGAGCCACCCCTTCGCCGGATTTGCGTCAGGGGAGCATCCGCTCCCGGAACCCTGAAGCACTGGCCCGGATGGAATTCATGTGGCACTCTGGGCTATTCACATGGACAGATCCTGAACATCATGACCCCATGATGACCTCTTGACACAAGGAGCACTACCTATGGCCAAAGCCAGCAAAAAAGATATCAAGAAGAAAATCGCCGCCCGCAAGGATAAAATTGCCAAGCACGAAGGCAAGATCAAGAAGCTGAAGAAAGCCCTGAAATAAGGGTCGGCACCATAAAAAAACCGCCCACTTCACAAGGGCGGTTTTTTATTGTGCGGTTTACCTCTCAACACCAAGTGCCCATAACTGCCAGCATCTGGCTGTGACCAGGACTTCTTGTTCCAACCAGGCTTTATTGGCGGTCAAATGAGCCAATGCCTCTGCCAGCACTGTGCTCCCCTGAACTGGTGCTATGTTGTCTCGCCAAGCAATTTTGCCTCGCTGCCTCTTTTGTTCTTTCGGCTGACGGAGTAAGTCGCGGGCATAGTGATGGACGTAATCCATGAGATTGTCGGGTAACCAGAGCGCCAGAGGACGACCCAGAGCCCCCGCCAGTTCGGTGGCAATGTCCAGGCCACGTTGATCCAGATCCCCAAAGTGTGCCCAGGGGAGGCTCTCTGGCAATAGGGGGAGCAGTTGCTTTGCCAGGGCGGTATTGCGGCCAGGGACATAAAGCAGCAATTCGCCCTCTTGTAGCGGGTAGTCCACGAAGGCCCCCTTGTTTTCCACCGTGACTAACTGCCACCCTTGCCATTCCATGCCTTCCAACCCGACCAAGGCTCGTTCTGGCAATACCAACTCCCCCAGAAGCATCATCACAGCGGTCATGTCGTGCCGTCCGCCCTCCACATCGACCAATGTCAGCGGTGTCAAGGTACGTAATCGTATGACCTCATCACCAAATACCCTAAGCCCCAGCGCTGCAACCTGCTCCATGTGATTCTGTGACAATCTGACCTTGCAGTCTCGGTGCCAAAGGCCACTCAGGGTTGCACCGTTAATGCGCCGAGGCAGTTGGCAACCCAACTCTGTCAGCACGGCATCACCCGACCAGACATTGTCGTCTGCTGCCTCTGCGAGCTTGTCCATCAAAAAAACACGACCCCGCTCGGTAAGCTGACGCCGCGCACCCAAACCGAGCGGTTGCACACCGCCAACGCGCTTGAGCATGTCATCCAACTCTCGGCCTGCGGCGCTAGTCAGTAGCATCCCCTGCCCCTGTGACAACCCCAGCAGCTTTTCGCTCAATGCACGAATATCCGCTCGCTCAAACAATCCCATCGACATCGTCCTCCTGCCTCAATTGACGTGGTATTGCGTATGATGCCGGTTCAGATCCACCGCGCCGCTCCTGACACCCGAATTGAACTGCCGGGTTCCGCCGGGATCTCGGCATGCAGCCGCGACGGCATGCCCATGTCTTCCCCCTGCACTATGTCGATGGCGCCGCCGTGGGGCCAGTGGAGGTCGCGCAAGTAGCCGGCGAAGGCTGCGGTCGCGGCGCCGGTGGCCGAGTCCTCATAGACGCCGCCGTAGGCGAAGGCATTGCGGGTGTGGAACAACCTCTCCCCGGCCACATGCACCAGCAGAATGGTCACCAGGCCCTCGCGGCGCATCAGCAGGCGCCCCTGAGCCTGCGAATAGTGCATGGCCGAGAGCGTTGCGCGATCCTTGAGCGCCAACACCAGATGATCGGCGCCGCCGTGAATGATCGCCGGGGGTATACGGGGATCCAGGCTGGCCGCGTCATAGCCAAACAGCGCCAGGGTTTCGCGCATCAGATCCGCAGGCGCCGGTTTGCTGTGGGTCGGCGGGGATTGCAGCGCCGCCTGCCATTGCCCCTGCTCATCCTGCCAGCCCGAGACCCGAATCTGGGTCTGGCTGAGGCGCAAGGCATGGTCCCCTGCCCCGAAGCGGCGCGCCAGCGCCACCCCGAGGGCTATGGTGGCATGGCCGCAAAACGGCACCTCCGCCTCGGGAGAGAAGTAGCGCACCCGCCATTGGCGCACCTCTGCGCCTTGCCCTTCGCTTTGCAGCGGGGCGGCGAAGGCCGTCTCCGAGAATCCGACCTCGGCGGCGATCCGCTGCATCTCCTCCGCCGTCGGCAGTTGGGCCCCTACCCAGACACCGGCGGGATTGCCCCCGCGGGATCCTTCGGAAAAGGCGGCGATCCGCACCAGCTCAGTGACCAGTTCCGTCATGACAACTCCTTGGCTTCTTGCTTCACGAAAAGTGGGGTTCATAGGCTCATCCTTGCGGCCCCTTCCGGGGGCGCCCATCAGGGGTCAGCTTACCCATAAAATTAACGGCCGCACAGGTGCCGCTTGAGCGCCGCGGATCCGGGCACTGGCGACTAGAGTTGGGAAACCTGTCTGTATATGCGCCTGCAGTGGAGTGCCATATGTATTCATACACCCTCATCTTCAGGGAAGAGGTCGACAAGCTGACGGCCCCCGAGCACGAGATCCTCTTGCAAAGCCCGGCCCAGGCCGGAGATTTCGTCATCCTCTCTGACGGCAGCCGCCACCAGGTGATGTTCGTCACCCATCGCGCCCACTACAGCAGCCTCTACCTCGACAAGGGGATAAGAGTGCCCCAAAGCTGAGTCCACGGGCTCAGGGAGCCCGTGGATGGCACCTATTTTTTCGCCCCCCTGTGCGAGTCCCGTTCCAGCTGCTAACGTGAAACAGGCCTGCCACCTCGCACCCAGGATATTGCCGCGAACCCAGGCTGTTGCTCATGGCAGTCAAGGCTGCGATGAACCGGCAAGACTCACATTTTGAGGGATGAATTATGTCCAGGAATGCTGCTCTGATCGTGACCCTGACCCTGCTTGGCATGGCCCCGGCTCACGCCATCAACGCAAAATATGCCCAGCAGCTGGAGCGCTCCGGCTGCACCCAGGTGACCGAGGCCCAGGGCTGCGATATTCACAAGACCAAGGCCGAGAACGCGGCCGCCGGGTTTGGCGCCGCCCCCGCTGCGGCCACCAGCGCCAGTCCCTACGCGGGCAACTGGGTCGCCACCTTCCCCGAAACGGGCGCCACCGTTGCCACCATCCGCATCGATGACAAGGATCAGGTGTGGGTCAACGACAAGAAGGTCAGTGCCAAGAAATCCGACGGGGCCCTGGTGTTCAAGGACGGCATGGTCATCTACACCATACAGGGGGATCGTCGCATCAAGGGGGAGGATGGCTGGGTCGATAACGATGCGGGCACCAAGGGGCCGATCGCCGCCAAATAAGCGACATGACGGAAATGCGAAGGGGAGCCTGGGCTCCCCTTCTTGTTTGCTCTCTTGCCAGCTTCTTCACCAGACCCCGGTGAGCGACAACCCTGCGCTTCCTCTTGCTATTCACTTACCCCTTTTTCGGATAGTCGAGCACGGCCGTCAGCGGCGTTTGCGACGCGGCGGCCGACCAGGAGGGGGCGTCAAAGGTGAAGCGGGCGACGGCGCAAGTCGGCATCCGGGTGATCCTACCGGAAAAACGGTGGGCAAGGTCGGTGAACTCGGGATCGTGACCAAAGAGCATGACGCATCTTAACTCGTCACCCAGCTCACCCATCACCTCCATCAGGGTCCTCACATCTGCGCCATAGAGCCGCTCGTCCGTCATTATCTCCTCTGGCCGGTAGCCGAGCACCTCGGCGATGATATTCGCCGTCGACAAGGCCCGGCAGGCGGGGCTCGAGAGGATGAGATCGGGTCGCACCTTATCGTGCGCCAGCCGTCTGCCCATCAGGGGCGCGTCGCGCAGGCCCTGCTCGGCGAGCGGCCGCGCCCTGTCAGTCAGCCCCTTCTCTTCCCAGCTCGACTTGCCGTGACGCACCAGGATCAGGGTTCTCTTCATGACGCCTCCCGTGACGGCCGACAATAGGCCCAATACCACCTTTGACTAGTGACAACCGGGGTTTGCATGCAGCGCCCTCAGTACCAGTCACTGCGCCATCTCAATCATAGCGAATCCGCACCCTTTGGGAACGGGGGCAAACTGGCTCGAGGGAAGAGCAGAGCCAGATCTCAGCCCTGCGTCATGGCCGATGACGGACTCACTTCCTCCATGAAGATGAGGCTAAGGGGCTCTGCCAGCAAGTCGCCCGCCTGGCGGGCGAAGGCCTGGAAATAGTCCGTCTCGCAGTGGGCATCCAGGGCGGCCTGACTGACGAAGGCTTCGCGCATGTAGAAGGTGCCGGGTTCGTCCTTCAACTCGAACAGCACATAATCGAGATTGCCAGGCTCCCGGCGGGTGGGCGCTATCAGCGCGAGCAACTCGTGGCGCAGGCGCTCTCTCATGCCGGCTTTGGCCTTGAGCACGGCGATCGACACTATCTTGTCCGACTCTCTCTTCATCCCTATTTCTCCACTGTCACATCATCAAGAGACCGGGAGGTGGCTGCCCTCTAATGGCAGCCGCCTCCCTCAACATGGCGCCCAGTGTAGGCATGGCGGCCAGGTCGATATAGATGGGCAGGATGGACAGAGTGTTCACCCGGGTGAACAACGGGACGGCGGCAGGGCCTGCTCCAGATCTAAACGCTGAAGTAATAGGTGGTGAAAGGGTGCCCCGACAGTGTCGTCTTTGTCACCCTGGTGGCGCGCCTGGCGAGGGACTTGTATAAGGGGCGTGTGCCCAGCAGATGAAAGACGACCTCCTGATGGCCCATGCTGCGCGCCCAACCCATCATCTCGTTGAAGATGGCGAGACCCCTGCCCCAACCCGCCCTGGCGATGACGATGGCTATCTCGACTCCCTCCTCATCGGGCTGGAGGCCGCACCACCCCGCAAGTCGGCCATCGATGAGGACGGCGCGCACGCGGCAACCGGGCAGCGCATCTATCGCCATCTTCTCCTCCATCCAGCGCCGCACCGTGGCCAGCTCGAAAGAGGGATGGTCAATCAGGTGCTTTCGCAACGTCTCGTCGTTGACCAGGGGCAGAAAATCCTCTGCGCGCACCTCACAGAAGGGGATGAATTTCATAGGCTTATCATGCTTTCCCAAAGAGTGATGGGCCCCTAATAAGGGGTCCCGTCCTTATGACTGGCAACCCAGGCGCCATCGGCGCCCTGAACCAGGGCCAGATCGTCGTCAGGGTATTGGACTGTGTCCCCCGCCAGCCTGTCCCCCAGCTCGAGATAAACCGCCTCCACCTCCCCAGGGTTGAGCAACTGGTGGGCCAGGCCGTTACCACCCTTGAAGCCTATGCACTCCCCCGGCGACATCAGGTACTCCTCCTCCCCGTAGCGCAGCATAGGGGTGCCCGAGAGCACATAGATGAACTCATCCTGCCTGCTGTGGTGATGCTTGAGCGCCGAGATGGCGCCCGGCGCCAGGGTCGTCAGGTTCACCCCCAGATTGGCAAGACCGAAGTGGTCCCCCAGTCTGCGTCTGGTGCGGTGCTTGACCAGGGAGGCGAAGGGCTCCGGATAGAGGGACTTTGCCTTGTTCTCCGGGATCTGTGTGGCCTGAATGGGCGTACGGTTCGTCATCTCAACAACCTCCATATTGGCGCCCTGGCGAGGGGCAGCAAAAGATCAGCTGAGTGCCTTGAGCGGCAGTCACGCAATAACACAGATACGACTGGAGGCTGGAGGCTGTCAACGCTGAGATGCAATGTCCGGGGCCTTGCCGTTTCCCGCTGTGCAATGGGCCGGGCTTATGGCCCCCTACAACACCTCGACCTTGACCTTGAGAAGGCCGGATCGGGTGTTGCCTATGGTGCTAAATGCCGCTCTTGAGAGATCGATGATCCGGCCTCTGGGGAAGTTGCCCCTGTCATTGACCCGCACCACCACGCTCTTGCCGTTGGCAAGGTTGGTCACCCGCACCATGGCGCCGAAGGGCAACGTCATATGGGCGGCGGTGTTGGCGCTCTTCTGGTAGGGCTCGCCGCTTGCGGTGCGCTGGTTGTGGTAGCGATCGGCATAGTAGGAGGCCAGCCCAGTCTGGGTATAACCTCGCCCGTTGCCCGCACTGCCCGCATCAGGCTGGCTGCTGCAGGCCGCGAGCAGCAGGCACAGGGAGGCCAGCAGCCCTTTTTGTAATTTCCACGTCATGCTTTATTCCCTCGATGCGATGTCAGGTTGATGTGCCATGGCCGTTACCCTGCATCGCCAGTCTGGATCCCGCGAACAGGCGCCTACTCTCTCATATTTCCCATGGAAAACGGGAGGCCCAAGCCTCCCGTTTGTGTGTTCACCCGTCAGCCCCTGTCAGGGGAAGAGGTCAGGCGATCAGCTTGTCATCGGCGAAACCGAAGCCCCGCAGCCCCACCACGTGCACGTGCTCGTGCTTGCCCTGCACCTTGCGGATGAGCTTGTAGGTGGTGCCCTTCTCGGGACTGATGTTCTCCGGCGCCGCGATGAGCAGTTGCATGTCCTGGCGCTCGCACAGCTCGAACAGGGTGGCGATGGACTTGCCATCCAGGCGCGCCGCTTCGTCGAGGAACAAGAGACGGCAGGGGGCTATGTCCTTGCCGCGCAGACGGCGGGACTCCTCCTCCCAGCTGATCAGCACCATCAAGAGAATGGCCTGACCGGTACCTATTGCCTCACCGGTGGAGAGGGCGCCGCTCTCGGCACGCAGCCAGCCATCGGCACCACGCTGCACCTCGATTTCGAGCTCCAGGTAGTTGCGATAGTCCAGCAGCACGTCCCCCATCACCTGATAGTTGCGCTCCCCCTGCTCTATCTGCGGGTTCAGGCGCTGGAACAGCTTGGCCATGGCCTCGGAGAAGCTGAGCTCCTTGTCGGCGAACAGATCGTTGTGCATGGCGCTCTGATCGGCAAGCGCGGTCAAGAGACGAGTGTGGGCCTCGCGGATGTTGACGTTGAGGCGCACCCCGCGCACCAGGCCGAAGGCGATGTTCTGCAGGCCCTGGTTGAGCACCCGGATGCGGTTCTGCTCCCGGCGTATGATGTTGGTGATCTTGGCCGCCACCTCATGGGAGGAGAGGGACAGATGGTTCTCCCGCTGCTTGAGCTCGTCGGCAAGCCGCGCCAGCTCGATCTCCATCTCCTCGATGGCCTCCACAGGATCGTCCGAGCGGATGATGTCGTTGCGGATGCGATCTTTGAGGTAACGGTAGACCTGCACGTAGAAGGCGACCTTCTGCTCCGTGCTGCGGTTGCCCTCGGAGAGGCGCAGCGCATCGCGCAGGGCCTCGTCGTGGGCCACCGCCACCCGCAGGGCGCCGAGGGCCTTGTCCGACATGGAGCGCAGCTCGTCGCTGTCAAGATAAGCCAGCTCGCGCTTGTTGAGGCGCTTCTCGACATCGGTCTCCCGCGCCAGCCGCACCACCCGCGACCAGTTCGCCTTGTGGCCCACCAGGGATTTACGGGCGCCGAAGTAGTCCTTGCCTTCGAGCTTGAGACGACCGCCCAAGGATTCAATCTCGCGCTTGGTTACCTGCAACTGGGCCTCGGCACTGGTGCGACGGGAGCGGGTGCGAATGAGCAGCTCTTCGATCTCTTTCTTGTGGGCGCGGGATTTCTCCTCCATGTCGTCCGACAGGGTGAGCCCCATGGCCCCCAGCTCCTGCTCGAACTCCGCCAGGGTCTGGCCCTTGGCCGAGGCGCTGGAATCGAGCGCGGTGCGCAGTTGCAGCGCTTCGGTGTGACGCTGGGCAATCTGCTTGTGCTGCTCCCCTGCGGTGCGGGCCGCCAGCTCGGCGGCTTTGAGCTTCTCTTTGAGTCGCTCGCTCATCTCGGAGGCCTTGCCCAGCAGGTCTTGCGCATCCTGATAGGCAAAGTGCGGCAGACGGGCCACCAGCTGATCGAGGGCATAGCAACGGCGCTTCTGCTCGGCCAGCAGTTCGCTCGCCTCGTCAAAGGCTGCCTGCAGGGCAGAGAGATCCTGGGGATCCTGGCGCAGCACCTGCACCAGGGTTTCAAGCTTCTCGAGCCCCTTGCCGTGCTGGGCCACAAAGGCTTCGGCTGTTTTAAGGGCCTCGATGTCGGCGTAGGCCGCCTCGAGACGAGCCGCCAGGTCTGTCTCGGCAAACAGATGGGCAAAGGGCAGCATCCCCTGCACCAGCTGGATATGGCGAGTCAGCTGGGCGGCGGCCGCCTTGGCCTCACTCAGCTGCTTGTCGCACTCGGCCATGGCCCCTTGCAGCGCGCGCAGCTCGGCCTGTTTGGCCTGCACTTCTGCTTCCGGATCGGGGCGGAAGGCGATATCCAGATGCTGGCCGATAAAGTCGCGAAAATGCCCGTAGAGTCGGTGGTACTTCTGCTGCTCAAAGGCGGCCTTGGCGTAGCCCTCGATAAGATTTTCCCGCTCGAGATCGAGCTGCTCTATGCGTTTTTCCCGGGCGGCGCGGCCAAAGAGCGGCAGCTCGGGGTAGCGGGAGAAGCGCACCTGGCGCTTGCTGGTGCGCACCAGCACGGCGTCCCCCAGTTCGTCCGCTTCCACCAGATCCTCGTCAAAGGAGTCGGGGTTGCCCTGGATGAGGTAGATATCTTCCGGGCAATCTTCCAGCTTTTTCAGTCGCTCGATGGCGCCCTCAAGGTCGAGCACAACCAAGGCGCTGCGAGCCGGACCGTAGAGCGCCGAGTAGTAAGGGGCATCGTCGATGGAGATGTCGTCATAGACGTCGGAGAGCAGCACGCCCCCCACCTGCTCGGCGACGCGGGCCAGGCGCGGATCCGCCTCCCCGGCCCCCAGCTGCAGGTTGCGAATTTGCAGCTCCAGGGCCTGCTTCTGGCCCTGGATGCGGTTGCTCTCCTGCTCGAACTCCCGCTCCTTGTCGAGCACTGTCTGCATACCGGCCGAGAGCTCCTCGGCGGTGGCCAGCGGCAATCCGCTCTGCTCGCGCAGTTGTTCGAGCTTCTCGAACGACTTGAGCCAGCGCGGCGCCAGCCTGGTCAGCTCGGTGATATCGCGGCCCAGCTGGGCGCCCTGATGCTCGAGGCTGGCGCGGCGCTGGTTCGCCTCCGCCTGCTGATCGGCGAGCTCTTCCTGACGGTTGCGCTGGGCCTCAAGAAACAGCTCCAGCTCGTCCTGGCTCGCGATCAGCTGGCCAGACGCCTGCTGCAGCTCGTCACGCAACTTGAAGAGATTCTTCTGGCTGTCGCTCTCTTTCTCGAGGCGGGCCAGCGCCGCGCGCAGCCCCTGCCCCTGCGCGATGCGGGCCTTGTCTTCGATGTGACGCTTGAGCAGCGCCTGCGCCGTGGGCCAGGCGGCCTCGCGGGCGGTCTCGGGGGCGATGCTGAGCAGCAGCGTCAGGGCGGCCTGATGCTCGGCCACCGCGGCCTTGGCCAGCGCCAGCTGCTGCTCGGCCCCCAGTACTCGACTGGTAAGGCTCTGCTCGGCGGCGCGGAACTGATGCAGGCTGTCGCTCGCCTGTTCGGCGGTCAGTCCCGGCAGTTCGCACTGCGCGCGGGCCGTCTCCAGCGCCTGCACCGCCTGGCGGTACTGGATGGCGCGGGTCTGCTGAATGTCCAGCGCCTGCTGATAGTCGGCGAGCTGGGTCTTGAGGCTGTCTACTTCTGCCTGGGCCAGCTCCTTGCGCTCCTCCACCTCCAGCAACTGGCCGTGGATCTCTTCCACCACCGCCTGCTGCTGCTCGAGCTTGTCGTTGAGCTCCCGCAGATCGGCGCGATACAGCTCTATCTTCTTTTGCAGCGCCACTGCGGCCATCACCTTGGCCAGGTGCTCGGCGGCGGACTCCAGCTCGTCGGTCAACAGCTTCTCGCGGTTGCTGAGCTGATCCACCTCGTCCGCCAGATAGATGGCGCGCTGCTTCTCTTCCGCCAGCAGGCGACGCTTGCCGGCGAGCTCAGCGCGCGCCTTCAGGGCCAGCTCGGAGAGACGGCTCTTCTCGGCGGCGCCCCGCACATACTCGGCCGCCACATAGTGGGTGGTCTCGGTAATGAGGTTCTTGAACAGATCCCGCTGGCCCTGGGTCTCCTTGATGGCTTCCAGGGTGCGGCGGTTCTCGTAGATGGCCGCCTCCATGTCCTGGAACGCCTTGCGCACACCGGAGTTCTCCGGCAGCAGGTATTCCCGCAAGGAACGGCTGATGGACGAAGAGATGCCGCCATACAACGAGGCCTCGATCAGGCGATAGAACTTGCCGCGATCTTTCTGATCCCGCAGTTTCTTCGGCGTGATGCCGAACTCGAACATGAAGTTGTGATAATCGGTCACCGTATTGAACTTGGCGACCTTCATGGCCCCCAGCTCGGCGGCGGCCCCCTTCAGATCGGTGAAGGCACGCACCCGGCCCTTGCCGTCATGGAGTTTTTCCAGCAGCAGATCCGTGGGTTGCAGCTGCTCAGGCACGTCCACCAGGGCGAAGGGGGTGATGTTGACCTTGTTGTCCCGGTTGGCGACCTGCTCCAGGTGCACGCCGACCCAGATCCGCTGCTCGCGGCTGTTCATCACTTCCAGCAGCGAATAGCAGTGGCCGCGCTGCAGCTTGCCGTAGAGCCCCTTGTCACGGGACGCGCTGCTGGAGCCCGCTTCCGTGGTATTGCGAAAATGCAGCAGGGACTGATCCGGGATCAGGGCCGCGATAAAGGCCGCCATGGTGGTGGACTTGCCCGCCCCGTTGCCGCCGGACAATGTGGTGACCAGCTGGTCGAGATCGAAGGTACGGGCGAAGAAGCCGTTCCAGTTGACCATGGTCAGGGATTTGAATTTGCCTCTCACGCCACACTCTCCATCAAACCGGCCGACTCCATCTGTGCCATAACATTAACGTTGCAGATCATCTTCCACCTCCAGCTCCAGCTGCTCTTCATCCAAATCTCCCTCGATGTCGTCAAACAGCGAATCGCTGCTCGGCATCTCGTCGTCGTGGAAGATGGCCTCCCCTTCCTGGATCATCCGCAGCTGCACGGCGCGGGGATCCTCGTCGGAGCGCACATCGGCGGCAAAGCGGAACACGGATTCGTTGACCCTGAACTTGTCGCTGTTGCCAAGGGCGGTGATCATCCCGAGGCGCTTGAGACGGCGCATGGAGGTGCGGATCTTCTCGAGCAGCTTCTTCTTGTCCAGATCGGTGCCGCCGGAGCGGCTGTTGACCATGCGCAGCAGTTGCTTCTCGTCGGCCAGACCGAGCACCTCCTCCTGCAACTCAGCCATGGTGAACACACCCTCGGAGGCGAGCCTGTCCGGGCTCAAATAGAGGTAACAGAGCACCTTGCCCACCAACATATCGAGCTCGGAGAGCACTGTGGTGCCGATGTCGGCGCTGGGGCGTGGACGCAGGTAGAAGAAGCCCTCAGGCGCCTTGATGAGTTCCACCTGATAGCGGCCGTAGAAGAGCTCGAGCTCGCCATGGAACTCCACCAGGGCCGAATGCTGTTCGAAATCGTCGGCACTGATGTGGCGCCCCGAGCGCAGGGCGGTGTCGATGCGCGGAAACAAGGGGTTGGCGATGGCCTCTGCGAGCCGCAGGGGCAAGGGAAACTCAGAATTGATCAATGACATAGGCCTGAACCTTGGATCCAGCTTGGTTAATGGGTTTCCATGCGGGTTGGCGGTGCAGCTCGCGCTCACCGCTGGCATGGCCGAGGCGCACGGCCTGGTCTATCAGCAGACGCGCCACGTCGAAGTGGGCGTGGGCCGGAAAATCGAGCAGGTATTCCCGCAGCACATCGGCCAGGTCCAACTGCTGCCCCTGCTCGGGATAGCGGGCCAGATAGCGCTCGATGCGCTCCGCCAGCGCCTGGTTGATGTCCACCATCTCCATGAACTCCATCTCGAGGGGCACCTCGCCGGTCACCTCCTCGTCGTGGATGGCGATGGTTTCGTCCCGCAGCTCCAAGAGGCGCGGCTCCTCGGCGACTCTGAGCAAGAAGTTGTGCTGCTCGAAGTTGCGGATGGATTCCCGCAGCCGCTGGCTGAAGGCGCGGTTCTTGTCCATGTCGATGGCGTTGCGGATGAACTTGTGGACGTGCCTGTCATAGCGGGACCAGAGCTCGATGCACTGCTGGCCCCAGGAGGTGATGACGTCGAGCCGCCCCTGCAGGGCATGGGTCAGCTCCTCGACGTGGAAGAGATCGTCGCGCCCCTGGGCCGCTTCCTGAATGTTGAGCAGCCCCGCCTGCAGCCGGTGGCCGGCGGCGTCCAGGGTATCCTGCAGCTCGCGCAGGGTCTGGCCGGTCTCGCGCAGCAGCTTCTCGCAGCTGTGGATGGCGTCGATCCAGTTCTGGGTCAGCAGGGCCGCTATCTCGTTCTTGACCTGATTCTGCTGCTCGTCCATGGCGCGCTGGGTGAGATCGATGCGCCCGAGCGTCTCCTCCAGGGAGAAGGAGAGGCGCGGCAGCACCTCTGCATCCCACTGCTCGCGGGTATTGGTCTCAAGCGCCGCCTTGCGGGCGGTGTCGAGCTCGGATGCCAGGTGTTCGAGCAGGATGGAGAGCTTGATGGAATCGACCTGGCGCTGATCCATGAAGAAGTCGACGATGCTCATGCCAAGGCGCGACAGGCGATAGAGGCTCTCCCCCGCCACCATGTCGGTGGTGAAGCGCGACAGCAGTTGCTGGCGAATGAGATCGTTGATGGCGTTGTTGGCGCGACCGGAGAGGGTCTCGTCCATCTGGCCGAAGGCGCTGCTCACATAACCGAAGGCGTCGTGCAGCGCGGCCTCCGAGAGATCAGACTCGTCCTCGGACAGTGTCTTGATCGCAATCAGAAAGGCCAGCCTGTCGGTGGGCAGATTCAAGGAGAGGCCCTCCTGTCTGACCCATCCCACCGTCTCTGGCAGGGTACGGGATGTACTCATCATGACGTTATCATCTCGTTGTTATAAACGGGGGCACAAGACCCCTCGTGGTGATTTGGACCCGGGGATGGGCAACCCCGGCGGCGGTATCCCGGCCGCATAAACCCTTGCATCCCGACCATTCAGGCCCCCATGACCACCCTCAGCCGACCGGCTTCTGGGCCATCACATGGATGTAGCGCCCGAGGGAAACAAAGGGTTCCTGACGACAGTAGTGCTGCTCCATGGCCAGCAGATCATCGAATTTCTCGACCTGCTCCTGCTTGTGGCGCATGTAGTCGTGAATGACCCGCACCCCTGTCTTGCCGATGATCTTGAGGCCCCCCCGGCCTATCCAGTCATAGACCTGTTCCGGCAACTGGGGGTTGGTGGGCGTGAGCGCGGTCTGACGCTTCTTGTTCAGCCCCTGGCGCACATAGTCGAAATTGCCCACCACCAGGCTCTGGAACAGCAGGCCATGACGATTGTAAAAAAGCAGCGACAGTATGCCCCCTGCATTGACGAAAGGGAACAGACCGAGCAGGGTCTGGCGGGGCTCGGCGAGCCACTCCAGCACGGCGTGGCAGAGCACCAGATCAAAGGTGCCGGTCACATGGGCCTTGAGATCCTGAATGGGGCAATGGATGAGACGGATTCTGTCTTCCAGCCCCTTCTCGGCGATCTGGCTGCGGGCCAGTTCCAGCATTTCTGCCGAGAGATCGCACAGCTCCACCTGGTGGCCCATGGCCGCCAGCTTCTGGGCGAAGTAGCCAAAGCCGCCGCCGGCATCCAGGATGCGCAGCGGCCTGTTGCCAAGGCGCGCCAGGCAGGCTTCGATGTCGCTCCACACCACGGTGGTGCGAATGCGCCCCTTGGTGGAGTCATAAATGTTGCGGGCGAACTTGTCGGCGCGCCCGTCAAAACTCTGATCTTGCTTCAAGACACTCTCATCTTCGGCCGCCCCGCCGTGAGGGCTCGCTGGAGGAACCACACAGGATTGGGCCACAGGAAAAAAGAGGGGTATTCTGTCACATCCCGGATCCGCTGAAAACTCAAGGACGACACCACTGTGTTTGAGCTTAAAAAATGGTTAGGCCAGCTGCTGATGCCGCTGCCCTTCTCCCTCTCCTTATTGCTGCTGGCGCTCGCGCTGCTCTGGTTCACCCGCTTTCAGAAGAGCGGCAAGCTGCTGGCGACCCTCTCCTTGGTGATCATCGCCCTGATGGGGATGAGACCCGTCAGCTATGAGCTGGCCCGCAGCCTGGAGCAGACCTATCCGCCCTTCGAGGTGATCCAGCATCCGGATATCGAGGCCATAGTGGTGCTCGGCAACGGTCATGTGAGCGATCCGGCGATCCCCGAGCGTTCCTGGCAGAACAACATCTCCCAGGCCCGCACCCTGGAGGGAGTGCGGCTTGCCCAAGCCTATCCAGAAGCCAAGATCATCTTCTCCGGTTATGTGTCCGGGGATCCCCTGTCCAATGCCGAGGTCAACGCCCGCATGGCGGCGAGCCTGGGGATAGCGAGATCCCGAATGACGTTGTTTGAAAACAACAAAGACACCCATGACGAGGCGGTCAGCATCAGCGCCCACCTCAAGGGCAAGCGGGTGGCGCTGGTGAGCTCGGCCACCCACCTGCCCAGGGCCATGGCGCTCTATCGCGGCCAGGGACTCGATGCGGTGCCGGCCCCCACAGACTACACCGCCAAGCAGAGTCAGGTGGCGCAGCCCCTCTACAGCTACCTGCCCAAGGGGCGTTACCTGATGTATTCCGAGGCTGCCATTCACGAGTGGATTGGGGTATGGTGGGCCCGTTTGCGGGGGCAGGTTAACGATTGAGCGATCGGTTCTTGCATTCCTGATTTGGATCAGGAAAGCGAAAAAAAATTACGTCATTTGCCGCCGGGTCAGCTATCTTGGGCTCGGTTCAATTCATATAATGTTGCGCAATCAAATGCCTAGGAGATTGAGAAGATGAGACAGCACCTGGTAATGGGTAACTGGAAACTGAACGGCACCAAAGCTTCTGTCGAAGCTCTGATCAAAGGACTGACCCCGGCTGCTGCCGCTCATCCTTCCGTGCAAGTCGCCGTCTGCCCGCCGGTTATCTTTTTGGGTCTGGTTGAACAGCTGACCGCTGGCAGCAAGATTGCTTACGGTGCCCAGAACGCCGACGTTCACGAGTCCGGCGCCTTCACCGGCGAGAACGCCCCCTCCATGCTCAAAGCCTTCGGTTGCACCTACTCCCTGGTCGGCCACAGCGAGCGTCGCACCCTGCACGCAGAGACCGACGACGTGGTAGCTGCCAAGTACGAAGCCATCCAGAAAGGCGGCCTGGTGCCGGTTCTGTGCATCGGTGAGACCTTGGAGCAGTTCGAAGCCGGCGTGACTAAGAACGTGGTTGAGACCCAGCTCAAAGCCGTCATCGACCGTTGCGGCATCGCCTCCTTCGAGAACGCCGTCGTGGCTTACGAGCCGGTATGGGCCATCGGCACCGGCAAGACTGCCACCCCGGAAATCGCGCAATCCGTTCACGCTCACATCCGTCAGTACCTGGCCGGTTTCGACGCTGCCGTCGCTGCCAAAGTACAGATCCTGTACGGTGGCTCCGTCACTGGCGCGACCGCTGCCGATCTGTTCGGTCAGCCGGACATCGACGGTGGCCTGGTGGGTGGTGCGTCCCTGAAAGTGGACGACTTCTCCCAGATCATCGCTGGCGCCGCCCAGTAAGTGACGCAAGAGAGGGGCCTGGCCCCTCTCTTGATATCGCTTTCCTATGGGTCCCCTTCTTCCATAGGAAAGCCGATATAGTAAAAACGGCTGGCCCCATTTTCAGATATTGATATTCGACAACTCAGATCCAGAGGCACTCATGACCAAACAAATCAAACGTATTGGTGTTTTGACCAGTGGTGGTGACGCACCGGGTATGAACGCAGCCATCCGCGCCGTGGTGCGCGCCGGTCTGCATCATGGCCTGGAAGTCTACGGCATCTATGATGGCTACCTCGGTCTGCATCAGGACAGGATCGTCAAGCTCGAGCGCCACAGCGTCTCCGACGTGGTCAACCGCGGCGGCACCTTCCTGGGCTCTGCCCGTTTCCCCGCGTTCAAGGACCCTGCAGTGCGCGCCGAAGCGATCGAGAACCTGAAAAAACACGGCATCGACGCCCTGGTGGTGATCGGCGGTGACGGCTCCTACATGGGTGCCAAGAAGCTGACCGAAGAGGGTTTCCCCTGCATAGGTCTGCCGGGCACCATAGACAACGACATCGCCGGTACCGACTTCACCATCGGCTTTGACACCGCCCTCAACGTGGTGGTCGACGCCATCGACCGTCTGCGCGACACCTGCAGCTCCCACCACCGCATCTCGGTGGTCGAGATCATGGGCCGCCACTGTGGCGATCTGGCCATGTCCGCCGCCGTTGCCGGTGGCGCCGAGTACGTGATAGTGCCGGAAGTGGCTTTTGACAAAGAGAAGCTGCTGCAACAGATCAAGGAAGGCGAAGCCAAAGGCAAGAAGCACGCCATCATCACCATCTGTGAGCACGTCACCGACGTCAACGCCCTGGCCAAGGACATCGAAGCCATGACAGGCCGCGAAACCCGCGCCACCATTCTGGGCCACATCCAGCGTGGCGGCTCGCCGACCGCTCGCGATCGCATCATGTCCAGCCGCATGGGTGCCTTTGCCGTCGAGCAGCTGCTGGCCGGTCAGGGTGGCCGCTGCGTCGGTATCCAGGGCAACGAGATGGTGCACCACGACATCATCGACTGCATCGAGAACCTCAAGCGCCCCTTCGATCAGGAGCTGTACGATCTCTCCACCACCCTGTTCTAAGCCCCCTGGCGCTTCATGCAGGTTGTTGTGACAAAAACCCTCCGTTGGAGGGTTTTTTCATGCCTGCCGGTTGTCATCAGCGCAGTCTGCTGGCAGACACAGGCCACCGCCCTTCCTGCCTTGTCCATAAGCCAGCCCGCCGATCCGCACCCCGTTGCGTTTCTGCCAGATAAGTTGGCGAGATAGGCGCGCACTCTCTTCTCCCCTTTCTCTTTTCACTTCTCTCATTCACCCCTCTTCAGCAGACGCCTGCTCCCTTCACTCCCTCGTCTTGCCCGCCCTCTTGCCGGCACTTCTGCCTGCCCCTGGGCCATAGGGCTTGCTCAGCCTGGAACCCGCACGTCCCTGGCCGATGTGCTTCTCAGGACACCTCTCGCCCTGCCCCTTGCGTCCTCTGACAACAAGCAACCCCATGCCTAGAATCTGTCTCTGTGCACCTGTGGATGCAGGCTCATACCTGCAGCCAATAATGTCCAAAATGAGCGGCTTGGCGGGCCAAGCTGCGGGTCTTTCCCCTGCCGAATGTCTGCTGTTTTGCCCTGTTTTCCTCTGTGAATTGAAATTCTGCCGGGAGGTGATGACGATAAAGCACCGCCCAGACTGGGCTTATCCCATGGCGGGCAGGTAAAAGTGATGAGACAAGGGAAATGGTGATACCAGCCAGCCAACCCATCATTGGCGACACTTTCAGGCGCATCGCCCTGCCATTTTCCGTCACAAAAGTTGAAGGTCATTAAAAGAGCTTCGTACAAAACCCATCAAAAAACACAAACGATAAACAGTAACTATCTGTATATAAAAGGAATAATGGCATCAATGACATGCATGAAATTGATCTCCCCATGACAAGACGATAAAACAGCCACAAAATTACAAAAACATGGCACTACATCGCCACCAAGTGAAATTGGTCATATAAATACATTTTTCATTGTTATCCCCTGTCATTGTGGTATCTTGGTCTCATCATCAGTCAGCCAAGGGAGACAAAATAATGAAAGAGTTCGTTGTTACCGCCGTTTTTACCGTGTTTTTCACTCTGGTTGCCGTCTCTCTGCCCTCGCTGGCACAGCTCTAAGGCGGTTAATCGGTCAGGAAGCCGCTTGCCCTGGGTCTTGATGGCCTCACCAGGCCGCAAAAACACCCACAAAGATGGGTTTTTGAAGCCTTGCGCAAGAACAGGATGCCAGTCAGGACTTATTGGCTATCTGTGAGCATTTAACGACCTGGGCGTCATGATCGCCGTTGTTGCAAGGGGAGCCTCAGTGCTCCCCTTGCTGCATCTGTCTGTGCGGGATTTACTCTTGTCCCCCTGCCCGTCACAATGTCCACTGGATTTGCCATGCAGGAATCACCATGACTCAGGATGCTCTGCGCCACTGGCGCCGTGACCTTCACCGTCTCCCCGAAGCCGCCTGGTGTGAATTTCGCACCAGTGCCCTCATCGCCCACCACCTGTCCGAACTCGGTTTTTCCGTCATGCTGGGGGACAAGCTGCTGGCCAGCAACCTCATCATGGGACGAGAGATCGACGTCGCGGCCCAGAAGGAGCGAGCCCTGCGTCAGGGGGCACACCCCGACTGGCTGGCCCGCATCGACGAGATCACCGGTGTGATGGGGGTCTGGGACAGCGGCCGCCCCGGCCCCACCCTGGGGTTTCGTTTCGACATAGATGCGGTAGAGGTGGAAGAGAGCCGGGATCCGGCGCACCAGCCCTGCCAGGAGGGGTGGCACTCCTCCAACCCGGGCTGGATGCACGCCTGCGCCCACGACGGCCACACCGCCATCGGGCTGGTGCTGGCCGAGCGGATCAGCGCCCTGGCCGAGCGGCTCAACGGCCGCATCAAGCTGTTCTTCCAGCCTGCCGAAGAGGGGTGTCGCGGCGGCAAGGCGCTGGCGGCGGGTGGTCAGCTCGACGACGTGGATGCCCTGCTGGCGCTGCACATCGGCATTCATGCCAACAGCGGCGAACTGGTGGTCAATCCGACCGAGTTTCTCTGCTCCACCAAGTTCGATGTGGAATTCATGGGACGCGCCGCCCACGCGGGGCTCGAGCCCAACGCCGGCAACAACGCCCTGGCGGCGGCCTGCACGGCCACCACCGCCATGCTCGGCATTGCCCGCCACCGGGACGGCATGACCCGCATCAACATAGGCCAGCTCAATGGGGGCAGCGGTCGCAACGTGATCCCGGGTCACGCTCGCCTGCAGGGAGAGACCCGGGGCGCCACCCCGGCCCTCAACGACTACATGTTCGGCCAGGTGCAGCAGATAGTGGAAGGGGCCGCCATGATGCAGGGGGCCAGCTACCTCATTCGCAAGCAGGGGGAAGCCATCGGCATAGAGAACAGCCCGGCCCTGCTCGAGGAGATAGTGCCCCTGGCCGAGGCGCTCAAGCTCGAAACCATCCACAGCCGCCGCTTCGGTGCCAGCGAGGATGCCGGTTTTCTCATCGAGCGAGTGCAGCAAAATGGCGGCCAGGCCGCCTACCTGATCCTGGGGGCCAATCTGGCGGCGCCTCATCACCATCCGGAGTTCGACTTCGACGAGGCCGTGCTGGCCCCCGGCGTCGCCCTGCTCGAGGCCTGGCTGCTCAGCCGCCTCGGCACCTGAGAACGCCTCAGATGAAAAAAGGCAGCCCGAGGGCTGCCTTTTGTGTCTTTGCGGATCCGCTTAGCGCCTGGCTCAGCGTCCCAGCACTATGTCAGAGAGGTGGGCGAAGTGATGGATCTCGTGAGTCGCCTCGCAGGGCCCCTGCTGGCGGGCGGGGTTGTACCAGCAGGTCGCCAGCCCCTGGGCGGCGGCACCGGCGATGTCGGTCTTGGGGTTGTCCCCCACCATCAGAACCCGCGCCGGGCTCGGTTGCCCCATCAGATCCAGGGCGTGCTGGAAGATGGCGGCGGCCGGCTTGGTCACCTGCACCTCGTCGGAGATAACGAGGGGCTCAAACCACTCATTCCAGCCCAGCTTGTCGAGACGACCGCGCTGGGGCAGGCTGAAACCATTGGTGATGATCCCCATCCTGACCCGGCTCTTCAGGGCCAGCAGGGTCTCCTCCACCCCCTCCAGCGGCACGCTCAGGGCGATGATCTGCTGCAGGAAGGTGTCATTCATCGCCATGGGTGCCACGTCCACCTGCTCGGCAAACATCGAAAAACGGGTCTGCTGCAGCCAGGTGGCGTCTATCTCGCCTGAGTTGTATTGCTGCCACAGCCTGTGGTTCAGCTCGTGATAGGCCGCCATCCTGGGGGGCGTCGGCGTCACGCCATAGATCTGCAGGGTGCGCTCCAGTGCCTTCGCGACCGGGAAATCGAGCAGGGTCTCGTCCAGATCGAACAACACCCAGTCATAGCTTGCTTGTTTCACGCTTGTCCTCATTGGTTGTACTTGGCGATTCATGTGGCGGGCTCGGCCATCCCGAGCGGGCTGGCGAGCAGCATCAGCGACAGCCTGACGCCAAACCCGGTCACTTCGCTGCCGACCACGCCGTTGCCCCCCTTGTTGCGAAAACCGCTCAAGTCGAGGTGCAACCAGGGTGTCTGCCCGGGCACGAAGCGGCTGAGGAAGCGGGCGGCGTCAATGTGATCCGGCGAGCTACCAGGCGCGCACTGTAACAGATCGGCCCACTCGCTATCGAGATTGTCATCGAAATCCTCGTCCAGCGGGAAGGGCCAGATGCGTTCACCGCTCTGCTGCCCCAGGCGTATCAGCTCGGGAAGCCAGTCGGGGCGATTGGTGAAGGCGCCGCTGTAGCGGCTGCCGAGCGCCCGCTTGCAGGCGCCGGTCAGGGTCGCGTAGTCGATCAGCAGATCGGGCTCCCCTTTGGCCGCGAGCGCCAAGGCATCCGCCAGCACCATGCGCCCCTCGGCGTCGGTGTCCACCACCTCTATGGTGGTGCCATTGAGGGCGGTCACCACCTCCCCCGGTCGGTAGGCACGGGGGCCTATGTGGTTCTCGGCGATGGCGAGCCAGCAGTGCACCTCATAGGGCAACTTGGCCCGGCTGATGGCATGCAGGGTCCCGAGCGCCACAGCGCTGCCCCCCATGTCCAGGTGCATGCCATACATGCTGCCACCGACTTTCAGGTTATAGCCCCCGGAGTCGTGACAGATCCCCTTGCCCACCAGCGCGATGCGGCGCACCGGATTGGCCGGGCAATAGCTGAGCCTGACGATGGCGGCCTGGTTGTCCTCAGAGCCCCTGGCCACCGCCAGGAAGGCGCCGGCGCCGAGCTTGGCGAGGGCCGCCTCATCGAACTCCTCCCATTGCCAGCCCTCCGCCTGCGCCAGCTGCCGCGCGAAGACACGGTAGCTGGCGGCGTTCAACTCGGAGGCGGGCAGCACGGCCAGATGACGGGCCAGCCCGTTGCCCTGAGCCTCGGCCTCGATGCGGGCCAGATCCAGGATGCAGGGGGGAGACAGGGTCAGGCTCTGATAGCCGATGGGCGCTTCGTCGGCGCGTTTCTGGGTGGGCAGCGGCACATTGGCCGCCAGCAGGGTGGCGAGCACCAGCTCGGCCAGCAGCGCCCGGGGCGCCTCATCGAAGCCCTCCAGGTGCAGCGCCAGCTGCGCCACCTTGAGACCCGCAAGGGGGGCTGTCCAGGTGCGAGCCTGCTTGTAGAGCCGGTGATCCAGCACCGGCGCCGAGTCCACGAAGAGCACCAGCTGCAGGCCCTGATCATCCGCCAGCCGGTAAGGGGCCGGCAGACCCAGGGCTATCTGGGCCGCCACTCCGGCAAAGGCCGGTTGCGCCAGCAGGGCGTCGCGCCCGGTCTCGGCGACCAGCAGCAGTTTGACGGGAATGTCGCTCGCCATCACCTCGTTCAGGGTGCTGGTCTGCATGGTTATCTTGGGGGCAAGGTAGTTGAAAGCGTGCATCACAGGGAGAGGCCTCATCCATGAACAGAAGCCAGAATGATACCGAACAAATGGCACAAAGGATCGCCACCACATAAATTAATGTGCTGGATCAGGGTGATAGACAGGAGAGTCGAGATGGATATGGAGAAGGGGAAAAGATAATAAGTTGGTTGCGGGGGCCGGA
>NZ_JAAILA010000036.1 GCF_010974825.1 Aeromonas rivipollensis | reverse complement strand
CTTGCGAGTACCGACCCGCGGTTGGCGCAGTCGTACCTGACGCACGAAGCGCACCTCCTGCAGCCCCTGTGCGTGGCGCAGGTCTGCAACCCGATTGCGCTTGTAGTAAGCCTGACGGCTTATTCCCAGAAACAGGCAAGCCCTGACGATGGTCAGCCTCTCGACTTGCCGCTGCGAGAGGACTTGCCGGGTCGCTTTTTTACGATGGAGACGCCGTAGTCGTTCTTCAGGACATCAACGACGGCCTCAAAGAACTGGGCCTTCTGGCTCATCAGCGCCAGCTGCTGTTCGAGCTCCTTGATGCGCTGTTCGGGCGTCTGGTTGTCGGGGTCTCCATTTATGTGGGGGAAAGGTGTAAACCATATTCAGGACGGGACAACAGCCACAAAAAAGCCGCTCATTCGAGCGGCTTTTTTATGCAAGCGGGGGAAGAAAATTACTTTTTCTTCTTGGCCTTGGCGTTCGGCAGGTCGGTGATGGAACCTTCGAACACTTCGGCTGCCAGGCCCACGGACTCGTGCAGAGTCGGGTGAGCGTGGATGGTCAGCGCCAGATCTTCGGCGTCGGCACCCATCTCTATGGCCAGACCGATCTCGCCCAGCAGCTCACCACCGTTGGTACCGACGATGGCACCACCGATGACGCGGTTGCTGTCTTTGTCGAAGATCAGCTTGGTCATGCCGTCGGCGCAATCGGAGGCAATGGCGCGGCCGGAAGCAGCCCAGGGGAAGGTGGCGACTTCGAAGTTCAGGCCCTGTTGCTTGGCTTCCTTCTCGGTCAGACCGACCCAGGCCATCTCTGGCTCTGTGTAGGCGATGGACGGGATCACTTTCGGGTCGAAGTAGTGCTTCTTGCCGGCGATGACTTCGGCCGCCACGTGGCCTTCGTGCACACCCTTGTGAGCCAGCATCGGCTGACCGACGATGTCACCGATGGCGTGGATGTGAGCCACGTTGGTACGCAGCTGCTTGTCCACTTCGATGAAGCCGCGCTCGTTGACGGCAACACCGGCTTTCTCGGCGTCCATCAGCTTGCCGTTCGGCACACGGCCGACCGCGACCAGCACGTTGTCGTAGCGAACCGGCTCGGCCGGGGCGTGCTTGCCTTCGTAGGAGACGTACAGGCCGTCTTCACGGGCTTCAACTGCGGTGACCTTGGTCTCCAGCATGATGTTGAATTTCTTGGCAACGCGCTTGGTGTAGATCTTGACGATGTCTTTGTCCGCAGCCGGTACCAGCTGATCGGCAAATTCCACTACGTCGATCTCGGAACCCAGGGAGGAGTAAACGGTACCCATCTCCAGGCCGATGATGCCGCCGCCGATAACCAGCAGCTTGCCCGGTACTGTGGTCAGTTCCAGCGCATCGGTTGAATCCCAGACGCGGGGGTCATCGTGGGGGATGAAGGGCAGCTTCACCGGACGGGAACCGGCCGCGATGATGGCGTTGTCGAAGGTGACGGTGGTCTTGCCGTCGGCGCCTTCCACTTCGAGGGTGTTCGGGCCGGTGAACTTGCCGAAGCCGTTCACAACCTGGACTTTACGCATCTTGGCCATACCGGCCAGACCGCCGGTCAGCTGGTTGATGACCTTCTCTTTCCACAGACGCACCTTGTCGATATCGGTCTGCGGAGCACCGAAGACGATGCCGTGCTCGGCCAGCGCCTTGGCTTCTTCGATCACTTTGGCAACGTGCAGCAGCGCCTTGGAGGGGATGCAGCCCACGTTCAGGCAGACGCCACCCAGGGTGGAGTAGCGCTCGACGATAACGGTATCCAGACCCAGATCGGCGGCACGGAAAGCAGCGGAATAACCGGCAGGGCCAGCACCCAGTACTACGACCTGAGTTTTGATTTCTTTACTCATCATGACCTCTTTGTCGTTCTATATCCCCGGACAGCACAGTCTTATGCCAAAGAAGGCGGCTGCAGCCGTGAAAAAAACGGGGCAAGTTTATAATTTTGTTAATGAAATGAGAAGTGAAAAGGGCGAGCTCTGTGCTCGCCCTCTCATTTACATTTACAGAACCAGTCGACGAATGTCGGACAGCACACCACTCAGGGTGGTGACGAAGCGAGCACCGTCGGCACCGTCGATGACGCGGTGGTCATAGCTCAGTGCCAGCGGCAGCATCAGACGCGGCACGAACTCCTTGCCGTTCCACTTCGGCTTCATCTCGGACTTGGAAACGCCCAGGATGGCCACTTCCGGCGCGTTGACGATCGGGGTAAAGCTGGTACCGCCGATGCCACCCAGGCTGGAAATGGTGAAGCAACCGCCCTGCATGTCGGCAGCGGTCAGCTTGCCGGCACGGGCCTTCTTGGAGATCTCGGCGAGATCGCGGGACAGCTCATAGATGCCCTTCTTGTTGACGTCGCGAACGACCGGTACGACCAGGCCCCCCGGAGTGTCAACCGCCACACCGATGTGGATGTACTTCTTCATGATCAGCTTGCTGCCGTCTTCGGACAGGGCGCTGCAGAAGCGCGGGTGCGCTTCCAGGGCCTTGGCGGCGGCTTTCAGGATGAACACCAGCGGGGTGATCTTCACATCCAGCTTCTGCTTCTCGGCCAGCATGTTCTGCTCTTTGCGGAAGGCTTCCAGATCCGTGGTGTCGGCTTCGTCGAACTGGGTGACGTGGGGGATCATGGCCCAGTTGCGGTGCAGGGCAGGACCGGAGATCTTCTGGATCCGGGTCAGTTCCAGCTCTTCGACCGGACCGAACTTGCTGAAGTCTACCTTCGGCCATGGCAGCACGTTCATGCCGTTGCCATTGCCTTGACCTGCAGCTGGGGCGGACTCGGCGCGCTTGACCGCATCCTTCACATAAGCCTGCACGTCTTCTTTGACGATGCGACCCTTGCGACCGGAAGCCTTCACCTTGGCCAGGTTGACGCCGAACTCACGGGCCAGACGACGAACCGCCGGGGAGGCGTGAACATAGGCATCGTTGGCGACGAAGTCGGAGGCAGCGGCAGCCGGGGCAGCAGCCTGAGCAACCGGCGCAGCGGCAGCAACAGGTGCGGCAACGGGGGCAGCAGCCTGGGCAACCGGGGCGGCGGCAGGGGCAGCACCAGCCACTTCGAACACCATGATCAGGGAACCGGTGGAGACCTTGTCACCCGCCTTCACCTTGATCTCCTTGACCACACCGGCGAACGGTGCAGGGACTTCCATGGAGGCCTTGTCACCTTCCACGGCGATCAGGGACTGGTCGGCTTCGACCTTGTCACCCACGGCGACCATGATCTCGGTCACTTCCACTTCGTCACCGCCGATGTCAGGTACGTTGACCTCTTTGGCAGCGGCGGCAACCGGGGCCGCAGCCACGGGAGCGGCGGCTTGAGCCGGAGCAGCAACAGCAGCAGGCGCAGCGCCAGCCACTTCGAATACCATCACCAGGGAACCGGTAGAGACCTTGGCGCCGGTGGCGACCTTGATCTCGACCACGCGGCCCGCGAACGGTGCCGGTACTTCCATGGAGGCCTTGTCACCTTCCACGGCGATGATGGACTGGTCGGCTTCAACCATGTCGCCCACGGCAACCATGATCTCGGTCACTTCGACTTCGTCGTCACCAATGTCAGGTACGTGCACGTCTTTGGCAGCGGCAGCAACAGGGGCAGCCGGTGCGGCGGCAACCGGAGCGGCAGCCTGAGCCGGAGCGGCGGCGGCAGCGCCTTCCGCTTCGAAGATCATGATCTGGGAACCGGTGGCAACCTTGTCGCCCACCTTGATCAGGATCTCTTTGACGATACCCGCGGCCGGAGCCGGGACTTCCATGGAGGCCTTGTCACCTTCCACGGCAATCAGGGACTGGTCGAGCTCGACCTTGTCACCCACGGCGACCATGATCTCGGTCACTTCAACTTCATCGGCACCGATATCCGGCACCATAATCTGTTTGGACATTGTGCTTTATCCTCTTACGCGTACGTTTATCGCGTTAACCTTGGCAAGAGCAGGTTCCGGCTCGTTGTTGCCGTCCGGACCCTGTATGTCCTCTTACCCTTATGTCGCATTAACCTGGGCAAGGCCCTGTCCGGCACGCAAGTCCGGACAGGGCGCTCAATCCTCTTACGCGTACAGCGGGTTAACCTTGTCGGCATCGATGCCGTACTTGGCGATGGCGTCGGCCACAACCTGCTTGTCAATCTCACCGCGCTTGGCCAGTTCGGTCAGGGCAGCGACAACGACATAGAACTCGTTCACTTCGAAGTGACGACGCAGGTTGGCACGGCTGTCGGAACGGCCATAACCATCGGTACCCAGTACACGGTAGTTCTCGGTCGGCACGAAGGCACGCACCTGCTCGGCGAAGGACTTCATGTAGTCAGTCGCGGCGATAGTGGCTTCGGAACCCAGTACCGAGGTGATGTAGGGCACACGGGCGGCCGCGGTCGGGTGCAGCATGTTCCAGCGATCGGCGTCCTGACCATCACGAGCCAGCTCGTTGAAGGAGGTTACGCTGAACACGTCGGAACCCACGCCGTATTCGCTGGCCAGGATCTGGGCGGCGGTACGGACGTGGCCCAGGATGGAGCCACAACCCAGCAATTGTACCTTGGCCTTGCTACCGGCCACGGACTCCAGCTTGTAGATACCCTTGCGGATACCTTCCTCGGCGCCTTCCGGCATGGCCGGCATCGCATAATTTTCATTGAGAGTGGTGATGTAGTAGAAGACGTTCTCCGGCTTCTCACCGTACATGCGACGCAGACCGTCCTGCACGATCACAGCTACTTCATAGGCGTAGGACGGATCGTAGGAGATGCAGTTCGGGATGGTGCCGGCCAGGATGTGGCTGTGACCATCTTCGTGCTGCAGACCTTCACCGTTGAGGGTGGTACGACCTGAGGTCGCGCCCAGCAGGAAGCCACGGGCTTGCTGGTCACCGGCTGCCCACGCCATGTCGCCGATCCGCTGGAAGCCGAACATGGAGTAGTAGATGTAGAACGGGATCATCGGGCAATCGTTGGTGCTGTAAGAGGTCGCAGCAGCCAGCCAGGAGGACATGGCGCCCAGCTCGTTGATGCCGTCTTGCAGAACCTGACCCTGCTTGTCTTCCTTGTAATAGGAGACGATGTCGCGGTCTTGCGGGGTGTACTGCTGACCGTGCGGGCTGTAGATGCCGATCTGACGGAACAGACCTTCCATACCGAAGGTACGGGCTTCGTCGGCCAGGATCGGAACGATGCGCTTGCCGATAGACTTGTCTTTCAGCAGCACGTTCAGGGAACGCACGAACGCCATTGTGGTGGAGATCTCGCGCGCCTGCTCACCCAGCAGCGGGCCGAAGGCATCCAGAGCCGGGATTTCCAGCTTGGTGGTGCTCTCGCGCAGACGGGTCGGTACATAGCCCTTCAGCGCGGCACGGCGAGCGTGCAGGTACTTGTGCTCTTCGGTACCTTCTTCGATCTTCAGGTACGGCAACTCTTCCAGCTGCTCGTCTGTGACCGGCAGGCTGAAACGATCGCGCAGGTGACGAACTGAGCCCAGATCCATCTTCTTGACCTGGTGAGCGATGTTCTTGCCTTCGGCCGCTTCGCCCATGCCATAACCCTTGATGGTCTTGGCCAGGATGACGGTCGGCTTGCCCTTGGTCGCTGCGGCCTTGGAGAAGGCGGCGAACAATTTACGGGGGTCGTGACCACCGCGGTTCAGGGCGAAGATCTCCTCGTCGGTCATGTCTTTGACCAGGGCGGCAGTTTCCGGATAACGGTTGAAGAACTGCTCACGGACGTAAGCGCCGTCGCGGGACTTCATGGTCTGATAGTCGCCATCCACGGTTTCGTTCATCAGCTGGATCAGCTTGCCGGAAGTGTCTTTCTTCAGCAGCTCATCCCACTTGCGACCCCAGATGACCTTGGTGACATCCCAGCCGGCGCCTGCGAACAGACCTTCCAGCTCGTTGATGACCTTGCCGTTGCCGACAACAGGACCGTCCAGACGCTGCAGGTTGCAGTTGACCACGAAGACCAGGTTGTCGAGCTTTTCACGCACGGCAACGGTCAGGGCGCCCTTGGCTTCCGGCTCGTCCATCTCGCCGTCACCCAGGAAGGCGTACACGGTCTGCTCGGAGCAATCCTTGATACCACGGTCGGTCAGGTACTTCAGGAAGCGAGCCTGATAGATGGCGGCGATGGGGCCCAGACCCATGGAAACGGTCGGGAACTGCCAGAAGTCCGGCATCAGTTTCGGGTGCGGGTAGGAAGGAATGCCCTTGCCGTCCACTTCCTGACGGAAGTTGTCCAGCTGCTCTTCGGTCAGACGACCTTCGGCGAATGCACGGGCGTAGATGCCCGGGGAGATGTGACCCTGGAAGTAGACCAGATCGCCACCGTCCTTCTCGCTGCGAGCGCGGAAGAAGTGGTTGTAGCAGACTTCGTAGATGGTCGCGGAAGAGGCGAAGGAAGACATGTGACCACCGAGGTCCAGGTCTTTCTTGGAGGCGCGCAGCACTATCATCATGGCATTCCAGCGGATGATGGCGCGGATGCGACGTTCCATCTCCAGGTCGCCCGGGTAAGCCGGTTCGTCGCTGGCAGGAATGGTGTTGATGTAGTCGCGATTCGCCTTCTCAGCCACGTCAACACCGCTAACGCGTGCCTTCTCAGTAAGCTGTTCAAGGATGAACTGAGCGCGTTGCGGACCCTCTTCACGCAGCAGGGATTCCAGAGAGGCAAGCCACTCCAGCGTTTCTATCGGGTCCACATCGTTCTTCAGGATATCAGACATGGCTGGTTCCTATTTTGTTGTGATTGCACGGCATTGCACGGCGAAGGGCGCAAGCATTCGACAATAGAGCCTTGTGGGATTAGTTATCCTGCTGACGGATCCGACGCATGGATCGCTGGATCCGGCTGTCTTCCCTCTGCATATCCAACAAGGTGTCCTCGATAAAGGCCAGGTGCTCATGACAAGCAGCCCTGGCCCGCTCCGGAGCCCCCGACAGGATAGCCTCGATCAGGCTCGCACGATGGCGACGGATCTTGGCTACCACTCCCGGACGGCGATTCAAAATCTCGTTATTGCGTAAAATGTTCTGTTCGAGCATGGGGCCCATGGCCCGCAGCAGGTGCAGCAGCACCACGTTGTGGGACGCCTCCGCCACCGCCAGATAGAACTGGGTGACGGCGGTCGACTCGACCACCAGCGATCCCTGCTGACCCGCCTCTTCGATGGCGGACTGCGCCAGGCGGATCCGCTCGAAATCGGCCTCAGTCCCCCGCAGCGCGGCATAGTAGGCACAGATGCCTTCCAGCGCGTGACGAAATTCCAGCAGGTCATACTGGGCTTCCGGGTGGGTACTGAGTAGTTCGAACAGGGGATCGGCGATCCCCTTGCTCAAGGCATTCTGTACATAGGTGCCACCGCCCTGACGGCGATACAAGAGTCCCCTCGCTTCCAGACGCTGGATGGCTTCGCGCAGGGAAGGCCGCGACACCTGAAACTGGATGGCAAGTTCCCGCTCGGGGGGCAGCTTCTGCCCCGGCTGCAAGCTGCCTTCCAGAATCATGCTTTCCAGCTCGGCGACGATGGCGTCGGCCAGCTTGGGCTGAGTTATCTTGATATAGGGCATGAGGCTACTTTGTTAAATTGGTATTACCAATTCTATGATTGGGGCGAAAATTAGCAGAGGGCTTGGAAAAAGTCCACCCAAAATATGATCTGCATCAAGAACGAAGCTTGCCACTTTAGGGGTAAAAAAGCGAAATCATGATATAGCTCATAGAAAATGGTCTGACCAATATTTATGAGCTTGCTCACAGATAACATTTGGCCAACAGCATGAAAAATGGCTCACCAAAAAGGCAAGCCATTGATTTTAAAAACACAAACTAATGTTTGGATTTTTTACTCAAAGTTGAGCATCCCACGATAGCGCTGCCATTCGAAACTGGTGCCAGGATCCGTCTTGCGACCCGGCGCTATGTCGCAATGGCCGACGATGCGTGATGCCGTCACCTCGGGATACTGATCAGAAATGGCCCGACTGAGGCCTGCCAACACCTCATACTGCGCATCGCTGTACGGCAGCTCGTCGGTTCCTTCCAGCTCGATGCCGATGGAGAAGTCGTTGCACGCCTCCCGCCCCTCCCAGCTCGATACTCCCGCATGCCAGGCTCGCGCAGTGAACGGCACATACTGCACCAATTCGCCATCGCGGCGGATCAGACAGTGGGCCGAGACCCTTAGCTGATGAATGCCAGCAAAGTAAGGGTGGGCATCGGGATCGAGGCGACCGAGAAACAGATCGTCGATCCAGGGGCCACCAAATTCTCCCGGTGGCAGGCTGATGCCGTGTATCACCAACAGGGAGATGTCGCCCGGGCCGATCCGTTCATTGTGATGGGGCGAAGGCACCCTGCGGGCCTGTTCACACCACCCAGCTGGATCGATGGAAAAAATGGTTGTGGGTTCAGTCATCGTCTACTCGACTCACAATTGGGAGAGGGACGCCATGGACTGTGCCCGCCGCCGCAAGAAACCGGAAACAAGCCTCTGAATCCATGGGTAAAGCTGTGTTAGGCTGAGCCATCACTTGCAAGGCACTGGACCCCATATGCACCCGATGGCACGCCGTCTCTGGCTGCTGGCCTGGCTCTCACTGCTGGGTCTGCTGACCCTCTACTTCTACTCAGGTGCTCAGCCGACCGTGACCGCCAGCGGCGAGCTGCTGCTCAAGGCCGATGCCAGTGGTCACTATCGTCTGGAGGGTGCCATCAACGACCAGCCGGTGCAACTGCTGCTGGACACGGGGGCCACCCGGGTGACCATACCGAGCCAGGTGGCGTCGCGCCTCGGCCTCGTCGCCACCGGTCGCAGCCGGGTCAATACGGCGGCGGGCCAGATCCTGGTCGAGACGGGCCGGATCGAAAGCCTGGCGATGGGCCCACTGACCCTGTACGATTTGTCCGTCTTTATCAATCCAGCTGCCGACGGGGAGGAGATCCTGGTGGGCATGAATGCCCTGGGCCGGCTGGAATTACGTCAGAAAGACAGGCAGTTGCTTCTCAGACCCTTGCAGGAATAAGGCATGTTACAACAGGACATCAGCCGCGCCGTGCGCGCCGCACTACTCGAAGACTTGGGCGATGCCCTCACCGCACTGGATCAACCGGATGCCAGCGCCGATATCACAGCCCAGTTGATCCCGGCCGATCGCATCTCGACGGCGCGCGTCATCACCCGCGAGGCTGGCGTATTCTGCGGTCAGCCCTGGGTCGACGAGGTGTTTGCCCAGCTCGGCGGCGAGGTCAAGGTGGAATGGAAGGTTCAGGATGGCGAGCGCCTCTCCCCCAATCAGGAGCTGTTCCGCCTCCACGGCCCGGCCCGGGCGCTGCTGACCGGCGAGCGCAATGCCCTGAACTTCGTGCAGACCCTGTCCGGGGTCGCCACTCTGACCGCCCGCTACGTGGCCGAGCTTGAAGGGACAGAGTGTCGCCTGCTCGACACCCGCAAGACCCTGCCCGGCCTGCGTAGCGCCCAGAAATATGCCGTCACCTGCGGCGGCGGCAAAAACCACCGTATCGGGCTCTACGACGCCTACCTCATCAAGGAGAACCACATCCTCGCCTGCGGTGGCATCCGGGAAGCCATTGCCGAGGCGCGCCGCCTCAACCCGGGCAAACCGGTGGAGGTGGAGGTGGAGTCCCTGGCCGAATTGGAGCTGGCGCTGACCGCCCAGGCTGACATCGTGATGCTGGACAACTTCGATGTGCCCATGATGAAAGAGGCCGTCCGTCTGAATCAGGGGCGCGCCAGGCTGGAGGTCTCCGGCAACGTCACTCTGGAGACGCTTGCCGACTATGCCGCCACCGGCGTCGACTTTATCTCGGTGGGAGCCCTGACCAAGCACGTGCGGGCGCTGGACCTCTCGATGCGCTTCATCGAAAGCTGAGCGAGTAGAACGAGTCCGCCTGGCCCAAAAATATTACAGGGCTCGAAACTTGCAAAAGGCGCCATCGGCGCCTTTTCTATATGCAGGATCCCACGACATAAGGAGTGTGAAGATGGGCCCTCCCCAATCTTGAGAAGCGTCATTAGAGACCATTTAATCCTTGATTTTGCTATCATTTTCACTAAATGACAGAAAAGTGGTTAACAAGGGCCTTGCCTCTGTTGCCAACCCGAAGCGCTCGGATAAGATGCTGGAGTGTGGATAGATTTCCACCAGCACTTTTCAGGAACCATGGACAAAAGGATATTTGACATGAAAAGACAGTCAGGGTTTACGCTAATCGAATTGATGATAGTGGTTGCGATCGTCGCCATTCTGGCCGCCATCGCCCTGCCGGCTTACCAGAATTACACCAAAAAGGCTAAAATGACTGAAGTTGCTTCTGCAACCGGCAAATATAAAACCGCTGTTGAAGTCTGCTATCAGACAAATGGCACCTCATGCGCAACAACCGATGTTCAGACCGCTTCAGCTGCAACCGCAACTCAAGGAAACGTCACGATTGCCGTTACAGGGGGCGCAACCGCGGCCTGGGTTATTACTGCTACACCGACAGCTTCTGCTGCTGCAGGGGTTCTAGCTCCATTGACAACATCAGATCAGTTTATTTTGACTAGCTCAATTCCAGATACTGCCGGTAATCTCCCTTTGACATGGACAGGTGATTGCTCAACCTCTGCTGTCGATTATTGCCCAGGTAAATAATGACCTCTAGCCTCAATAGCGGCCTGGCCACCAGCCTGGCCGCTTCCTCCCTCCTCAGTGAGCCGGACTCACAGCGCTATCTGAGCCAGGCCAGGGCGCAGCGCAAGCCCTTTGTCACCTTCCTGATCGAGAACGACATACTCGACAGCAAGGCGCTGGCGGATTTCTGCGAGCTGGAATATGGGGTACCTCTGCTGGATCTTGCCGCCTTCGACCTGGCCGAGATCCCGCAGAAGTACCTCAATCAGAAGCTTATCGAGAAGCATCATGTGCTGCCCATCTATACCCAGGGCCACACCCTCTATATCGCCATGTCGGACCCGACCAATGTGTCGGCCCTGGAGGATTTCGGCTTCAGCTTCGGCCTGCACACAGAAGCCTTGCTGGTTGAGGAGAGCAAGCTCACCGCCGCCCTCGGCAAGCTGATGGACACCGAGCAGGACACCCTGGGCATGGATCACATCGACGAGGCCGAGATCTCGGAGCTCGAGGTGTCCGATGAGGGTTCGCGCCTCGACGAGAGCGTCAATACCGCCGACGACGATGCCCCCATAGTCAAATACATCCATAAAATCATGATGGATGCCATCAAACGTGGCGCATCCGACCTGCATTTCGAACCCTATGAGACCAAGTACAGGATCCGCTTCCGGATCGACGGCATACTGCATGAAGTCGCGACCCCACCGGTCAATCTGGCGAACCGTTTCGCGGCCCGTCTCAAGGTGATGGCGAGACTCGATATCGCCGAGCGACGCCTGCCCCAGGATGGACGGATCAAGCTGAAGATCTCACGCAGCAGATCCATGGACATGCGGGTCAACACCCTGCCCACCATGTGGGGAGAGAAGATCGTCATCCGCTTGCTGGACTCGTCAGCCGCCCGCCTCAACCTCGATCAGCTCGGCTTCGACGATCGCCAGAAGGCGCAATACCTGCATGCGCTCTCCAAGCCACAGGGCATGATACTGGTCACGGGCCCCACGGGGTCGGGCAAGACGGTGTCGCTCTATACAGGTCTCAACATCCTCAATACCAGCGAGGTCAACATCTCCACCGCCGAGGATCCGGTGGAGATCAACCTGCCCGGCGTCAATCAGGTGCAGATCAATCCCAAGGCGGGGCTCACCTTCGCCAGTGCTCTGCGCTCCTTCCTGCGCCAGGATCCCGACATCGTAATGGTGGGGGAGATCCGGGATCTGGAAACCGCCGAGATTGCCATCAAGGCCGCCCAGACTGGTCACCTTGTGCTGTCGACCCTGCACACCAATTCAGCGGCCGAGACCCTGACCCGGATGATGAACATGGGGGTCCCCGCCTTCAACATCGCCTCCTCGGTGACCCTTATCATGGCCCAGCGTCTCGCCCGCAAGCTGTGCGATCACTGCAAGGCCCCTGAGGTGGTGCCCGACGCCGAACTGCAGGAGCTGGGCTTTACCCAGCAGCAGCTGGCCGCCGGACTGCGACTGTTCAAGCCGGTCGGCTGCAAGGAGTGTTCGGGAGGCTACAGAGGACGGGTCGGCATCTATGAAATCATGCTGATGTCGGACAACATCGCCAAGCTGATCATGCAGGGGGCTAATTCGCTACAAATCGCCGCCATCGCCCAGAAGGAGGGCATGCGCACCCTGCGCATCTCCGGCCTGGAGAAGGCCCGTCTGGGGGTCACCAGCCTGGCCGAGATCAACAGGATCACCACGAACTGAATACGCAGTGTTCGAGTCATCAAGCCGGGTGAGGCCCATGCAGTCACCCTTTTGATGTTCTTCAAGCCAAGATGAGCCGGACAGGCAACACCCTCATCCGGCCACCGTCGCCCAATTGCAGGATGCAGTGATGGCAACATTAGCTCAAAAACAGAATGCACCAAAAAAGGTCTTCTCCTTCCGCTGGCACGGCGTCAATCGCAAGGGACAAAAGGTTTCCGGTGAGCTGCAGGCCGACAGCATCACGACCGTCAAGGCGGAGCTGCGCAAGCAGGGCGTCAATGTCACCAGGGTCAGCAAGCAGGGTCAGGGGATGTTTTCCAAGGGCGGCGCCAGGATCAAGCCGATGGACATCGCCGTCATCTCCCGCCAGATCACCACCATGCTCTCCGCCGGTGTGCCGCTGGTGCAGAGCCTGCAGATCATCGCCCGCGGCCACGAAAAAGCGGCGGTGCGCGAGCTGATCGGCCAGATCGCCGCCGATGTGGAGACAGGCACCCCCCTGTCGGATGCGCTGCGCCGCCATCCCCGCCACTTTGATGCCCTCTACTGTGATCTGGTGGAGGCGGGGGAGCAGTCAGGCGCGCTGGAAACCATCTACGACCGGATCGCCATCTATCGCGAGAAGAGCGAGGCGCTCAAATCCAAGATCAAGAAGGCCATGTTCTATCCCGCCATGGTCATCCTGGTCGCCATCATAGTGACCTCCATACTGTTGCTGTTCGTCATCCCCCAGTTCGAAGAGATCTTCAAGAGCTTCGGGGCCGAGCTGCCTGCCTTCACCCGATTCATCATTGCCATCTCCCGCTTCATGCAGGATTGGTGGTACGCCATCTTCGGCGGCATAGCCCTGACAGTGTTCCTCTATGTGCGCGCCTGGCGCAGCTCCCAGAAGGTACGTGACAACACCGACAAGTTCATCCTCTCCATTCCGGTCGTTGGCAACATACTGCACAAGGCGGCCATGGCCCGTTTCGCCCGCACCCTCTCCACCACCTTCTCCGCCGGTATTCCCCTGGTGGATGCCCTGGTCTCCGCTGCCGGGGCCTCGGGCAACTATGTCTATCGCACGGCTACCCTGGCCATACGCAACGAGGTCGTGGCTGGCATGCAGATCAACGTCGCCATGCGCACCGTGGATCTGTTCCCCGACATGGTGATCCAGATGGTGATGATAGGTGAAGAGTCCGGCGCCATCGACGACATGCTCTCCAAGGTAGCCGCCATCTTCGAGCAGGAGGTGGACGATATGGTCGATGGTCTCACCAGCCTGCTCGAGCCCATCATAATGGTGGTGCTGGGGGTGCTGGTCGGCGGCATGGTCGTCGCCATGTACCTCCCCATCTTCAAGCTGGGCTCTGTGATACACTGAGCCCCTTCGGCAGAGCGACCAGCGGGCATGGCTCGTTCTGGTCCTCTGCCATCCTGATTCTCAACGCAAGCGGTTGATTTATGGTGCCTCTGATCGAACTGGCCCAGGGCCTGCCCTGGCTCTATCTCTCCCTGGTTTTTCTCTTCTCCCTGATGGTTGGCAGCTTCCTCAACGTGGTGATCCATCGCCTGCCCATCATGCTGGAGCGGGAGTGGCAGGCCGAATACAGTGACTACTTCGGCAGCGAAGTGGCCACCTCCCCCGCCGAGCCCTACAACCTGATGGTGCCGCGCTCCCGCTGCCCGCACTGCGATCACCCCATAGGCGCGCTGGAGAACATCCCCCTGTTGAGCTGGCTCTGGCTCAAGGGGCGCTGCCGGCAATGCAAGGCGCCTATCTCGGCCCGCTATCCCCTGGTCGAGCTGCTGACCGCCCTGTTGTCGGTCGCCGTCGCCGCGACCCTGGCTCCGGGATGGGGTACCCTGGCCGCACTCTTGCTGACCTGGGTACTGGTGGCCCTCACCTTCATCGATCTGGACAAGATGTTGCTGCCGGACCAGCTCACCCTGCCGCTGCTGTGGGGCGGTCTGTTGTTCAATCTGGCGGGGGGCTTTGTGCCACTGGCCGATGCGGTGATCGGTGCCATGGCCGGCTATCTGGTGCTCTGGAGCCTCTACTGGGCGTTCAAGCTGCTGACCGGCAAGGAGGGGATGGGCTATGGAGACTTCAAACTGCTGGCGGCGCTCGGTGCCTGGCTGGGCTGGCAGGCGCTGCCCATAGTGCTGCTGCTCTCGTCACTGGTCGGCGCCATCATCGGCATAGGGCTCATACTGCTGCGCAACCATCATCAGGGCAAACCCATCCCCTTTGGCCCCTATCTCGCCATCGCGGGCTGGATAGCGCTGCTGTGGGGGGATAACATCACCCGCTGGTATCTGGACATAGTTCTCTAGCAAGGGGATCACAAATCTATGTATGTGGTAGCCATCACCGGCGGTATAGGCAGCGGCAAGACGACCGTCGCCAACCAGTTTGCGGCCCTGGGGATAGAGGTGGTCGATGCCGACCTGATTGCCCGCGAAGTGGTGGAGCCCGGCACCCCGGCCCTGACCGCCATCGCCAGCCATTTTGGTCCCGGCATCCTGGATGAACAGGGGCGACTGGACAGACGGGCCCTGCGCGAGCGGATCTTCAGCGATCCGGCGGCCAAGTCCTGGCTCAACGCCCTGCTCCACCCGATCATCCGCAGTGAAATGCTGCGCCAATGCGCGGCAGCCAACTCCCCCTACTGCCTGCTGGTGGTGCCCTTGCTGGTCGAGAACCGGCTCACCGGGCTGGCCGATAGAGTGCTGGTCATCGACGTGGATGAGGCGACCCAGATCGAGCGAACCTGTCGCCGGGACGGGGTCAGCCGGGAGCAGGCCCAGGCCATACTGGCCTCCCAGGCGAGCCGCAGCGAGCGTCTGGCGATGGCCGATGACGTGCTGGACAACCAGAGTGGCACGACTGAGACCATACGGGAGCGAATTTTAGCGCTGCACGAGACATATCTGGCATTTGCCTCTCAACAAGCCCCCCAAGTGTGAGTACACTAGGCCGGTTTATGGCTGGCCAGGATTAGGCATGATTTACGATTTTCCCCTCAACGAAAAAAGCCGGACCTATCTTCGTCTGGAGTCCCTGTTTTCCCAGATCCGCGACAATCTGGAGAGTGACCAGTCCTGGGCACACATCGCCTTCTTCAAGGGGTTGTTCGATTTGCAGGAGTTGCTGGAGCGCGGTGATCTGCGCGCAGATCTGATCAAGGATCTGGAGCGTCTCGGCCAGCGTCTGAGCCATTGGGCCAGCCTGCCGGACGTTGACCTCGAGCAGATCCAGCGGATGCAGCAGGAGAGCACCCAGCTTTCCCGCAGCCTGCTCAATTCGCCACGGCCCGGCGCCCGCCTGAAAGAGGATCGTCTGCTCGGATCCATCCGCCAGCGCTTCTCCATTCCCGGTGGCCTCTGCGCCTTCGACGTGCCACAACTGCACCACTGGCTGGTGACACCGGCCGTGGCTCGCCATCAACAGATGCAGCAATGGCTCAGCGACATCAACCTGCTGATGAACGCCATCTCCCTGCTGCTGCGGCTGTGGCGTGAATCGGGGCACTTCAGCGATCAGGTTGCCACCAACGGCTTCTTCCAGGATACCGCCGAGGGGGCCGAGTTGATCCGCATCCGTCTGATCGGCTCCCAGTCCTGCTACCCGACCCTGAGCGGCCACAAGAACCGCTTCGCCCTGCGTTTTCTGCCCACCGTAGAACAACCGATTGGCGATGTGCCTTTCCAGCTCGCCTGCTGCTAAGGAGCGCCCATGGTAACCAAGGTAAAGTGTCCGACCTGCCAGACTGAACTGGAATGGGGTCCCCAGAGCCCGTTTCGTCCCTTCTGCAGCAAGCGCTGCCAGCTGATCGATCTCGGCGAGTGGGCCGATGAAGAGAAGCGGATCCCGGGGGAGATCAATCCGGATCTGCTGCCGGATCCGGAAGAGGGCGACCAGTGGCTATAAGTCAGTGGTAGCACTCACCTCTGCAAAATGAAAAAGGGCCGATTGGCCCTTTTTCATTGTCTTGCTACCGGCTCACGCCAGCGCGGCCTGCAGCCGCGCCACTATGGGGCCATTGGCATCGGGGAACTGGTAGTTGTGCAGCTCTGCCAGCGGCACCCAGCGGCATTCCTGCCCTTCCTTGCCAAAGGGCTCGCCCAGGAAGCGGGTCACCCTCCAGATATCCAGCAGCACCTGCTTGTCCGGGTAGTCGTGGTGCAGCTCCATGAAGGGAGCGCAATCCTGCACCCGGATGCCTATCTCCTCCCACAGCTCCCGATCCAGCGCGGTGAGCAGGTCTTCCCCCGACTCCACCTTGCCCCCGGGAAACTCCCAGCGATCACCCTGATGGCGATCGGAGGAGCGCTTGGCGATGAAGATATCGCCCCGTTCATTCTCGATGACGCCGACCGCCACCCAGATCCGCTTTTTCTGTTCCATCTTGTTACCTTTGCACTCAATGCCTGATCGGGTTGCTCTATGACCCCAACACCCGGCTGGGTGAGCTGCCGATGATGCCTAACATCCGATTTCGCGTCGCCATCTGACAAAAACAAGGCGGGCACCGGGCCCGCCTTGTCATGGCATCACGTCAATCAGGTCAACTGACCGTGACAATGCTTGTACTTCTTGCCGGATCCGCAAGGGCAGGGATCGTTGCGACCGACCTTCTGCTCGTCGCGCACGAAGGTCACCGGTGCCGCATCGGCCTGGGTCTCTTCGTCGGCCAGCTGGTTCTCGGCGGCGGCATGGGTATAGGTGCGGGGAGCCGCTTCCGCCTGCTGGCGCTGCTGCTCTTCCATCGCCTCCACGTCGCGCTCCTGCACCTGAACCCGGCTCAGGATGCTGACCACGTCGCGCTTGAGGGTTTCCAGCATCTGGGTGAACAGATCGAAGGACTCGCGCTTGTACTCCTGCTTGGGGTTCTTCTGGGCGTAGCCGCGCAGATGAATGCCCTGGCGCAAGTGATCCATGGCCGCCAGATGTTCCTTCCAGAGGCCATCCAGGGTCTGCAGCATCACCGCCTTCTCGAAGTTGCGCAGCACATCGACGCCGACCAGTTCCTGCTTGTGGGCATAGAGCTTGGTGGCCTCTTCCAGGATGCGTTCGCGCAGCTTCTCTTCATACAGCTTGTCGTCTTCCGCCAGCCACTGCTGCAGCGGCAGATCCAGCGCGAAATCGGACTTCAGGCGCGCTTCCAGACCCGGCACGTCCCACATCTCTTCCAGGGACTGGGGCGGAATGTACTCGTCGATCACGCTGCCATAGACGTCATCGCGGATGACGTGGATGGTGTCGGAGATGTCGTTGGTGTCCAGCAGCTCGTTGCGCTGCTCGTAGACCACCTTGCGCTGGTCGTTTGCCACGTCATCGAATTCGAGCAAGTTTTTACGGATGTCGAAGTTGCGACCCTCCACCTTGCGCTGAGCATTCTCGATGGCCTTGGTTACCCAGGGATGTTCTATGGCCTCGCCCTCTTCCATGCCCAGCTTCTTCATCATGCCGGTCACGCGATCGGAGGCGAAGATCCGCATCAGGGTATCTTCCATGGAGAGATAGAAGCGGGAGGAGCCCGGGTCACCCTGACGGCCGGAACGGCCGCGCAGCTGGTTGTCGATACGGCGAGATTCGTGACGCTCGGTACCGATAATGTGCAGGCCGCCAGAGGCCAGCACGGCGTCGTGACGCACCTGCCAGGCCGCTTTCAGCTCGGCAATCTGCTCGCTGGTCGGGTTCTCCAGCGCGGCGATCTCGGCCTGCCAGTTGCCCCCCAGCACTATGTCGGTACCACGACCGGCCATGTTGGTGGCTATGGTGACGGCGCCGGTCTGACCGGCCTGGGCGACGATTTCCGCTTCCATGGCGTGGAACTTGGCGTTCAGCACCTTGTGCGGGATGTTTTCCTTGGTCAGGATGCCGGACAGCAGTTCGGAGTTCTCGATGGAGACGGTACCGACCAGCACCGGCTGACCACGCTCGACGCAACCACGGATGTCTTCGACGATGGCGGCGTATTTTTCTTGGGCGGTCAGATAGACCAGATCGCCCATGTCCTTGCGCACCATCGGCTTGTTGGTCGGAATGACAACGGTATCCAGACCATAAATTTGCTGGAATTCAAAGGCTTCGGTATCCGCTGTCCCCGTCATCCCCGCCAGCTTGTCATAGAGACGGAAGTAGTTCTGGAAGGTGATGGAGGCCAGGGTCTGGTTCTCGTTCTGGATCTTGACCCCTTCCTTCGCCTCGACCGCCTGGTGCAGGCCGTCGGACCAGCGACGACCCGGCATGGTACGGCCGGTGTGCTCGTCAACGATGACGATCTCGTCCTTCTGGACTATGTAGTCGACGTTGCGTTCAAACAGGGTGTGGGCACGCAGGCCGGCGTTGACGTGGTGCAGCAGGCTGATGTTGGTGGCGGAGAACAGGGAATCCTCTTCCGCCAGCAGCCCCTCTTTCTTGAGCAGCTCTTCCACGAAGATCTGGCCGTTTTCGGTCAGCAGCGCCTGGCGGTTCTTCTCGTCCACAGTGTAGTGACCGTCGCCGGTATACTCTTCCGAGTCTTCCTTGTCCTGCTTGACCAGCAGCGGGATCAGCTTGTTGATCTGGGTATACATGGCGGAGCTGTCTTCCGCCGGACCCGAGATTATCAGCGGGGTACGGGCTTCATCGATGAGCACCGAATCCACCTCATCCACCAGCGCGTAGTTGAGCGGACGCTGCACGCGCTGCTCCGGCGAGAACGCCATGTTGTCGCGCAGGTAGTCGAAACCGAATTCGTTGTTGGTACCGTAAGTGATGTCGGCGGCATAGGCGTCGCGCTTCTGAGACGCATCCATGCCGGGCACGTTGCAGTCGACCGTCATGCCGAGGAAGGTGAACAGCGGGCGGTTCGCCTCCGCATCACGCTTGGCCAGATAGTCGTTCACCGTCACCACATGCACACCGCGACCGGTCAACGCATTCAGATAGGCAGGCAGCGTCGCGGTGAGGGTCTTGCCTTCACCCGTCTTCATCTCGGCGATGCGGTTGGAGTTCAGCACCATGCCGCCGATCAGCTGCACGTCGAAGTGACGCATGCCGAACACACGGCGGGACGCCTCGCGCACTGTGGCGAACGCTTCCGGCAACAACTGCTCCAGGGTCTCACCCTGCTCCAGGCGCTGACGGTACTCGGCGGTCTTCGCCTGCAGCTCGCCATCGGACAAGGCCTCGAACTGAGGCTCCATCGCATTGATCTGTTTAACAATTTTACGCAAAGCCTTGAGCGTTCTGTCGTTCCGGCTGCCGATAATCTTGGTGAGCAGTGTGCTAATCATGTGTACCAACTGTTTTGGTTATATAAGCGTTCCGTCACTGGAACCTGAAGAAAAAACCTAACCCCGTCTGGCATTCAGAAAGCGTGCGGGGTTGACCTGACGACCATCTTTCAACACTTCGTAATGCAGATGGACCCCGGTCGCACGACCGGTACGCCCCATCAAGGCAATCTTCTGGCCCTCATCGACCAGGGTGCCCACATCCACCAACAACTTGGAGTTGTGGGCATAACGGGTCACCAGACCATTGCCATGGTCTATCTCCACCATGTTGCCAAATTGCGGGTGGCGGCCTGCCCAGCTGATGATCCCCTTGCCGGTTGCCAGGATGGGAGTGCCGGGCTTGCCACGAAAATCCACCCCCTTGTGCATCTTGGCGCGACCGTTGAACGGGTCAACCCGTCCACCGAACCCGGAGGAGATCCAGACTCGCTCCTGCTTCACCGGTGAACCCGAGATGAAACCGGCATCGGTGATATGGTGATTCATGATGAAAGATTCAAGTACCGACAGCTGTTCTTCACGGCTGCTGAGCTGCTGGCTGAGGTGTTTCATGGAGGCTTGCAGCTCACCCAGGTTCACTTCCAGCTCTTCGTCATAGGAAGGGCCACCCATAGGGGGCAGCTCCTTGAAATTGAACTCGTCGGGATCGAGGTCTGCCTTCTCGGTCAGACGCTCGCCGAGCGCATTGAGGCGACCCAGTTGCCCCTGCATGGTACCCACCTGGGCGGCCAGCATGGCAAGCTGTTCACGGGCTTCATCGGCCCCTTGCGTGGATTTTTGCTGTTCGGCCATGGCCAGCGCGACTTCCAGCGCCTCCATTTTCTGGTGCCAGCTCTGCCAGAGCCAACCACCACTCAGTGCCAATACAGTGAAGAGGATACCGCCGACCCAGGCCAGACGTTGTTTGGGTAAGTGCAACTTGCGGCGCTGCTTACCGTTGAGGATCAGGGTAATGCTCATAGAAATCTGTCTTCTCGGTCAGGTGAGGCCAGGAGCCAGCACGGGCAATAAAACCGGGAGATAATCGGTATTAAAGGATGGAATAAACAAATGACAGGACGTCGGTGCGGAGAGATGACCGACGTCCTGTTGCACAGCTATCAGGCCAGAACCAGACCGTTATCGTAGTAAGCGATGGGCGCTTTGTCGCCCTCCGCCTCGAAGGTCACCAGTTCCCAGGCCTCCTGCTTGGCCAGCAAGGCACGCAGCAGTTTGTTGTTCAGGGCATGCCCCGTCTTGTAGGCACGGAATTCGCCGATGATGCTGCGGTTGCACATATAGAGGTCACCGATGGCATCCAGCATCTTGTGCTTGACGAACTCGTCCTCGTAACGCAGACCATCTTCGTTCAGCACCCGGTAGTCATCCAGTACCACGGCGTTTTCCAGGCTTCCGCCCAGGGCCAGGTTCTGGGAACGCAGGTACTCAATGTCACGCATGAAGCCGAAGGTACGGGCACGGCTGATCTCTTTCACGAAAGAGGCACCGGAGAAATCCAGCACGCAACGCTGGTTGCGGCCTTCAAATACCGGATGCTGGAAATCGATCTCGAGATCCATTTTGAAGCCGTTGCGATAGGGGTGGAATTCCGCCCACTTGTCGCCGTCTTCAACCCGCACACTCTGCTTGATCCGCACGAACTGCTTGGGCGCATTCTGCTCACGTATACCCACTTCTTGCAGCAGGTAGATGAACGGGTGCGCACTGCCATCCATCACCGGGATCTCGGGTGCGTCAACCTCGACATAGAGGTTGTCGATCCCCATCCCGGCCAGGGCGGCAGAGAGGTGTTCGATGGTTGACACGCGGACACCGGCTTCGTTTACCAGAGCGGTACAAAGCACGGTATCACGCACCTGATCGGCGTTGGCTGGCAGCGCGACCACAGGATTCAGATCGGTACGCAAGTAAACGATCCCTGTGTTCACAGGCGCCGGACGGAACGTCATTGTGACTTTCCGGCCCGAATGCAGGCCCACACCGGTGGCCTGGACACTCGTTTTCAAGGTTCTTTGTCTAATCATGGGCGTATCCGCTTAACAGCTCAAATTCCTGACCAGATGGTCGTTGCCGGGCCATCTTAGCACAATCCTTAAGCAACAAACAAACCAGGTCCATGCGAGACTTAGTCAGCTTGCTTGCGCAGGAACGCAGGAATATCGAGATAATCCGGTTCGCGACGAGCTTGCGGCTCGGCGTTCACCACCTTGGCCGGGGCCTCTTCCATCACGCGAGACTGCAGGGCTTCGCTGATCAGGGGCTGACGGGCCGGACGCTCTTGTACCATGTTGTTCTTGACCAGGGTGATGTCGGGCTTGCGCTCGGCACCGATACCGGTGGCCACCACGGTCACCCGCAGTTCGTCGTGCATTTCCGGGTCGATTACGGTACCCACCACCACGGTGGCGTTCTCGGAGGCGAAGGCCTTGACCGCGTTACCCACGGTTTCGAACTCTTCGATGGTCATGTCCATGCCGGCGGTGATGTTGACCAGGATGCCACGGGCACCGGCCAGATCCACGTCTTCCAGCAGCGGGCTGGAGATGGCCTTCTCGGCGGCTTCTTCGGCACGGTCATCACCGGAGGCGGAGCCGGTACCCATCATGGCGGTCCCCATCTCGCGCATCACGGTACGCACGTCCGCGAAGTCGACGTTGATCAGGCCCGGACGGGTGATCAGCTCGGCAATGCCCTGTACCGCACCCAGCAGTACATCGTTGGCCGCCTTGAAGGCGTCCAGCAGGGAGATGCCACGACCCAGCACCTTCAGCAACTTGTCGTTGGGGATGGTGATCAAGGAGTCGACGTTCTTGGACAGCTCCTCGATACCGTGAGCGGCGAAGCCCATCCGCTTCTTCCCTTCGAAGGAGAACGGCTTGGTCACGACGGCGACGGTCAGGATACCCATCTCGCGGGCCACTTCGGCCACGATAGGTGCGGCACCCGTACCTGTACCACCACCCATGCCGGCGGCGATGAACACCATGTCTGAACCGGTCAGCAGCTCACGCAGCGCTTCCCTGTCTTCCATGGCAGCATCACGGCCCACTTCCGGATTGGCTCCGGCTCCCAGACCCTTGGTGATGCCACCGCCGATCTGCAGAGTCGTGTTGGCACTGGAGTTGCGCAGTGCCTGGGCATCGGTGTTGACGGTAATGAACTCAACACCCTCGATGTTTTGACGAACCATGTGCTCGACTGCGTTGCCGCCGCCGCCACCCACACCTATCACCTTGATGACGGCTTCGTCAGTGTGGCTATCCATAAATTCAAACATGTTGTCTCTCCGCTTTATTTGCTGACTGACGCAAAATCTTTAGAACTCGCCACGCAACCAGTTGCTGACCCGTTTGACCAGCCCACCTACGCTTGCCTTGGCGGCATATTCCTTGCTACTGCCGGTGGATTGATTGGTACGGCCGTACTGCAGCAGCCCGACCGCGGTCGAGTACACAGGTGCCTGCACGTAATCGCTCAATCCCCGAATGTTCATGGGTTCGCCCACCCGGACCTGGCTCTGGAAGATCTGCTCTGCGCACTCCACAATGCCTTCGATCTGGGCCGCGCCACCGGTCAATACCACACCGGCCGCCAGCTGATGCTTGACCCCCTGTGCCTTCAATTCGCTCTGCACCCGTACCAGCTCGTCATTCACCATGGAGAGCAATTCCGTGTAACGGGGTTCAATCACTTCAGCCAGTGTCTGCCGTTGCAGGCTACGCGCCGGGCGACCGCCGACACTGGGGACTTCAATATTGTCTTCTTTGCTGACCAGGCGGCCGAGGGCGCAACCGTAGCGCACCTTGATCGCTTCGGCGTCCAGCGGCGGTGTGCCGAAGGCGTAGGCGATGTCGCTGGTCACAGTGCTGCCGGCGTACGGGATCACCTTGGTGTGACGCAGGGCACCGCCGGTAAACAGCGACATGTCCATGGTACCGCCACCTATGTCCACCACGCAGACACCCAGCTCCTTCTCGTCTTCGGTCAGCACGGCATAGCTGGAAGCCAGGGCCGAAAAGATCAGCTGATCCACCCGCAGACCCACCTTCTCCACACACTTCTCGATGTTGCGAGCCATGTCGTTGTGGCAGGTGATCAGGTGCACCTTGGCCGCCATCCGCACACCGGAGAGACCGACCGGATTCTTGATCCCTTCCTGATAGTCGATGGCGAACTCCTGGGGCAGCACGTGCAGCACCCGCAGTTCGTCCGACAGTCGCACCGACTTGGCGGTGTGGATGACGTTGTCCACGTCCTCCTGGGTCACCTCTTCATCGGAGATGGGCACCATGCCGGTTTCGTTGCGGCAATCGATGTGCTTGCCGGACAGCCCCAGATAGACGGAGCTTATCTGGCAGTCGGCCATCATCTCGGCCTCTTCCACCGCGCGGCGCAGGGACTTGACCACGGAGTCGAGGTCATTGACCCCGCCCTTCTCCATCCCGCGAGAAGCGTGGCTGCCCATGCCGATGACATTGAGCTCGCCATCGGGCAATACTTCGCCAACCAGTACCGCCACCTTGGTCGTGCCGATATCCAGTCCGACAATCAAATTTCTATCTGCGGTGTTGGTCATTCACTTTCTCTTCGCTTTTCTTCCAGCCAACTGCCATTCCGGTGTCGTATCGAAGATCCACGTAAGCAACCCGCTCACGGGGTTCGATGACCGGAAAGGCATCGATAAACCGCTGCAGGCGAAGCGCGATATCCGAGCGCCCCACGAACAGCTGAATGTTGCCATCCAGGGTCAGTTCCCAGGCATGGCGGGGAGTCAGATTCACCCCCAACAACTTGTATCCCTTGGCCGCCAGCAGCGTCTCGTACTGATGGCTGGCTTCCAGCACCTTGGCGGCCTGATCATCGGGCCCGGACAACTGCATCAGGGGTTTCTTCACCCTGTCCGGTGCACTGAACACCTCACCCTTGGTATTGACGAAGCGGTTGCTGTTCCAGCGTGCAGCCACAGCCTGTTCGGTGAGGTAGACCTTGATCTTGTTCGGCCACTTCTTGCGTACCGAGACCTGGGCCACCCAGGGCAGGGCGTTCAACCGCCCCTGCAATTCGTTCACGTCCAACTCGAAGAAGTTGCGCAACTCGGCGCCATCCAGCACGGCGGCGCGCAACTCATCGGCTTTCAAATATTCGTGTTGCCCCTGCAGCAACAGCTCGCTCATGGGCAACCGACTGGCATCTGTCAGCCAGTCTTTAACATCCAGCGCAGTCTGGTAGAGCCCCCACATGACCAGGATGAAAAATGCCACCCCGGCGATGAAGCCCCCCTTGGTGCGCCCTTGTGCCCTTGCCTCCACCCGATCTATCCCCGTATAACGCGCCATGCCGGTCACTTGCAGACCGGTTCGCCATTATATAGGCCTCGGCTTGGCGGTCAAAATACTCATTGGGCCCTCAGGCACCGGATTTCATGCTATCCACGCTCAATTTCATCTCACCGAGACGGCGGGCCAGTGCCCCGACGTTACCGGCGCCCTGAGTCAGCACCAGATCCCCCTCGCCGATCAGCTCGGCCAGCACGGCCGGCACATCGTCAGGGGTTGCGACAAAGATGGGTTCCAGGGTACCGCGAGAGCGGATGGAGCGGCACAGGGCACGGCCATCGGCCCCCGGGATCGGCTCTTCACCGGCGGCATACACCTCCAGCATCACCAACACATCCACCTTGGAGAGCACGTCGGCGAAATCTTCATAGAGATCCCGGGTCCGGCTGTAACGGTGCGGCTGGAACACCATCACCAGTCGCTTCTCGGGCCAGCCGGCGCGGGCGGCATTGATGGTCACCTTGACTTCGCTCGGGTGGTGACCGTAGTCGTCCACCAGCATGGCCTTGCCACGCCCCGTCTCGAACTCGCCATATTGCTGGAAGCGGCGACCCACACCTTCGAACTTGGCGAGCGCCTGGATGATGGCCTCATCGCCAATGCCGTCTTCGGTCGCGACAGCGATGGCGGCGGCGGCGTTGAGGGCGTTGTGAATGCCCGGCAGATTCAGGGTGACTGTCAGCTCGCCAGCATCCTTGCGGCGCACCCGGAAGCGGCTGCGGTTGCTGGTCTGCACGAAGTCCAGCACCTGCACATCGGCATCCTCGGCAAGGCCGTAGGTCAGGGTCGGACGGGCGATCTCCGGCAGCATGCCACGGATCACGGGATCATCCACGCACACCACGGCCAGACCGTAGAACGGCAGGTTGTGCAGGAAGTCGATGAAGGTGGCCTTCAGCTTGGAGAAGTCGCCGCCATAGGTGTCCATGTGATCCGCTTCGATGTTGGTCACGATGGAGACCATGGGTTGCAGATGCAGGAAGGAGGCGTCGCTCTCGTCCGCCTCGGCGATCAGGTAGCGGCTGCTGCCCAGGCGGGCGTTGGTGCCGGCGCTGTTGAGCAGACCGCCGATGACGAAGGTCGGGTCACGGTCGGCTTCGGCATAGATGCTCGCCACCAGGCTGGTGGTGGTGGTCTTGCCGTGGGTGCCGGCGACGGCAACCCCGTGGCGGAAGCGCATCAGCTCGGCCAGCATCTCGGCACGGCGCACCACGGGAATGCGCAGTTCACGGGCAGCCAGCAACTCGGGGTTGTCCTGCTTGATGGCGGTGGAAACCACCACCACGCTCGCCTCGTTCACGTGCTCGGCACTGTGCCCCACGAAGATATGGGCCCCCAGGGACGCGAGCCGCTCGGTCACCGCATTGCGGGACAGATCGGAGCCGGAAATCTGGTAGCCCTCGTTGGCAAGCACCTCGGCGATCCCGCCCATACCGGCACCACCTATGCCGATGAAGTGGATGCGACGCACGCGGCGCATTTCGGGGATCACGGTACGCAGTTTTGCCAGTTCAACCTTGGTCATAGCTCTCTCTTCAAGTCTGCCGTCAGCGGTTTGCGCTCGGCGGCATCAATAAATACGGGGACAAGACTGCACGGCCTGGCCTGTGCAATCTTGCTCAACATGCTTTCTCGCTCTGCCCGCTGGCGAGCCGCTTGCACTCATCGGCAACCCGCTCGGCGGCATCTATGATGGCCACGCGACGGGCGGCCTGGGCCATGTTCAACAGTGTCTCCCTGCGCCCGGCGAGCCAGGAGAGACGCGCGGCCAATGAGGCCGGGGTCAGCTCGGACTGGGGCAGAAATTCGGCCGCCCCGCCGTCGACCAGGGTCAGGGCGTTGCGGGTCTGGTGATCATCCACCGCATGGGGTAGCGGCACAAAGATGGCGGCCACACCGGCGGCAGCCACTTCGGAGACCGTCAGGGCCCCGGCGCGGCACACCACCAGATCGGCCCAGGCATAGGCATCGGCCATGTCCTTGATAAACTCGCTCACCTCGGCCTCGACGCCCTGCTCGGCATAGGCCTGGGCGACAGTCTCCCGGTTGCCCTTGCCACACTGATGACGCACTTCAATCGGCACGCCGGCGGAGGCCACCGCTGGCGGCACCTGCTCGTTGAGCACCCGGGCACCCAGGCTGCCACCGATGATCAGCAGGCGCAGCGGTTCGCTGCTGCTGCGCAACTGGGGATCCGGCAGGGCCACCACCTCGGGGCGCACCGGATTGCCCACCACTGCGGTGCGGGCACTAGGCGCAAAGGCGCCGGGGAAGGCCATCAGCACCCGCTTGGCGAGGCGGGCCAGCAGCTTGTTGGTGAGGCCGGCCGCCGCGTTCTGCTCGTGCAGCAGCAAGGGAATACCAGACAGCCAGGCCGCCACGCCGCCCGGGCCTGAGGCGAAGCCCCCCATGCCGAGCACCACATCAGGACGAATGTTTTTCAGCACGCGACGTGCTTGCAACACGGATTTGACGATGCGATAGGGGGCGACCAGCAGTCGCTTGATGCCGTTGCCACGCACCCCCTGAATGTCGATGAAGGAGATGGGGTAACCGTGGGCGGGCACCAGCTCGGCCTCCATCCGGTCGGCGGTACCGAGCCAGTGAATGGTCCAGCCCTGGGCCTTGAGGCGATCGGCCACGGCCAGCCCGGGGAACACATGGCCCCCGGTACCACCCGCCATCACCAGTAACGTCTTGCTCACGAAACCTCCCTCACACGCGCCTGGGCACTGGCCTGGCGCAACTCGAAATCGATACGAATCAACATGCTCACCGCCACCATCATGATGATGAGACTGGAGCCGCCGTAGCTGACCAGCGGCAGGGTCAGGCCCTTGGTCGGCATCATGCCGCTGGCGGCGCCGACGTTGACGAAGGTCTGGAAACTGAACCAGATACCGATGCCGATGGCCAGATAGCCTTCATAGAGCCGTTCGGACACCAGCGCCTGGTGACCGAGCTTGAGCGCCTTCACCGCCAGCGCAAAGATGAGGAAGAGCGCACCCAGCACACCCACGTAGCCCAGCTCCTCGCCAAGGATGGCGAACACGAAGTCGGTGTGGGCCTCCGGCAGGTACTCCATCTTCTGGATGGAGTTGCCCAGCCCCTCGCCAAACCAGCTGCCGCGGCCGAATGCCATCAGGGATTGGGTCAGCTGATAGCCGCTGCCGAAGGGATCGGCCCAGGGATCCAAGAAGGAGGTGACCCGCCGCATCCGGTAGGGCTCTGCGATGATCAGGGTCACCACGGCGCTCACCCCCACCAGGATGAGACCGATGAACTGCACCATGCGGGCCCCCGCCAGGAACAGCATCCCGAGGGAGGTGACGAACATAACAACCACGGATCCCAGGTCGGGCTGGGCCAGCAGCAAGGTGGCCACCACGAACAGCACCGCCATGGGTTTCATGAAGCCGATAAAGCGCTCGCGCACCTCGCTCTGGCGGCGTACCAGATAGCCCGCCAGATAGACGAACAGCGCCAGCTTGCCGAATTCCGCCGGCTGCAGGTTGAAGGGGCCGAGCGGCAACCAACGCACCGAGCCGTTGACGCTGCGCCCCACCAGCAGCACCAGCACCAGCATCACTATGGCGAGCAGCAGCATGGGGCCGTTGTACTGCTGCCAGCGCGCCATGGGCACCTGCAGCACGAACCAGGAGATGCCGAGCGCCATCACCAGGAAGAGACCATGCCGCTTCACGAACATGAAGGGGTCATCGCCCAGGGCAATCCCTTCGGGAATGGAGGCAGAGGCCACTATCACCAGGCCCACCGACATCAGCGCCAGCGCCAGCACCACCAGTTGCCTGTCGTAGAGACCGGCGGGACGCGCCGGCAACAACCAGCGCTGCAAGAAGCCTGCGACGGCGCGAAGGGCGTTCATAACTTTTGTACCAGCTCGGTGAAACGATCACCGCGCGCTTCAAAGGACTTGAACTGATCCAGGCTGGCGCAGGCCGGTGCCAGCAGCACCCAGTCACCGGGTCTGGCATCAGCGGCTGCCTTGGCGACGGCGGCCTCGAGGGAGGCGACCTTCTCGGTCTGCTCGCCCAGGGCCAGCAGCACCTCGGCATCCTGACCGAAGCAGTACATGTGATCGATCTGGCTGCCGAGCAGCGCCTGCACAGGGCCAAAGTCCTGGCCCTTGCCCTGGCCACCGGCCAGCAGCAGCAAACGGCCCTTCACCGACTCACGCACCCCTGCCACGGCGGCCAGGGTGGCCCCCACGTTGGTGGCCTTGGAGTCGTTGATCCAGCGCACCCCGTTTACCTCCCGCACGAAGCGGGCACGGTGGGGCAGGCCTTCGAAGCGGCGCAGCACGGCGAGTTGCGGCTCGCGGGGAATGCCGACCGCATCGCACAGGGCCATGGCCGCCAGGGCATTGGCCTGATTGTGGGCGCCGACTATCTTCATCTCGTCCACGGGGAGCAGCGGCTCCCCGTGCAGGGTCAGCCAGTGGCGACCCGCCAGATCGCAGCGGCCGTAGCCGTTGCAATCCAGCCCGAAGCTCTGCCACACCTGACCCACGTCGGGCAGGGTCTGGGGATCGTCCCGGTTGACCAGGATGTGCTGGGAATGCTGATGGATCTCCTGCTTGGCGGCGCGGTAATCCGCCATGCCCTGATAGCGATCCATATGATCTTCACTGAGGTTTAACACCACGGATGCCGCGGCACGCAGGCTGTAAGTGGTCTCCAGCTGGAAGCTGGAGAGCTCCAGCACGCAGAGATCCATGGGCTGCTTGAGCAGCTCCAGCGCCGGGGTACCGATGTTGCCACCTACGCCTACCTTGAGGCCAGCCTCGGCGATCATCTCGCCGACCAGGGTGGTGACTGTGCTCTTGCCGTTGGAGCCTGTGATGGCGATGACGGGGGTCTGGGTCTCGCGCACGAACAGCTCTATGTCGCCGACGATGCGTACCCCGAACTCGGCAGCGGCCTTCAGCTCGGGGGTCGCCAGGGCGATGCCCGGGCTCGCCACTATCATGTGCGCCTGCTTGAGCAGATCGCCGTCCAGCCCGTGGATGAGTTCCACCTCGGGGGGCAGTTCATCCTTGCCAGGCGGGTTGGCACGGGTGTCCATCACCAGGGGCGTGACACCACGACCGAGGAAGTAGTCGACGCAGGAGAGTCCGGTTTTGCCGAGTCCGATGATGATGACCATGGCTTACCTCACCTTCAGGGTGGCGAGGCCGAGCAGCACCAGCATGAGGGTGATGATCCAGAAGCGCACTATGACGCGCGGCTCCGGCCAGCCCTTCTTCTCATAGTGGTGATGGATGGGTGCCATGCGGAAGATGCGCACGCCGCGCAGCTTGTAGGAACCCACCTGCAGGATCACCGAGACTGTCTCCATCACGAAGACCCCCCCCATGATTACAAGCAGGAACTCCTGACGCACCAGCACGGCTATGGTGCCGAGCGCACCGCCGAGGGCCAGGGAACCGACGTCCCCCATAAAGACCTGGGCCGGATAGGTGTTGAACCAGAGGAAACCAAGACCCGCACCGACGATGGCGGTACAGACGATCACCAGCTCGGAGGTGTAGGGCACGTAGGGAATGTGCAGGTAGTTCGCGAAGTTCACGTTGCCGGTGGCCCAGGCGACAAATGCGAAGCCCCCCGCCACCATCACGGTCGGCATGATGGCAAGGCCATCCAGACCGTCGGTCAGGTTGACCGCGTTGGAGGTACCGACGATGACGAAGTAGGTCAGCACTATGAACATCAGGCCGAGCTGCGGCATCACATCCTTGAGGAAGGGCACCACCAGCTGGGTCTGGCCGTCATGGGTCGCGGTGGCATAGAGGAATACCGCCACGGCCAGGGCGACCGCCGACTGCCAGAAGTACTTCCAGCGGGCGATCAGGCCGTCGGTATTCTTGCGCACCACCTTGAGGTAGTCGTCGGCAAAGCCGATGGCGCCGTAGGCACCGAGCACGAACAGCACCAGCCAGACATAGGGGTTGTCGAGGCGGCTCCAGAGCAGCACGGAGATGAAGATGGCCGCAATGATCATCAGGCCCCCCATGGTCGGGGTGCCCTTCTTGCTGAGGTGAGACTCTGGGCCGTCGTTGCGGATCACCTGACCGAATTTCAGGATCTGCAGGCGACGGATGAGACGCGGCCCCATCCAGAGTGCCACCACCAGACCCGTGATGATCGACAGGATGGCGCGAAACGTCAGGTAGGAGAAGACGTTGAAGAAGGTGAAGTGCGGGGTGAGCAGTTCCGCCAGCCAGACTAGCATGTGGCTGACTCCTGACGGTCAACGACCATCTTGACGATATCTTCCATGCGGGAACCGCGGGCACCCTTGACCAGGATCGAGATTTCTTGATGTGTATTTATCATTTGCGCAAGCACTTCAAACAACGACGCCTTGTTATCGAAATGTCGACCCGCCGCGGCATCTGCGGTGTGACGACTCTGTTCCCCTACCGTCAGCACGGCGTCGAGGCCCTGCTCGCGGGCGTGGTGTCCGACCCGGGCGTGCTGGGCCGCGGACTCCTCACCCAACTCCTTCATGTCACCGAACACCAGCACCTTGTAGCCGCCCATGGCGGTCAGGGCATCGATGCCCGCCAGCACGGACTCCACGCTGGCGTTGTAGGTGTCATCCACCAGGGTGAGACCACCCCAGCGTTGCACGCAGAAGCGGCCCTTGACCGGCGACATCTGCTCCAGCCCCGCCTTGACGGAAGCGAGGGAGGCGCCCAGCGCCAGGCAGCCGGCGGCGGCAGCCAGGGCATTGGCCACATTGTGGCGGCCCGGAATGGCCAGGGTCAGGTTCAACTCCCCCTGCGGGGTAACCATCACGAATTCGGCGCAGCCCTGCCCGTTGAGCGCTATGTCACGGGCATGGAAGGGCTGACTCTGATCTTCGAGGGAGAAGGCGCACTGAATGCCGCTTTCGCGCCACTTCGGCCAGAACTCGTTGTCGGCATTGACGATGGCGGTGCCACCCTCGCCCAGGCCCTGGAAAATCTCGCTCTTGGCGTGGAACACCCCTTCCAGGGAGCCGAAGCCTTCCAGATGGGCGGCGGCCACGTTGTTGATGAGGGCGGCATCGGGCCGGGCCAGGGAGGTGGTCCAGGCGATCTCCCCCGGGTGGTTGGCACCCAGTTCCATCACCGCAAACTGGTGCTGCGGCTCGAGGCGCAGCAGGGTGAGCGGCACCCCCACTTCATTGTTGAAGTTGCCGGCGGTGGCCAGCACCTCCCCCTCACCGCGCAGGATGGCGGTTGCCATCTCCTTCACCGTGGTCTTGCCACAGCTGCCGGTGATGGCCAGCACTTTCGGGTTGATGCGCTCGCGCACCAGCTTGCCGAGGCGACCCAGTCCCTTGAGGGTATCGGCCACCACCAGTTGCGGTATGGCCAGGGGCAGCTCGCGCTCCACCAGCAGGGCAGAGGCCCCGGCGGCCAGGGCCTGGTCGCAGAAATCGTGGGCGTCGAAACGCTCGCCACGCAGGGCGACGAACAGCGCCCCCTTGCCCAGGGTGCGGGTGTCGGTACTGACTGCCGTGATCTCGAGATCGCCGCCGATCAGACGGGCATCGAGCACCTGCGCCAGGTCGGCAAGCCTGAGGGTCATCATCTGAATGACTCCATTAATGTGTGCAAGGCGGCCGCGACGGTTTCCCGGTCGCTGTAGTGCCGCTTGTCGGTTCCAATGATCTGATAATCCTCGTGACCCTTTCCGGCCACCAGGATGATGTCCTGCTTGCTCGCCTGACTGAGGGCCAGCCGGATCGCCTTGACCCTGTCGTGCTCGATCTGCACGGCAGCAGGATCGCGAAGGCCCGCCACCATGTCCGCCATGATTTGTTCCGGCGCCTCGGTACGGGGATTGTCGTCGGTCAGGATCACGCGATCCGCATGTTGCTCCGCCATGGCGGCCATCATGGGCCGCTTGCCGCGATCCCGGTCGCCACCACAGCCCACCAGGCACCAGAGCCGGCCTTCGCAGTGCACCCGCAGGGCCTGCAATGCCTTCTCCAGCGCATCCGGGGTATGGGCATAATCGACCACCGCCAGCGGCGCCTTGCCACCACCGAAGCACTCCATGCGACCGGTCACGGGTTGCAGTTTCGGGGCGCTGGCCAGCAGTGCATCGAAGTCATAACCCAGTACCAGCATGGCGCCCATGGCGGCCAGCACATTGCTGACGTTGAAGCGGCCGAGCAAGGGGGCGGATAATACACCATTCCCCCAGCTGGAGTTAATGCACGTGTCAAATCCTTGTTGGTGGAAATGGGGATCCTGCGCCGTCAACTGTCGCCCGACATGGTTTTCAATCGGGCCATGCACACTGAAGGCCACCGCGCCGGGGTAGGCTGCCAGCCACTGGCGCCCCAGACGGTCGTCGGCATTGATGACGGCGCAGGGCTCGTCCACCAGTTTCAGCAGCTCTTCCTTGGCGGCGCCATAGGCCTCCATGGTGCCGTGATAATCCAGGTGATCCCGGCTCAGGTTGGTGAACACGGCCGCGGAAAACGGCAGGGCCGCCACCCTGTGCTGCACCAGACCGTGGCTGGAGACCTCCATCGCCACCAGATCGGCCCCCTGCTGTTGCAGGGCGGCAAGATTGGCCTGCACCTGCACGGCGCTGCCTGTGGTGTTTTCCGCTTCCACCAGTTCACCGAACAGGCCGTTGCCTATGGTGCCCATCACCCCGGCCTTGCCTCCCAGCAGGGTGCGCCAGTTGGCGACCAGCAGGGCAGTGGTGCTCTTGCCGTTGGTGCCGGTGATGCCCACCAGTTGCAACTTCTGCGCCGGATAGTCATAGAAATGGCCGGCCAGTTCGGAGAGGCGAGCGGGCAGATCCTTGAGCCCGAAACAGGGGATCGAGGTGGCGGGGGCCACGAATTCCCCATCCTCCTCAAACAGGACGGCGGTCGCTCCCTGAGCCACCGCCTGTTCGATGAAACGCCTGCCATCCATCTGGTGGCCCCGGATTGCCACGAAGAGAGAACCGGGCCCGACTCGCCGGCTGTCGAGCTGGATGTCGGTGAGCGCGAGCGCCGGAGCATGGATGCCAAAATGGCTCATGAGTTGATCAAGTGCGCGGGGCGGCAACATGGGAAGCCTCCGAATGGGCAGGAATGCAGGCGCTCAGGGAATGCGGCGCCATGGAAAACACCCCGACAATCGCGGGGTCGACAGAGAGAAACGGATGCCAATCAGGTACGAGGTGCGCCATGGGCGGCCTCCGTACGGGCAAGCTTCGCCGGCACCTCGGGGGGGATGGCGTCGGGACGAATGTTGAAGAGCTGCAGCACGCCCCCCATGGCCTCGGCGAAGGGCGGGGTCGCCACGGCACCGCCGTAATAGGCATCGCCCTTGGGCTCGTTGATCACCACCACCATGACGAAGCGGGGGTTGCTGGCCGGGGCGAAACCGGCAAACCAGGCCATGTAATCCTTGCCGTAGCCACCGGCGACGGCGACCTTGGCGGTCCCACTCTTGCCGCCGACCCGATAACCCGGGATCTGCGCCTTGGGAATGGCATTGCTGACCACGTACTCCAGCGCCTGCAGCATGGCGGTGGCGTTGTTGTGATCGATGACCTGCTCACCCTTGGGCGGCGTGGTCACCTTGATGATGGAGAGCGGCACCCGCTTGCCCTTGTTGGCCAGGGTCGCGTAGGCGGAGGCCAGCTGCAGCGGGGTGACCCGCAGGCCATAGCCAAACGAGAGGGTTGCCCGCTCGATATCGGACCAGCGGCGGCGCTGGGGCAGCATACCGCCGCTCTCTCCCATCAGGCCACTGCCGGTATCCATGCCGAAGCCGACCATGCTGAGGGTGTTGATCATCTCCTGGGCCGGCATCCGAAGCGCGATACGCGACATGCCGATGTTGGAGGAGTAGCGCAGTATGTCGTACAGGTTGGTCGCCTTGTGAATGCTCACGTCGCGGATCTGCTTGGCCCCGATGAACAGGGGACCACCGGGTATGGTGTCCTTCCAGCTGGTGACGCCCGCCTGCAGGGCGCTCAACAGGATCAGCGGCTTGACGGTCGAACCCGGCTCGTAGGTGTCGGTCACCACCCGGTTGCGCACCCGGAAGCTCTGGTACTGGCCCCGGTTGTTCGGGTTGTAGGAGGGGGTATTGACCATGGCGAGCACTTCGCCGGTCTTCACATCCAGCATCACCATGGAGCCGGAGGTCGCCTTGTTCTCGTCGGTGGCGCGCTTGAGGGCACGGTAGGCCAGCGCCTGTACCCGTTGATCTATGCTCAGTTGCAGATCGTTGGCGTGCTTGCCCTCCTTGACCAGTCCGAGCCGCTCGATGACCCTGCCCTGCCTGTCCTTGCGCACCCGCATCTCGCCCGGGGTCGCGGTCAGCCATTCGTTGTAGCTGCGCTCTATCCCCTCGATGCCGCTGCCGTCTATGTTGGTCACCCCCACCAGGTGGGCGCTGATCTCGCCGGTCGGGTAGAAACGGCGCGCCTCGGGGCGCAGGTAGATGCCCCCCAGCTTCAAGCCCTTGATGTATTCCGCCACGGCAGGCGTGACCTGACGCTGCAGATAGACGAAGCGCTTGCTGGGGTTGGAGATGCGGTGCTTGAGGGTGTTGATGTCGAGCTTGAGCACGGCGGAGAGCGCCAGCCAGGCGCGCTCGTTGTGGATGGCGCCGGACTCGTGCACCGTCTTGGGATCGGCCCAGACTGCCTCGACCGGCACAGAGACCGCCAGCTGCTCGCCGTTGCGATCGGTGATCATGCCGCGCACCGCCTGGGTGGAGGTGGTACGCAGGGAGCGCATGTCCCCCTCCTGGCGCAGCCTGTCCGGATCTATCACCTGGATCCAGGCCAGCCGCAGGATCAGGCCGGCAAACGCAATCCCGATGAAAAACACCAGGGTGCGAAAGCGCCACGGGTAGAGTGACGGAGCTTTAGCCTTGGCTTTGTCCTTTGCCGGAGCCTTGGTGGCGGCCTTGCGTGTCATGGTTGTGTAATTACCTTCTCGGTGGTCACCAGCGGGCGAGCCATCTGCAATTTATCCATGGCCAGACTCGCGACACGGGAGTGTTCGGCCAGGGTGCCCTGCTCCAGCAGCAGGTGCCGCCACTCGATGTTGAGCCTGTCCTCTTCCGCCATCAGGTCATTCTGCTTGGCCGTCAGCCCCCGGGTCATGTTGGTCACCAGGATCACCGCAAAGGCGGTGATCAGCACGGCCAGGGTCAGCACGACCTGCAGCTTGTGGCGCCAGAGATCACCGATGATCTCCCTGGACAGATGAATGCGTACCTCGCTCATGACTCAATCCGCCAGACGCTGGGCGACTCGCAGCACAGAGCTGCGGGATCGGGTGTTTTCGGTGACTTCATGTTCGGAAGGTTTGAGCGCCTTGCCGACCGACTTCAACTTGCGGCCACCGGCCAGTTGCGCCTCGGTCAACGGGATGCCATGGGGCACTTCCGGCCCCTTCTCGTGCTTGCGGATGAAGTGCTTGACCAGACGGTCTTCCAGAGAGTGGAAGCTGATGACGGAGAGGCGACCCTCGGGCGCCAGCGCCTGCAGGGCACCGTTCAGCGCGGTTTCGATCTCGTCCAGCTCGCTGTTGATATAGATGCGGATGGCCTGGAAGCTGCGGGTTGCCGCATGCTTGCCCTTCTCCTTGCTCGGGTTGACCCGGGCAATCATCTCCGCCAACTGACGGGTGCGCACATAGGGTTCGGTGACGCGGTCATGGACGATGGCGCGAGCAATCTTCTTGGCAAAACGCTCCTCGCCGAAGGTCTTCAGCACCCAGGCGATGTCATCCACATCGGCCTTGGCCAGCCACTGCGCAGCGCTCTGGCCCGTGGTCGGGTCCATCCGCATGTCGAGGGGGCCGTCCTTCATGAAGCTGAAGCCACGCTCGGCGTCGTCGAGCTGTGGAGAAGAGACCCCCAGATCCAGCAGGAAGCCGTCGACTTTGCCGAGCAGGCCGCGATCGCTCAGGTAAGTGGTGATGCCGGAGAAGGGACCGTGCACTATCTCGAAGCGGGGATCCTGGATCTTGGCCGCCTCGGCAATGGCCTGGGGATCCCTGTCTATGGCGATCAGTCGCCCCTGCGGACCGAGATGCTGGAGAATGAGACGAGAGTGACCACCCCGGCCAAAGGTACCGTCGACGTAGATACCGTCCGGCTTGATGGCCAGCCCTTCGACGGCTTCGTGCAACAGCACTGTGATGTGTTCAGCGGCTTGGGTCATTTATAAAGAAAAATCCTGTAGTCGTGGTGAACTTGCCCAGTCGTCCTCGGGCAGGCCCAGGATGTCGTCATTGATCTGTTGTTGCCAGCGGGCTTCATCCCACAACTCAAACTTGTTGAGCTGGCCCACCAGCATGATCTTCTTGTCCAGCCCGGCGTGGCTACGCAGTGGCTGGCTCAGCAGCAGACGGCCATTGCCGTCCAGTTCGCACTCGGTTGCATGTCCGAGCAGCATGCGCTGCAGGCGGCGTTCCGCCGGATTGGTACTGGAAAGGGTCTTGAGCTTGCGCTCTATCTCTTCCCATTCACTCAGGGGGTAAAGCAGCAGACAGGGATGGGCTATGTCGATGGTGCAGACCAGCTGGCCGTCGCGCTCGGAGCGCAGCCAATCTCGATATTTGGTCGGAATCGCCAGTCGCCCTTTGCTGTCCAGGCTGATGGCGTGAGCGCCACGCAACAAATTGCAGTCCCCGAAGGTGAGTTATGGAGGCAAATTGCCCAATAAAACCACTTTGATCCACTTTTCTCCACCATGAAGTTTAAGGACGAGCAGGGGGCTTTTCAAGCAAGGATCTCGGGCATGGGGAACATATTGACGCTGCGCGGGGAGGCTACAGATTAACTGAGTTGATTTTCCACAAGTTATTTGTGTTAACAGCCATAGGATTAATTGCGAACATTTTTAAAATGAACAATGTGAAAGAAGTAAATCATGCTGGAGTCTCCCCTCTTTTTACACACTAGTGTATGACAAAAGTATGCAAACAAAAAAACAACAACTTGATTTATAAGGTATTTTTATAAGCCCCTCATGTCAGCCAGTATCGCCGTTCAATTTTTTACTATTTCTACCGCTATAAAAAAGAGCCTCGCGATAAATCGCAAGGCTCTTCAGGAATAGGTCGGAGTCGGCCTGTAAGCCGGGTTCTGTACCGGGTTGCCCCGGGTAGCAATCATTCCTCTAGGCCAGCAATCGCTCACTGGCTCAAGCAACCTACCCGCCCCCAACGCGGGCCGCGCCAATAGGGGCCTATTTGGTCTTGCTTCGGGTGGAGTTTACCGTGCCACGAACTGTTGCCAGTCGCGCGGTGCGCTCTTACCGCACCCTTTCACCCTTACCTGATCCCTTGCGGGCCATCGGCGGTTTGCTCTCTGTTGCACTGGTCGTAGGCTCGCGCCTCCCAGGCGTTACCTGGCACCCTGCCCTATGAAGCCCGGACTTTCCTCCCCTCCGCCCGTCTGTCCCGAGGGACACAACGACGAAGCAGCGATTGCCCAGCCGACTCCGAGGCGCGGATTATAGCCTCGTGACACAGTGGGGTAAACCGGCAATTCCCGTTTGCAGCAATTAATAGTGCGCCAACCCCCGCCGGCCGGGCCCACTCTTGCGGGCCCCCTGGCTTGCACCAGTCAGAACGCTCTCATTTTGCCTATTTTTACGCCTTGGCGGTGCTCATTTAACCTGCTTGCACGGCTCAGTGGTGCTCGAGACCATATTTGTAGAGGGCATTCTTTTTCACACCGTGGATCTCGGCGGTGAGAGCAGCCGCTTTTTTCAGCGGCAGCTCCGCCACCAGCAGCCCCAGGGTGCGGATAGCCTCCGCAGGCAGCTCTTCATCCACCTTGCTGGCACCGGCGACCACCAGCACAATTTCGCCACGGCAGCGATTATCGTCCTCACCAAGCCAGGTCAGCATCTCGGAGGCAGGCAGACCGTGGATGGATTCGAAAGTCTTGGTCAGCTCGCGGCACACCACCACCTGGCGTTCACCGAGAATGCGAGCGATGGCTTCCACCGTATCCTGCACCCGGCGCGGCGACTCGTAGAACACCAGGGAGCGGGTGTCTTCGATGACGGCCTGCAGCCTGTCGTCGCGCCCCTTGGCTTTCGCCGGCAGAAATCCTTCGAAGGCGAAGCGATCTGTGGGCAGACCGGCGGCAGAGAGTGCAGTGATGGCGGCGCAAGGGCCCGGCAGCGGCACCACCTTGACCCCGGCCTCGCGACAGCGGGTGACCAGGTGATAGCCGGGGTCGCTGATGAGCGGCGTCCCTGCATCCGAGACCAGGGCGACGCTCTTGCCCTCCTTGATCCGGCCGATCAGCACATCCGCCTTCTGCTGCTCGTTGTGATCGTGCAGGGCGAAGGTCGGCACCGATATTTGGTAGTGGCTGAGCAGGATGCCGGAGTGCCGGGTATCTTCGGCGGCCACCAGATCGACGCTGCGTAAAATATCCAATGCACGCTGGGTGATATCCGCCAGATTACCGATGGGAGTGGGGACTATATACAGGGTTGGGGTGTCACTCATGGGATCTCCGAGTGTCCCGACAATTGTGTCGCCATATTGGCCCGTTTACACTATGGAGAACTTCAACACTGGTCGGGGAATGAACTTGAACCGGGTTACAAAGCAGCTAAGTGTATCACGACTCTTCGGCATCATACTCGCGGCAGTACTGCTCGCCGCCTGTGCGTCGGAGCCCAACTCATCTTCCGCAGAGCCCGGCATGCCGTCGGCGTTCTCGGATCTGACCAAGAATGCTCAGTGGTATCTGGAGCAGGTGGATCCCGCCAAACCGGCTGAGGCCTTCACCTGGCAGGTGATGGCGGCGCGCAGTTATCTGGCGCTCGGCCAGGCCAAACCGGCCGCCGCCCTGTATCAACAGTTGCAGAAGCAGGCCGGCAATCCGGTGCAGCAGGCACAACTGCAACTTCTGCAGGCGCACCTCTTGCTGGCCCAGGGTAATGCCAACCAGGCGCTGATCCTGCTGGAAGGCAAACCGGAAGTGGCCCTCGATGCCGATACCCAGAAGGATTGGTATCGCCAGCGAGTGGTGCTGCAACTGGACATCAACAACAAGTTTGGTGCGGCCAAGTCGCTGATCCTGCTGGAGCCTTACCTGGCCAAGAATGAGCTGGCCACCAACCACCAGCAGATCTGGTCACTGCTGAAAAGCATGACCCCCTCCACCCTGCAGGCGCTGGAAGAGGCGCCGGCCCCCGACGTGACCACCGGCTGGCTGCGACTGGCGGCACTGGTGAACGAGTTTGGCGCCCAGCCAAGTCAACTCGCGCGCCAGCTCGCAGGCTGGAAGCAGAGCTTCCCGAACCACCCGGCCCAGACTGACATGCCGGCTGGCCTCGGGGATCTCGCCACCACGGATACAGGTGCACTGCAGCAGGTCGCCGTCTTCCTGCCCCTCTCCGGCAACCTGGAGGCGCAGGGCGCCGCCATCCGCAACGGCATGCTGATGTCCTACAAGGAGAATCAGGGGCAATTCACCCTGAACTTCTATGACACTCAGGGCAAGGCGATGGGGGATCTCTACAAGCAGGCGATCCAGGAGGGGGCCAACATGATCATAGGCCCGTTGCTGAAAGACCAGGTCGAGGAGCTGCTCAAGGCCAACCCGGCCGTGCCGGTGCTGGCGCTCAACGAGCTGGACAAGCCAGTCATCAACGACAACACCTTCTACTTCTCCCTCTCCGCCGCCGCCGATGCGAGCCAGGCCGCCCAGTACCTCTATGGTCAGGGTTACCGCAAGCCGCTGCTGATCGCGGCGCAAGGCCGGATTGGCTACAGCAGCATCAAGGCATTCGAGCAGGCCTGGGCCGGCGTCAGCCAGGAGAAACCCGTGGTCGCCACCTTCGGGGCGCGCAACGAGGTACAAGGCATGGTCAAAAATGCCCTGAGCGGTCGTTCCACCGCTCGGGCCGGGGAGATAGTGCAGCTCTCTGATGCCGCGCCGCGCAGCATAGATGCCGTCTATGTGGTGGCCAACAGCCTGGAGACCCGGATGATCAAGCCCTATGTGGACATCTCGGTCAATCCCATGGGCAGCCTGCCCATCTACAGCAGCTCGCGAGGCTATGACAGCGGGGCAACCGAGGTGGCTTCCGAACTCAACGGCATGCACATCTCCGACATGCCGCTGCTGTTGGGAGGCTATGAGCAGCAACGGGAACAGATCGCCCTGCTCTGGCCACAGACCCAAGGTGACCTGCTGCGCCTGTTTGCCCTCGGCTACGATGCGGTCAGCCTGGCCGGCAACCTGCCGCAGATGCGCAAGCTCAATGCCATGCAGCAACCGGGCATGAGCGGGCAGCTGAGCGTGGATCCCCAGGGCAACATAGTGCGCATGCTGGACTGGGCCACCTACCAGAACGGCAAGCTGGTCAGCGACAGCGCCGTGCCCCAGCTGGAGGACACCACCCATGAAGAGGCTACTGGCACAACTGCACCAGCAGTGGTTGAACCTGTTGCCGTCGGCAGCGACGAACAAGGGACAGCACTTTGAGCAAGTAGCGGAACGCTGGTTGCAGGCCCGCGGCCTGCAACCCGTGACCCGCAACTACCGCTGCCGTGGTGGTGAAATAGATCTTGTCATGCGCCAGGGGGATACCCTGGTGTTTGTCGAGGTCAGATATCGCGCTCGGGCCAGCCATGGCGGAGCCGCCAGCTCGGTCACCCGGCGCAAACAGCACAAGATCGTGCTGGCCGCGCGCCACTATTTCAAGCAACATGCCATCAACGAGGCCAGCCAGGCCTGCCGATTCGATGTGATCGCGTTCGAGGGCGACCAGCCAGACTGGATCCAGAACGCTTTTTAAGAGGACCCCATGACTGATCCCATCAAAGAGAATTACACCGAAAGCATCCAGACCAAGATAGCCGCCGCCGAGGCGCTGCCGGACGCCATCCACACCGCGGCCCAGATGCTGACCATCTGCCTGCTCAATGGCCACAAGGTCATGGCATGCGGCAATGGCCCCTCCTCGGCCCTGGCACAGCTGTTCATCTCCGAGCTGGTCAACTGCTACGAGACGCCACGCCCCTCCCTGCCCGGCCTTGCCCTGACCCCCGACATGGCCACCATCAGCGCCATCGCCACCGACCACGGCTTCGAAGAGGTCTATGCCAAGCAGATCAGGGCTCTGGGTCAACCCGGCGACATCCTGGTGGTGCTCACCACCACGGGCAACAGCCGCAGCCTGATCAAGGCCGCTGAGGCGGCACTCTCCCGCGACATGACCATCATAGTGCTCGGTGGGGGCGACGGTGGTGAGATAGCCGGCCTGCTCGGGCCCAATGACGTGGAGATCCGCGTGCCATCCGCCCGCCGTCCTCGCATTCTGGAAGTGAATCTGTTGACCCTGCACTGCCTCTGTGATCTCATCGACCAGACACTTTTCCCGCAACAGGAAGATTGAAACCATGAAGAAGCCTATTCTTGCACTCGCCCTGCTGACCGGCGCCCTGCTGCTGCAAGGCTGTGCCGCCGTGGTAGTGGGTGGCGCAGCCGGTACCGCCAAGGCGACCGGGGATCGCCGCACCCTGGGTGCCCAGTGGGACGATCAGACCATAGAGCTGAAAGCGGCCAATCTGCTGGCCGACAACAAGTCGCTGAGTGCCTCCAGCAAGATCAGCGTCTACAGCAACAACGGCCGTGTCTTGCTGGTCGGTCAGACACCGTCTGACGCTTACAAGCAGGAAGCGGGCAAGATTGTGGGCCGGATCGAAGGGGTTCGTCATGTCTACAATGAACTGCGTCTCGGCAAGCCGGTGAGCATAGGGGTACGCAGCAACGATACCTGGATCACCTCCAAGGTACGGGCCGACATGCTGGGCACCAAGAACTTCGACAGCACCAAGGTCAAGGTGGTCACCGAGAACAGCGAGGTGTTTCTCATCGGCCTGGTGACCCGTCAGGAAGGGGATCAGGCAGTGGAGATCGCCCGCCACGTCAGCGGGGTCAAGCAGGTGATCAAGGCCTTCGAATTTGCCCAGAACTAAGCGGGCAATGATGGGATAAAAAAACGCAGCCAGTTGGCTGCGTTTTTTATTTGATGACTTTCAGGGTCGGACGACCCGTCGGGCGCGGAGGCTCCGGCTCGGGTTCTACCGGCGCCTCGGCCTGCTCCAGCCAGAGATCGTAGCCCGGCTCAGGCGGGAACAGGGTTCCCACGCCGTTTTCCCTGGCATGAATGGCCAATATGGCCGCCATGGGAATGTAGACCTGCTGTGACACGCCGCCGAAGCGGGCGCTGAAGCTGACGGCATCATTATCCATGTGGAACTGGCCCACGGCCCGAGGCGCTATGTTCAGGACGATCTGCCCATCCTGCACGAACTGCATCGGCACCATCACATGGGGGATATTGGCATTGACCACCAGATGCGGGGTCAAGTCGTTATCCAGCAACCAGTCAAAAAACGCCCGCAACAGATAGGGGCGACTGGGTGTCATGGTCGGTTCCATACTACTCATACGCTGGCACGGATCTCGCGTTCAGCCTCGGTCAGGGAGGCCTGGAAGGATTCACGTTCGAACAGGCGGACCATGTAAGCCTTCAGCTCTTTGGCACCACGACCGGTGAAGTCGATGCCCAGGCTCGGCAGACGCCACAGCAGCGGAGCCATGTAGCAGTCAACCAGACCGAACTCTTCGCTCATGAAGTAGGGCATTTCACCGAAGATCGGCGCTATGGCCAGCAGGTTGTCACGCAGCTCGGCACGGGCGGCTTCGGTATCGGTGCCCGCCATGATCTTGTCGGCCAGCGAGTACCAGTCCAGCTCAATGCGATGCATCATCAGACGGCTGTTGCCGCGAGCCACTGGATAGACAGGCATCAGGGGCGGGTGCGGGAAGCGCTCGTCCAGATATTCCATGATGATGCGCGAGGTGTACAACGCCAGCTCGCGATCCACCAGAGTCGGTACAGTGTTGTACGGGTTCAGCTCGGCCAGCTCGTCCGGCAGGTTGCTCGGGTCAACCTGGCAGATATCCACGCTAACACCCTTCTCCGCCAGGACAATACGCACCTGATGGCTGAACATATCGTTGGCACCGGAAAACAGCGTCATTACCGAACGCTTATTGGCAGCTACAGCCATTGAACCCTCCCGTCATTAAAAAGCAGAAACGGCAATGAAGCATCTTGATCTCCATTGCCGTGCGTCATATTACTCCGATCTGGTCGCTTAGTGAACGTCGCGCCAGAATTCCTTCTTCAACAGCACAGTGAAGATGAAGAAGATTGCGATGAAACCTAGCACCCAGAAGCCCATGCGTTCGCGCTCCTGCTGCACCGGCTCAGCCGAGTAGACCAAGAAGTTTACCAGATCCAGTACCGTCTGATCATATTCTTCGTTGTTCATTTCACCATTGCCGTCAGATTTGATGCTGACGACTTGCTGCATCTCCACTCCATCCAGGGTGTGCGTCTCGAACTCGGCACGGGGAGTCCCCTGCAACGGCTCCAATACGTGGGGCATGCCCACGGACGGGAAGACCGCATTGTTCACACCGAACGGCCGGGTTTCATCCACATAGAAAGAACGCAGATAGGTGTAAATCCAGTCGGCGCCCCGCACCCTGGCCACCAGGGTCAGATCCGGTGGCGGCGCCCCGAACCAGCGCGCCGCATCCTTCTCGGACATGGCGCTCTTCATCAGATCGCCAATCTTGGCACCGGTGAAGACCAAGTTTTCCCTCATCAGCTCTTCCGGAATGCCGATGTCGGCGGCAACCCGGTTATAGCGCTGATATTGGGTGGAGTGACAGCCGGCACAGTAGTTCATGAAGGTCGCAGCCCCCCGTTGCAGGGATGCCTTGTCACTCAGGTCGTACTCTGCCTTGTCGAGGGGGAAGCCACCGCCAGCGGCCAATACCAGACCGGGCAGCAGGGCCAGCACTGCAAAAATTATTCTTTTCATTTGAATGTCACCCTCTCCGGCAGCGGCTTGGTGCTCTCATTCTTGCTGTAGAAGAACAACAGGACGAAGAACCCGAAATAACCCAGAGTGCAGAGCTGCGCGATCAGCGTCAGCATAGGCGTCGATGGCAGAACGCCCAGCACACCCAGGATGACGAAGCAGACCACGAACTGGGCGATGTTCAGCTTGTGCAGGGTGCTGCGGTAGCGTACCGAACGCACCTTGCAGCGATCCAGCCAGGGCAGCAGGAAGAGCACGACTATGGAGAGCCCCATCATGATGACCCCCAGCAGCTTGTCCGGCACTGCGCGCAAGATGGCGTAGAAGGGAGTGAAGTACCAGACAGGGGCTATGTGCGCCGGCGTCTTCAGCCCGTTCGCCACTTCAAAGTTCGGTTTCTCGAGGAAGTAGCCCCACATATCCGGCTTGAAGAAGATGATGGCGCAGAACAGGAACAGGAAGCCCGCCACACCTATCATGTCCTTGACGGTGAAGTAGGGATGGAATGCCACCGCATCCAGCGGCCAGCCTTTCTCATCCTTGTGCTTCTTGATATCGATGCCGTCCGGGTTGTTGGAGCCCACCTCATGCAACGCCAGTATGTGCATGGCCACCAGCATCACCAGCACCAGCGGCAGCGCGATGACGTGCAGCGCGAAGAAGCGGTTCAGGGTAGCCCCCGAGATGACGTAGTCCCCCCGGATCCACAGGGTCAGATCGTCACCTATGACCGGAATGGCACCAAACAGCGAGATGATGACCTGGGCGCCCCAGAACGACATCTGTCCCCAGGGCAGCAGGTAACCCATGAAGGCTTCGGCCATCAACACCAGGAAGATCAGCATGCCGAAGATCCACAGCAGCTCGCGCGGCTTCTGATAGGAGCCGTAGATCATGCCGCGAAACATGTGCAGATAGACCACAACGAAGAAGGCGGAGGCGCCGGTGGAGTGCATGTAGCGCAGCAGCCAGCCGTAGTCCACGTCCCGCATTATGTATTCCACGGAGGCAAAGGCCCCCTCCGCCGACGGGTTGTAGTTCATGGTGAGCCAGATGCCGGTGATGATCTGGTTGACCAGCACCAACATGGCAAGAGAACCGAAGAAGTACCAGAAGTTCAGGTTCTTGGGAGCCGGATACTTGGCCATGTGGTCGTTGTACATGGCCGTGAGCGGGAAACGATCGTCAATCCAGCCCATGAGTTTGGCAAACATGGTCAGGCCTCCTTGCCATCGGCACCGACCAGAATGGTGGTGTCGCTAAGAAATTGGTATGGCGGAATGACCAGGTTTAGCGGTGCGGGCACGCCCTGGAACACTCGACCGGCCATGTCGAACTTGGAACCATGGCATGGGCAGAAGAAGCCGGAAGTCACCCCTTGCACCTGCTCGCCGAAGCTGTCCGGCAGGTAGGAGGGGGAGCAACCCAGATGGGTACAGATACCGACCGCCACGAAGATCTCCGGCTTGATGGATCTGTAGCCGTTGTGGGCATAGTCCGGCTGCTGTGGCTCATCGGAGGCGGGATCGCGCAGCTTGTCATCGTGCGTGGCCAGGGCATCCAGGGTCTGCTTGGTGCGCTTCACCACCCAGACCGGCTTGCCGCGCCACTCGACGCGAATGAGCTGGCCCGGCTCCAACTTGCTGATATCCACCTCTACCGGTGCCCCGGCCGCTTTGGCTTTGGCACTCGGATTCCATGACTTTATAAACGGCACTGCGGTAAAAGCAGCTCCTACACCGCCAACGGCAACCGTTGACCAGGTAAGAAATCTGCGGCGACCGGTATCAACTGGCGCATTGCTCATCCAAAAACTCTCCCATGTGGACTCCGCTCATTCTTATAGTGTCCCCGTTTCCTATCTCCTCTCCCTCTGACAACTGCGGCGGAAGCGGAGTGGCAATTGACACAGAAAGACCATGGAAATTTTAAAGAAAAGATAACAATTTGACAAGAAAGAGAAGCGATGGGCAAAAACAATAAATACACAAATTTTTGTCTTTTGTGACGTATGGTTAGCATTGGCGTATGTAATATTACCAATAAAAAAAGCCTGGCACATGGCCAGGCTTTTTTGACACTCGTGAGAGTGCGTACCAAAAGCGAATTAACGCTTGGAGTACTGCGGACGCTTACGCGCTTTGTGCAGACCGACTTTCTTACGCTCAACCTTACGGGCATCGCGAGTAACAAAGCCAGCTTTACGCAGTTCGCCACGCAGGGTCTCGTCGTACTGCATCAGAGCACGAGTGATACCGTGGCGGATCGCACCAGCTTGACCGGAGATGCCACCACCGTTAACGGTGATGTACAGATCCAGTTTCTCGGTCATCTCAACCAGTTCCAGCGGCTGACGAACTACCATGCGGGCAGTCGGACGGCCGAAGTATTGCTCCAGGGAGCGCTGGTTGATTACGATTTTACCGCTACCCGCTTTGATAAAGACGCGAGCAGTGGAGCTTTTGCGACGGCCGGTACCGTAGTATTGATTTTCTGCCATGTTGCCAGTTCCCGTTAGATATCCAGTACTTGAGGTTGCTGAGCAGCATGAGCGTGCTCTGCGCCTGCGTAAACTTTCAGCTTACGGAACATGGCACGGCCCAGCGGACCCTTCGGCAGCATGCCCTTGACGGCAGCTTCGATTACCATTTCCGGCTTGCGCTGAATCAGCTTGTCAAAGCTGATGGACTTGATACCACCCGGGAAACCGGAGTGAGAATGGTACATTTTGTCGGTAAATTTCTTACCGGTTACGTGTACCTTCTCAGCGTTTACAACGATGATGTAATCACCGGTGTCAACGTGCGGAGTGTATTCAGCTTTGTGCTTACCACGCAGACGAGCAGCGATCTCGGTTGCGATACGACCCAGAGTTTTACCTTCTGCGTCCACAATGTACCAGTCACGTTTTACGGTTTCTGGCTTGGCAACGAAAGTTTTCATTAAGTTAAACCCAATTACCTGTTACAGACCCAATTGCTTATGGGGGCTCTCCCACAAACAACAAACGATGGCCTACCTGTACCCCTTCGAATACAAGTAAAGCTTAAAGTGTTGCTGTCTTATCGACAGCTGTAACGTGGGCCGGGCGATTATAAGTGAAGTTGCCTTAAATATCACCTGCTAATTTCACTGCCATGAAGCTAGCAAATGTCGCCCGGCCCTACCTGCCGCAGATGCCCATCCGACTGGCAGGCGCGGTATTGTGACTAAGGAAGGTGCACTCTTGCAAGGTATTCGTGCGATTGCATTTCCTGGAGCCGTGAAAGACAGCGCTTGAATTCGAAATTCAGCAGGCCATCTCCGTAGAGCGCAGCCATGGGCACCGCCGCCGACAGAATGAGTTTGACGTGTCGCTCATAGAACTCGTCCACCATGGCGATGAAACGGCGCGCCGCATCGTCCGTGCCTGTGCCCATGGGCTGCACGTTGGCCAGCAGGACGGTGTGAAACTCCCGGGCCAGCTCTATGTAGTCCCCCTGGGATCGCGGAGTACAGCAGAGCTGTTCGAACTCCATATAAAGCACCCCTTCCCCCACGCCCAGCGCGCTTAGCTGACGATGGTTGATCTCCAGCGTGGCGGCCGCGATCTGCCCCAGCCCGGTCAGTTGCCCAAAATAGCGGTCCAGATTGGACTTGGCCTGCTGATCCAGCGGGAAGTGATAGATTTCCGCCTGCTCCAGGGTGCGCAGCCGGTAGTCGACGCCGCCATCCACATTGAGAACCTCGCAGTGGCGCTCAATGAGGGCAATGGCAGGCAGGAAGCGGGCTCGCTGCAGCCCATTGCGATAAAGGTCCCGGGGCGGGATGTTGGAGGTGGCCACCAGCACAACGCCATGACCAAACAGCTCCTGGAACAGGGTGCCCAGCAGCATGGCATCCGTGATGTCGGAGACGAAAAACTCGTCAAAGCAGATGATGTCTGTCTCGCCGGCCAGCTTGCTGGCGATGAGCTTGAGCGGATCGGCCTGACCGGTCAGCCCCTTGAGTTCATCGTGCACCCGATGCATGAAACGGTGGAAGTGGACGCGCAGTTTGCGCTCCCCCGGCAGGCTGTCGAAAAAAGTATCCATCAGCCAGGTCTTGCCTCTGCCCACTCCGCCCCACATATAGAGACCCAGGATGGGCTCGCGGGCTTTCGGCTTTTGCAGCCAGCCCAGCAGGCCACGGGATCTGGTCGGAGTCGGGCTGGCGCACAAATCCTGATAGAGTCGCTCCAGGCGGGTCACGGCCATCGCCTGGGCCGGGTCGGCCAAAAAGCCGGGACGCTGCAAATCCTGCTGGTATTTTTGCTGCGGGGTCATCCTGTAAACCGCCTCCAAGTCCCTGAATGAGGGACAAAATGGTATCACGCTCTCGGGGTGCACGGTATAGTGCCAACGAGGCATCGCGGTCAATCCGGCCGCCTCAAACTCATCGATTTAGCTGTAACAAGGAGCTTCTATGACTCTGTTAAACGGGATCCTGCTGGCGGTAGCCGCCCTGATCATCGGCGTGTTGATCGGCCGTTTCACTGTCCGCAGCCGGGATGCCGGGCGCCTGGAACAAGAGCTGAAAAAGGCTCACAAGGAGCTGGAAAGCTACCAGGGCCAGATCACCACCCACTTCGCCGACAGCGCCGCCCTGATGGAGCAGTTGGCCGATCAATACCAGACCCTCTATCGCCACATGGCCGAACAGAGCAAGTTCCTCGCCAAGGCGCAGGAGCCCTTGTTCCGCGAACCTCAGGTGGAAGAAGGCAACGCTGACTCCGCCAACGAGGAGCCGGGCCAGCCGCCCCGTGACTACGCCGGTGCCTCCGGCCTGCTCAAGCAGCCCGGTTAGCCTCTGGTGGAACTAATTACGCCTTATCGTGGTCAGACCTTGACGATTGCATTGCAACTTTTTCTGGGAGCTGTTTCTCATATGCGTAAATCTCTTTCTGTATTCAGTGTGTTAGCCCTCAGTGTCGGTATCGCCCTGTCAGCCGCGCCGGCACAAGCCGCCCTGCCCCTGATGGGCAACAGCCAGGAGATGCCGAGCCTGGCCCCCGTCCTCGAGCAGGTAACCCCTGCCGTGGTCAACATCTCCGTCTCTGGCAAGAAGATCACCCGCCAGCGCCTGCCGGAACAATTCCGCTTCTTCTTCGGCCCCAACATGCCCGATGAGCAGGTGAGCGAGCAGCCTTTCCAGGCCCTTGGCTCCGGCGTCATCATCGATGCCAAGAAGGGCTACGTGATCACCAACGCCCACGTGGTCCACGAGGCGGACGAGATCAAGGTCAACCTGAAAGACGGTCGCGAATACGCGGCCAAGAAGATAGGTGAAGACAAGCAGTCCGATATTGCCCTGCTGCAAATCAAGGCGGAGGACCTGGTGCAGATCAAGTTCGCCGACTCGGACGAGCTGCGGGTCGGTGACTATGCCCTGGCCATCGGCAACCCCTTCGGCCTGGGTCAGACCGTCACCTCGGGTATCGTCAGCGCCCTGGGCCGCAGCGGCCTCAACATCGAGAACCTGGAGAACTTCATCCAGACCGATGCGGCCATCAACTCGGGTAACTCGGGTGGTGCCCTGCTCAACCTGCGTGGGGAGCTGATCGGCATCAACACCGCCATCCTGGGCCCGAACGGTGGCAACATCGGCATCGGCTTTGCCATCCCCTCCAACATGGTGCGCGACCTGTCCGAGCAGATCGTGAAATACGGTGAAGTGCGCCGTGGCCAGTTGGGGATCACCGGCACAGAGCTGACCACGGATATCGCCAAGTCCTTCGGCTACAACAAGAAGGATGGTGCCTTCGTCAACCAGGTCATGCCTGACTCCGCCGCCGCCAAGGCGGGCATCAAGGCCGGCGACATCATCATCAGCATAGATGGCAAGCCCATCCGCTCGTTCGGTGAACTGCGGGCCAAGATCGCCACCATGGGCGCCGACAAGCAGGTTGCACTCGGCCTCATCCGTGATGGCAAGGAGCAGACCGTCAAGGTCACCCTGAAGAAGGCCGATGACAGCGAGATCCTCGCCAGCGCCCTGCACCCGGCACTGGAAGGGGCCAAGCTCAGCACCACCTCGGATCCGGTGACCGGCGTAGCTGTGGCCGACATAGATCCGCGCTCCCCTGCCGCCGCCGCCGGCCTGCAGAAGGGCGACATCATCATCGGGGTCAACCGTCTGCGCATCAACTCCATGGATGAGCTGACCAAGGCCTTGAAGAACAAGCCGGAAGTCCTGGCGCTGAACATACAGCGCGGCGACTCCTCGCTCTATTTGGTGATCCGTTAAGTCCCTCACACCCGCGGCAACCGCCGCGGGTGATTTTTATCCACCGATAATGTTATTCTCTGCGCGCAGCATGTACGGACGAGAATGACATGAAAATCCCACCTTTGATCAGTTACTTGGGCAAGTCTGTCGGCTTTGGCCTCACCGTGGCTGCGCTCCTGCTGCTGCTGTTCCCCAGTTTTCGGGGCGGCGCCCCCCTGCCGGGTCTCATCACCAATGCCCGCGAGCTGAGTTTCTCCTATGCCGCCCACCGCGCCGGCCCTGCCGTCGTCAACATCTACACCCGCAGTTTCGCCGGCAATCGCGGCGAGAAGGCAGAGCTGAGGCCACAGGGGCTGGGCTCAGGGGTCATCATGAACCAGCGCGGTCATGTGCTGACCAACTACCACGTCATCGCCGATGCGGACCAGATCATAGTCGCGCTACAGGATGGCCGGGTATTCAGCGCCGAGCTGGTCGGCACCGACAAGCTGACCGATCTCGCCGTGCTCTACATAGAGTCAGACAACCTGCCGGTGATACCGCAGGATCCGGAGCGCCTGCCGGACGTGGGCGATGTGGTGCTCGCCATCGGCAACCCCTACAACGTCGGCCAGACCATTACCCAGGGCATCATCAGTGCCACCGGCCGCATCGGTCTCTCCAGCATGGGACCGGACAGCAACGGCCGACAGGATCTGCTGCAGACCGATGCCGCCATCAACGAGGGCAACTCGGGTGGCGCCCTGGTCAATGGCCGTGGCGACCTGGTGGGCATCAACACCGCCGCCTACCACCTCAATGGCAATCAGGAGAGCTACGGCATCAGCTTCGCCATCCCCTACAAGCTGGCCAAGCGGATCATGGACGAGCTGATCGCCAATGGCCGTGTCATTCGCGGCTACCTCGGCATCTCCAGCGTCGAGATCAACCCCATAGTCGCGCGCATGATGAATCTCGGGGATCTGCAGGGTCTGGTGGTGGAGAGTCTGGATCCCGACGGCCCGGCCACCAAGGCAGGCCTCAGGCGCGGGGATGTGCTGCTCAAGATCAACGGTGAAGCCATCAGCGGCGTGCGCCCCGTGATGGACAAGATCGTCGAGAGCCGCCCCGGCACCAAGCTGACCATCTCGGTGATCCGCAATGGCAAGCCTCTGGACGTCGACGTCATCATAGAGGAAGACGTGCGCTACCAGAATCTGCCCACCAGCAGCGCATCACCCGCCAGCTGACGGCAGGGAGCCAACAGAGGGGCCATCAGGGCCCCTTTTTCGTGCCTCCCTCTCAGGCCCCCCTTTCCTGGCGTGAGATGACTCACAGTTTCCACCGGCGTACGACCGGGCGGCTGCGGGGTGAAACTGTGGTCCCGCTCACACGGCGCCGGGGTCAATCCCCTCCCTTTCCCCCTTGTCGCCACAAATTCAGCCTCTTTCGGGGCTTTTTTCCCGGAATTTCCATTTCGAATCGGAAAAACAGTGCCTCCTCCTGCCCTCTTCCCCGCCTTAAGGTAATCCCATCCTTTCTGCCAGCCTTGGAGAGCAGACCTTGACTACCGACACTCATGACACAGCCCTGACCCCGAACAGCCCGGCGTTGCTGCGCAAGACAGATCTCACTCTGGCGCGCATCCACAGCCTGCTGGCGGATCAGGGCATCATCCCCAACGAGGTGCAGAAACAGATGCTCGCCTCCCACGTCAAGGCCATGGTGTGGCGCTCCCACAGCGGTGAAGCCCTGCCCGAGGTCGACCTCAGCCTGTTCGAGGAGATCTCCCCCCTCTCCCTGCGCCTCGCCGAACAGGTGGTCGGCTGGCTGGACAGGCTGGCCTATGAAGAGGCCCACCTCTTGTCCGTCCATTTCGAAGTTGCCAAAGAAAATGAACTCAGCTCAGTCAAAGGAGAAATCTAAATGTCAGCCATCAAACTCGTGATTGGAGATCGTCTCGGCAAGGGTCAGAAGGTAGGAGCAGGGGCAGAGGCCGCCGGCGCCACAGTGACCGTCATCCCCGGCATGGCCGCCGACATGAAGCTCGGTGATGTGATGAACAAGGAGCAGGCGGATCTCGGCATCTCCTTCTGCGGCAGCGGCGGCGCCGGCGCCATCACGGCCCAGACCAAGTACGGCTACAAGTGCCGCTACGGCATGCGCTCCGTCGAGGAGGGTGTGACCGCCATCAACGAAGGCTGCGTGGTGCTGGGCTTCGGCTTCATGGACAAGGAAGAGCTGGGCCAGAAGCTGGTCGAAGCCTTCGCCAAGAAACACGGGCGCGCCTGATGAAAGAGGACTTCACCACCCAGGTCATGGTCAACGGCAAGGGGGCGACCCGCCAGCAGGCGTTTGCCGCCGCCCTCGGTCAGGTGCAATCCAGCCTGCTCAAGGACAACCCCAGGGTGATGCTGCGCATCGAGCCGCTCGAGGTCCGGGTGCTCAAGGCCGAGGAGTCGGTGCGGGTGGAGAAGTTCCTGTTCTTCTTCCTGCCGCGCCAGCGCCGCGAGTTCAGGGTCCAGCTGGAGATCTCGGTCAAGGTCAGCAGCCTGGATGTCGACAAGGTGGATTTCACCAGGGCGTAACCCCACAACCAAAAGGACATGTTGGATGTTTCTAATCATTTTGATGAAGTCACTCATCATCGGCGGCCTGGTGGGCGTCGGCGTGGGAGCCGGTGCGGCGCGGATGTTCCACGCCCCGACAGTACAGGGCATGGGTGCCTTCCGCACCCTGGGTGAGCTCAACTCCTGCGAAGGGGATCCCGCCTCCCACTTCTCGTTCGGCCTTGGCTTCTTCTTCAATGCCTGGGCCTCCACGGTCGCGGCAGGAGCCTTCACCCAGGACGTGGACCACCGCATCATCCCGCACTGGGCCACGGCCGCGCTGCTGTTCAAGAACCGGGATCTCGCCACTACCCTGCACGACCCCAAGAAGATGGCCATCGCCGGCGGCATCATAGGTGCCATCGTCGTCGCCTTCCTCAACAGCACGGCGGCGGCCGTACCCGAGGCCCTGCAGGTCACTGCGGTCAAGGTGCTGGTGCCGGCCGCCAACCTGCTGGTCAACACCGTCATGCCGGTGATCTTCTGGCTGGCCGCCATTGAGGCGGGCAAGAAATCCGGCTTCTGGGCCACCATCTTCGGCGGTCTGGCGCAGCTCATCATGGGCAACGCCGTGCCGGGCCTGGTGCTTGGCATCCTGATCGGCAAGGGGGTCGAAGAGAGCGGCTGGAACCACGTCACCAAGGTGATGATGAGCGCCATAGTGCTGCTGTTCGTGCTGAGCGGCTTCTTCCGCGGCTTCGATATGAAACTGATTGAGTCCTTCCACCTGGGCATTCCCCTGTGGCTGGAAAACGTCCATCACCTGCTTGGCAGTAAATAAGGGACCACCACATGGATGAGAAACTGAGAAACAACTTCTGGTACGCCGACTGGTCCTTCCCCATCTTCGTCGGTCTGCTGTCGGCCGGGGTCTTTGCCGGGACCCACATGTTCTACCTGTACGGGGTCGGCGCCTTCAACGAGGTGGCCTTCGTCGCCATGCTGAAAGCCGGGATGGACACAGGAGCCTACGGCGCGGTCGCAGCCTTCGGTGCCAGCTTCCTGTTTGCCCGCATCATAGAGGGCTCCCTGGTGGGGATCCTGGATATCGGCGGCGCCATCCAGACCGGCGTCGGCCTGGGGGTTCCCGCCCTGCTGCTGGGTGCCGGCATCGTCTACCCGGTGGAGAACTTCGGCGCCTCCCTGGTCACCGGCATGGCCATAGGTCTGGCCATCGGCTACGTGATCATCCTGGCGCGCAAGTTCACCATCAACCAGAGCAACTCCACCTACGGGGCGGATGTGATGATGGGGGCTGGCAACAGCTCGGGCCGCTTCCTCGGCCCCCTGATCATCCTCTCCGCCATGGGGGCCTCCATCCCCATAGGGCTGGGTTCCCTGGCAGGAGCGCTGCTGTTCTACATCTGGGAGAAGCCCATCACAGGCGGCGCCATCCTGGGTGCCATGCTGCTCGGTACCTTCTTCCCGGTTGCCTTGGCTTAATCACAGGCCGTCTCTCGGCGGCATTGAAGAACCTGTTTGCGATCTGTCGCGAGAGGTCGTCAGCAAGGTGAAGAGCTGCGCAGGAACCGGAGCGTATAGATATACGTGAGAACTCTTGGTTACAAATAAGCGAGCAGCACATGAGCCTTGGAAGCGGCCTCGCAGTAAGAGCGCAAGCAGGTTCCAAGAGGGATATCAGCATGTACGACATCATCATCAGAGCGGGACGCCAGGGAAATGGCCAGCTCATCGACATCGCCATCCAGGACGGCAAGATTGCGGCCCTCGGCCAGCTGCCAGTGGCGGCCGAGGCGAAGCGAACCCTCACACTAGCCGGACAGGTTCATGTGAGCGCCGGCTGGATTGACGGCCACACCCACTGCTACCCCACCTCCCCCATCTATCAGGATGAGCCGGACAAGGTGGGCGTCGAGTCCGGTGTCACCACAGTCATAGACGCGGGCAGCACGGGGGCCGACGACGTGGACGACTTCCAGCGCCTCGCCGCTGGCTGCAAGACCCGGGTCCATGCCCTGCTCAACATCTCCCGCATCGGTCTGCTGCGCCAGAACGAGCTGGCCAACCCCGCCGACATAGATCCCGCTCTCGCCCGGGCGGCCATTCGGCGTCACCCCTCCTTCATCGTCGGCATCAAGGCGCGGATGAGCGGCAGCGTGGTGGGCGAGAACGGCCTGCAGCCGCTGCGCGTGGCCAAGCAGATCCAGCGGGACAACGGCCAGCTGCCGCTGATGGTGCATGTAGGCAACACGCCGCCGGATCTCGACGAGATAGTCGCCCTGCTGGGAGAGGGGGATCTGCTGACCCACTGCTTCAACGGCAAACCCAACCGCATCCTGACCCCGGCCGGCGAGTTGCGGGTCGCGGTGCGGGACGCGATGCAACGGGGCCTGCGCCTCGACATCGGCCACGGCGGCGCCAGCTTCAGCTTCGAGGTGGCAGAGACCGCCATCCGGCAAGGGATACTGCCTCACACCATCAGCTCGGATATCTACTGCAAGAACCGCATCAAGGGCCCCGTCTACAGCCTGGCCCACGTGATGTCGAAGTTTCTCGCCATCGGCATGACCCTGGAGCAGGTGATCGCCTGCGTCACCAGCCATGCCGCCGATGCCCTGCGTCTGCCCGGCAAGGGACGACTCGAGGTGGGCGCCGATGCCGACCTGACCCTGTTCGAGGTCATGAGCGGCCCGACGCTCTTTACCGATACCGAAGCCGAGTCCCGCCACGGCGACCGGCAACTGCGCCCCCTCGCCGCCCTGGTCGGCGGTGACCTGGTTCTCACTCAATATGGACAATCCCACCATGCCTTCCGTGTATGAGAAATATCAGCTCAAACCCGTGATCAACGCCTCCGGGCGCATGACCATCCTCGGCGTCTCCACCCCGGAGCAGGAGGTGGTCGACGCGGTCAACTTCGGCCTTGGCCACTACTTCGAGGTCAAAGACCTGGTCAACAAGACAGGTGCCTACCTGGCCGGCCTGCTCGGCGTGGAAGACGCCGTGGTGGTCTCCTGCGCCAGTGCCGGCATAGCCCAGTCGGTGGCCGCCGTCATAGTGCGCGGCGATCCCTACCGCCTCGAGCAGTTGCATGCCCATGCCCACGGGGTGCCGAGCGAGATAGTGCTGCCCAAGGGTCACAACGTGAACTTCGGCGCGCCGGTCGGCACCATGGTCAACCTGGGGGGCGGCAAGGTGGTAGAAGCTGGCTATGCCAACGAGTGCTCCCCCGCCCAGCTGGCTGCCGCCATCAACCCCAATACCGCCGCCATTTTCTACATCAAGTCCCACCACTGTGTGCAGAAGAGCATTCTGTCAGTCTCTGAGGCGGCCGAGGTGGCCAGGGCCCACGGGCTGCCGCTCATCGTCGATGCGGCGGCGGAAGAGGATCTGCGTCTCTATTACCAGCAAGGGGCGGATCTCGTCATCTACAGCGGCGCCAAGGCCATCGAAGGGCCCACCAGCGGCCTGGTGCTCGGCAAGCGTCAGTATGTGGGGTGGGTCAAGCAGCAGGCCAACGGCATAGGGCGCGCCATGAAGGTGGGCAAGGAGGGGATCCTCGGCCTGACCCACGCCATAGAGCGCTACCTGGAGAAAGAGCAGGAGAGCGGCGCCGCCATGGTTGCCAAGATGACTCCCTTCATCGAGCGCCTCAACCTGCTGCCCGGCGTCACCGCCCGGGTGGTGTGGGACAGTGCGGGGCGCGACATAGCCCGCACCGACATCGCCTTCGAGCATGCTCAGATCGGCATGACGACGGTGCAACTGGTGGCTCGCCTGCAGCAGGGCAATCCGGCCATCTACTGCCGCGGCTACAAGGCCAACGAGGGGCACATCGAGATCGACGTGCGCAGCGTCAGCACGGCCCAACTAGACCAGATCCATTCCGCCATTGCCAACCTCGTTCAGGAGAACCGCTGATGTCCCTTGTTCCCAACTACTACCGTGATCGTGTCTGTCTCAACGTGCTGGCAGGGTCCAGACAGAATGCCGTCGATATCTATGAGGCGGCCGAGGGGCACGTGCTGGTCGGCGTGCTCTCCAAGAACTACCCGGATGTGCCCTCCGCCGTCGCCGACATGCGGGAGTACGCCAGGCTTATCGACAACGCCCTCTCCATCGGTCTGGGAGCGGGGGATCCCCGCCAGTCCGCCATGGTGGCCGAGCTGGCTCGCCAGCTGCAGCCCCAGCACGTCAACCAGGTGTTTACCGGAGTGGGCCCCAGCCGGGCGCTGCTGGGTCAGCCTCACAGCCTGGTCAACGGCCTTGTCTCCCCCACCGGCACCCCCGGCATGGTGAAGATCTCCACCGGTCCCCTCAGTGCCCAGCAGCCGGACGGGATTGTGCCCATCGACACCGCCATTGCCCTGCTCAAGGACATGGGCGGCAGCTCGGTCAAGTTCTTCCCCATGGGAGGCCTGGCCTGCCGCGACGAGTATCAGGCGGTGGCCGAGGCCTGTGCCCGGCACGGCTTCTGGCTGGAACCCACCGGCGGCATCGATCTCGACAACTTCGAGGAGATAGTGCGCATCGCGCTGGAGGCCGGGGTCGAGAAGGTGATCCCCCACGTCTACAGCTCCATCATCGACAGCGAGAGCGGCCAGACCCGCCCCGAGGATGTGCGCACCCTGCTCGCCATGGTGAAGACGCTGCTGGCATAACGACCCCCGCAGGCACCGGTCCGATCACAGGCCGGTGTCTGGCTTGTTGATGATCCCCTTGTTAACATCGACCCTTTATTTCGCAACAGGAGTCTTGCCTCACCCCATGATCAAGCTGCCCCACCCCAGGCTCCATCAACTGCTGACCCAGCTCCATGCCGAACCACTGCCGCAGGAGGAGCTGGCCCGTCGCCTCAATGTCTCCACCCGCACGGTGCGCACCGACGTGGCGACCCTCAACGAGCTGATCGCCACCCAGGGCGCCCACCTGATCCACCAGCGAGGCACCGGCTATCAGCTCAAGATTTACAATCAGGGACTGTTTGATGCGCTGCTGGCGGCACAGGAGCAGGAGAGCAGCCTGCCGCGCACCAGTCGCGAGCGGGTGCTGCATCTGCAGATCCTGCTGCTGACGGCGGAGCAGGGGATCAAGCTCGACGAGCTGGCGGATACCTGGTATCTGAGCCGGGCGGCCCTGCAGGGAGACATGGCACAGGTGAGGGAGCGGCTCGCCCACTTCGGGCTCACCATAGAGAGCAAGCCACGGCTGGGCATGCGTATCCAGGGGAGCGAGGCGGCGATCCGCGCCTGCCTGACCCAGCTGCTCTGCCAGGAGCTGCTGCACAACCACCCGTTGCAGAGCCTGCTGCCCACCCTCTGCCCCAGCAAGACCCTGGAGGTCGTGGGCAACCACATTCACGATCAGCTCGGCCGCCATCAGTTGCGCCTCGCCGACGAGAGCCTGCAACAGCTCGCCATCTATTGCGCCGTCGCCCTGCTGCGTCAGGCGGCAGGCCACGAGCTGCGACAGTTTGCCAGCGACGACATCACCCAGACCCTGGCCGCGGTGGCCCGCGACATCTATGCCGAGCTGCCGACCCTGACCCCGCCGGGGGAGGAGGAGATCGCCTGCCTCGCCATCCAGATCCAGGCCCGGCTCACTGCCGATACTCCCCAGCTCAGCCCGACCATGGCCGCCGAGAGCGAGCAACTGGTGGAGCATCTGCTGACCTACATCCACCAGCACTACCCCTATGATCTGCGCGCCGACCCGCAGTTGCGGGCCGACCTGCAGACCCACATAGGTGCCATGCTGCTGCGGGTCAAATACCAGATAGGCAGCCACAACCCGCTGGCGGACCACATCAAGCAGTACTATCCCCTCGCCTACGACATCACCCTGGCCGCCATCTCGGAATGGATAAGGCAGACCCCCTACCGGCTGACCCATCACGAGATCGGCTATCTGGTGATCCATATCGGGGTAGGCCTGGAGCGCCACTATGATATCGGTTACACCCGTCGCCCCCAGGCCATGCTCCTGTGCGATGCGGGCAACGCCACCTTCCGGGTACTGGAGGCGCGCATCCGGCGGGAGTACCCCCAGCTGCAGCTGACCACTCTGGAGTCGGTACGGGATTACGAGGGACTGGCACAGATCGAGCAGGACTTTGTCATCAGCACCCTCAAGGTGAGCGAGAAGAACGCCCCCGTGGTACAGGTCGCCCCCTTCCCGACCCAGTACCAGCTGGAGCAGCTCGGCAAGCTGGTGCTGATCGATCGCACCCGCCCCTACCTGCTGGACAAGTATTTCGATGCCGACCACTTCATGGTGGTCACAGAGCCGCTCACCCAGGCCGAACTATTTGCCCGTATCTGTGATCAGCTGGAGGCGGAAGAACTGGTGGAAAGCGGCTTCAGAGCCTCACTGCAGGAGCGGGAGCGGATCGTCTCCACCCTGCTGGGAGAGGGCATAGCCCTGCCCCACTCCCTCGGTCTGCTGGCCCGCCGCACCCTGGTCTATACAGTGCTGGCCCCTCAGGGGATCGACTGGGGCAATGGCGAGACCGCCACCCTCATCTTCGTGCTCGCCATCAGCAAGGCGGACTACGAGGAGGCAATGGGGCTCTACGATCTGTTTCTGGCGCTGATGAACGAAAAAGCCAGCAGGGCTCTGCTGGCTTGTCGGGATTTTTGCGACTTCAAGGCGCTGGCGCGCGCCGGATCATGACGGCAAGGGAGGCGCCGCTCACTCCTCGTTGAAGCCCGAGGTGAACAGCGCCACCACGGCGGCCAGGGCCTCCACCTCTTCGGGGCCCTCGACCTGCACCTCCACCTGCTTGCCCTGAGCAGAGTCCAGCATCAGCAAGCCGATCACGCTGTCCGCATCGGCCTCGATGCCGTCCTCGTTGCGCAGCAGCACATGGGCATCGAACCCCTGCACCAGCTCGAACAGCATCATGGCCGGTCTGGCATGGATTCCCAGCTTGTTTTTGACTTCTACCGAGGCGGAAACTGTCATCTGAACATCCTGTGGGTCTGTCAGGCTTGGGTGGAGCGCTTGTCCAGCGTGCGGTGACGGATCTGCACGTTCTTGCCAAGCAGTCGGAAGGTGCTGGCCAGCCGCTCGGCGATGAACACCGAACGATGCTGCCCGCCGGTACAACCTATGCCGACGGTCACATAGCTGCGATTGTTGCGCTCCAGGTGGGGCAGCCAGGTCACCAGCATGTTCTCTATCTGCTGGATGAACAGCATCACGTCCGCCTGGGCCGAGAGGTAGTTGGCCACGGGCTCATCCTGACCGGTGAACGGCTTGAGCTCCGGGATCCAGTGGGGGTTGGGCAGGAAACGGGCATCGAACACGAAGTCCGCATCCTTGGGGATGCCGTATTTGAAGCCGAACGACTCGAACACCAGCACCAGCTCGTTCTCTTTCTTGCCGAGCACCCGGGTCTTGATGAGCTCGCTGAGGTCGTGGATGCTGAGGTTGGTGGTATCGATGCGCAGATCGGCGGTCGAGGAGAGGGGCGCCAGCAGGTGGGTCTCTTCCCGAATCGCCTCATCCAGCGACAGCTGCTTGCGAGACAGGGGGTGCAGCCGGCGGCTCTCGCCATAGCGCTTGAGCAGGGTCCCGTTGTCTGCATCGAAGAAGAAGCTGGAGAACTCCACCCGCCCTTCGTTGCGCACCTGGGTCAGCAGATTGTCCAGCTTGTCGGGCTGGGTCGGCAGGTTGCGCACGTCTATGCTGACCGCCAGCTTGTCATACTGGCTCTCCACCGAGACGATCAGCTGGGGCAGCAGGTTGACCGGCAGATTATCCACGCAGTAGTAACCCAGATCCTCCAGCACCCTCAGGGCCACCGTCTTACCGGAGCCCGAACGACCGCTTACCACTATTAACTGCATCTTGTCCCCTCACGCCAACGTGGCTGTGTCAGACCCGGCATCAGGCCGAGGTCATGATCTGATAGAGTTCTTCGTCGCTGGTCGCCTGGCGCAACTGGCGGCAGACGGCCTTGTCACCCAGCTTGGATGCCATCAGGGAAAGGGTCTTGAGATGCTGCTTGCACTCGCTTTCCGGCACCAGCAATGCAAAGAGCAGGTCAACCGGTTGATTGTCGATAGAATCGAAAGGGATGGGTTCGGAGAAGGTCATCAGCACGGCCGTCGGCGCAAAGGCGTCGTCGATCCGGCCATGGGGAATGGCGATACCGGCACCGATCCCGGTACTGCCCATCTTTTCCCGCGCCAGCAGGCTTTCAAACAGCACCTGGCGGGAGGCGCCGAGGCGCTCTGCGGCCAGCTCACTGATGATCTCGAGGGCGCGTTTCTTGCTGGTACAAGGGACCGCACTCTTGGTGCAGTCCCGACTCAGTATGTGTTCAAGTTGCATAGTTATTTTTGATTTAACTTATCTTTGTGCTTGATGATCTGCCGATCCAGTTTATCCAGCAGGGTATCAATCGCCGCATACATGTCGGCATGCTGCGAATTGGCGAACACCTCACCACCGCTGACATGCAGCTTGGCTTCGGCGATCTGGTTCAGTTTTTCGACGCTCAACACCACATGTACGTTGTTGATATGGTCAAAGTGACGCTCGAGTTTGGCAAATTTGTTATTCACATAATCACGCAGAGCTTCGGTAATCTCGACATGGTGTCCGGTCAGGTTAATTTGCATAACGTCTTCCTTTTGTTTGCCTAAACCAGGCGTTTGCGCTGATTGGATGGCGGGATCAACAAGGATTCACGGTACTTTGCGATCGTGCGTCTCGCCACCATAATACCCTGTTCGGCCAGCAAATCCGCGATCTTGCTATCACTAAGCGGTTTGGCCGGGTTTTCGGCCGTCACCAGCTTCTTGATCAGGGCGCGAATTGCGGTCGATGAGCACTCTCCTCCTCCCTCCGTGTTGACATGACTGGAGAAAAAAAACTTCAGTTCAAAGATGCCACGGGGCGTATGCATGTACTTCTGGGTCGTCACCCGTGAAATCGTCGACTCGTGCATCTCCACCGCCTCGGCGATGTCGTTGAGTACCATGGGTTTCATGGCCTCTTCACCGTATTCGAAGAAGCCCTGCTGCTGCTCGACTATGCAGCTGGCCACCTTGAGCAGGGTGTCGTTGCGGCTCTCCAGGCTCTTGATGAACCATTTGGCTTCCTGCAGATGGGAGCGGATGAACTGGGTATCCGTGCTGCTGCGGGCATTGCGTGCCATGGCCGCATAGGCCTCGTTGACACGGATGCGCGGCGCCGAATCCGGGTTGAGCTCAACCACCCACTTAGCCCCCTTCTTGACCACGGAGACGTCCGGGATCACGTATTGCGATTCACTCTGGATGATGCCATTGCCGGGTCTCGGCTCCAGCTGCTGGATGAGATCCAGCACCTCCTTGAGGTCGCTCTCCTTGAGCCTGGTCTTGCGTGCCAGGGTGCGGTAGTCGCGGTTGCCGAGCAGATCCATGTGCTCGCGGATCACCTCCCTTGCCTCATTGAGCCAGGGCAGATCCGGCGAGTACTGGCCAAGCTGGATCAGCAGACACTCCTGCACCGAGCGCGCGGCTATGCCAACCGGATCGAAATGCTGCACCCGCTTGAGCACGGCTTCCACTTCATCCAGTTCAACTTCTACCTCTTCGCTGCTGACTGCAGCCTGAATATCTTCGAGAGAGACGGTCAGGTAACCGGACTCATCGATGGCATCGATGATGGCGAGGGCGATGGCGGCATCCAGATCGCTGAACGGCGTCAAGCGCATCTGCCACAGCAGATAGTCCTGCAGGTTCTCGGTGGTTTCCCCCTGATAGACGCTGTCTTCCCCATCATGGATAGGCCCGGCGCTCTGGGCCGTACCGGCGGAGTAGACCTCATCCCAGGTGGTGTCCACCGGCAGTTCATCCGGCATCTTGTCCTGCGCCATGGCGTCGCTGGAGTCGAGTTGACTGGCGTCCTGGGGCTCTATCGGGCTGGTTTCCTGCGCCTCATTCTCCTCCTGCTCCAGCAAGGGGTTATTATCGAGCGCTTGCTGAATTTCCTGCTGGAGTTCCAGGGTGGAGAGCTGGAGCAGACGAATCGCTTGTTGTAATTGTGGCGTCATGGTCAGGGACTGACCGAGACGCAACTGTAATGTCGGCTTCATCTACGTCGGGATATCCTTATGTTCAGCGAGGCAGTCACCTAACAAAAATGAGGGGTGCCCCCTTACTATAGACTGAATTGATCGCCCAAATAGACGCGCTTGACCTGCTCATCGGCGAGGATATCGGCCGGTGCCCCCTCGGCAATCATCTTGCCGTGGCTGACGATGTAGGCCTTCTCGCACACATCCAGCGTCTCTCTGACGTTGTGATCCGTGATCAGCACACCCAGCCCTCTTTCCTTCAGATGCTGGATGATCTTCTTGATGTCTATGACCGAAATAGGATCAACACCTGCAAAGGGTTCATCCAACAGGATGAATCGCGGCTCTGCCGCCAGCGCCCGGGCAATCTCGACCCGGCGTCGCTCCCCGCCAGACAGGCTCTGACCCAGGCTGTCGCGAATATGGGTGATGTTGAACTCTTCCAGCAACTGTTCGACCTTATCCTCACGCTCTTCGCGGCTCAACCCCTTGCGGGTCTGCATGACCCCCATCAGGTTGTCGAACACCGACAGGCGGCGGAAGATGGAGGCCTCCTGGGGCAGATAACCGATGCCATTGCGGGCACGGATATGCATGGGCTGCAGGCTGATGTCCTGCTCGTCGATAGTGATGAGACCTGCATCCCGCTGCACCAGGCCCACGATCATGTAGAAGGAGGTGGTCTTGCCAGCACCGTTCGGGCCGAGCAGCCCCACTATCTGGCCGGTACCCACTTCCAGACTCACGTCGCTGACCACCATGCGGCGCTTGTAGCTCTTCTGCAAACCCGTTGCTTTTAACACTGCCATTGCTTCTGTTTCCTACTTCTTCTGATCGGCGGGTTTGTCGAAGTTTTCTACCTGATCCGGCAGGAACACCGTCTTGACCCGCTGGGTGGGTCCCTTGCTCTCGGCGATCATCTTCTGTTTGACGATGTCGTAGCGGATGAGGTCGCCGGTGACCTGGCTGTCTTCCTGCTTGAGCTGACCGTTGCCCGTGATGGTGACCAGGCGGTTCTTCAGCTCGTAGCGAATGCTGTTGCCGTGAGCATTGACCGGCTTGCCGTTGTCCAGGATCTGGAAGAAGGTGGCGGGATTGCCATAGGCGGTCATCACCTCGGCGCCCTTGTCGCCGGAGCGGATCACCACCACCTTGTCGGCCTTAATCTTGATGGTGCCCTGGGTGATGATCACGTCTTCGCTGAAGGTGATGCGGTTGTCCTGCATCTCGGCCACTTGCTTGACCGCATCCACATAGACCTTCTCGGCAAAGTCGGACTCTTTGGCGCTCACTGTACTGCACAGAAGCAGGGCCGCGAGGGCCAGATTAACGTTTTTCATTGAAATAAGTGGCATGGCCTTTATCCAGTAATTCGAAATATTTACGTTCCAGATGGCCCTTCAGGCCAACGCCCTCGGTCTGGAATTCCTGACCCACTATGCTGATGTGCTGGTTGCTTCTCACGTCCTGAGTCACCAGATCCAGCTCCAGATAAGGGGTATCCAGCGTGGAGATGAAAGACGCTGGCAGCAGGCCGTCCAGATGTACCTTGTCACGCAGTATCACGTTGTCATCTGTGTTGAGCACCCCGGTTTCGGCCGTGACTTTCCATTCGGCCTCCCCCTGTTCATCGAACATGTAGACCACCGGCTTGTCGAAGGTGGCCTGCTCGAGGATCTGGTAATACTCCGCATATTCGGACTCCAACCGCTCGGTTCGTTTGCCCTGCTCGTTGAAGCGGGTCGTGACCAGGTTCTTGGCGGTGAAGTCCGGTTGATAGTTCTCTACCTTGGCAGCCGGTTCGGGCGCCAGCTCGATCTCGCCGAGCTGCCAGGCGGCGAGCGCCGCCAGAAACAGCAGGGCGAACAGAAACGTCTGCTTGTTCATACCGAGGCCTCGGGTTGGTAATCACCCAAGCCCTGCGCCTGCAGGATGAGATCACACACCTCGCGCACCGCGCCCACTCCGCCCCCCAGACGGGTCACCAGATCGGCACGAGCCAGCACCAGCGGATGGGCATCTGCCACTGCGATGCCGAGGCCGCAGGCCTGCATCACCGGCAGATCTATGGTGTCGTCCCCCATGTAGGCGGCCTGCTCCGGCGTCATGCCCAGCTTGGCCAGCAGCGCCTCGAAGTGGGGCAGCTTCTGATCCGCCCCCTGCACCAGGTGCTGCACCCCCAGGCCCCTCATCCGATCGCTGACGATACGGGAGTTGCGTCCTGTGATGATGGCAATCTCGATGCCGGCGTTGAGCAGGGCACGCATGCCAGCACCGTCACGGGTGCAGAAGGTCTTCAGCTCTTCGCCGTTATTGCCCATATAGATGAAGCCATTGGAGAGCACCCCATCCACATCGCACACCAGCAGGCGGATCTGCGCCGCCTTCTCGTACTGGCTGCGCGTCACCGGACCATAGAGGGTCGGTACGTCTTGCATCAAATCACCCCGGCTCTCAGCAGGTCGTGCATGTTGAAGGCGCCAAGTGGCCGCCGCTCTTCATCCACCACCAGCAATCCGTTAATCTTTCTGGTTTCCATCAGTTTGACGGCCTCGGCCGCCATCATCTCAGGCCCTACGGTAACACAGTTGGCCGTCATTACGCGGCTGATCGGGGTGTGGTGAATGTCCACCTGCAGATCCAGGATCCGGCGCAAGTCACCGTCGGTGAACAGACCGGCCAGCAGCCCCTGCTCATCCACCACAGCCGTCATGCCGAGGCCCTTGCGGCTCACTTCCAGCAGCGCCTGGCTGATGGTGGCATCTATCCCCACCCGGGGCAACAGCGCGCCGCTGTGCATCAGGTCGCCGACCCGCAGCAACAGCCGCTTGCCCAGTGACCCGCCCGGGTGGGAGAGCGCGAAGTCATCGGCGGTAAAGCCACGCGCTTCCAGCAGGGCCACGGCCAGGGCGTCCCCCATTACCAGGGTCGCCGTGGTGCTGGAGGTCGGGGCCAGACCCAGCGGGCAGGCCTCTTTCTCCACCTTGATGCACAGGTGCACGTTGGCCTCCTTGGCCATGGTGGAGGCCGGGTTGCCGGTCATGCAGATGAGCGGAATGCCGCGACGCTTGAGCACCGGCAGCAGAGCGAGGATCTCGTCACTCTCTCCTGAGTTGGAGATGGCGATGATGAGGTCCCCGGCGGAGATCATCCCCAGATCCCCATGGCTGGCTTCGCCAGGGTGGAGGAAGAAGGCTGGCGTGCCTGTGCTGGCCAGGGTCGCGGCAATCTTGTTGCCGACATGACCCGACTTGCCCATGCCGGTGACCACTATCTTGCCGGCGCAACGCAGCACCATCTCGCAGGCGCGCTCGAAGGTCTCGTCGAGGTACTGGTAGAGCCCATCGATGGCTTGTTTTTCTATGTCCAGCACCGCACGGGCACTGCGACGAAAATCGAACAATTCAGACACTTTTTCAGGCTTTACAGACATAAAGGCACAGCTCCGGGCCGAAATTTGCTGCGGGATTATAAAAAAGTCTGCCGAGATAAGCGAATCGGATGCGGGACGCTCTGCCGCTGATGCAAGTTGTTACATAAAACTGTCGCGTATTTGGGGGGCAAAGCCGCTCAATAGTTGTTCCTTGCTGTTGCTTAGACCTAGACTAGCCCATAAAATTCGCTCTTCATTTATACCGGATGGACAATTGTTTGAACGATGACCTGATCACCATCTCCGACCTGACCTTCAGTCACGGAGATAGGTTGCTGTACGACAGGATCAACCTGACTATTCCCCGTGGCAAGGTCACCGCCGTCATGGGCCCCAGCGGCATCGGCAAGACCACCTTGCTGCGGCTGATCGGTGGCCAGCTGAAGCCTGAGTCCGGTCATATTCTGTTTGACGGGGAAGACATCCCCACCCTCTCCCGCAGCCGTCTGTATGAAGTGCGCAAGCGGATGAGCATGCTGTTCCAGAGCGGCGCCCTGTTCACCGGCATGACGGTGTTCGACAACGTGGCCTTCCCGCTGCGGGAACACTCGGGTCTGCCGGAAGAGCTGATCCACACCATCGTCATGATGAAGTTGCAGGCTGTGGGTCTGCGTGGTGCCGCCCGCCTGATGCCCTCCGAGCTCTCCGGCGGCATGGCCCGTCGCGCAGCCCTGGCCAGATCCATAGCGCTGGATCCGGATCTCATCATGTATGACGAGCCCTTCGTCGGCCAGGATCCCATCACCATGGCGGTGCTGGTCAAGCTCATCAAGGAGCTCAACGATGCCCTCGGCATCACCTCCGTCATCGTCACCCACGATGTGAAGGAGGTGCTGAGCATCGCCGACTACGCCTACATCATCGCCAACCGCAGGGTGGTGGCACAGGGCACGCCGGAGCAACTTCGCGAGGAGCACAATCCCGAAGTCGAGCAGTTCCTCAAGGGATTGCCCGACGGTCCTGTTCCGTTTCATTTTCCGGCAGGCGACCTGCTACAGGATCTGTGATGTTCATAAGTCAGATAAGCAAGCTGGGGCGGAGCGGGGTGCGCTTCATCAGCGCCGTCGGCCGCGCCACCATCATGCTGTTTCACGCGTTGGCGGGCAAACCCGAGCCCCGCAAGCACTTCCCCCTGCTGGTACAGCAGCTCTATGTGGTGGGGGTGCAATCGGTCGCCATCATACTGGTATCGGGTCTCTTCATCGGCATGGTGCTCTCCTTGCAGGGTTACAACGTACTGAAGGACTTCGGCGCCGAGCAGAGTCTGGGGCCCCTGGTCTCCCTCTCCCTGCTGCGGGAGCTGGGCCCTGTGGTCACCGCCCTGCTGTTTGCCGGTCGTGCAGGTTCGGCCCTCACCGCCGAGATCGGCCTGATGAAGGCCACCGAGCAGCTCTCCAGCCTGGAGATGATGGCGGTGGACCCGCTGCGCCGGGTAGTGGCGCCTCGCTTCTGGGCTGGGGTCATCAGCATGCCGCTGCTGGCCTTCATGTTCAGCCTGATCGGCATCTTCGGCGGCAAACTGGTCGGGGTAGACTGGCTGGGGGTGGATGAGGGCAGTTTCTGGTCTGCCATGCAGGCCTCCGTCGACTGGCAGGACGACATCATGCAAGGGGCCATCAAGAGTGTGATCTTCGCCCTGGTGGTGACCTGGATCGCGCTCTTCAATGGCTATGATGCCAAGCCGACCTCGGCCGGGATCAGTCAGGCGACGACCCGTACCGTGGTCCACTCATCCCTGGCCGTGCTCGGTCTGGATTTTATACTCACCGCAGTCATGTTTGGATAAGGGAAAGATGAAGTTCAGCAAAGTAGAATTCCTGGTCGGTGCCTTCATGCTGGCTGGCATCGCAGCCATTCTGGCGTTGGCACTGCAAGTGGCGGGATTGAGTTTCAAACCGGAAGGAGAAACCTATACCCTGCGCGCCCATTTCGATAATATCGGCGGCCTGAAAGTGCGCTCGCCGGTCAAGGTCGGCGGCGTCGTCGTCGGTCGAGTCAGCGACATCACGCTGGATGCCAAGAGCCAGGTGCCCATCGTCTCCCTGCAGATGCAAAAGAGTGCCGGCGAGTTCTCCGAAACCAGCACCCTCTCCATCCTGACCTCGGGTCTGCTGGGCGAGCAGTATGTCGGCCTGGCACCGGGCTTCACCGATGAAGAGATGGGCACCAGCATGCTCAAGGATGGCGACATGATCGAAGACACCAAGTCTGCCATAGTGCTGGAAGACCTGATTGGCAAGTTCCTCTACAGCCAGTCTTCCCCGGCCACCGATACGCCAGCAACCAAGGAGTAACCATGTTCAAGAAGATCGCCCTGCTGCTGGGTCTGATGACCAGCATGCTGTTTTCCGTCTCCGCCCTGGCAGCGGTCAATGCCGCCGACCCCTATGCCCTGGTGGATCAGGCTGCCCAGCAGACCTTCGCCCGCCTGAAGGCGGACAAGTCCCAGGTCAAGAGCAACCCGGATCACCTGCGGGTGATCATCCGCGAAGAGCTGCTGCCCTATGTGGACAACCGCTTCGCCGCCTACAAGGTACTTGGCAACCAGATCAAGGAAACCACCCCGGCCCAGCGCGATGCCTTCGTCCAGGTGTTCACCGAGTACATGGTGAGCTCCTACGCCGATGCCCTGGCCCATTTCGACAAGCAGACCGTCAAGGTCCAGCCTGGCAAGGCGCCCGGTGACAGCAACATCACCGCCGTCAACGTCAGCGTGAAAGAGGCTGGCAAACCGGACATCTTCCTCGAGTTCAAGCTGCGCAAGAACAACAAGACAGGGGAATGGAAGGCCTTCGACATGGTTGCCGAAGGGATCAGCCTGCTCTCCGCCAAGCAGAGCGAGCTCGGTGGCCTCATTCGCCAGAACGGCATAGATGCGGTGATAGCCCAGTTGCGCGAGCACAATGCCAAGCCACTGGTGCTCAAGTCATGACACTCCAGGGGGAGCTGCAGGCACCGCAGGTCAACGCCCTGTGGCAACGGCGATCCGAGTGGTGGCAAGATGATGCGCTCGATATGAGCGGGGTCACCACCCTGGATTCCGCCGGCCTGGCCCTGCTGGTCAAGTGGGCCAAAGCCACCCTGACACGGGGGGCCACGCCGCAACTGGTGGGCGCCTCCACTGATTTTTATACCCTGGCCAAGCTGTACGGTGTGGCCAGTCTGTTTCAACCCACCCCGCCCAACACCGAGGACGCATAATGCAAGTCTCTGAAATTGAAGCGATACTCCTTGAGGCCTTGCCATTGTCCGAAGTCCATGTCAAAGGCGACGGCAGTCACTATCAGGTGATTGCGGTCGGCGACATGTTTGACGGCATGAGCCGGGTCAAGAAGCAGCAGGCCATCTATGCCCCGCTGATGGACAAGATCGCCAGCAACGCCATCCACGCCCTCTCCATCAAGGCCTTTACCGATGCCGAATGGAAGCGCGAACGTAAATTCCTAATGCCCTCCTGATTTGGTATCTAAGTAAATGGACAAATTCAAGATCACCGGCCCCTGCACCCTCTCCGGTGAAGTGACCATCTCCGGCGCCAAAAACGCCGCCCTGCCGATCCTGTTCGCCACCCTGCTGTGCGACGAGGAGATCCAGCTCTCGAACGTGCCGCGCCTCAAAGACGTGGGCACCACCCTCAAGCTGCTGGAGATGCTGGGTGCCAGCACCAAGGTCAACGGCAACGTGACAGTGCTGACCGGCGCCGTGAACAACCACGTCGCCCCCTACGAGCTGGTGAAGACCATGCGCGCCTCCATACTGGCGCTGGGCCCGCTGGCCGCCCGTTTCGGCGCGGCTGACGTCTCCCTGCCCGGTGGCTGCGCCATCGGTGCCCGCCCGGTCAACCTGCACGTTCACGGCCTCGAGCTGATGGGCGCCAAGATCGCCATCGAAGATGGCTACATCAAGGCCCGTGTCGACGGTCGCCTCAAGGGTGCCCACATCCTGATGGACATGATCTCCGTCACCGGCACCGAGAACCTGATGATGGCCGCCACCCTGGCCGACGGTCGCACCGTGATCGAAAACGCCGCCCGCGAGCCGGAAGTGGTCGATCTGGCCAACTTCCTCAACGCCCTGGGTGCCAAGATCCAGGGTGCGGGCACCGACACTCTGACCATCGATGGCGTCGAGCGCCTGCACGGCGGTAGCTACAGCGTGCAGCCAGACCGTATCGAGACCGGTACCTTCCTGGTGGGCGCCGCCGTCACCGGGGGCAAGATCACCTGCCGCAAGACCGACCCTTCCCTGCTGGAAGCCGTCCTCGTCAAGCTGGAAGAGGCCGGTGCGCTCATCGAGAAGGGGGAAGACTGGATCTCCCTCGACATGACGGGTCGCACCCTCAAGCCGGTCACCATCAAGACGGCCCCCTACCCGGCCTTCCCGACCGACATGCAGGCGCAGTTCACCGTGCTGAACGCCGTGGCCAAGGGCACCGGCATGGTCACCGAGACCATCTTCGAGAACCGCTTCATGCACGTGCCCGAGCTGGTACGTATGGGTGCGGACATCGAGCTGCAGGGTAACGTGGCCATCTGCCGCGACACCGAACAACTCAAGGGTGCCCAGGTGATGGCAACCGATCTGCGCGCCTCCGCCAGCCTGGTCCTCGCCGGCTTCGTGGCCGAGGGCACCACCATGGTCGAGCGCATCTATCACATCGACCGTGGCTATGAAGACATAGAGCACAAGCTGCAAGGCCTGGGCGGCTGCATAGAGCGCATCAAGGAGTGATCATCACCTCTTGCCGATGAGCACTAAAAAGGCCCCCTCGCCAGGCGAGGGGGCCTTTTTCATTTCCGTGTCCCGTCCTGAATATGGTTTACACCTTTCCCCACATAAATGGAGACCCCGATGGGACAAGGTGTGAAACGTACACAGCGCGATTACTCGCTGACTTTTAAACTGGCGCTGGTCGAGCAGATTGAAAAA
>NZ_JAAILA010000035.1 GCF_010974825.1 Aeromonas rivipollensis | reverse complement strand
CTAGGCTGTGTTCTTAAAGTGATGAAGATATAATCTCACATATTCTCAACAGCTTAAGATCTATGCAGTGTCCCGTCGCTATCAGTTGACCGATGTACAATGGGGGCTTATCGAGCCCCTGTTTCCACATCACCGCATAAGCGGACGCCCTACTCGCGAGCCACGCCAGGTGCTCGATGGCATTCTCTGGATACTTCACACCGGTGCACCTTGGCGAGATCTGCCAGAACGTTTCGGCCCATGGAGCTCGGTCTACAACACCTTTCGACGTTGGCAGAGTACAGGTCGTATCGATGCCATCCTTGAAGCGCTGCAACTGTATCTCAATGAAGAAGGGCTTATCGACTTCGACCTGTGGTGCATTGACGGCTCCAATGTCAGGGCATCCAAAGATGCTGCCGGAGCGCGTAAAAAAACACTCCGGTGAATCAAGCTCTTGGCCGCTCACGTGGCGGTTTTGGCAGCAAAATTCACTTGGTCACTGATGGTAATGGTTTACCGCTGGGGTTCTGCCTTTCGCCGGGGCAATCAGCGGAAATCAGATATGCGACAAGTGCGTTGGCCATGGCAAGGATACCGACCTCATCAGGCCGTTATCGCACGCGTCCAGCGCATCTTGCCGCAGATAAGGCCTATAGCAGCAGGGCTTTCCGGGCCGAACTTCGGCGCAGAAGGATAAAAGCGGTCATCCCGCAGCGCAGAGACCAGCAGCGGCACCATAAGGGACGTCCACTGGTATTGGACAAAGCACGTTATCGCAGGCGAAATGTGGTCGAGCGGTGCTTCGGATGGCTGAAGAAGTTTCGCCGATTCTCAACGAGATATGAAAAGCTGGCGGTAAGTTTTTCAGCTTTTATCAAGCTGGCTTTCTGCCTTCGTTACTTGCGGGAACTATTGGTGGACAGAAAACCAGCATTTTGAGAACACGGCCTAGCAAAGGAGTCCACCTGTTGGTTGCCAAGATTTTTCCACAGACCAGGTATCCGCTCCCTTCTCCCACTCCCTTGCAAAAGAATGGGAGAAGGGCTGGGGATGAGGGGGGATTAGTCAGGGCTCACCAACTCCTTCATCAGGTCCTTCAGCCATATCAGCGCGGGCTGCTGGGCATGGTGATTGAGTGTGCCAGACGCAGTTTGTATGTCCCTTTTATTGAGGGCTCACCAGCTCCTTCATCAACGCCTTCAACCAGATCAAGGCCGGTTGTTGCGCATGCACCGGGTGCCAGACGCAGTTGAGGTGGTAATCCGGCACGTCCGCCGGCAGGGGCAGGCTTTTCAGCGGCCAGTGGTTGGCGAGCAGCTCGGCCACCATGCTCGGCAGCACCAAGAGGTGATCGCTCTGGCTGACGATGGCGGCGGCGGACATATAGCTCTGGCTGTTGACCGAGATGGTGCGGCTATGGCCCAGGCTCTTCAGGTAGCTGTCCAGGCTCGCCTCCGAGGTGCCCAGCGGCGAGTGGAATACGTGGGGCATGTCAATCAGCTGCGCTAGGGTGATGCGCTCCTCCTCCAGCTCCAGGGTGGCGCGCACCAGTCCGGCCAGGGGCTCGGTGAGCCAGGTCTCCTTGCCCAGATACCCCGGCACCTGCATGTACTCGTCAAACCCCAGCACCAGATCGATCTCGCCGCTCGCCAGCTCCGCCTCCGGCAGGGTGTCGCGCAGTATGCGGATCTCTATGGTGACCCCGGGCGCCAGCTTCTTGAGGCGCTGGATGAGGGGCGGGATCAGCACGCACTCCACGTAGTCCGTGGTGCAGAGCACGAAGCGGCGTTTCGACTGGCGCGGCTCGAACAGATCCTCCTCGGAGAGCTGCTGCTCCAGCAGCCGCAGCACCTGCTGCACCCCCAGATGCAGCCGCTGGGCCCGGGGGGTCGGCAGCATCCCCTGGGGCGTACGCACCAGCAGCGGATCGTCAAAGAAGGCCCGCAGGCGATTGAGGGCGTGGCTCATGGCGGGCTGGCTGATAAAGAGCGACTCGGCGGCGCGGGTCACGCTCCCTTGCGTCATCAGGGCGTCAAGGGCGAGCAGCAGATTGAGGTCGAGCTGGTGCAGTTTCATGGGGGGATTATTCGCCGTGTTTATGGGACAATCCATCCTATTCATTTGATGGATGGGCACGCAACTTCTTACACTGCGACCCACTCTTATTTTTTCAGGGTTCCCAGGTCAAGGTGGGGGCCTCAATCCATGCAAGGAGCCTTGCGATGAGCATCAAGACCATCAACTCCATTCCGGCCGCCGACGGCTTCACCATGCCCGCCGAGTGGGCGCACCAGCAGGCCGTCTGGATGATCTGGCCGTTCCGCCCGGACAACTGGCGGGAGGCCGGTCGCTTCGCGCAGGCCACCTTCGCCAAGGTGGCGGATGCCATAGGTCAGGCCACCCCTGTCTTTATGGGGGTCCCCGCCCAGTTTATGGAGCAGGCCCGCGCCATCATGCCCGCCCACGTCACCCTGGTGGAGATGAACAGCGATGACTGCTGGGCCCGCGATACAGGCCCGACCGTGGTCACCAACGCTGCCGGCGAGTGCCGTGGGGTGGATTGGGGTTTCAACGCCTGGGGCGGCCACAAGGGCGGTCTCTACTACCCCTGGAATCAGGATGAGGAAGTGGCAGCCCGGATGCTGGAGCAGCACGGCATGGATCGCTACGACGCGCCGCTCATTCTGGAAGGGGGCTCCATCCATGTGGACGGCGAAGGCACCTGCATGACCACAGCCGAGTGCCTGCTCAACGAGAACCGCAACCCGCACCTGAGCAAGGATCAGATCGAAGCTTACTTACGCGACTATCTGGGGGTGAAGAGCTTTATCTGGCTGGATGAAGGCGTCTACATGGACGAGACCGACGGCCACATCGACAACATCTGCTGCTTCGTGCGCCCGGGTGAAGTGGCCCTGCACTGGACCGACGACCAGACAGATCCGCAATACGAGCGCTCCCTGGCTGCCCTCAAGGTGCTGGAAGCGGCCGTTGACGCCAAGGGTCGCAAGCTGAAAGTGTGGAAGCTGCCCCAGCCGGGCCCGCTCTACTGCACCGAGGAAGAGTCCGCCGGTGTCGAGAGCGGCAGCGGTGTGCCGCGCGAGGCCGAAGGTCGTCTGGCCGGTTCCTATGTGAACTTCCTCATCACCAACGGCAGCATCGTCTATCCGCTGCTGGATGCTGCCACCGATGGCGAAGCCCAGCGCATTCTGGAAGAGATCTTCCCCGAGCATAAAGTGGTCGGCGTGCCGGCCCGGGAAATCCTGCTGGGGGGTGGCAATATTCACTGCATTACTCAGCAGATCCCCTCCGGCCAGTAAGAACCGGATGACGATCCTGCTGCGAGGCCGTGATCAAGGCTCATGTGCAGCTCGCTTATGTGAAACCGAGGGCTCACGTATGTTTATACGCTCCGGTTCCTGTGCTGCTCTTCACTGAGCTTCCGACCTCTCGCGACGGGTCGTAAACCGGTTCCAGTTGGTATTCAAAACCCCACGCCGTGGGGTTTTATCGCTTGATAGTGTGATGGTCGCAGGCGCAGATGCGGCGATCATCATGACAAACAGTCACCCTTTTACAGGAGATCCCAAATGATCGAAGTGACAGAGGTTTCCATTGCCGAGCTGCGTGCCGCGCTCGAAGCAGGCCGCACCACAGCGGTCGAACTGGTCAAGGCCTATCTGGCCCGTATCGAGGCCTACAACGGCCCCGAGACTGCCACCAAACTCAACGCCGTGGTGGTCGCCAATCCCGATGCGCTGAAAGAGGCGCAAGATTCCGATGCCCGCCGCGCCCGTGGCGAGACCCTGAGCCCGCTCGACGGCATCCCCTACACCGCCAAAGACAGCTATCTGGTCAAAGGGCTGACCGCCGCCTCCGGCAGCCCGGCCTTCAAGGATCTGGTGGCCCAGCGCGATGCCTTTACTGTTGAGCGGCTGCGCGCCGCCGGTGCCATCTGCCTTGGCAAAACCAATATGCCGCCGATGGCCAATGGCGGCATGCAGCGCGGCGTCTATGGCCGTGCCGAGAGCCCCTACAACGCCGACTACCTGACCGCGCCGTTTGCCTCCGGCTCCTCCAACGGCGCCGGTACCGCCACCGCCGCCAGCTTCTCCGCCTTTGGTCTGGCGGAAGAGACCTGGTCGAGCGGCCGTGGCCCTGCCTCCAACAACGGCCTGTGCGCCTACACCCCGTCCCGTGGCGTCATTTCGGTGCGTGGCAACTGGCCCCTGACCCCGACCATGGATGTGGTGGTGCCCTACGCCCGCACCATGGCAGACCTATTGGAAGTGCTCGACGTGGTGGTCGCCGACGATGCCGACACCCGTGGCGATCTGTGGCGCATGCAGCCCTGGGTGCAACTGCCCAAGGCTTCCGAGGTGCGTCCAGCCTCCTACCTTGAGCTGGCCGCCAAGCCTGATGCCCTCAAGGGCAAGCGCCTCGGCGTGCCGCGCATGTTTATCAACAAGGATGAACTGGCCGGCACCAGCGAGAACCCCGGCATCGGCGGCCCGACCGGCCAGCGCATCCATACTCGCCCGTCCGTGATTGCCCTCTGGGAAGAGGCGCGCAAGGCGCTGGAAGCCGCTGGCGCGGAAGTCATCGAAGTGGACTTCCCCCTGGTCTCCAACTGCGAAGGGGACAGACCGGGCGCGCCGACCGTGTTCAATCGCGGCATAGTTTCACCTGAGTTTCTCAACGACGAGCTGTGGGAGCTCTCCGGCTGGGCGTTCGACGACTTCCTGCGTGCCAACGGCGATCCCAAGCTCAACAAGCTTGAGGATGTGGACGGGCCCAAGATCTTCCCCCACGATCCGGGCACCCTGCCGAACCGCGAAGGGGATCTGGCGGCGGGCATGGACGAGTACGTCAAGATGGCCAGGCGCGGCCTGAAATCCTGGGACGAGATCGCATCGGTGCCGGACGGCCTGCGCGGCCTGGAGCAGACCCGCAAGCTGGATCTGGAGGAGTGGATGGACGGGCTCAAGCTCGACGCCGTGCTCTTCCCCACAGTGGCCGACGTGGGCCCGGCCGATGCGGATGTGAATCCGGCCTCCGCCGATATCGCCTGGAGCAATGGCATCTGGGTCGCCAACGGCAACCTCGCCATCCGCCATCTCGGCGTGCCGACCGTTACCGTCCCCATGGGCGTGATGGCCGATATCGGCATGCCGGTGGGCCTGACCTTCGCCGGTCGCGCCTATGACGACAATAACCTGCTGCGCGTCGCCTCGGCCTTCGAGTCCACCGGCAGCAAGCGCAGGGTGCCGCCGCGCACGCCGCCGCTGGGGTGATACGTGCCAAGTGGTGAATACACAGGGTGCGCCCTGTTAAGAAGCGATCAAAACCACCTGCCATACGGGTGGTTTTTTTACTTCTTGTGCTAAATAACTGATCCTAATAGTGCTACATCTTGCCGGAAGCCTTGTGGCGTAAGAAATTTGTGCAATCTGACGGCAACGCCTGAGGTGACAAGGCTCAGCGACGATGTGTGCTCCATGTCACCTGTAGAAGCGGTACGAGTGCAGTGATCTACTATTCGGAACAGCTATGTAGGGGGCTCCAGAATTAAAAGGCGTTGGGCTCTTTATGAGGCACTCGGTTTATTGAACAGGCAGTGCCATCATGATACCTGCCCACGATACTCGGGGCGAAATAAAAAGCGATTACTGTTGGCTGGTGGTAATATTCACTGCGTTACCCTGCAGCCCCCTTGCTTTTAAATTGTTTGAAATAAGCTGACTATTTATGAGATTGGAATTTTATCTAAATAAATGTACTATACTGTTATTACATTTAAAAATAGATATTTGTCACTTGTAATCTTGTAGGTTTTTTACTAATTTAGTTCGTTCCTTTAATATCTCGGAATGTATTGGTTTCGCCGCTGGATCAGAAAGATCAAATACACCAACCTTTAGGTTTATGTTTTTCACTCCATCCATCAAAGATGTTCGTATTAATTCCTTGTCGTTTTTATCATTGATTTTATCCATTAATGAAAGAATATCCTCATGTAAATCAAGAATCATTTGGTAGATGAGTGAAGGATCGTTATCTTTATGATTTTTTGTTTTATCACTGATGCTGTTTATCTTTTTGTTTATGTTGTGAAGTGAGCCTATCACCCCTTTTCTTGCTTCAATTCTTATAATTTCATGCTTATGTTTTGATTTTGTTTGAAATAATATCTCTGAGTTTACAAGCTCACTGATTTTTGCTACATCAGTAACTATAGCTCTGATCCCATTACTGTATTCAGGGTAATTTGTTATTCCATGGCCTAAAGCAAGCAAGAATACGCCAATATGACCATAAGCTGTTATCTTAGCTTTAATTGAGCCATCTTCAAAAACGACTTCAATATCAACGTTGTCATAAAGAAAAAATTTCATTCTTTCTTTTGCATGTGTTGTTATTATCTCTTTTATTTTTTCTATTTCTTCTTGTTTGACTTTACCACTAATAGAAGCAAGCCATTCTGGCTCCACATGAACATAAGATTGGCTAAGGATATTGCTATTTATATAGTCAGCCATATTAGTCCTTTAAATACTCGGCGGTGATTTATATTGAATTATTTATTAGCATACTCTTTCAAAGGCCTTATCTGAAGCTGTTTAACTTCAAGGTGTGATGTGCCGCAATACGATTGTGGCTATTTAGGTTTGTTGGTTCGAATAGCTAGGCGTATTTGGACGATCGCGAAGGGGAGCCGCCTATAGGCCATTGGAATCCAGGGGGTTGCCAGCCTTGGCATGACTCGGTGCGTGGCGGTATGCGGACACTGCGCTAATCGACCCTACATGATGGGACTTATTGCTACCTCCCCCTCATCCCCAGCCCTTCTCCCGCGAGGGGAGAAGGGAGCAAATATGCGCCTCTGATTTGGTCTGGCAACCGGGCTTGGAATTGGCAGGGGTCATCCCCTCTCCCTCGGGAGAGGGCCAGGGTGAGGGGCTGCTGCCAGCGAAGCGTATTCGGATGATCGCGAATAGGTTGTCGCTGAGAGGCCGCTGATATCCGGAGTTTCCTGCCGGTCTGGTTATGACTCGGTGCGTGGCGGTAAACGGACGATTACGCTGCGCTAATCGTCCCTACATCAAGGCGCTGATTGTGTACTTTGAGCCCTCACCTCTCTCCATTCCCCGCATTGCCAACCGCCATGCTTGTCGTGACTCGCTCCAGATTTCTCCTGACTTCCCCCAGACTTCACCCTGGCTTCACACAACCTCATGCTTCCCTCACAAATCCCCCCTATCTTCTGCCCACTGATAAATGGGTCTGCTTGCCACAGGGTGGCGAGGGCCAAAGAGAGGGGTGCAAGACGATGAAATCGTGGATCAAATACGGGCTGGCCGGGGCCTTGATACTGGTGGCTAGCTTCTGGGGCGGTAGCGTGCGGGCGGCGCAAGTGCAGCTCACCCAAGATGGCGTCGTCGTTCCAGGGCAGATAAACACAGGGAGTTGCACCTGTTCCCCAGCGGATCCTGGCTGTTTTCCTCGACGCTTTTTATTCGGGTAGCCGGGGCTTGAGTGAAATGCCCATGACCTTGTGATCTGGCTCACATTCAATATCGACTTCAGACCACCCCAAGGATTGATACAGTGCCGGGACATTCGTATAGGCATAGAGATAGTCTTGTGACGATGCCAATGCCTGTGACACACCGGCATTGATGAGTCGGCTGGCAAGGCCTTTACCCCGGTATTCTGCACTGACAAACACGGCATTGATCCAGATGACTTCATCGCTGCGATGAGGCTCCTTGAAGCGAGAAAAAGCCAACCCTCCCATCACTACCTCATTCATGACTGCAACCAGCACAGGCGGCAAGCGCGCATTTTTGGTGTAAGTATCGCGAAACAGAAAGTCTGGCCACGCCGATTGGAACAGCTGCTCCAGCCGCGCCAAATAGGGCGAGTCTTGTTCGCAATGGATCAGCTCCATTTCATGTGGGGGTGTCATATCTCTCCAGGCATATAGCGTCTTGCCAAGGCATGAAGTTTAGGGCCGCAGGTTTGAATAGCGAAGGGTATTCGGGCGAGCGGGGCCAGGGGTTGCCGAGAGGGTTCCGCTTTTTTGTGGCTCAAGCGCTAGGTGGTAGGCAGACGATGCAGCTGCGTTCATCGACCCAAGATGGCGTGGGGTTTGCCTTCTATATCGCTCGCATATGTTGGGTTTCGCAGGCTCGGCACCAGCCTATTGCGCTGGCCGGTTGGCGCTGAGGGTAGCGAATCCCTGGCATTTACCTTCCCTCATCCCAGCCCTTCCCCCGTGCATCGCAACGAGCGGGAGGGGTGAATGGCTTTCGCTGATTAGTCCGAATCATACTGCGCATCAAGCCAGGCGATGGCCTCCTGATGGCTGTTGAACCCCTGAATGTGGCCGGGATGGATGGGGGACATGCAGGAGAGGGCGATGTGATGGAGCACCTGGGCCGAATAGAGGGAGGCGATGGCCACCAGGTTCTTCTGGGCAAGCCACGAATAAATATCCTGCAGATGGTGCAGCGCGGACTGCACCACCCCCTGGTGCTGGCGATGGTCCACCAGGGCGCAGAAGCGCTTCCCGTCGAGGCTGTCCACCACGCGTTTTATCTCCGCAACCCACGCCAGCATACCCTCTTCATTGAAAGGGCCGATCAGCTCACAGATGACCAGGTGATCCTGCACATTGAAGATGAAATCACCGTGTTTTTTCTCAAAGGACATACAACATCCGAATCCATGACCAGAGGGCCGCGAGATGATGCTTATTCATTCCGTATGCATCAATACCCAAGTGAGGGTCTTTGTCATCGAACAGGGTCTTGTTGATGCCAGCACAGGCCCTGAGCGAGGTGGAGCTGATCAAAACGGGCCTCCCCGGGGAGGCCCTTTTTGATGATGCGCTTGAATCCATGCGCGTCACCTTGAGGTTAGCGAAAGCGAAACAGCTCCCGATGCAGCGGCGATGTCAGGTGGGCACCCAGAGTCTGCGCCATGGGCTCGGGGCCGCAGAACCAGACGGGGGCCCGTTGCCGCGCCCCGAGTGCGGCCAGATCCAGCCGACCGCGCTCGGATTCCAGGTGCAGCCTGTAGTCGACCCCGGCCCGGCGGCACAGCTCGGCCAGATGGGCGTGATAGGGGGCGGCATCGGCCGTGGGGGCGCATTGCAGCAAGGTGGTGCCGGGGCGTGTCTCACCACGGCGCACCAGGGCCTCCAGCCAGGCGATGAAGGGGGTGATGCCGATACCGGCGCCCATCCAGAGGGCGGGGGCCGAGTCGGGCAGGGCAAAGGCACCATAGGGGCCTGTCACAGTGACCGCATCCCCCACCTTGAGGTGCTGGTGCAGCCAGTTGGTGTGATCCCCGAGGGCACGCACGGCCAGGGTCAGGGTGAGGCCATCCGCCGAGACGTCCACCAGGGTATAGGGGTGGGGCTCGCCGCGCCCGGCGAAGTCGAAGAAGGCGAACTGGCCCGGATTGTAGTGGCGAAGGGCAGTGGCAAGGGCAATCTTGATCTCCAGGGTACGTTCATCCAGAGGGGTGAGGGTGATCACCGTTCCCTGGTGGCGCGCATTCTGGCCCACCCGGCCAAACAGGGAGTAGAGCGCCCCCATGGCGCCCAACCCGCCACCCAGCAGCAAGGTCAGGCCGACCGGTGTCATGACGCCGATGCGCGGCAGCAGGCAGAGTGCGTGCAGCCAGCCCATCAGGTAGATGACGGGGGCCAGTCGGTGGACCACCTTGAAGCGCTCGTAGCGCACCACGGCAAGCAGGCTCACCACCACCAGGGCGATCAACAGATAGAAACTCCATTCACCCAGGGTATTGCCTAGGCTGTGCCACAGGGCATCGTTGCCAGCACCAGCACCAGCACCAGCACCAGCACCAGCACCAGCACCGCGGCGCGCCGGCCGGGTCAGCCAGTCGGCAGCGACGGCCCACTTGGGGGCCTCCACCAGCAGCCAGTGGGCAACCAGGGTGCTGCTGGCCCAGAGGGCGCTGCTGCGATGCAGGTGCAACATGCGATCCAGCCCGCCGCACCAGACTTCGAGCATCGGCAGGCGCAGGGCCAGTAACAGGGAGAGGGTCATGGCGCCCAGGCCAAGCAAGCCGGTCAGGATCAGCAGTTCATGGCGCCAGGGCCAGAGGCCCGTGGGCCACTGGGTCAAGCCAAGCAGCCAGATCAGGGTGAGGGTCAGGGGTAGGGTCCAGCGGAGGGATGCGGTTTTCATGGGGTTCTCCTTGTCCATGTCCCTATTGCACACCCGGTTTGTGGCCAGAGTGTGCCCCTTTACTACCTCTTTTGTAGCAGATTGTGGCAAAGGGGCCGCTCTGGGGCGGCCTGGTCAGGGGAGAGAGCAAGGGGGCGCAGGGGAGTCAGGTCCAGGTGCCAGGCGGGAGCACCAGGAAGGAGATAGCCCCCCGAAAGTGCCTCAGAGGTCAGCCTTTGCGGCCCGCGAGCGCCTGCTTTCTGGCTTTCTGCTTCTGGGCGCCCTTGCCGCTGCGGCGCGGCTCGGGGTCGAAGCGGGTGAGATCGGGCTCAAACCCCGGGAACCACTGCTGGGGCAATCGGGTGTCGAGCACGGCTTCCACCTTCTCCAGCAGGGGCGCATCTTCCGGGCTGAACAAGGTGATGGCGAGCCCCTTGTTGCCGGCGCGACCGGTGCGCCCTATGCGGTGGACGTAATCCTCAGGCTGATGGGGGAACTCCAGATTGATCACATAGTTGAGATCGCTGATATCCAGCCCGCGAGCCGCCACGTCGGTGGCGACCAGGGCCTGCAGGGTGCCGGCGCGAAACTCCAGCAGCACTTTCTCCCGCGCGCTCTGCGACAGATCCCCGTGGAAGGCCAGCGCATTGATGCCCGCCTTGCCGAGCTGCTGGGCCAGCTTGTCGGCCCCCTGACGGGTGCGGCTGAAGATGAGCACAGGGGCCCAGCCCTTCACCTTGATCAGGTGCTCCACCAGCGCCAGCTTGCGCTCCCCATCCACCGCATAGACCCGTTGCTCCACCTCGGCCGCCGTGGTGTTGCGCGGTGCCACTTCGATAAGCTCGGGGTCGCGCAAGAGCACGCGGCTCAAGGAAAACAGGTTGTCGTCGCAGGTGGCCGAAAAGAGCAGGGTCTGGCGATCCGCCGGTATCTGTCTGAGCAGAGCCTTGATCTCGTCCATAAAGCCCATGTCGAGCATGCGGTCCGCCTCGTCAAACACCAGATGGCTGAGGCTCCCAAGGCTCAGGGCCCCCTGGCGCAGATGGTCGAGCAATCGGCCCGGGGTGGCGATCAGGATATCCACGCCGGCTTTCAGTGCGTCGACTTGCGCGGCGATGCTGACTCCGCCATAGACCAGGGCGCTGGTGAGGCTAGTGCCCTGCCCGTAGCGCGCCACGCTCTCAAAGACCTGCACCGCCAGCTCGCGGGTTGGCACCAGCACCAGGGCGCGGATGGGACGGGAGGAGCCCACTTGCGGCTGCTGCATCAGCTGCTCCAGCAGCGGCAGCACGAAGGCGGCTGTCTTGCCGGTGCCGGTCTGGGCCCCCGCCATCAGATCCCGCCCCGCCAGAATGAGGGGGATAGCGCTGGCCTGAATGGGGGTAGGCGCGGCATAACCCAGCTCGCGCAAGGTCTGCTGCAGGCGGGGGGAGAGGGCCAGTTCTGCAAAGGAGGCAATGGACATAGGGCACCAGTGTGGGGTTATCGCGGCCAGGGCCGTGACGGGAACAATGATCGTGGCCGGGATGGTAGCAGATAGAGGGGGCGCGGCAGAAGCCGAGCCGATCAGGTGACCGGGTTGGTGCCCGGGTCTCGGATCAGCCTGATCTCCTGCCCCTGGTAATAGGCGATGTTGTGCTTGCCATGCTGCTTGACGTGGTAGAGCAGCGCATCGGCGAGATCGGTGGCCTCGGCGACCGTCAGGTAATCACGGATGCGGATGACGCCGGCCGAGAAGGTGATTGGGGCGGGCAGCTCCGGGATCTGAAGCTGTGATGCCAGCAGGCGGGCCACGGCCTGGCGCATGCTGGCCCTGTCGTTGAGCCCCTTGTAGAGGATGATAAACTCCTCGCCCCCCCAGCGGATGGCCTTGTCCCCCTTGCGCATGTTGGCCGTCAGATGGCGGGCGAAGGCGACGAGGGCTATGTCACCCACCCCGTGGCCATGGGTGTCGTTGATGGACTTGAAGTTGTCTATGTCCAGCAGCATCAGGAAGTCGTATTCCTTCAGCAGGGCTTGTTCCAGGATGTCCCGTCGCGGCAGCCGGGTCAGGTGATCTGTCAGTGCCAGGGTGCGCAGGCGGCCGTAGATGCCACGGCCCGTCAGCATGAGCAGCAGCAGGGCGATCAGATAGAGCTTGAAGGCCGGGCCATAGAGCACCACCCGCATGAAATCGCCGTAGCTGTATGACCATTTGAGGTAGAGGTCGTTGCCAGCCTTGGTCCGCATGAAGCGGGTATTCAGGCAGATATGCCAGGGGCGGCAGGGCTCCACCTCCTCGAAGGAGAGGACAGTCCGGGTCGGGTTGAGACTCTCGAAGGGGCGCAACACATCCTTGAATGCCTCGTCGATGGCGATGTCTATGCCCGTCAGGCCATAGCGGTAGTCCGCTAGCGCCGGATCGTAAAAGACGAAGGGGAAGTAGAGGGTGATGGTCTTCAACCCGGTGAAGGTGTCGGTGTAGATGTCGGATACCTGAGCCTCATCCGTGCTGCAGGGAACATGAGTGGCGGCGAAGGCGGCGCACCCGAAATAGTGGGTCCAGGGCTCTATGTCATTGAGGTTGGTGTTGACCGGCTGCAGCTCGCTCGGAAGCATCCGCTTGTCGCCCACCATGCCAAGGATGCGCCGATCGTTATAGAAGGCGTAGAGGTTGAGGACCTCGGGGTAGGAGAGCAGATATTGGTAGGTGCTGAGCATCTGGTTGGCGGGCGGCAGTATGGGAATGACAGCCAGGCGAGCCAGGGTGGCGAGGTCATAGCCATAGGCATAGGCAGTCGCATCCCCGTTCTCGCTGAAGATGGGGGTCTTGATGCTGCTGTTGTCGATGAAGCTGGCCAGCTTCTCCGGCGCCAGTATGCGGGCCCGCTGATAAAACAGCTCGAACAGGTTCGGCTGTTTGGCGGTGATGAGCTGCATGTCGTGCCTGATGCTGAGGTAGGTGTAGTTGAACACCAGCCCCAGCCCCGCCAGCGCAAGGCAAAGGAGTGAGAATCGCATTAGCCACCTGCGGGGCAGGGTGCGCAACAGTGATCCAGCCATGCCGTGACGCTCCCGGGTGGTGACAGTGGGCTTTTTGTAACTGATTTTGCCCGGCATCACCAGACGAAATTGGGGGCCTGAGCAACCAGTGAACGAAAAATGAACCGCCAATATCAACAAGATAGACGATCACGTCACATGCAATGGCAAGGGAAGGGCAAACTGGTGGTGGTAGCGGAATAAGAGGGCATGACGCCCTCTGTCGTATTGCGGCGCGGCGCCTTACCTTGTCTGGGACTTCGGTGAGTAGGGGCCATGGAGAATGCCGTTGGGCATGTCGGCGCTGAGCAGCCTGACGCTGGTGATCCCGGCGATTTCATGGCCCTTGTCGGTGATGGTGTTGGCAATCTGGTTGACGACGGCCACCACCAGCATGCCGATGAGGCCGCCTCCTGAATTGCTCTGCTGTTCGGCACTGCTGGCGCTGGCGCTGCCTTCCCACAGCAGCTTGCCGGTGCGCAGATCCACCAGGCGGGCGCTGGCGGTGACCACGGTCTCGCTGGAGATGACCAGATAGCTGGTGCCGTAATCCTTGATGTCGAGGTACAGCGCGGTATCGGCACCGTAGATCTCGTGGAGCTTCTTGATGGGCAGGGCATGAATGTCCGTCGGCTCGGTCACCCCGTTCTGCCGGAAGGTCTCGTTGGTGACCGCCACCGGCAGCACGTAATAGCCGGACTCGGCGAGCGGGTAGGTGATCTGGGACTGCAGGCTGGCCCCCGCCTTGATATCAGGCGAGTGATTCACCGGTGGCAACACCAGGATGGAGGTCGGTCTGCTCTCCTTGAAGTTGCCGTAGTCGTAGCCGGGGCCCTTGGCGCAGCCGCTCAGCAGCAGGGTGCCCAGCATCAGGGCAAGGAAAGTGCGCAGTGTCATTGGGTCGCCCCCTTCTGGTTGGACATCAGGAAGTTCATGAAGGGTGCCGATTCCGGGAAGAGGCGTTTCTCGGTCTCGAACTGCTCGCGGGTCTGCGCATCCTTGCCGAGCTGGGCATAGAGCATGCCCAGGTGAGCGTGGAAGCCGGGCGGCACCGCCTGCCCCTTGGCGCTGGCCTCTTGCTGGTTTTTCTCCAGAGCATCGATCTGGGCTTCAACCCCGGTGTCCTCACCCTGCATGTGCTGGTAAACCACCCCCTGGTATTGATCCCAGTTGTAGAGCGTCTTTGGTGCCTGGGCACAGGCACTCAGCAGCAGGCCGCTGGCCAGCAGCAGGGAAAGCTTGGACATGGTCATCTCGTCTCTCCTCATTGGGCCGGGCGCCAGGCGCCGGTCTCGATGCCGCTCACCAGGTTGTTGACGGCTTCCCGGATGGCGAGATCCAGCACCTTGCCGTTCAGGGTGGAGTCGTAGCTGGCGGTGCCGCCGAAGCCGACGATTTCACGGTTGGAGAGCTCGTACTCCCCGGCGCCCTGGGAAGAGAAGACCACTTCAGAGGTGGTGACCTTGACGATGTTGAGGTTGACCTTGGCATAGGCGATCTGGGACTTGCCGCGACCCAGGATGCCAAACAGCTGATGATCACCGACTTCCTTGCGACCAAACTCGGTGACGTCACCTGTGACCACATAGTCGGCGCCCTTGAGCTGCTGGGCCTGTTGCTTGATCCCGGCTTCCGCCTTGATCTCTTCCATGTTGTCGCGATCCAGCACGCTGAAGCGGCCTGTCTGCTGCAGATGGGTGATCAGCACGGTTTTCGCCTGGCTGCCCAGTCGGTCAACGCCGTCGGAGAAGATGCCACGCATGTAGCTGGAGCGGTTATCAAACTTGCCGACGGCGATGGGGCTGCGAGTGCCCTGATAGTGGCTCTGATAAGAGGCGACCTTGGGCACTTCCAGGGAGCGCGATGACTCGCTTGCACAAGCTGTCAACAAGCCCGCCATCAAAATGACACCAGATGAAACAACAAACTTCTTCATGTAACGTCCCGTTATTTAAGGAAAAAACAACGGCGGACTCTAGCATGGTTCGCTGCGAAGAAAGTGCCCCGTATGGGGGGCATAACCGCTCAATCGGTGTGCGTTTGGGCCGGCGTGGCGGGGAGGGCAGGGGGCTGGGTCTCCTGATGGCGTTGAAACACCTCCTCCAGGGCTGCCACCAGGGCACGCATCCGCCCCGTCTTCTGCACATCCGGGTGCAGCACCATCCAGATGTCGATGGGGTCGTGCTGGTCAGGCAGCAGACGCACCAGGCCTCGGTCCTCCTCGGCGAGGAAGGTGGAGAGCAGCGCTATGCCGAGGCCCTGGCGAGCGGCTCCCATCAGCACCAGCTGGGCGTTGCTCTGCAACACCACATTGGGCTCATGGAGAGGTTCGCCGCACAGGCTCAGCCAGTGGCGGGCCACCAGCTCCCTGGGAAAGAGCAGCAGGTCGTGCTGTTGCAGCGCCTGGCCCGAGCGGGGCGTGCCACGGCGGGCCAGGTAGTCGGGGGAGGCGTAGAGCCCCATCTTGATGGTGGCGAGCCGTTTGACCACCAGATCCCCCTGCTCGGGGCGCAGGCTGCGAATGGCCAGATCCGCCTCCTGATTGGGGATGTCGCTCACACTGACCGCGGTCAGCAGCTTGAGGCGGATGCCGGGGTGGCGCTGGCGCAGCAGGCTGAAGGCCGGCAGCACGAAGCCCTGGGCCAGGGTATCCGTGGTGGCGATGCAGATCTCCCCCTCCAGCTCCCCCAGGCTGGCCGCGCGATCCATGGCCAGGGCCGCCTGCTCCATGGCCTGTGCCTGGGGCAGGAGCGTCTCCCCCAGTGGGCTGAGCCGATAGTGCCTGGGGGTGCGGATAAACAGCTTGGCCCCCAGCTGCTGCTCGAAGAGGCCGACCCGCCGCCCGACGGTGGCCTGATCGACCCCGAGTTCGAGGCCGGCCCGGCGCAGGCTGCCCCGCCGTGCCAGTGCCAGAAAGAAGCGGGCGTCATCCCAGTTGATCATGCTTGCTCCTCGCTCAAGCAGGACGCCCGATTGGCGCCGGGGTATTAGATGTCAGCGGGGGCGGCAGCACAAGAGGCCGCCCGATCCGCACCTGAGCACTCAAGGCGGTACGGGGCAAGCGCCCCTGTGATGCAAGTTTGAATCGCCATGATGCAGAACTGCCGCAGCCCGGTGCGAGCGGGATCGCTATGATGTCGCTCCCGATAGCGCTTCCCCTGTTTGTGATTGGAGTCTTGATGTCATCCCCCTGCGCCCAAACTGCTGCCCAGGGCAGCGAGGTCGATGTTCGCCCCCGCCTGCTCTGGTTTTTGTCCCTGGCCCTGATGTCGGCCCTGCTCAACAGCAGCGTGCCCACCCCGCTCTATCCCCATTACCAGGCGGCGCTGGCCCTGAGCGATCTCGGCCTCAGCCTCATCTATGGCGGCTATGCGGGGGGCGTGCTGATCGCCCTGTTCGGGGTGGGCAACCTGGCAGGACGGGTGGCGGATCTGCGCACCCTGATACTGCCCGCCCTGCTGGCGGTCGCGGGGGGCGCCCTGCTCTTCTCCCTGGCAGACAGCTTCTGGTCGCTGCTGCTGGCGCGGGTCCTGGCCGGGATAGGCACTGGGGCCCTGACCGGCGCCGCCAATGTGGCGCTGCTGCGCTTTGGCCCCAAGGACGGCGGCAAGCGGGCGGCCCTGAGCGCCACCCTCTCCTTCACCGCCGGGCTGGCGCTGGGGCCCGTGTTCAGCGGCTTGGCGCTGCAACTGGACTTCTACCCGACCCGGGTGCCATTTCTGCTGATCCTGGGGATGGCGGGCTGCGCCATCGCGGGTCTGGTGCTGAGCTGGCCCAGGGGCGCCAGGATGGCGGCACCCGTCGCGAGCGGGCAGGGCGGGGGATCCCTGGGGGAGGGGCTCAGGGCCACAGGGGCCGGGTTCTTGCTCTGCGCCCTGGCACTCTTCACCGCCTGGGCGGTGGCGGCCAGCCTGCTGGCAATGGGCCCCAAGGTGGTGAGTCAGTTGCTGGGGATGAGGGATCTGGGGCTGTTCGGCTATCTCATCGCGGCCTACCTGGTGTTCTCCGGGCTCTGCCAGCTGTGGGCGCGTCGCCTCGATGCCCGCCACACCCTGCAAAGCGGCTGTCTGGCCCTGGCGCTCTGCGTGCTGCTGTTTGCCGGTGCCGTGCACGGTTTGCCGGGCTGGCTGGCGGGGCTCGGGCTGCTGGTGGCGGGTTACGCCCAGGGGGCCGTCTTTGTGGGCAGCGCGACCCTGATCAATCGCATCGCGCCCCCCGCCAGCCATGCGCGGCTGGTTTCCCTCTTCTATGTGATCGCCTATCTGGCGAACTGGGTGCCCGTGCTGCTGGGCTGGGTGAGCGATGGTGCCGGCTTGCTGGCGGCGCTGGATCTGCTCGCCGTCGGCAGCACGCTGATCAGCCTGGGGCTGGCCTGGGCTCTCTCGCGCAAGCGCTTCGAGCCCGCCTCCTGACTGGCGTCGTCATTGGTCGACCAGAGCGACGCTCCCGGCATCCAGATGGTGCATCCACTCCCGCAGGATCAGCAGGGCGGCGGCGAAATGGCGATCTCTGGGCAACTGGGCCGATGCCAGGGGATCCCCTTCCACCATGGCGACCAGCTGGCCGAACAGCCGCTCTATGCTCTCCCGGCTCAACTCATGGCTGCCAAGTCCCTCTGCCAGGGGCACTGGGCTGTGCAGCTGTACCAGAGGGTGAGGCGGAACATGGGCCGCGAGGGGCATCAGCACATCTTCTACCACCATGATGGCTTGCTCCAGCTCGAGGGGCGTCGGTGGATCCCGGCGAAAGGGGCCTGGGGTCATGGCATCCAGGCCCAGGGCCAGGACGAACTCCCGGCTGACGCCATCCTCTCCGGTGAGCCTTACCCGGCTCTCCCTGTCACTCAGACTCAGCAACAGGGTGCTGCTTCCCGTCTTCGTCATCTCACTGCCTCCGTGACTCTGCCTGGCCAGCACCATGGATACACCCCCACGGGCCGGATTGGCGACTCTTTTCCCCCCATTCGGGCATCAGGGGTTGCAAAGGAGATATGAAATGGCATTCTGGACGTCTAGATTTCTGTTTCTCTGTTGCATCCTTCACAAGGAGTTCTGATATGGATATTCGTACCCTTCCCCGCGCCCTGGTCCTCGCCCTCTCCCTGGTGGGGGCTGGCGCCTTCGCAAGCGAGGCCCTGGTGTTCCAGACCGACTTCGGCCTCAAGGATGGCGCCGTCTCCGCCATGAAGGGGGTCGCCTTCGGGGTGGACAGGACACTGCCGCTGCAGGATCTGACCCACGAGATCCCGGCCTACAACATCTGGGAGGCGTCCTACCGCCTCTATCAGACCCTCAACTACTGGCCCAAGGGCACCGTCTTCGTGAGCGTGGTGGATCCGGGTGTCGGCACGGATCGCAAGTCTGTGGTGCTCAAGACCAAGAGCGGCCACTACATAGTCTCCCCTGACAACGGCACCCTGACCCTGGTGGCCGAGCACTTCGGCATAGAGGCGGTGCGCCAGATAGACGAGAAGCGCAACCGGCTCAAGGGCTCCGAGAAGTCCTATACCTTCCACGGTCGCGACGTCTACGCCTACACGGGGGCGCGGCTCGCCTCCGGCGCCATCGGCTTCGAGCAGGTGGGGCCCCTGCTGCCCGGCGCGGTGGTGACCATCCCTTACCAGCCGGCGGTGGCCGAGCAAGATGGCACCCTGAAGGGCACCATTCCTATCCTGGATGTGCAGTACGGCAACGTCTGGACCAATATCAACGACACCCTGCTGACCAAGGCGGGGATCAACAAGGGGGATCAGGCCTGCTTCAGGATAAGCGAGGGGGATGCGCTCAAATACGAGGGCAAGGCCCCCTACGTCAGCAGCTTCGGCGACGTGCCGGAAGGGCAGCCGCTTATCTACCTCAACAGCCTGCTGCAGGTCTCGGTGGCGCTAAACATGGACAGCTTCGCCGCCAAGCACCAGGTGCAATCCGGTGCCAACTGGCACGTCAGTCTGAAGAAGTGCTGACAGGCTAGCGGCAACATCGATGGCAAGAGGGAGGCGCAATGCCTCCCTCTTGCATTGAGCCCTCTGCCTGCCCGGCCTCCTGACTGCTTGTGCCGCTAATGGGTGTCAATTGTCATCATTGCTTAATACATGCTCGCCATGCTGTGGCCGGAGCAAATTCGTGAGCCATGATGCCAGCAGAGAGAACAAGGAAAAGCCGATGAGCCGTTTTGACGAGAGAGACAGTGCCAACCATCCCAGGGAGCAGGAGCCTGAGTTCAACCGCTTGATCGAGGCTGGCCTCAGCCGCCGGGGCTTCTTGAAGGGAGTCGGCGCCGCCAGCATGGTGGCCTTCTTCGCCGCGAGCCCGGTGGCCCGCGCCGTGGCCGCCGCGACCCAGCCTTTGCTGGGCTTCCAGGCCGTGCCCGCCTCTGTGGCCGACGCCATAGTGGTGCCGCCCGGCTACAAGGCCGAGGTGCTGATCGCCTGGGGGGATGCCCTGTTCGCCGATGCCCCCGCCTTCGCCCAGAGCAATGACGCCAAGGCCCAGGCGCGCCAGTTTGGCGACAACAACGACGGCATGAGCTTCTTCCCCCTGGGCCCGGATCGCGCCCTGCTCGCCGTCAACAACGAATACACCAACTACGAATACCTGTTTGCGGATGGCGGCAAGGTGCTCGATGCCGGCGCCGTCGCCAAGGCACAGGCGGCCCACGGGGTCTCCCTGGTGGAGCTGGTGCGCATCGATGGCAAGTGGCAGGCGAACCCCAAGGGGGCCCTCAATCGCCGCATCACGGCCACCACCCCCATGACACTGAGCGGCCCGGCGGCAGGCCATGCCCTGCTCAAGACCCAGGCCGATCCCGAGGGGCGCACCGCCCTCGGCACTTTCAACAACTGCTCAAACGGCCAGACGCCCTGGGGCACCTACCTCACCTGCGAGGAGAACTTCAACGGCTACTTCGGCAGCGAGGGCAAGCCGGTGCTGGACCCGCGCGCCGCCCGCTACGGCCTGGCCGCCGAGGATGCGGGCTTTGGCTGGCACAGGTTCGACGAGCGCTTCGATCTCGCCAAACATCCCCAGGAGCCGAACCGCTTCGGCTGGGTGGTGGAGATAGACCCCAAGGATCCCGCCTCAACCCCGAAGAAGCGCACCGCCCTTGGCCGCTTCAAGCATGAGAACGCAGCTTTCACCGTTAACAAGGATGGCCGCGCCGTGGTCTACCTCGGCGATGACGAGCGGGGCGAACACATCTACCGCTTCGTCTCGAAGAACAAGGTGGTGCCGGGCAATGACCCTGCCAACCGGGATCTGCTGGACGAAGGCACCCTCTATGTGGCCCGCTTCGAGGCCAAGGAGGGGGAGCTCAAGGGCACAGGCCAGTGGCTGCCCCTGGTGCACGGCCAGAACGGTCTGACCCGGGAGAATGGCTTCGCCGATCAGGGGGAGGTGCTCATCTTCGCCCGGGAGGCGGCGACCCGGCTCGGCGCCACCACCATGGACAGGCCCGAATGGGTGGCTGTGCATCCCCACAGGGCCGAGGCTTACTGCACCCTGACCAACAACAAGAACCGCGGCCTCAAGGAGAACCAGCCCCTCGATGGCGCCAACCCCAGGGCCGAGAACCCCTATGGTCAGATCATCCGCTGGCGCCCGGCCGCGGGCGATCACGGCAGCGACAGCTTCGAGTGGGATCTCTTCCTGCTGGCGGGCAACCCCGGCGTTCATAAAGAGGGGCTGATGGCGGGCAGTGCCAACATCCATCCGGACAACATGTTCAACAGCCCGGATGGCATCGGCTTCGACGAGGCGGGGCGGCTCTGGATCCAGACCGACGGCGACTACTCCAACGAGAAGCAGTTTGCCGGCATGGGCAACAACCAGATGCTGTGCGCCGATCCGGCGAGCGGCGAGGTGCGCCGCTTTCTGACCGGCCCCATTGCTTGCGAGATCACGGGGCTCACCTTCAGCCCGGACTGGCGCACCCTGTTCGTCGGGGTGCAGCACCCGGGTGAAGAGCTGGCGCCTTCCCACTTCCCGGACGGCGGCACCAGCATTCCCCGCTCCGCCGTGCTGCGCATCACCCGGGACGATGGCGGCATCATAGGGGCCTGATGGCCGCCAACCCGCCCTGCCTGTGATGAAAAGAGCCGCCTGCGGGCGGCTCTGTCGTTGACGGGCGCAACGGGCGGTGAGGGCGGTGACCCTGCAGGGGGCAGCATAGAGGTGCGCAACGGGCCGCAGGGACTTGTTGGTGACCATCACCCTGCCTGGCGCCAGACTAAAAAATATCGCCAAGAAGCGATTGATAATGATTGGCATTTGACTGGATAATCGCCGGCTTGTCCGACCACTCCAATCAACATGATGAAACCCATATTCCTGCTGGCCAGCCTGCTGGTCCTGAGTGCCTGCCATGACAACCGCAGCGAGGGCCAGGATCCCGACGTGCCGGTCACGCCTCCTGTTGTCACCCCTCCCGTTGTGACGCCTCCGGTGACACCGCCCGTCATCCCGCCCCCAGTCACTCCGCCGGTGACGCCCCCGGAGCAGACCCATACCCGGGCCGAGCTGACCCTGACCATTGATATCGGCGAGCGGCTGGCATCCGGGGCTACCCTGAGCCTGCGCCAGCGCGCCACCGGCATGGAGACGAGTGCAATCCTGAGCGGTCAGGGCAACCCGACCCTGACGTTGCCTGCGGGCCTGCTGCTGGCGGCGCCCCTTGAGCTTGTCGGGGAGCAGGAGGGATACATACTGAGGGCCAGCACGGCCCGGGTGGCGGATCTCGCGGCCGGTGAGTCCCGGGCCCGGCGCGCCGCCGCCCCCTCCCTGCGGCTCGACGAGGAGGAGACGGCGCTCTTCCTGCTGGCGGATCGCAACGGGGACGCCGTGCTGGAGATGGCGGAGTGGGGGCTGACCGGCGAGATCCGCCTGCAACAGCAGGCCGAGATACAGGAGTATGCGGCCCTGCTGCGAGCCCAGCGGCTGGGGGCCGAGCTCAACTATCCCGACAGTTGGCAGATGCTGCTGGCCCTGCGGGACGACAGCGCCGCCCGCAACTGGTATAGCCGCAGCAACGGGGAGGCCATCCAGGCCGCCCGGTTGCAGCTCTATCCGGCCAGTCCCGTGATGCCGGAGGAGCCGGAGACCGCCGAGCTGTTGCGACTGGATGAGCAGGGTCGCCTGCTGACTCGGGGAGCCTGGCACTGTCTGCACGATGCCCGTGCCGCCACCGGGGTCAAGGGCAGCCAATTCTGGCTGCCGGGGGAGGGCTTTGCCGCCTCGGCCCACGTCACGAGAGCGGCGCTGGTGCCGCCGAGCAGCTGCGGCCAGCAGCCATGGCGTCTGCCGACCCTGGCCGAATTCGAGCGCCTGCTTGGCAGCGACAAGCTGGGGTGGCGTTATCCCAACACCTTCACCACCCCCTTGCCCGAGTGGATCTGGTTGCAAGATGGCACCGGGCTGGCGCGGCTCTACCAGCCGCTGACCAAGGCATGGCGCGATGAGGGGGAGGCCAGCCTGCTCTGGTTCGCGCTCTCCCCCTATCCGCTGCGCCCCTCGGTGACGCGCAGCAGCGATATGCCGGATCTGGCCTCCCTGCGGGCCCAATATGCCGGCGACCCGGGTCAGTGGCCGGCGGCCATGGTGGACGAGGGGGTGGAGTGGCAGGAGCTGGGCCCCCTGCCCGCCATGCCCTTCCCGGCCGACAACCCCTACCGCCGGGCCAAGGTGGTGCTGGGCCAGCAACTCTTCTTCGACAAGCAGCTATCCCAGGCCCGCGACATCAGCTGCGCCAGCTGTCACGATCCACAAAAAGGCTGGAGCGATGGCCTGAGCGTCTCGGTCGGCCATCTGGGGCAGAAGGGGACCCGCAATGCCCCGACCATCCTCAATGCCGGTTACAGCAGCAGCCAGTTCTGGGACGGACGGGTCGCCACCCTGGAGGAGCAGTCGCTCCATCCCATCAGCAACCCGGTGGAGATGGCCCTCGATCACGACGAACTGCTGGCGCGGCTGCGGGCCAGCAGCGACTACCCGGCCGCCTTTGCCGCCGCCTTCGGCGACGAGACCATCACCCTGGATCGGGTCGCCAAGGCCATCGCCACCTTCGAGCGCACCATCATTAGCAGCGAAAGTCCGCTGGAGCGCTTCGTCAAGGGGGATGAGCAGGCTATGAGCGACAAGGCGCTGTGGGGCATGCACCTGTTTCGTACCGAGGGGCGCTGCATGAACTGCCACTCTGGCCCCCTGCTGAGCCAGCACAAGTTCGAGAGCCTGGGGCTGACCTATTACGGCCGCAACTTAGAGGACAGGGGCCGTTTCCTGCAGACCAGACTGAAGGCAGACATGGGGCTGTTCAAGACCCCCAGCCTGAGGGATGTGGCCTTCACCGGCCCCTATATGCACAACGGTGTCTTCCCCATCCTGGCCCAGCGGCTCGGTGGCTCTGTGCAGGGGGTGGTGGCCATGTACAACTTCGGCGTCACCAAGTGGAGCAGCGGGGTCGGCTTCCCGACCGGGGCGGATGTGCACGATCCCTTCTTCCCCAAGGCCTCGGATCGCCTTCATGCCCTGGGGCTCTCCAACGACGAGCTGGAGGCCATCGGCGAGTTCCTGCGCAGTGCCTCCGCCGAGCCAAGGCGCACCCCGGCCACAGTGGCCGAGCTGGGACTGAGCCAGGTGGATGATGATGAGGCCGTCGGCGCCATCCCGGTCGAGCTGGTGGTGACGCCCGCCCAGCCCCGGCTGGAGGTGGGGCAGAGCCTCTCCCTGCAACCTGGCCTGCGGCTGAGTGACGGCAGCGAGACTCCGGTGTACGAGGCCGTGCAATGGCGCAGCGATCAACCCGAACTGCTGAGGGTCGATGGCAGTGGCGTCATCACAGCCCTGGCCGTGGGGTCTGCCGGCGTGCAGCTAAGCGCGGGGAGTCGCACCCTCAGGGTGGCGGTGCAGGTGGTGGATGCCCAGCCCGATTTTGGCCTGGGTTGCCATCAACCCGAACTGGCGGCGGGGGCGCTCTCCTTCCTCTGCCCGCTGACCCGTGCCGAGGCCGACCGGATCGGCATCGACTACGATGGCAGCGCCAGGGATGAGGATGGGGACTACAACCCCTTTGCCATCGACTATGTGGTGATGAGCCAGGGGCGGGCGCGAGAGTACTGCCAGCAACTGGTGGCCCGCGGTCACGATGACTGGCGCCTACCGGGAGCCGATGAGCTGGCGAGCCTGTTTGCCACTTATCATCAGGCCGGCGAAGAGATGAAGCTGCTGACGGAGCATGGCTGGCCGCTCTACAGCCGGGTCTGGAGCAGTGACGCACCCAATGACGAGGGGGAGGCACCCTTGCTCGATCTGGGTTACGGCGAGGTGATGAGCGATCTGCCACAGGAGGCTCACGGGGCCGTCTGCGTGCGGGCCCGCTAACCCCGGCATGTTAGGATGACGAACAACGGGCGCCGCGGCGCCCGTTGTTCATTGTCATACCAGGACTCAGAACTCGTTGGAGAGCGCCTTGTAACCCTTGACCAGGTCGATGTTGGTGTGGGCCACGTCTTCGGAGAACTCGGTGGCATCGACGGTGACGCGGGGGATCTGGGCCAGATCGCTTTGCTGGTTGATGCGGGTGGTGGAGGGCACATAGAAGCCGGGGGGCAGATCGCAGCCGTCGATCACCGAGTTGTGACGTACCACTGAGCCTTCGCCTATGTGGCAGTTGAACAGCACGCTGTTGAAGCCGATGAAGACCCGGTTACCCACTTCGCAGGGGCCGTGCACTATGCTGCGGTGGGCGATGGAGCTGTATTCGCCTATGGTGACGGCGGCGCCGGACTTGGAGTGGATCACCACGCCGTCCTGAATGTTGGAGTTGGCTCCGATGACGATAGGCTCCATATCGCCGCTCTCATCCACCTCGTCGGCACGGATCACGGCGTAGGGGCCGACAAACACATTCTCCTTGATGATCACCTTGCCGCAGATGATGGCGGTCTTGTCGATGTAGGCGGACTCGTCGATAACGGGAAGGTGACCGGAGGGATTCTTGCGGATCATGTCATGTCCTGTTGCTGATGAAATCGGGGAAAATGGCGGGACGCAAAGGCTCGCCGGAGAGTCAGCTTACGCCTCTGATCCGGGAGGGGGAACCCTTTACTGGTCTGACCCACTCTTGGTAAGGGCATTTCACATGGTTGTTCTTTGACTCCCTTGTATGGGAGCATGGGGCCTGACGACAGGCCCTGTTCCTCGCCTGAAGCGGGCCTGATTGGGATGACGGAGACGATGACATGAAGAAGATGATGCTGCTCCTCGCGGCTTTCTTGCTGTGTGCCCAGGCCGTGCAGGCCAAGGGACGGCCCGGTGAGTTTGACTACTACGCCCTGGCGCTCTCCTGGTCACCTGAGCACTGCGCCATCAAACCGGCCGATCGAGAGCAGTGCAGCCGGCAGTTGGGCTTCGTGCTGCACGGGCTCTGGCCCCAATACCAGCGCGGCTACCCCGGCAACTGTACCCGCGAGCGACTGGATCCCGCCATGGAGCAGGATTTTGCCGGTCTTTATCCCAGCCGTTTTCTCTATGGTCATGAGTGGGAGAAGCACGGCACCTGCTCCGGCCTGAATCAGGAGGCATTCCATCAACTGGCCAGGGATCTGCGCCAGAAGGTGCGGATCCCGGCGGCCTACCAATCCCCGGTCGAGCCGCTGCGCAAGAGTACCTTCCAGCTCAAGGCGGATCTGGCCGGTGCCAACGACTGGCTGGCTCCTGACAACATCACTGTGGCCTGCGCCGACGGAGGGCGTTTCCTGCGGGAGATCTACATCTGCATCAACAAGGAAGGGACGGATGCCATCCCCTGCTCGGACGAGATGCAAAAGCGGGAGCGTCGCTCCTGCGGCCAGCCGGATTTCCTGCTGCGTAGCGTGCGTTAGCCTTCTCTCTCTTCATCGGGCCCCTTGCGGGCCTGATCTGCAACTACAGCCATCGGAAAGGAGCTCTGCAATGAGCGACGTGAAACAGTTTTCGGCACGGGAACGCAGCTTGCTGCTCGGGGTGAAAGGGGTGGGCCCCACCGTCATCGGGCGGCTCGAACAACTGGGGTACCACACCCTGAGTGAGCTGGCCGAGGCGGATACTGGCCACATAGTCCGGCTGGTGGCCAGCATGCTGGGCTCGAGCTGCTGGCAGAACAGCCCGCAGGCCAGAGGGGCCATAGACGGCGCCATAGCGCTGGCGCGCAGTCACATGGCTGCCCCCGTCACAGAAGGAGAGCCCGGCGCATGAGCCTGTTTGCCGAGCTGGGGATGCGCTACCCCATCATCCAGGCGCCCATGGCCGGAGTGCAGAACACTGAACTGGCCATGGCGGTGACGGGAACGGGCGCCCTGGGATCCTTGCCGGCGGCCATGCTCAGCACGGCCGAGCTGCGCAAGGCGTTGGAACAACTGGCGGCCAGTGGCCCTGGCCCCTTCAATATCAACTTCTTCTGTCATCGACAGAGTGAGCCTGATCCGGTCGAAGAGCGCCGCTGGCGAGAGGCGCTTGCTCCCTACTATGTCGAGTTCGGGGTGGATGTCCGAGCCGAGACGACGGCGCCCGGCCGTGCCCCCTTCAATGCGGAGCACGCCGCCCTGCTTGGCGAGTTCAGACCCGCCGTGGTCAGCTTTCACTTCGGTCTGCCAGCGCCCGAGTTGCTTGCCCTGGTGAAAGCCACGGGGGCAAGCGTCTTTGCCAGCGCCACCACGGTAGCGGAAGCGCAGTGGCTGGCGCGCCATGGTGCCGATGCCATCATAGCCCAGGGGCTGGAGGCGGGAGGGCATCGTGGCCACTTCCTGAGTCAGGATCTCAGTCTGCAACAGGGCACCTTGACGCTATTGCCACAGATAGTGGCGGCAGTGGATCTGCCTGTCATCGCCGCCGGGGGCGTAGTCGATGGCAAGGGGATCAAGGCCGCCCTGGCATTGGGGGCCGGCGCAGTCCAGATGGGCACGGCATTCCTCTGTTGTCATGAGGCGACAACCTCGCCCCTGCACCGTGCGGCGTTGCAGGAGGCCCATGGCCAACACACCGCACTGACCAATCTGTTCAGCGGTCGTCCGGCGCGGGGGATAGTGAATCGCTTGATGCGGGAGCTCGGCCCTCTCTCGGCGCTGCCTCCTGACTTCCCCCATGCCAGCGGCGCATTGGCCCCGTTGCGCGCCGCCGCTGAAAAGGTCGGTGACAGTGGCTTCTCGCCGCTCTGGGCCGGACAGAATGTCTCGGGTTGCCGCTCCCTGGCGGCCGCGGAGCTGATCGCAGCCTGGGTGGCCGAGGCCGATCTGGCCTGATAGCCTCTTTTCTACAGCCTTCCTTTATATAGGTATCTCTACAGGCTCCGGCTTTTGGCCAGGATGGCGTCGAGACACTGCCGGGTTGGGGGAGAGCATCAATCAGGGCCCTTTTTAACGACCACCTGTGGATAAGTGTGTGTAAAAGCTGTATTTTGATATGAATAACTAATAATTGGCCATTTTTTGCAATTTTATTGCAGTCGGTGCTTGCCAATGTGATCAATGTCTCTATAATGCGCCCCATCGACAGGGCAAGCGGCAACGCAAACAACCCGGTCGGTAACCTCGAAAAGCC
>NZ_JAAILA010000034.1 GCF_010974825.1 Aeromonas rivipollensis | reverse complement strand
GACATTGTCCAGTAAGTTCAGGGTCACGGCGCCCGTGGCCGGATCTATGGTGAGGGTGAAGTAGCTCACCCCGTTGGCGCTGCCGGTGATGACATTGCCCACTTGATTGAGCACTATCTGAGTGCCCTGGCAATTGGCGGCCAGCGGATCAATCGCATAGAGGCCGCTCGCCACATTGCTGCCAGTGAGGGCCAGGTTGTAGCCGATGTTGCCCGCCCCGTCTGCACCGAAGGCATGGCTGAACTGGGCTTGCACCACGGCTGCCGCCAGGGTCGCACTGCCTATGCCATCGCTGTCTGCACCATCCAAGGCAGGCAAGCTCTCGTCCACGCTGACCACACCCAGCTCACCGGCCCCAGGGAGCAGGCGTACGCTGGGTACGTCATCCAGTATCACCACATCCAGACTGGCACTGGTGCTGTCACCGTCGCTGTCCGTCAGCACAACATTGAAACTTTCGGTCAGGGCAGTGTCATTGGCAGGCTGGGTGTGAGCCTCGTTATCGCTCAGGGTGTAGCTGTAAGTTACAGTGCCGGCGCCTGTCACCGGGTTGTAGCTGATGCCTGTCACCAACAGCTGATTGCCCAGAGGGCTCGGGATCGCCTGCGGGAAACTGCTGATGACCTGACCGTTACTGATGAGTACCACGCCACCCAGAGTCAGGCTCTGGATGCCATCTGCCGCATTGAAGGTGAAGGCGCCGCTCTTGGTCAGGCCGGCAGCATCCGGGCTGCTGCCATCGGCCAGTGCCGCTTCATTCAGAACAAGCTCGCCCCCTTCGACCTGCAGCCCGCCCAAGGAGACTGTCTCATCCGTAGGGGTAATGGTGATGGTCAGAATGGAGTTATTGGTATCGTCGCCATCGGTCACTATGTAGTTGGCTGGCGGCACAGGGCCTGTGTAATTGAGTGCCGGAGTGAAGGTGTAGGAGCCGTCGGCATTGATGATGAGGGTGCCTATCCCGTCCAATGAGCTCTCGACACCGGCCAGAATGCCGATGTTGCTACCCCAGCTATAGGAAACAATGGACGCGTCGAAAGGGCCGTCGGAGTTGCTGCTGTTGAGCAGCAGGGTGCCACTGATGGCTTGGTCTTCCTGGGTGACTTCAGATTCATCCAGATCATCGAGCTCATTTTCTGGCAGAAGATCGTCTTCCTGCAGCACATTCTGATCGAGCAAGGCGTCATAGCTGGTATCAAATCCGGCCTCGGCTATGGTCGCATCACCGACACGATCGATGACGACGAAGCCGCCGTTGCCACTGGCCCCCGCGACCCCGCCGATGCCGCCACCCCCACCTGCCGCAGGCGCCCCGCCGGCTGCGGCTGCTTCAAAGTCCTTGGTCGGGTCGACCCCTTGCAGGATGGATTCTTGCAAGGCTGCAATTTCTGGAGGGAGGTTGCTGTTCTCGGCCGATGATGAGGGTTGCCCTTCGGCCGGTATATCTGTCTCGGCGGGGGCGGCTGCGGCCTGCCCGGGGTTGTCATCGTAGGGTGCCAACATCAATTTCGCATCGTCGGCAATATTGAGCTTGGCGCCCGGTTGCAATATCTCGCCAGGCTGGAGAGGACGGCTGCTGCCATCGGCAAGCAGGATCTGAACATTGCCTTCCACGGAAGAGACGACGACGGTTTTGTCGATGATTTGGGTGCGCATATCCATTGCTCCAGGGTGACAGATCTTGATGCCTACACTCTAGATGCGCGCCCATCGAGCTTCAGTTGCAAAAATGTACAACATTGAATCTGTTTGGCTTCATCCGATGCAGCGAATCGAATGAATGTTTTTTACACAGACAAATCAATACACTAACAACTCGCCTTTCAGCCCTTCTGCATGTTCATCGCAGCAAAGCACCTTCATATATTCTAAATGGATATAAAAAAGGGCCCTCATTGGGGCCCTTTTCAATATAATTGCGTGATTCACGGCAGTGGGAATGCCGGATGAACGAAGCCTTGATAACCGTCTATATGCAGACTGGCCAGCACCTCGACCTGCTGCTGATCCTCCACTCGAGTGGCGATGGTCGTGACACCCGCATTGTGGGCGGCCCGGCAGACCGCTGCCAGGAAGGAGGTATCGGCTCCCGGCTCCATGACCTGGCTGGTATAGCCATGATCCACCTTGACGTAGGCAGGGGCCAGTTCCTCCAGATATCCGAGGGACTGGAAGTGGCGACCATAGTGATCGACCCCCCACAGGAAGCCCTGCTCTCGCAGCACCTCGACCAGGTTGGTCACATGCTGCTTGTGTTTCATGATGGCAGCCTCAGGGATCTCGAACAGCAGTCTCTCCTTCAACTCGCCATTCACGGCCAGATAGCCGCTCAGCCAGGTCAGGAACTCATCCGAACAGAGCGACCCAGCAGTGATGTTGACCGCGAGCACCAGCTCGGATTGCTGCTTGAACAAGGGCACGCAGGCTTCCAGAACGGCCTTGTCAAACTCGGCCCCCATCTGGAACTGCTCTATGGCGGGCAAGAACTGGCCTGCGAAATAGTCGGTCCCATCGCGCGAGATGGAAGCGAACAGCTCCGCATGCAGGCGCGTACCATCATCGAAGCGACAGGCAGGCTGCGCCTTGAAGCGCCACAGGTTTCGGGCCATTGCATCCTGTACCAGATCACGCCAGGCCAGGCGCCCCATCAACCCCTGATCCGAGCCCCCTTCCATGACGACGGCACCCCGTCGCTCGTTGCGCGCCTTGCCCAGCGCATTGTCCGCCTTGGTCAGCAGGGCGGAGAGGTCATCATCGCCATCACGGCCGGCGATCCCGACCACGGAGAGCGCACCGCTCTCACCCATGGGATTGACCACCAGATCGGCGATACGACTATTGATAAGCTCCGCCAGATCCTTGAGCTGTGACAGATCATCGGTAGGACAGAGCAGGGCGTATTCGGTGGCCGAGATCCGGGCCAGCGCCGCACCATCCCAGCCGTCCAGCAGCTCCCTGAGCACCTGGGCGATAGACTTGACCATGTTGTCCCGCGCCGCATAGCCTTCCTCACGATAGAGATCGTCCAGCATGTCGACGGCCACCAGCATGACACCCCCCTGTCCCGCTTCGGCGATCCAGGCATTGACCTGTCCCACGAAGTAGGAGCGGTTGCCGAGCCCGGAGACCGCATCCACATAGACGCGGGCGCGCAGATTCTCGGCTTCATCGGCCTGCTCCTTGAACTGCACCGCCAGCTTGCTCGAGAGGGTGTTGATGGCCTGCACCACCTGTTTCAACTCGCGGCTCTTGGGCTCGGGAATAGTGTGACCAAAATGGTGCAGCTCTATCTCGACCGCCTGCTCGCAGATGAGCTTGAGCGGTTTGAGCAGGTAGTTGAGTGCCCGCATCAGCAGAATGGTGGTGATCAGGAAGCCCACCAGGAACCAGGTCGCCAGCTCGCTCATCCCCTTCCAGAGCTCGTAGTAGGCCTGTCCCGGATGGCCCACTATCTTCAGCTTGCCCAGTTGCAACCAGCCCGAGGTCAGAATGGATTCGTTGGATACCTCAGGGAAGAGGCCCAGCTCGATGAACCACTGCGGCACTCCCTGTATGTTGCTGCTGTTTTCAAGTTCGATGACATCCTTGGAAGCCAGCAGATCGAGTCGGACCAGTCGATAGTAGCCGCCGTCGAACACGGCCTTCATGACGGATTCGGCACTCACCTTGTCCCCGTTCTCCAGATAAGGCGTCAACGCCAGACCCAGGGCGGTGGAGGTGTTGATGACTGTGGTCTCCTGCTGTTGCGCCAGATAGTTGCGGGTCGAATTGAACTGTACCCAGTAGGTGGCGGCAAACAGCAATCCGAACAGTAACAGCATGGTTGCCAATAGTTGTCTGTAGAGCGTCATAGGTTAATCATCCAAATTCACCACAGGCCGAGCCAATCGCCCTGAAGTCATGCGATTGCGTAAGTCAGTCCATAATCCCAAGCGGGATGATTGCCCGGCCAGTTCCCCTTGACCACGCGCCTTCATCAACCACAAGTGACTACCGTTAAAGCTGTAAATTGGCACCAGATCCGCCCGCTGACTGGCCGGGCGAATGGCGCCGACGAGATTGTCCAGAATGAGAGGCACTGATGCGGGCGTCTCATAATAGGCAACAACCATATGAAACTGGTTATAATCCAATGCCTTGACATATACCATCCGCATTTTTTCATCCGGGATGCCAAGCTCCAGCAGCGTAAAGTATTTGGAAATGCTGAAGTCTTCACAATCTCCGCCAGCCGCCCCCAAAAACTCCAGCGGGGTCGCCCAGTAATCCTTCTTGCGCCACAGCTTGATGTCATCGATAAACCGCATCTGATTGAAAAACTGGTTCACCTTCTCCAGCTTCTGCCGCTCCGTCAGACCCGCAGCCCGGTTCTGCATGGCCAGCGTGCGCCAGCTGATGACCCGCTTGCCTGCACGAGGGCCATAGGCCTCCTCCGCCCGCTTGACCAGCTTCAGATCTTCCGACGACAAGGGCTGGCTGGCGCTGAGCAGCAGAGGGATCGACAGCAGCACCAGCCACAATAGCTGGAGCCGCCAACGCTGCACGGGGCGGATGAGCCATGCTGGCCAGAAGAGCCTGCGGCTCCCTGCCTTGCACCACGATGTCACATGTTTCCCCTGCGGCATGCCATTGCAATCTTCAGTTGAAAGCCAAATACATAAAAGAATGACTGCAGCAAGCTGCAGCCATTTCTTCTGACTGATATGGCATCAGCACGATGACCATCAGTTGTTGTTGGCCTGCCAATCAGCGGGCTGCTGTACATTCATGGCATTGAGCAGTCCCCCGGTGGCATTGAGGATACGGTAATCCGCCAGCAGGGAGTCATACTCGGCCGTGATGTAGCTGCGGCGAGCCTCGAACAGTTCGTTCTCCGTGTTCAGCACGTCCAGCAAGGTCCGTTGTCCCAGACCAAACTGCTTCTTGTACGCCTGTACGGTGTCGTAGCTGGCGTCCACGTGCTCTTTCAGGAAGACTTTCTGCTTGGCCAGCGACTCCTTGGCATTCCAGGCGAGGCGGGTCCCCTCTTCCACCTGACGGAAGGCATTCAGGTGAATGTCTTTTGCCTGGGAATAGAGTGCCGAGGTGGCCTTGCTTTCAGCCAGATCGGAGCCGCCACGGAACAGGTTGTAACGCATCCGGACCATGGCGGTGAGATCGTCGTTGCGTCCTTTGACCGCATCGATGTCCTCGTTCCAGTTCTGATCCACCTCGAAGGCCACGTTCGGGTAGAACCCGGACTTGGAGCCTTCATGCTGATACTTGGCCTCTTCGATGTCTTGCAGGGAGGACAGCAGGGTCGGGTGAACCTCGGTGGCCGTCTTCAGCGCATCCTCCAGGGTGGCCGGGATCAACTGGCTGTTGGGCGCTGGCTGCACCAGATCCTTGGGCACCTCATTCACGACCCGGATGAACTCGCTCTCGGCATCCCGATAGTTGTTCTCCGCGGCCGCCTGGTTGGAATAGGCACGTGCCACACGACCATCTATCTGGGTCTGGTCCGCGGTCGAGCCCAAACCTGAGTCTGTCCGTTTCTGGATGTCGCTGCGGATCTGCTCGTGGGTTTCCAGGTTCTGCTTGGACAGCTCCAGGATCTCCTGCTGACGCAGCATGTTGAGGTACACCTCGGCCACACGCAGCGCCGTGTTCTCCGCCTCGGAGATCATGGCCAGACGTTGGGCCTGGGCTGCGGCATCGGTCCGGGCCACGTTGCTGCTGACATCGAAGCCGTCAAACAGCATCTGGCGCAGGCTGATCCCGGCCTCTTTACGAGTCATGGAATCATCGATCGTCTGCGAGTTGGCACCCGCCGCACGGGTCGAGGGGCTGTCGGTCTTCTCGTAACCAACGCCGCCACGCAGATCTATGGTGGGATAGTAGCCGCCTTTGGCTCCATCATGCTGGTACAGTCGTGCCTGATAGAGATCAAAAGCTTCCTTGATTTTCGGATGGGTAGCCAGTGACTGTGCCACTGACTGTTCCAGTGTCTGTGCCTGGCTCAGGCCCGGGAACAGTATGGTGCCACTAACCAGCATGGCAACAATCGTCTTCTTCATGGTATCTCCAGTCATGTTGTTTTTAGATTGTTGGCTTATCGTTCTCTCAGTGCCGACTGCTTAGCCCGCAGGATGGGCTTGAGCAAGTAGTCTAGGACACTTTTTTTGCCAGTAATGATATCTGCACTGGCTAACATACCGGGGATGATGGGAAGTGCGTTAAGCTCATCGCCCAGATAACTCTTCTCGGTACGCACCCGAACCAGATAGAAGGAGTTGCCCTCCTCATCCTGGATCGAGTCGGCACTTATCTGTTCAACCTTGCCATGTAAACCTCCATAAACAGTGAAATCATAAGCGGTTATCTTGACCACGGCCTCCAGCCCGGGTCGCAGGAAGGCTATGTCCTTGGGTGATACCTTGGCTTCCACCAGCAGGGTGTCCTCCAGCGGCACTATCTCCATCAGATCCATGCCAGGCTGCACGACCCCTCCAAGGGTATTGATCTTGAGCTTCTTGATGGTGCCCTTGAGCGGCGCTATCACGCTGGTGCGATCGACCCTGTCCCGCAGACCGACTTGGCCCTCGGACAACTGGCTCAGCTTGCCCTGACGTTCATTGAGCTCGGTCTGGGAGTCCGCTCTGAACTTCAAGGCGATGTCATTGCGCTTGGAGATGGTCTCCCGCAGCACCGAGTTGAGTTTGGGGATGAGCAGGCGGTTGGCTTCCAGCTCACCCTGCATCTCGTTGACCTGCCGCTCCAGTTTAATTAGCTCCACTTGAGGAACTATACCCTCTTTTGCGAGAGGCCGGCTGATGTTCAACTCCTGGCGGGCCAGATCCACGCTGCGACTCACCGTCCGTATCTTGGCATTGAGCTCTATGGTCTCCTGCTCCTTCTGCTCGATCTGCTGACCGAGAATGTAGAGCTGGTTGTTCAAATTGTTGAGCCGCTCGTCCTGTACCGACTTTTCACGGGCCACGTATTCCGCAAAGACGTTCTCGAACCCTTCGGGGAAGACGATAGGCTGCTTGTCGATGACCACCTGCTCACGCCAGCCGAGGTTGGGTTCTCTCTTGACCACCACACTGCGGATCTCGGCACGCAGACGGGCGATGTCGCCCTTGAGGATCACCAGCTCCTGTTCACGCTCTCGAAAATCCGACTTGAAGCGGGTATCGTCTATGCGCAGCAGAGGCTGCCCCTCCTCGACTATGTCCCCCTCCTTGACGAAGATCTCCTTGACGATCCCCCCTTCCAGGTTCTGGATCACCTGCAGCTGGCGGGACGGAATGACCTTGCCCTGACCGACGGTGACCTCGTCAAGCTCGGCCCAGGCGGCCCAGATGATGGCACTCATGAAGAACAGGAAACAGGCCCAGAGCAGCACCTTGGCGCGGGTTGGCGTGCTCAGCAAGACGGCGGCGGCACCGTCGTCGACATACTCGAGATGCTCGGGGGCGGGCAACACTGTGTCTGGTGCCGTTTTCTTGAACCAGTTGTTAGCCATTGGCCGTCTCCTGCACCCGCACCTTGCCTTCCTTCAGTTGTTGCAGCACCGTCTCCTTGGGGCCGTCAGCCACTATCTTCCCCTGCTCCACGACGATGACCCGGGAGGCCACGTCCAGCATGGAGGTCTTGTGGGTAATGAGGATCAGCGTGGTTTCAGGACCCAGCCTTGCCAGCTCCTGCTTCACATGCATCTCTGACTGGTTGTCCATGTTGGACGTCGGCTCATCCATCACCAGGATGGGGGGATCGTTGAGCAGGGCACGGGCCAGCAAAATGGCCTGGCGCTGACCACCCGAGAGCTGACGCCCTCCCTCGCCTATCTGCCGGTCCAGCCCATTGGGATCCCGATTGGTAAAGTTGGTGACGCCGGCCCGCTTGGCGGCGCGCACAACCCGGGCATCATCCACCAGCGGGTTGCCCAGCATGATGTTGTCTCGCACCGAGCCAAAGAAGAGTGTCACGTCCTGCGGCACACAGCCGATGTTGCGACGGATGGCGGCCGGCGCCAGCTGATCCAGCTCGAAGCCATCGAGGCGCACCAGACCGTCCGTCGGTCGGTAGAGCCCCATCAGCAGCTTCTCAAGGGTGGTCTTGCCCGCCCCGATCCGCCCTATGATGGCCACCTTCTCCCCCGGCTCGATACGCAGGTTGATGTTATGCAAGGTGCTGCTTTCCATGCCCGGGTATTTGAAGGAGACGTTTTCGAACTCGATGCGGCCCTGGATGATGGGGTGGTGAATGTACTGCTTGCCCTCCTCCTGCTCGCCCGGCGTCATCATGATCTTCTCTAGGATCTCCAGGGCGGACTTGGCCTGGTTGTAGCGGGTCGACAGCACGGAGAGCTGCACCATGGGGGCGATGGCGCGGCTGGACAACATGACGGCGGCGATCATACCCCCCATGGTCACCAGCCCTTCGGAGATCTGGTAGACCCCGACGATGACCAACCCCACAGTCACCACCTGCTGGATATAGCTCGCCAGAGAGGACATTGAGTTGGTGATGCGACGGGTCTGCACGCCCCAGGTCGAGATGTGGGACACCGCCTGCTCCCAGCGGTGCTGGAACATGCTCTCGGCGCCGAAGATCTTGACGGTCTCGAGGCCTGAGATGCTTTCGATCAGGTTGGCGTTCTTCTGGGAGGCCAGGCGGGAGCCCTCCTCGATGGACTGCTTGAGCGGTGCCTGGATATAGAAGCTGTAGGCCACCAGGATCAGCATGGCGACGATGGGCACCACCACCATGACGCCGGCAAACAGCCAGATGATGAAGAGGAAGAAGACCGCAAACGGCAGATCAATCAGGGTCGATACGGTGGCGGAGGTGAAGAACTCCCGTACCGATTCAAACTCCTGCAGATGCTTGGCGAACGCCCCTGTCGAGGCCGGGCGGGACTCCATCTTCATCCCCATGACCTTGGCAAAGATCTTGGCCGACAGCAGCACATCCGATTTCTTGCCGGCAATGTCGATGAAATAGCTGCGCAACTGGCGCATCACGAAGTCAAAGGTGAACACCACCATGGCCCCTACCGCCAGCACCCAGAGGGAGTCGAACGCCAGGTTGGGCACTATCTTGTCGTAGACATTCATGGTGAACAGGGGGCTGGCCACCGCAAAGAGGTTGATGAGGATGGAGGCAATCAGCACATCGCGATAGATGCCGCGGGATTCAAACAGCGTGCTCCAGAACCAGTGACCGTCCCGGGTCTCCAGCACCTTGGGGGAGCGTTCATCGAACTTGAACTGCTTCTTGACGAAGAACAGCCGGCCGTTGTACTCGTCGCCCAGCTGGGCTGTGCTGACCCACTGCGCCGCATCACCGGCCTGGGGGAAGATGACCTTGGCCTGGCTCCTGTCCTTGTTCCACTCCAGCAGGATGCAGGCGCCGCCCTGCCGCGTCTGCAAGACGCAGGGCAACAGCAGGGGAGAGATGTTTTCGAGTGGCTGGATCACCTCACGGGCGGACAAACCGCCACGCTCGGCAGCGCGACTGAAGAGTGCCGTACTCAGACGGCCCGAGACCAGTGGCAAGCCCGTGGTGAGGGCATCCTGACTATTGGGTACGCCATAAAAACGGGTCAAAAAGACCAAGCATTCCAATAGTTCATCTATATGGCTGGTTTCTGCTTGCATAGCATCCTGTCAAAACATGATTCAGACGGTTGTCGCAGGGAAATCATCACCCGGAACCTGGTGGCGACCTGTGAATGCAGAGCAGATCCCATCATCGCGAACCGACAACCCAATTAGCGCACTGGGCAATGACATCCAATGCCATCGCCAGACTCACACATCGTCAAGCCGGGAAGAGAGGAGCCACGCACGTCATCTGATGACGGCAAGGAGTGCGAGATATCCTGCCCGGTCCATTAATTACTAAAGAGTTATTGATAACAATATCTTTTTCAAGCCGACCATCTTATCAAGGCGACTTGAACGAAACTATACTGCAAAGACTGAATTTCATCTAATAACCCTCTGTTTTTTTAATGAAATTAGAGTCGTCACTCATTAAAAGGAGCGAGCGAGAAGGGTCGGCCCAGGGCAGCCCCCTGGGGGCCTGATCGAGTCAGTTCAGCGGCAATTTCTGCCATGGCGGTCCAGCGATTTTCACACCAGGCTGGGGCCAGCAGGGTCGGACGGCGTGCCGACGCCGAGATGCGGTGATAGACCACCTCGGGGGGCGTGTGCTGGATCATGGCCACAGCCGCCTCCACATAGTGTTCCAGCGTCAGCACCTCCAGCCGCCCTGCCTGCCACGCCTTGCCGAGGGTGCTCCCCTCCACCACGTGGAGCGGATGCAGCTTGATCCCCTCGACCCCGGTCGCAACGATGCGATGCAGGGTATCGAGGCTATCCATGGGCACCTCACCGGGCAGACCGACAATCAGATGGGCACAGACCTTGATACCACGCCGATGGGCACGTCTTACCGCATCCTCATAAGCAGCATAACCGTGGCCGCGATTGATGCGCTGCAGTGTCTTGTCGCTTGCACTTTGCAGCCCCAGCTCCAGCCACACCTCGTAGCCACGGGCCTGATAGCCCGCCAACAGATCCAGCACCGCATCCGGCACGCAATCGGGCCGGGTCCCGACACAGAGCCCCACCATGTCGCTGACCGACAACGCCTCCTCATACATGCGTTGCAGGTATTCCACCTCGGCATAGGTGCTCGTATAGGCCTGAAAGTAGGCGAGATAGCGTTTGGCACGGGTCACTTCGTCCCGGCGCGCCAGCAGTTGTTGCACCACCGAGAGCTGCTGGGTCGATTCGTCGGCGAAGGAGGAGACATTGCAGAAGGTGCAGCCACCGCGGCCCAGGGTGCCGTCCCGGTTCGGGCAGGTGAAGGCGCCGTGGATGGAGAGTTTGTGGATCTTCTGGCCGTGGCGCTGCTTGAGATCCTGGCCGAATGTATTGATGAGTTCGTGTAACTGCATGACACCTCCGATATGAGCTGTCATTGTACTGGCAGAGGCTCCCCGCCAGGCTGAGCTGGATCAAGCCGTCCCGCCCCCAAAAACCATATAAATATTCACATTGCGTGCGATAAATACCCACAGACAGGGTTTTAAGGTTACTTTTGGAAACCACAGACCTTCGACAAAGAGGGAAAAGTGGAACTATGCCTCCCCTCTAACCGGCTGTTAGCACTGCAAAAATCTCGCTTAGCCCGCATCCGGATAAATGCAAGACGCAGGATCCTGAAATGTGATCCCCGCCCACCCCCGTCGGGATGAATTGGTAAAATTACTACAGTTCAGCGTCGCAAAGCAGTCAACCACCAAATCCATCATTATCAGTTTAATCAACTTTAAAAAAATAAAATTCATGGACTTTTGTATAGCAAAAACTGGATTGAGTCTCTGAAACCCGCATTTTGTTATGGCGGTGTAACATTGCAAACAAGCGGGATGTCCAATTGACCTTGCCCGAAAATCCCATTAGTTTGGAGATTCGCCACCTCAGGCGGACGGAACCACAAGAGCCAATCGCAATTTATGCAGTCTGTCGATGACAGTGCGATGGAAGGCCGAGCAAGGGAGAAATGCAATGTCACTATATGATCCAAAGCTGGAGAGGGATAACTGTGGCTTCGGCCTGTTGGCCCACATGGAAGGGGAAGCCAGCCACAAGCTTGTCCGTCTCGCGATGTCAGCCTTGGCTCGCATGCAGCACCGCGGCGGCATCTCCGCCGACGGCAAGACCGGCGATGGCTGTGGTCTGCTGCTGCAAAAACCGGACAGCTTCTATCGCGCTGTCGCCGAAGAGAAGGGATGGCACCTGGGCCGCAACTATGCGGTCGGCATGCTGTTCCTGAACCCGGACCCCGTATTGGCCCAGCAGACCCGCGACATCATCGACGAGGAGCTGGAAAGAGAGACCCTGAGTCTGGTCGGTTGGCGCAAGGTGCCCATCGATACCAATGTGCTCGGTCCCATCGCCAAGGCGTCCCTGCCAAGCATTGAACAGGTCTTTGTCAACGCGCCGCCAGGCTGGGTCGACAAGGATCTCGAGCGCCGCCTTTATATAGTGCGCCGCCGCATCGAGAAGCGCATCAGCGACGACTACTTCTATGTGGTCAGCCTCTCCAACCTGGTCACCGTCTATAAAGGACTGTGCATGCCGGTGGATTTGCCGCGCTTCTATCTGGATCTCGCCGACATCCGCATGCAGGCCGCCATCTGCGTGTTCCACCAGCGCTTCTCCACCAACACCAGCCCGCGCTGGCCGCTGGCGCAACCCTTCCGTTATCTCGCCCACAACGGCGAGATCAACACTATCGCCGGCAACCGCCAGTGGGCCAAGGCGCGCAGCTACAAGTTCGCCACTCCGCTGATCCCTGACTTGCAAGAGGCGGCCCCCTTCGTCAACACCACCGGCTCCGACTCCTCCAGCCTCGACAACATGCTGGATCTCTTCCTGGCCGGTGGCATGGACCTGTTCCGCGCCATGCGCCTGCTGATCCCGCCTGCATGGCAAAAACACCCGAACATGGATGACGACCTGCGCGCCTTCTATGACTTCAACTCCATGCACATGGAGCCCTGGGATGGCCCCGCCGGCATCGTCATGACAGATGGCCGCTACGCCACCTGCGCCCTGGACCGTAACGGCCTGCGCCCGGCCCGCTACGTCATCACCAAGGACAAGTTCATCACCCTCGCGTCTGAGGTCGGCACCTGGGACTACACCCCGGACGAAGTGCTGGAGAAGGGCCGGGTCGGCCCGGGCGAGCTGTTCGTGGTGGATACCAGCAACGGCAAGGTGTGGACCAGCTTCGAGATCGATGACGATCTCAAGAGTCGTCACACCTACAAGCAGTGGATGGACAAGCACTGCAAGCGACTGGTGCCGTTCGAGCAGATGGATGACGCCAGCACAGGCGCCCGCGAGCTCCCTGACGATCAGCTCAAGACCTATCAGAAACTGTTCGGTTACTCCTACGAGGAGCTGGATCAAATCATCCGCGTGCTCGGCGAGAACGGCCAGGAGGCGGTAGGCTCCATGGGGGATGACACCCCGATGGCGGTGCTCTCCTCCAGCCAGCGTACCCTGTACGACTACTTCCGCCAGATGTTCGCCCAGGTGACCAACCCGCCCATCGATCCGCTGCGGGAAAACCACGTCATGTCGCTGGCCACCTGTATAGGTCGCGAGCAGAACGTGTTCAACGAGACCTTCGGCCACGCCCACCGGGTGCTGTTCCAGTCGCCTATCCTGCTCTACTCCGACTTCCACCAGTTGCTGGCGCTGGAAGGGGAACACTACCGCCATGCGGTGCTGAGCCTCAACTATCAGCCCGAAGAGGGGCTGCAGGCAGCGCTGGAGCGGCTCTGTGCCGACGCGGCCGACAAGGCCCGCAATGGCACCGTGCTGCTGGTGCTGTCTGACAGAGACATCAGTGCCGACACCCTGCCCATTCCGGCCGCCATGGCGGTGGGGGCGGTGCAACGCACCCTGGTGGACAACAACCTGCGCTGCGACGCCAATATCCTGGTGGAGACCGCCAGCGTGCGCGACCCGCACCACTTCGCCGTGCTGCTGGGCTTTGGCGCCACCGCCATCTATCCCTATCTCGCCTACGAGACCCTGGCCAAACAGGTCGAGGAAGGGGTGCTGAAGATGAGCCTGCGCCAGGCCATGCTCAACTACCGCAACGGCATCAACAAGGGCCTCTACAAGGTGATGTCCAAGATGGGCATCAGCACTGTGGCAAGCTACCGCTGCTCCCAGCTGTTCGAAGCCGTGGGTCTGTCCAAATCCGTGGTCGAGCTCTGCTTCCGCGGCGTCTCCAGCCGCATTCAGGGCGCCGATTTCACCGACATCCAGCAGGATCAGGTCAATCTGGCCCGTCAGGCCTGGCTCGGCCGCAAGCCACTGACTCAGGGCGGGCTGCTCAAGTTCGTCCACGGCGGCGAGTACCACACCTACAACCCGGACGTGGTGCAGACCCTGCAAGTGGCGGTGCGCTCCGGCAACTACGCCGATTACAAGGAGTACGCCCGCCTGGTGAACGAGCGCCCCGTCGCCACATTGCGCGATCTGCTCGTCCTCAAGCAGGGAACGACGCCGGTTGCGCTGGAGCAGGTTGAGCCCGCCGCCAAGCTGTTCCCCCGCTTCGACTCCGCCGCCATGTCCATAGGCGCGCTGGGCCCTGAGGCGCACGAGGCGCTGGCGGTGGCCATGAACCGCCTCGGCGGTCAGAGCAACTCGGGCGAAGGCGGTGAAGATCCCAAGCGCTTTGGCACCGAGAAGAATTCCCGCATCAAGCAGGTCGCCTCGGGGCGCTTCGGCGTCACCCCGCACTACCTGATGAACGCCGATGTGGTGCAGATCAAGGTGGCCCAGGGCGCCAAGCCCGGCGAAGGCGGCCAACTGCCCGGTGACAAGGTGACGGCCCAGATCGCCAAGCTGCGCTATTCCGTGCCCGGCGTGACCCTGATCTCCCCGCCGCCGCACCACGACATCTACTCCATCGAGGATCTGGCCCAGCTCATCTTCGACATCAAGCAGATCAACCCGGACTGCCTGGTGTCGGTCAAGCTGGTCTCCGAGCCCGGCGTCGGCACCATAGCCTGCGGCGTAGCCAAGGCCTATGCGGACTTCATCACGGTCTCCGGTTATGACGGCGGCACAGGTGCCAGCCCGCTGAGTTCGGTCAAATACGCCGGCTCCCCCTGGGAGCTGGGGCTGGCCGAGACCCAGCAGGCCCTGGTGGCCAACGGCCTGCGCCACAAGGTGCGGCTGCAGGTGGATGGCGGTCTCAAAACCGGTCTGGACATCATCAAGGCGGCCATCCTCGGCGCCGAGAGCTTCGGTTTCGGCACCGGCCCCATGGTGGCGCTCGGCTGCAAATACCTGCGCATCTGCCACCTGAACAACTGCGCCACCGGCGTCGCCACCCAGGACGAGAAGCTGCGCCGCGAGCACTTCACCGGCCTGCCGGAGATGGTGATGAACTACTTCAAGTTCATCGCCGAAGAGACCCGGGAGCTGATGGCTGAGCTCGGCGTCACCCAGCTCACCGACCTCATCGGTCGCACCGACCTGCTGGAAGCCCTGCCCGGCCTCACCGCCCGTCAGGCCAAGCTGGATCTCTCCGGCATTCTGGCAAGCCCGGTGGCACCGGCAGGCTCCAGCCTGTTCAGCCAGCAACACAACCCGACTTTCGACAAGGGGCCGCTCAACCTCAAGATGGTGGACGACCTGCTGGAGGCGGTGGAAAACATGAGCGGTGGCGAGTTCCGCTACGACATCCGCAACACCGACCGCTCTGTGGGTGCGCGCCTGTCCGGCGAGATCGTCAAGCGTCACGGCAACCAGGGCATGGCCGCCGATCCGGTACGGGTTCACTTCAACGGTACCGCAGGCCAGAGCTTCGGCGTCTGGAACGCCGGCGGCCTCGAGATGATACTCACCGGCGACGCCAACGACTACGTGGGCAAGGGGATGACCGGCGGCAAGCTGGTGGTCAAACCCCATGTCGGCGTGGCCTTCAAGTCCCATGAGGCGGCCATCATAGGTAACACCTGCCTCTACGGCGCCACCGGCGGCAAGCTTTACGCAGCAGGTACGGCGGGCGAGCGCTTCGCGGTTCGCAACTCGGGGGCCCTCGCGGTGGTCGAGGGGATTGGCGACAACGGCTGTGAATACATGACAGGCGGCATCGTCACCATACTTGGTACCACCGGGGTCAACTTCGCGGCGGGCATGACAGGGGGCTTTGCCTACGTGCTGGACGAGTGCGGCAACTTTGCCAAGCGCACCAACCCCGAGCTGGTGGAACTGCTGGACGTGGCGGATCTCGCCATCCATCAGGAGCACCTGCGCGGCATCATCACGGCGCACCTCAATGAGACAGGCAGCTCGCGCGCCGAGGAGATACTGGCCAACTTCGACTCCTATGTGCCCAAGTTCAGGCTGATCAAACCCAAGTCCAGCGACGTCAAGTCCCTGCTTGGTCACACCAGCCGCTCTAGTGCAGAACTCAGAATCCAGGCGCAATAAGGAGGGAACCCTATGAGCCAGAACGTATTCCAGTTTATCGATGTCCAGCGGGTCGACCCGCCCAAGAAGCCGCTCAAGATCCGCAAGATCCAGTTTGTGGAGATCTACGAGCCCTTCAACCAGGCCCAGGTCGGTATGCAGGCGGATCGCTGCCTCGACTGCGGCAACCCCTATTGCGAGTGGAAGTGCCCGGTGCACAACTACATCCCCAACTGGCTGAAACTGGCCAACGAGGGACGCATCCTGGAGGCGGTGGAGCTCTCCCACCAGACCAACAGCCTGCCGGAGGTGTGCGGCCGGGTCTGCCCGCAAGACAGACTCTGTGAGGGTGCCTGCACCCTGAATGACAGATTCGGCGCCGTGACCATAGGCAACATCGAAAAATACATCACCGACAAGGCGTTCGAGATGGGCTGGCGCCCGGATCTCTCCAAGGTGGTGAAGACCGGCAAGCGGGTCGCCGTCATCGGCGCCGGCCCCGCCGGCCTCGCCTGTGCCGACGTCCTGGCACGCAATGGCGTCACCCCAGTGGTGTTTGACAAGTATCCGGAGATCGGCGGCCTGCTGACCTTCGGCATCCCCTCCTTCAAGCTGGAAAAAGAGGTGATGCAGCGTCGTCGCGAGATCTTCGAGGGCATGGGGGTGGAGTTCCGTCTCGAGACCGAAGTGGGTCGTGACGTCACCTTCGCCGACCTCCTGGGCGAGTTCGATGCCGTCTTCCTCGGGGTCGGCACCTACAAGTACATGAAAGGCGGCTTTGCCAACGAAGAGGCGCCGGGAGTCTACGACGCCCTGCCCTACCTCATCTCCAACGCGAACCGCTTGCTGGGCTTCGAGAAGGCGCAGAGCGATTACATCGACTTCGCCGGCAAGCAGGTGGTGGTGCTCGGCGGTGGCGATACCGCCATGGACTGCGTGCGCACCGCCATCCGCCAGGGGGCCGAACGGGTGATCTGCGCCTACCGCCGCGATGCCGAGAACATGCCGGGCTCCAAGCGGGAGGTGAAGAACGCCCAGGAGGAAGGGGTGGAATTCATGTTCAACCTCCAGCCGGTCGGCGTTGAACTGGACGGCCAGGGCCGCACCTGCGGCATCAAGGTAGTGAGCACCGAGCTCAGTGCGCCCGATGCCAACGGTCGTCGCAATCCTGTGGTGATCGAGGGCTCCGAACAGGTGCTGGCTGCCGATGCTGTGGTGATGGCGTTCGGCTTCCAGCCCAACCCCCAGCCCTGGATGCGTGATCACGGTATCGAGCTCGACAGCCGGGATCGCATCAAGGCCCCCGAGAAGGCCGAACATGCCTTCCAGACCAGCAATCCCAAGGTGTTTGCCGGTGGCGATGCGGTGCGCGGCTCGGATCTGGTGGTGACTGCCATCTATGAGGGCCGCAAGGCCGCCGAAGGGATCATGGACTACCTGGCCGTGTAAGCTGCCATCCAAGCCTCCCCAAGCAAACAGCCCCGCATCTGCGGGGCTGTTTTTTTATATGGCTGTCGTCCGGGCAAGCGCCGCTAGATGCTCCAGCTCTCCGGCAGGCGCTCGGTCAGGGTGGAGATGTATTCGAAGGTGCGCGCCCGCTTGGGAGTGGTGAACATCTGGCGCGCACTGCCCGCCTCCACCACCTCCCCCGCTTCCAGAAAGATCACCTGCTGCGCTATCTGGGCTGCGAGGCGCAAGTCGTGGGTGGCGATCAGCATGGTGGTGCCTTCCCGGGCCAGCTGGCGCAGCACGGCCACCACCTCCTGGGCCAGCTCGGGATCCAGCGCCGAGGTGGGCTCGTCACAGAGCAGCACCTTGGGCGCGGGGGCCATGGCACGGGCGATGGCGACTCTCTGCTGCTGGCCCCCTGAGAGGGTGGCGGGCACCGCCTCGGCCTTGTTCCTGAGCCCCACCTTGTCGAGCAGTTGCAGGCCACGCGCCTCCGCCTTCTCCTTTGGCCACTTCAACACTGTCACCAGTCCCTCCATCACGTTTTCCAGCACCGTCATGTGGGGGAACAGCTGGAAGTTCTGAAACACCATGCCGGTCTGTTGGCGCAGGGCCAGCACGCTTTGCCGTGACAGGTGATGGGAGAAGTCGAGCTCGCTCCCCCCCAGCACCAGTTGCCCCGCATCCGGTCGCTCCAGCAGATTCACGCAGCGCAGCAGTGTGCTCTTGCCGCTGCCGGAGGGTCCTATCAGGGCGGTGACGCTGCCCGCCGCCATCGCAAGCCCTATTCCCTTGAGCACAGGCTTGCCACCAAAGTGTTTCTCGATACTGCTCAACCGGATCATAAGGCGACCTCCCGGGTCTCTTTGTGGGTCAATCTGCGCTCCAGCCGGTCTTGCAGGGTGGAGAGCACTGAGCTGAACAGCAGATAGATGAAGGCCGTCTCTATGTAGAGAATGAGCGGCTCATAGGTGACCGAGGCGAGCCGCTGGGCCGCCTGAAACAGCTCAGGCACTGTCACCGCCGCCGCCAGCGAGGTGTCCTTGACCAGGGAGATGAAGGTGTTGGAGAGGGGCGGTACTGCGATGCGCGCCGCCTGCGGCAATATCACCCGCCACATCGCCTGGGGCCAGTTCATGCCGATGGAGTGCGCCGCCTCCCACTGCCCCTTGGGGATGGCCGCCAGGGTGGCACGGATGATCTCCGAGCTGTAGGCGCCGATGTTGAGGGTAAAGCCGATGACGGCCGCGGTGAAGGCATCCAGCACTATGCCGGCGCTCGGCAGGCCGTAGAAGATGAGGAAAAGCTGCACCAGCAGCGGCGTGCCCCGAACAAGCCAGACATAGAAACGGACCAGGGCCACCAGCGGAGTGGGGCCATACAACCTTGCCAGCGCTACCAGGAAACCGAGCAATATTCCCAGCACGAAGGTGATCAGGGTCAGCGGCACGGTAAAAATAAGCCCCGCACTGAGCAGGGGCCAAAAAGAGTCGATCATTAACTGCAACCAGGCTGGCACGTTAATTACCTCTGTCGTTATTATGTTGCCGCAATATTATTGCGAGACGTCAGTGCCAAAATATTTAACCGATATTTTTTGATAGCTGCCATCCTGCTTGGCGGTGCGCAGCGCCTGATTGATGGCGGCCAGCAATTCCGGCTGCCCCTTGGCCAGCAAGGCGGCGGATTGATCCCCCTTCGCCTCGGTGGCCGCCACCTTCAGTCTGGCGTCCGGTTTCTGCTTCTTGAAGTCCAGGAAGGAGAGACTGTCGTTGATGGTGGCATCCACCCGCCCGGTCAGCACCAGCTCCAAGGACTGGTTGAAGCCCTCGGTGGCCACCACCTCGGCGCCCGATGACTTCGCCAGCTGGGCGAAGTTGCTGGTCAGAGACTGGGAGGATTTCTTGCCCTTCAGATCCGCGAAACTCTTGATGCTATCGTTGTCGCTGTGCACCACTATCACCGCCTTGGAGGTGATGTAGGGATCTGAAAAATCATATTTTTTCAGTCGCTCCGGCGTGATGGCCACTTCGTTGAGCACCAGATCGTAGCGCTTGGCATCCACCCCGGCGATGAGCCCGTCCCACTTGCCTTCGACGAACTCCGGCTTGACACCGAGACCGCTTGCTATCAGCTCGCCAATCTCCACATCAAAGCCCACCAGCTTGCCGCTCTTGTCGTGATAGGTGAAGGGAGGATAGGCCCCTTCGGTCCCTATCTTGATCACCCCGGCGCTCTGGATGGCGGCGAGGCTGGATTGGGCCTCGGCCGAGGTCATCAGGGCCAGCGGAAGCGCCGCCAGCAAAAATAGGGAGCGTACTTTATTCATGATCCGCCTCGTTATATTTATAAACACTTGGAACGCTTGCCAAATAATATTGATTGGCGCCATGCAATTGTTATTTTTAAAACCTGAATCCGTAGCGGACCGATTAATATTCTTCACTGCAATATCGAAGGTTAATCCGGCTGACTATCGGCATGGACAAAACATATCCCGGGACCTTTCATCTCCCAACCATGAAATACGAGGATATTTAGCGAAATATTGGATAACGCCAACAGACGTGGCGATGCGCTGGCAGAGGGGCAGAGCAAGGGGCAGAAAAAGAGGAACCAGAAAGAGCAAAGAGAGAAGACGAAGGCACCGGGAGGCCCCAGGATCAGGGGCTCACCCGCACGCTATTCATCGACGGGGGACAAATCCCCCAGCAAGTAACGAGGGCCGCCCCCCTGGCCTGCGGCACTGTCCCCCGGGTTGTAGAGGGCGCAATGCTCGAGCGACAGGCAGCCACAGCCGATGCAGGCGCTGAGCTTGCGCTTCATCAGTTGCAGGGCGGCGATGCGGCTGTCCAGTAGCGTTTGCCACTGACCGGCGATCCGATCCCAGTCGTGGCGATCCGGCGTGCGACCATCGGGCAACCCGCTGAGGGCCCCGGCTATCTCTTCGAGGCTTAAGCCCATCCCTTGCGCCACCCGGATAAAGGCGATACGCCGCAGCGCATCCTGTGGGTAGAGACGTCGGCCGCCTTCGCTGCGCAGGCTCTGGATCAGCCCCTTCTGCTCGTAGAAGCGCAGGGCGCTGGCGTTCACGCCGGCACGTTTGGCTATCTGGCCTATGGCCAGCCACTTACGATCCAATCTCATCCTTGATCTCAAGTTAACTTCAACTTGCATAATCCTGTCTCCCCTGACAAAAGGAGTCAAACGCTAATGGATCATCTCTACGCTCTGCTCGATGCCAACCAGGCCTTCGCCCTCAATGGTCGCGGCACCACCAACCACTGTCCCATGGCGTTGCACGCCCTGCACGAGATGGGGGCCAGCCCCCGGCAGTTGCAGCGCTTCTTTACCCACTGGCAGGCCACTCAAGCCCTGCCAGCCGGAGTGGACAACCAGGGCGAAGAGGAGGAGACCCTGTTCGTGGCACTGCGCCAGCAACTGCTGACCCGATTCGCCGAAGAGGGCTGGTTGCCATGCTTCGAAGAGCTGCTGGCGCAGCGTTTCTCCCCGGCGGGAGGCGCCTTTCATCCCCTCATCCGTTTCGCCTGTGCGCTGGAAAACGGCCACTTGGGGGAGCAGGCGGCGGCGCTGGCCGCCTGGCAGTGCAAGGCCCTGATCCTGCCTGCCGGAATGGGTGCCCCCTGCCGGGACGTCACCCGCCTGCTGGCGGGGCTGTCGGCCCATTGGGAGGGGTCACGCTGGGAAGGAGGCTGGATCAGCGCCCGCCTGCGCCAGGTGGCGGCGGATCCCCACTGGCCGGAGTCGCTGCCGCAAAGCCTCGATGACGGGCAAGATGTGCTGGCACAGCTGGCCGAGGCCGCCCTACCCCTCTACTGGCAGACCGGCAACTTCACCGTCTTGCATATGGTGACCGGCAGCCGGGCCGCCACCATCGTCGACCGTCATCTGCCGGATGAGCTGAAAGCTCCCTGGCAGCGCCTGATGTGGCAGGCGGTGGCCGCTGCCTATGTCACAGTCGGGGCGCCGGCGCAGCACGCCCAGCACTGGCCGGATACAACTGGGCTGGCTTGGGCACAGGTGTTGCCGCGGGCGATCGAGAGCCTGGACGACCACGTGATCAAGCTGGTGCACTGCTGCTGGCGGGAGCAGGCCCGCTCGCCCCATTATCTGGCGATCGCCGCCCGCGCTGTGGGATTGCTCGGCGCGGCGTCTCCCCTCCCCCAGGGCGCGTCATAGCGCAGGCGACAAGTCGCGGCGGATCCTGGATCAGAGTCAGCTCACCCTGCATCCATGGCCTGTACGGCGATCAGCCATAAAAAACCCCGGCACAGGGCCGGGGTAGTGAGACTGGCATGAACGTCAGGGCGCCGATCAGGCTTAGCCCGCGGCCAGCAGCGCCAGGGCGGGTTGGGCATTGCCCGGCACCAGCCGGTAGGCCTTGTGGTGCTTGACCAGGGTGGCCTTCTTGTCACCCTGGCTCAGCAGCAGGCCCTGCTTGAAGGCTGCCTCGGCCAGCTGTTTTTCATCCCCGCGCACATAGAGGGTAAGAGGCTTCACCAGCTCTCCCCCCTCGATATGGCCCTGATACTCGCTGGCCGAGATGACCAGGCTGGATTGACCCTGGCTCAGCAGCCGCTGTTTGGCGCTCAGTTCGCTGTCGGTAAACACCAGCCAACCCGCGCGCTCCAGCTCGGCGACCAGAGTGGCGAGCCTGGCGCCCAACTGCCCGGGCTCGGCCATGGCCCGACCGTACTGGCAGACGATGCGCGACAGCAGCCCCTTGAGATCGGCTCCGGCTCCCAGGGTGCGGCCCAGCTGCACCCAGGCTTTCAAGTCCTCCATCACCAGGCGGGAGAAGCGCTTCTCCTTGAGGGAGTCCGCCATCCAGGTGCAGAGGAAGTGGCTCTCTTGCGCCGGAGTGCGCTTGCCCGCCTTCTGCTCTGCGGTACGGGCCAGCTCGGCCAGGCTCTGGGTGGCCATGTCGAGCAGGGCCTGATTGTAATCTTGCGGGTTCTTGACTGGCGGGATCATCGCACGTCCTCTGGGTGATCGGTAAACAGCATCAAGGCGCCAACGGCGCCTTGAGTCGGGAGCCAAGGCTCCCCTGCATCATCTTGTCCGCTTACTTCGACTGGCGAGGCTTCTTGGCGGCCGCCAGACGCTTGAGGCGCTGGCCCTGCAGCTTGGCCTCGGCCATCACCTGGGCGGCGGCGTTGTCTTCCCGCTGCGGACGCTTGCCGAAACGGCGGCGCTCCTGCAACTGCTTGATCAGCTCGTCACGGCTGCTCACCTCGTAGCCCGGCACCATGATGCGGCGGATCTTCTGGCCGATCAGCGCCTCGATCTCCAGCAGGGTGCGCTCCTCTTCGCGGCTGACGAAGGAGACCGCCATGCCGCTCTTGCCTGCGCGGCCGGTGCGGCCGATGCGGTGGACGTAATCTTCCGCCAGGAAGGGCAGATCGTAGTTGACCACGTACTGCAGATCCGGGATGTCCAGACCACGGGCGGCCACTTCGGTGGCGACCAGCACCCGTACCTTGCCTTCCATGAACTCGCGCAGGGCGCGGCGACGGCTGCCCTGAGCCTTCTCGCCATGGACCACGGCGGACTTGATGCCGTCGAGGTTCAGCTCTTCCACCAGCACATCACAGCTCTCGCGGGTACTGGCGAACACCAGCACCTGTTGCCAGTTCTGCTTGCCGATGAGTTCGGAGAGCAGCTCGCGCTTGCGCTTCTGCTCGACCGGATAGACGGTGTGGCTGACGGTATCGGCGGTGGAGTTCTGCTTGTTGACGCTGATGATCTGGGGTCTGTCCAGCATCAGGTTGGCCAGCTTCTTCACGGCGTCGGAGAAGGTGGCGGAGAACAGCAGGTTCTGACGGGTCTTGTTCACAGCCTGCAGGATCTGCTGCACATCGGCACTGAAGCCCATGTCGAGGATGCGATCCGCTTCGTCCAGCACCAGGGTCTCGACACCGGAGAGGCTGAGGTTGCAGGCGGTCAGGTGCTCGAGCAGGCGGCCCGGGGTCGCCACTATGATGTGCGCACCCGCCTTGAGTTTGCGGGCCTGCACGTCCTGCTTGCCACCACCGACCAGGGTCAGCACGCTGATGTCCAGATATTTGGCGAAGTCGTTGATGTTGCTCGCCACCTGGGCGGCCAGCTCGCGGGTCGGGGTCAGGATCAGCACCCGGGCGTTGGAAGGCTGGGCCGGGGCCGGGTTATCCACCAGACGTTGCAGTATGGGCAGCGCAAAGGCCGCCGTCTTGCCGGTCCCGGTCTGGGCGCTGGCCAGCACGTCGCTGCCACGGCGTATGGTCGGGATCGCCTGCTGCTGCACAGGGGTCATCTCCTGATAACCGCACTCTGAGACGGCACGCAAAATCTCGGGGGCAAAATCGAACGATTCAAATCTCATAATGGGTTCCTGTGTTCCAGCTGAGCTGTAGTTGGCTTAAGTGGCCTGGGCCGGCATGTGGCACGGCCTCGGCGAGGCTTGGGGCCAAGGACGGCTGGGTCTGACATCACGTCAGAAGATGAGCCGGAAAATGGCGGGCGCGAAGTGTAACAGATAGGCATCAGGATTTCCGCCTCAAATGGCCTGTATTTTTACGCCACCGGGGCGAGCCGCCTGACACGGGCGGCTTGGGGACAAGGGACAGGGGGCAGGCCCCTCCCCCTATATCCCCGTGCTTAGCTCAGCGCGCTCTCTTGGTCGAGCGCTTGAGCAGCCGCATGCCGATGGCGGCCACGGCGATGACGAAGAGGGCGAAGGAGGTCACCAGCAGACACTTGGTCAACAGCTCGTGATGATCGGCCAAGAGCGGCGTTGCCATCATGAACTTGCCGACCATGCTGAGGGCCAGGGCCCAGAGAAAGGCGCTGGCAAAGCTGGTCATGGCCACCCGCAGCAGGTTCAGGCGGGAGATCCCCATCAGCATGGGCGTCAGCACCCTGACGAAGGGGATGAAACGGGAGACGAACATGGCCCAGAAGCCATAGCGTTCGAGCAGTCGGGAGGCACGGGGCAGACTGCCTTCCGGGATCACCCGCTCCACCTGGCCCATGAAGCGGGTACCATGGAGCGCATGGCCCTGCCAATACGCCATCACGCTGCCGACGCCGGCGGCCAGGGGCAGATAGAGGAACACCACCTCGGGCCCGAGCACTCCCATGCCCACCAGACCACCGGCCAGCAGCACCAGGCTGTCCCCCGGTAGCGGCAAAAAGACGAAGCTCGATTCGAGAAAGAGGATCACCACCAGACAGGTGACGAGCAGACCGACCGCCTGCAGTTGTATTAATTGCTCAAAGTCCTGATGCCATATGGCAAGCAGCATGTCCTGCATCTGGTATGACTCCCATCAACGTAATGCGCATCCGTCATGACGGCCCAAAGGCCCAGTCTGGCCACCCCTCCCTGGTACCACCCCATAAGCTCCTGCGGGAGGCCCGTTATACACCCGGGGAACTGAACAATAAATTAATGTCTGCCATTTATGTGGATACTCCGTCATCCGGCGCCGCCAGCCCGGTGCGCTGGCGACAAGGTGCTCTCGCCCCGGGAGCTCCCTTGGGCCTTAGCCGCAAAACCGCAAAACCGCAAAGAATATAGTCAGTTGGCACTGAACCGGGCTGCCATGGCGCCAGAAAAACCGTTACAGTGTAAGGACTCCTCAGTGGACGAGGAGGTCCACGGAGCTAGGTATGGCGCATCCCCCCTCTTCTTATCTTCATGCAAGCATGCTTCTGCTGAGCGGGCTCGGGCTCTTCAGCCAGGCCGCTCAGGCCAATGACGGGACCCTGGTTCAGCAGCGGGCCAATGCGGTCGTCTCCCTGATGAGCTTCACTGTGGTGCCGGACATCACCGCCAGCAACCTGGACATAGGGGGTGGCACCAACGAAAGCTCGGCCCTGACCATCACCCAGCTCGGCGGCGGCGCCACCATGAGCGAGGGCTTCCCCATCTATCTGGAGGGCACCCTGGGTTACAGCCGCTACGATCCCCAGTTCGTGTTCACCGACGGCAACGAGACCCGCACCATCCCCACCAAATGGAACAGCCTGAGCGCCACCGGCGGCATCGGCTGGGACTTCAGCCTGCACCGTGACCGCTTTGGCGGCAACCTGGTGCTGCGCCCCATCGCCAACTTCACCCTGGGCACAGTGGCGAGCGATCTGCGCATCGGCGCCGCCTTGATCCAGCACAGGACGGGCAGGAACCTCGACTTCCTCGACGGCGGCCGGCTCAATGTGTATGGCCTGGGGGGCTCCCTGATGCTCGACTACGAGCTCTTCTCCAAGCCACAGGACATAGATGTCGAGCTGCGCTACTCCTATCAGCATCTGCAGAGTTTCACCGGCACCGCCGACAGCATCACCGGCCAGGCCGAGGCGGAGAACCTCGGTCTCTACCTGCGTCGCCGGGCTCCACTCTTCACCTGGACCCTGCTGGATCGCCCGCTGCGCTATGTACTGGAGGGGGCCAGAACCGAATACCTGGGAGAGCAACGAGGCCTGCTCGGCTTCAACAGCCTCAACTCCCTGGGCCTCGGGTTCGAGCTCGACAGCAGCAAGTACGACATCTTCATCACCCGCACCCGGCTGGTTGCCCGCTATATGTTCAGCCACAACACCAGCGGCTACTCCATCGGGCTGGCGATGAGTTTCTAACGATACCGTCACTCGAACAGTTGGCATCATGGAGACATGAAATGGACTTCTCTGCCGTTATTTATCCCTTGCTCGACCAGCTCTGGTATCTGTTGCCACTGCTGTTGCTGGCGACCCTAGCCAAAAGCCCCTGGTTCAAGGGCATGATCGGGGAGTGGTTTATCAACCTCAGCATCCGGCTCTTTCTCGACCAGCGGGAATATCACTTGCTCAAGGATGTGACCCTGCTCATCCCTCAGGGCAGCACCCAGATCGATCATGTGATCGTCTCCCGCTTCGGGATATTCGTGATTGAGACCAAGAACATGAAAGGCTGGATATTCGGCAATCCGGCTCATAAAAGCTGGACCCAGCAGATCTATCGCCGCAAGCACCGCTTCCAGAATCCCCTGCACCAGAACCACCTGCACATGATGACCCTCAAATCCCTGCTGGGGGTGGCGGATCATCAGCTCCACTCAGTCATCTATTTCATTGGCGATTGCACTTTCAAGACTCCCATGCCAGACAACGTGATGAACCGCGGGCTGATCCGCCATATCAAAGGAAAAACCACCCAGGTATTGACCCCGGCCGAGGTCACCCGAGTGGTCGAGACCATCCAACAGGGACGGCTGGCAGCCAACTGGCAGACCCACAGGCAGCATGTGGCCCAGCTGAAGGCGCGTCACAGCGAGTCGCCACGCAAGCCGTTATCCGCCAAGGCAGTGCCTGACGAAAAGAGGGCGGCGCCCTCCCCTGTCACCGCCCAACCGCTCGGTGACCAAAATCCGACTTGCCCCAGATGTGGCAATGCCATGGTCTTGCGTACCGCCAGCCGGGGAGAAAACAGAGGCAATCAGTTTTGGGGATGCAACGGATATCCGACATGCAGGGGGATACTGACCCTTGGGAAGACGCACCCAGGGACGGCGACACAGGACACCAGGGCCTGACCCCAGAACATCCAGTTGATACTGAAACAAGGGCGGCCACTTGGCCGCCCTTGTTATCTCTGACTGTCAGCGAATGGTCGCCATCTTCCTGACGCAGGCCTGCTCCCTGTCATCCACCCGCTTGGCGAACCAGGCAGTGGTGAGGTTGCGGGTGATCTTGGGGCTTTTCAGCTGGATGCCGGGCAGCACGGCGCGGGGTTGGCGCTTGCCCGCCTGCTTGTCGGCCAGGGTAAAGACCCTGTGATAGAGGTCGGTCTGGGCAAAGTCGCTGCTGTCTCCCTTGAGCAGACTCTGATGGATGGCCTGCTTGCTCATGTTGACGCGGCTGGCGATGCTGTGCACCGCAAGCTCCGTCTTGCCGGGCAGGTCGGAGTCGTAGCGAACCAGATCCCCGTCCAGGGCCAGGGGCTTGCCGCTGACCCGGCTCACCGCGGCCTGGAAGGCGGCGTTGCGGCTCGCATACCAGCCGGCATTGAAGTCGGCGAAACGGTAGAGGGTGTCCGGGTAGTCGGCGGGATAGCCGAAGATGTGTTTGGTACCAAACCAGATGCCGCCCCGGCGGGTAAAGACTTCGTGGCGGATGGACTCCTTGACGGGATAGGGGTAGCCGCGGGCGTTGGCCTCGGCGAAGGCCACGCTCACCTGCATGGGGCCCCCGGTGCGTACCGGATTGAGGTTGCCAAAGAGCTGCTTGCCCATGGGCACGGCCCCTATCATGTCCTCGAAGATCTCGCTCATCTCCCGCTCGGTGCGAAGGGCATCTATGCGCGCGGCGTAGGATTTGCCCGTGGGGGACTTGATGGAGAGGGCGGTGCGCACCACGAACTCGGGGATGAGCAGCTTGGCGGCCCGGGCGTTGATCTCCTTCCAGGCTATCTTGCCAAGGCCGGGCACCACGGGATCGGCCTGATAGGTGGCCTCCTGCTCCGCCACCGCCAGCACTGAGCAGACATTGTGATCGTTCACCGTCAGCCCCTGGGTGCTGAGCGCCGTCACCACGTCGTTGGCCCAGCCCTGCTTGTCTTGTACCTGGCGCGGCAGGAAGCGCACTATGCGGCTCTTCATGTCCGCAGGCTTGCGCGGCTGCATCGCCTTGGGTTGTTTGGCGATGGCGGCGGCCTCCTCGACAGTAGGAGTAGGGGGTGTCGGTTCACTGGCGCAGCCCGCCAGCACGGCGGCAGCCAGCAGTGCGCAGAGGCGCCAGGGGGAGAAAGACAAAGGGCGAGAGGGGATCATGAGGGCTTCCGATAAAGTGCGGGCCCCTCATGCCGGATGACGGGCCCCGAATGCAAACAGGTGGCCATTGTAGTGGATGGTGCGGGCAATCTGAAGGCGGCAGAGCGGCCGGGGCCCGGGGCTGCGGCATCCCCTGGCGTCATCACGCCAGCTCGACCCGGTTGCGCCCCAGGTGTTTGGCCCGGTAGAGCGCGAGATCGGTGCGTTTGACCAGCGCCTCGACCGCCTCCCCCGCCTGGCCTATGCCGACGGCGATGCTCACGGTGAACCTTATCTCCTCGCAGGCGACCAGAGCCTCGGTGGCGGCTCTTATCTGCTCCGCCAGTGCCTGGGCCTTGTCGCTCAGCATGCCGGGCAGCCAGATGGCGAACTCCTCGCCCCCCAGCCGCGCCACCACCCCATCCGGCGGGCAGTGCTGACACAGCAAGGCGCTGAATTCCTGCAGCACATTGTCACCTATGCCGTGGCCGTAGCGATCGTTGATCTGCTTGAAGTGATCGAGATCCAGCAGCAGCAGCGGCGTCCCCTGATCCACATGGGCCTCCAGCACGGCGCGAAACGCGCGGCGATTGGAAAGACCCGTCAGTTCGTCGGACATGGCAAGCGAGGCCAGCCGGGTCTGGACGCCATACATCTGTTGCACCATCAGCAGCACGCCCCAGGCCGTGGCCAGCATGCCGAGGGTGCGCAGGCTGTCTTCCACCGTGGAGAGCCACCAGGGCTGGAAGTAGGCCTCGTCAACCAGATCTATGGTCCCCGACACCAGCCAGCTCCCCAGACCGGCGCAGAGAAACAGGTAGGTCCGGTTCGAGATCTGGGCACACTGCACCACCCAGAACATGAACAGCAGGGTCAGCACATTGATGGCCTCGGCCAGGGCGCCGATGGTGTAGAGGTTATGCTCGGGCAGGCGCTCGAAGCTGGCGGCATCCAGGCCCCCCGTCAGCAGCAACAGGCAGAGCAGGCTCAGCAGGGCAAAGCGGCGGCCAGGGGAGAGCGAGAAGAACCGGGCGGGGTGTACGGATAACCTGAGGGGAGTCTTCATCATCGTTATGGCTCCAAACCTGCATTGCCTCTATCCCTGGCGGCTGCACTCAGCCGCCAGCACCCAATGAACCGCAAGGCCAATCCTGGCCGCACGGCGCTCGTATTGTGAGCCGATTTTTCCATAAAAAACAATCCCCTCAGCACAGTGCTGAAGGGATCCTGGTACCATTTTCCACTGTGCGCCGCCCTGTTGCCGCCGGCTACCCCCTGGCACAGGCGGTGCACAGGACGTCCTTCAAGGGGCTGGCCCGCCCCTCATGCACTCTGGCGCAGGGCGCGGATCTGGGCGGCGCCATTGATCACCGCCTGCAAGGAGGCGTTGACCACGTCGCGGCCTATGGCGACCCCGCACATGCGCACTCCGTCGACGCTCAGCAGCACATAGGCGGCGGCGCGGGATTCGGTGCCCGCCGTGAGAGCATGTTCCGAGTAGTCGAGCACGTCGATGTGCATGCCGGTCTGGCGCTCCCAGCCGTTGACCAGGGCCGTGATGGCCCCCTCCCCCTCACCACAGAGCTGCAGGCTGCCGTCCGGGGTCTGCAGCTCGAGGCGCAGTGTCTCCTGGCTGTCGTGACCAAGCTGGAAGCGGCCGATGCGATAACCGTGCACCGGCTCGAGGTAGTGCTGCTCGAACAGGGCGCGGATCTGCTCCGGGCTGATTTCGCTGCTGCTCGCCTCGGCTTGCGCCTGCACCCGGCGGCTGAAGTCGATCTGCAGCCAGCGCGGCAGTTGCAGGCCGAGGTCGCGCTCCAGCAGATAGGTGACGCCCCCCTTGCCGGACTGGCTGTTGATGCGGATCACCGCCTCGTAGCTGCGGCCCAGATCGGCAGGATCTATGGGCAGATAGGCCACATCCCAGTAGGCATCAGGCTTCTCGGCCGCCAGGGACTTGCGAATGGCATCCTGGTGGCTGCCGGAAAACGCCGTGTAGACCAGCTCGCCGGCATAGGGGTGGCGCGGGTGCAGGGCAATCTGGGTGCAGGCCCCCACGGTCGCCACTATGGCATCCATGTCAGCGAGATCCAGCTCGGGATCTATGCCCTGGCTGTAGAGGTTCATGGCCATGGTGACTATGTCCATGTTGCCGGTGCGCTCGCCGTTGCCGAGCAGGGTGCCCTCGATGCGATCGGCCCCCGCCAGCACCGCCAGCTCGGCGGCGGCCACGCCGCAGCCCCGATCGTTGTGGGTGTGGATGGAGATGCTCACCTCGGGGCGCGCCTTGAGGTGGCGGCAGAACCACTCCACCTGATCCGCGAACACATTGGGGGTGCTCACCTCGACCGTGGCGGGGAGGTTGAGGATCATGGGACGGGAGGCAGTGCGCCACTCGTCGATGACGGCGTCGCACACCTCCACCGCGAACTCCACCTCTGTGCTGCTGAAGCTCTCGGGGGAATACTGGAAGCTCCACTCTGTGCCGGGATTCCTGGCCGCGTATTCCCGCACCCAGCGCGCACCCTGCACGGCGATGGCCTTGACCCCCTCGCGATCTGTGTTGAACACATAGTTGCGCTGGGTCGGGTTGACCGAGTTGTAGACATGAACGATGGCGCGTTTGGCCCCCCTGAGGGATTCGAAGGTGCGGGCGATGAGATCTTCCCGGGCCTGCACCAGCACCTGAATGGTGACGTCCTCCGGGATAAGATCCCGCTCGATAAGCTCGCGTACGAAATCAAAATCGGGCTGGGAGGCGGCGGGGAAGCCGACCTCGATGTGTTTGAAGCCGACATGGGTCATCAGGGCCCACATTTGCAGCTTCTGGGCCACCGTCATGGGCTCGACCAGCGCCTGGTTGCCGTCCCGCAGATCCACGGCGCACCAGAGCGGCGCCTGCGTCATCACCCGGTTGGGCCATTGACGGTCCGCCAGAGCGATGACGGGGGCCGGGCGGTATTTGCGATGATCGAAGCTCATATTCAGATTCCCTTGGCAGATATGCTGAGGTGCCAGGCGACCGGGCAGGTAACAGAGGGGGCAAGGAGGGGGAGCGGGCTGGCGCGATAACGCTGGCCCTGACTGGCGGTGCGGCGGTTACCCCACAGCCGGTTTCCATTGGTCCCTATCGGTGGAAGGGGCCGACCAGGCTGGCGCGATAACGCCGGCCCTGATCCTCTCGCAACCCTCTGACACTGAATGCTTGCCGGTGCGGACGACCTTGTTTGCTCACGCATGTGATGAGAAACCAGTATAGGGAGGCGTTCGGGGTGAGTGATTGCGAAGATTGTTACCAATGGCATTCAATAGGCAATTTATGATTTCGTTTAGTCTATTTAAGGGCGTTTATCACCCTTCATCCTCGCTATTTACGTCACCTCGTGCATGAAGGGCCCATGCGCTCGGGATCCGCCGCCCCCGCCAAAAGAAACACCCCGCCATCGCTGGCGGGGTGTTGACAGGCTTGCTTCAGGGCCGGAAGAGTCGGCCCTGACTGCGCGCACCTTAGCGGTGCTTGACCTTGTGGTGCAGCTCCTGCACCGAGTTCACGTTGGCGGTGGCATCGACGCTGATGGCCATGCAGGTGGCGAAGGCCGCGTGCAGCGTGGTGGTGTAGGCCACCTTGTGCTGCAGGGCGCCGCGGCGCAGCTGCTTGGAATCCTGAATCGCCTGGCGGCCCTCGGCGGTGTTGACTATGTAGGTGTACTCGCCATTCTTGATGCGATCCAGAATGTGCGGACGGCCTTCATGCACCTTGTTCACCAGACGCGGGTTGATGCTCGCTTCACCTAAGGTCACCGCGGTGCCGTGGGTGGCGTCGAGGTCATAACCCAGCTCCAGCAGCTTGGCAGCCAGATTCACCACCCGCTCCTTGTCGCCGTGGCGCACGGAGAGCAGGGCGCGGCCTTCGCTCGGCACCTGGTGACCGGCACCCAGCTGCGCCTTGGCATAGGCCTCGGCGAAGCTGCTGCCCACCCCCATCACCTCACCGGTGGAGCGCATTTCCGGCCCCAGCAGCGGGTCGACACCCGGGAACTTGGCGAAGGGCAGTACCACTTCTTTGACCGAGTAGTAGGGCGGGATGATCTCGGTGGTGAAACCTTGATCCTGCAGGCTCTGGCCGGCCATGACACGGGCGGCAATCTTGGCCAGCGGCGCACCTGTGGCCTTGGAGACGAAGGGCACTGTACGGGCGGCACGGGGATTCACCTCGATGAGGTAAATCTCGTTGTCCTTGACCGCGAACTGGACGTTCATCAAGCCCACCACGCCGAGCTCCAGTGCCAATTTCCGTACCTGCTCGCGCATCTCGTCCTGGATGGCCTTGGACAGGGTGTAGGGCGGCAGGGAGCAGGCGGAGTCACCGGAGTGGATACCGGCCTGCTCGATGTGCTCCATGATGCCGCCGATGACCACGTCCACGCCGTCGCAGATGGCGTCCACGTCCACCTCGGTGGCGTCGTCGAGGAAGCGATCCAGCAGTACTGGTGACTCGTTGGAGACGCTCACGGCTTCGGCGAAGTAGCGGCGCAGATCCTGCTCGTCATAGACGATTTCCATGGCGCGGCCACCCAGCACGTAGGAGGGGCGAACCACCAGGGGGTAGGTGATGCGGGCGGCGACCTGTACCGCCTGCTCCAGGGCAGTGACTGTGCCGTTTTCCGGCTGCTTGAGGCCGAGGCGCTCGACGGCGGACTGGAAACGCTCGCGGTCTTCGGCGCGGTCGATGGCGTCCGGGCTGGTGCCGATGACAGGTACGCCGTTCGCTTCCAGGGCACGGGCAAGCTTGAGCGGGGTCTGGCCGCCGTACTGGACGATAACGCCCTTGGGCTGCTCGACCCGCACGATTTCCAGCACGTCTTCCAGGGTCACCGGCTCGAAGTAGAGACGGTCGGAGGTGTCGTAGTCGGTGGAGACGGTTTCCGGGTTGCAGTTGACCATGATGGTCTCGTAACCGTCTTCGCGCAGGGCCAGGGCCGCGTGCACGCAGCAGTAGTCAAACTCGATGCCCTGACCGATGCGGTTCGGGCCACCACCGATGATCATGATCTTGTCGCGAGTTGTCGGGGCCGCTTCGCACTCCTCGTCATAGCTCGAATACATGTAGGCGGTGTTGGTGGCGAATTCGGCGGCGCAGGTATCGACCCGCTTGTAGACCGGGAAGATGTTGTGGCGGGCACGGGCCTTGCGCACCTCGCCCTCGGCCACGCCGAGGATCTTGGCGAGACGTGCGTCGGCAAAGCCCTTGCGCTTCAGGGCGCGCAGGAAGTCGGCATCGAGCCCGGCCATGCCGCGCTCTTTTACCTCTTCTTCCAGCTTCACCAGCTCTTCTATCTGCACCAGGAACCAGGGGTCAATCTTGGTCAGCTTGAAGATACCGTCCATGGAGAGGCCGGCGCGGAACGCATCGGCTATGTACCAGATACGGTCACAACCGGCATCCTGCAGCTCGTGGCGGATACGGGTCAGGGAGTCGGGGGCATTGAGGTCCACCATGGGATCGAAGCCGGTCTTGCCGGTCTCGAGGCTGCGCAGCGCCTTGTGCAGGGACTCCTGGAAGTTGCGGCCTATGGCCATCACTTCGCCCACGGACTTCATCTGGGTGGTGAGACGGTCGTTGGCACCGGCAAACTTCTCGAAGTTGAAGCGCGGGATCTTGGTCACCACGTAGTCAATCGCCGGCTCGAAGGAGGCCGGAGTACGACCGCCGGTGATGTCGTTCATCAGCTCGTCCAGGGTGTAACCGATGGCGAGCTTGGCGGCGATCTTGGCGATGGGGAAGCCGGTCGCCTTGGAGGCCAGCGCGGAGGAGCGGGAGACCCGCGGGTTCATCTCTATGATGACCATGCGGCCATCTTTCGGGTTGATACCGAACTGGACGTTGGAGCCGCCGGTCTCGACGCCGATTTCGCGCAGCACCGCCATGGAGGCGTTGCGCATCAGCTGGTACTCCTTGTCGGTCAGCGTCTGGGCTGGCGCGACCGTGATGGAGTCACCGGTGTGGATGCCCATGGGGTCGAAGTTTTCGATGGCGCAGACGATGATGCAGTTGTCGTTGCGATCCCGCACCACTTCCATCTCGTACTCTTTCCAGCCGATCAGAGACTCATCGATGAGCAGCTCCTTGGTCGGGGAAAGATCCAGGCCGCGCTCGCAGATCTCGACGAACTCTTCGGTGTTGTAGGCGATGCCGCCACCCGAGCCACCCATGGTGAAGGAGGGACGAATGATGCAGGGGAAGCCGACCATCTGCTGCACCTTCCACGCTTCTTCCATGTTGTGGGCGATACCGGCACGGGGGCACTCGAGGCCGATGCTCTTCATGGCGATGTCGAAGCGACGACGATCTTCCGCCTTGTCGATGGCATCGGCGGTGGCGCCTATCATCTCCACACCGAACTCCGCCAGCACGCCGTGCTTCTCCAGATCCAGCGCACAGTTGAGCGCGGTCTGGCCACCCATAGTGGGCAGCACGGCATCCGGACGCTCTTTCTTGATGATCTCGCGCACCACTTCCCAGGTGATGGGCTCGATGTAGGTGGCGTCCGCCATCTCCGGGTCTGTCATGATGGTGGCCGGGTTGGAGTTCACCAGGATGACGCGGTATCCCTCCTCACGCAGGGCCTTGCAGGCCTGGGCGCCGGAGTAGTCGAATTCGCAGGCCTGACCGATGACGATGGGGCCGGCGCCGAGGATCAGGATGCTCTGTAGGTCGTTACGTTTTGGCATGGCTCTCTTTATCCTCTTAGGCGCGATACTGCTTAATCAATTCAATAAAGTGGTCGAACAGACCGGCACAATCGTGGGGGCCCGGGCTCGCTTCGGGGTGACCCTGGAAGCTGAAGGCCGGACGATCGGTGCGATGTATGCCTTGCAGGGAGCCGTCGAACAGGGAGACGTGAGTGGCACGCAGGCACTCGGGCAGGCTGTTCTCGTCCACCGCAAACCCGTGGTTCTGGGCGGTGATCATCACTGTGTTGTCGTCCAGGCTCTTCACCGGGTGGTTGGCACCGTGGTGGCCGAACTTCATCTTGACTGTCTTGGCGCCGGAGGCCAGACCCAACAGCTGGTGACCCAGGCAGATGCCGAACACAGGGGTGTTGGTCCCAAGGAAGGTCTTGATGGCTTCGATGGCGTAGTCGCACGGCTCGGGGTCACCGGGGCCGTTGGAGAGGAAGATGCCATCGGGATTCATCGCCAGCACCTCGGCGGCCGGGGTCTTGGCCGGTACCACTGTCAGGCGGCAGCCGCGGTCCACCAGCATGCGCAAGATGTTGCGCTTGACGCCAAAGTCGTAGGCCACCACGTGGTACTTGAGCTCGTCGGCCGCCGGGGTGACGTGCCCCTTGCCGAGCTGCCAGCTGCCTTCGGTCCAGGCGTAGGCGTCAGACACAGTCACTTCCTTGGCCAGATCCATCCCCTTGAGGCCGGGGAAGGCGCGGGCCTGGTTCAGGGCATGGGCTTCATCGAGTTGCTTGCCGGCCAGGATGCAACCGGCCTGGGCACCCTTCTCGCGCAGGATGCGGGTCAGTTTGCGGGTGTCGATGTCGGCGATGCCAACGATGTTGTGAGACTTGAGGTAATCGGAGAGGGATTGCTGATTGCGGAAATTGGAGGCAAGTATCGGAAGGTCCCGGATGATCAATCCCTGCGCGTGGATTTGACTGGACTCTTCATCTTCGCTGTTGGTGCCGGTGTTGCCTATATGGGGGTAAGTGAGGGTGACTATCTGACGGGAATAAGAGGGATCGGTGAGGATTTCCTGATAGCCCGTCATCGACGTATTGAAAACCACTTCACCAACGGAACATCCCTCGGCGCCTATCGACACGCCTTTGAACACAGTTCCATCTTCCAGCACTAGCAATGCAGTGTGATTCAAGACAACCTCCAGTTATTTAGCTTTAAATTCAGCAATTTACCTGGGTGTTGCGGGTCCGAACGCTGTTTGAAACAGGGCTCAAACCCGGCAGATTTCTGGCAAATTGGGCGCATTCTACTTAAAAACGATCGCATTTCAACGTCTTTTCTCGTTTGAAATGCATCTAAATTCAATAAACAAGCAACATTACCCATTATCTATGCACTAAAGCGCTTTGCAACCCCCTCCCCCAAAAGAAAAGCCAAAACCCGAAACAAAAGCATGCACCCATGCCACCCAACAGACAAAAATCGATATTTTATCGTTAATAAACAGATGAATATGAATTTAAAAAACAAACAACGAAAGCCAAAAAGCGCCATTTGGCGATAGAAAACTGACCGAGAAAAATAGAAAACGTTTTTCTTTGATTGCATTTTTAGTCTGTTTAGCTGGGTGTGAAAAAAGCGGACTACAGGGGAGATTGAGACCCAATCCCGTTACCCTCTGATGACATTTTTGTCGCATGAGTGTGGCACTGGAATGAGAAGGGGGCTATTTAGGCTAGTTCACCACAAAAGCGGCGCTTAATGCTTGTTTTTACAAAAACCATAAACAAAACCCCGGCGAGCCGGGGTCTGACAACCTGAACGTAGAGAGGAGAGCCCTGGTCGGGCTCCCACTGTGCCCTATTTGAGGTCGAGCACGTCCTGCATGTCGTAGAGACCCGCCCCCTGCTGGCCGAGCCACTTGCCAGCCCGCACGGCGCCATTGGCAAAGGTCAGGCGGCTCGAGGCCTTGTGGCTTATCTCCACCCGCTCGCCGATGTCGGCAAACATGACGGTGTGCTCCCCCACCAGATCCCCGGCACGAATGGTGGCAAAGCCGATGGTGTTGCGATCCCGCTCGCCGGTGATCCCCTCGCGGCCATAGACGGCGCACTCTTTCAAGTCACGTCCGAGGGTCTTGGCCACCACTTCCCCCATGGAGAGCGCGGTGCCGGACGGTGCATCCACCTTGTGCCTGTGGTGCCCCTCGATGATCTCGATGTCGGTGTAATCCCCCATCACTTTGGCGGCCTGCTCCAGCAGCTTGAACACCAGGTTGACGCCGACCGAGTAGTTGGACGCGAAGACGATGCCGATCTGCTTGCCCGCCTCTTGCAGCGCGGCCTTGCCTGCCTCATCAAAGCCGGTGGTGCCTATCACCATCTGCTTGCCATGGGCCAGGGCGAAGGCCAGGTTGGCCAGGGTCACCTCGGGACGGGTGAAGTCGATGATGAGATCAAACTCATCGCGCACCTTGTCCAGGCTGTCGCTGATGATGACCCCAAGTCGGCCCAGGCCATTGAGTTCACCCGCATCCAGGCCTATCACGGCAGAGCCAGGTCGCTCCAGCGCCGCACCCACCACCACGCCCTCGGCGTTGGTGATGGCCTCCAGCAGCACCTTGCCCATACGACCATTACAGCCCATCACGGCCACACGGATCGGATTGTCCATCTCCACCCTCTCATCTCTTTATTATGGAAAGAGACCGTTTTACCAGCCCGCGCCGGCTTTGAAAAGCCTTCCGTGGCCGCTCGCACAGTGCCGCCATATCAACAACAAATAGTTATTAAATCCGAATAATTGACGGATTTAATCAGTACATCAGAATCACAAGAGAAAAAGACTTATCCATCTGGACGTCTATCTTGACCGGATGCCCCCGACTCACTACTGTAAGCCCCCCATAGCGGCAGGATGCCTACCCTGTGTCCGAGCATACTCGGGCCAACACAGGCTGCGACAGGAGGTCATTGTTCAAGTTTCGAGGAACACATGATCCAGACCCAACCCAGTGCCAGAGCCCTGCTGCCCCTTCTGGTCTTTCTTGCTCTCTTCATCGGTACCGGCACCTGGCTGACCCTGCAGGGGGTCGAGTTCGCCTTCTACCAGTTACCCGCCCCCGTGGCCGCCCTGCCCGCCGTCATGCTGGCGCTGATGCTGGGCAAAGAGGGCTTCAACCGCAACCTTGAGACCTTCTTCAAGGGGGTGGGTGACAGCAACATCATGGCCATGTGCCTCATCTATCTGCTGGCGGGCGCCTTCGCCACCGTGGCCAAGGCCACCGGCGGGGTGGATGCCACCGTCGCCCTCGGCCTGTCGCTCATCCCGGGCTGGTTCCTGCTGCCGGGGCTCTTCCTCATCTCCGCCTTCATTGCCACCGCCATGGGCACCTCAATGGGCACCATAGGGGCAGTGGCCCCCGTGGCCCTCGGCGTCGCCCAGGCCACCGGCATAGATCCCGTGCTGATGGCGGGCACCATTCTCTCCGGCGCCATGTTCGGCGATAACCTCTCCATCATCTCGGACACCACCATAGCCGCGACCCGCAGCCAGGGCTGCGAGATGAAGGACAAGTTCCGCGAGAACGTCAAGATTGCCACCCCCGCCGCCGTGCTGGTGATCCTGCTCTACCTGCTGCTGGGCTCCACCGGTGATGCCCCCACCGCCACCGCCAGCGCGGATCTGCTCAAGGTAATGCCCTACCTGCTGATCCTGGTGCTGGCACTCGGTGGCATGAACGTCTTCGTGGTGCTCGGCCTTGGCATACTGGCCGCCGGTGGCGTAGGCATGATCGGAGGCTATCCCCTGGGCCAGTTCAGCAAGGACATCTACCAGGGCTTCACCAGCATGCAGGAGATCTTCCTGCTCTCCATGCTCATCGGTGGCCTCGGCGCCCTGATGGAGCGCCAGGGAGGCCTTGCCTGGATCAGCGCCCGCATCGCCGCCCTCATCGCGCGCTTCACCCGTCATCATGACGGCGAGCAGAACGAGAAGGCGGCCGAGCTCGGCATCGCCGGCGTAGTGGGGCTGACCAACCTCTGCACCGCCAACAATACGGTGGCCATCATAGTCGCCAGCAAGGTGGCCCGGGATCTGGCTGAGCATCACGGTGTCACCCCGCGCCGCGCCGCCTCCATGCTGGATATCTTCTCCTGCGTGGTGCAGGGCTTGATCCCCTGGGGCGCCCAGGCGCTGCTGCTGGGCTCCATCTTCGCCCTCTCCCCCCTGGCCGTGGTGAGCATGAGCTTCTACCCCATGGCCCTGGCCCTGGCCGCCATAATCGCCGTCTTTATCAAGCATCAGGTACGCGGCGGCGCCGATAGTCGACAGGTCGCCTGATCATCAGCTTCTACCGCTGATGGGCAATGGGGCTGGCCGCACTCGTCGCCGTCTTTATCAAGCACCAGGTGCGCGGCGGCGCCGATAGTCGACAGATTGCCTGATCATCAGCTTCTACCACTGAGACCTGGGGCTGGCCGCCATAATCGCGGTGTTCGTCAAGCATCAGCTGCGTACGGCGGCCGAGCCCTCCCCCCAGAGCTGAGTCAGGGCCCTCGCTGGCCGGGGACGATCCCATCGTCCTCGGCCAGATCCCGGCACAGTCCCTTCCCCACTTTTCATCCCGATGGCCCCTTGTTAAGGTAACTCTGCCCTTTAGCCCCACCACAGGAGCACCCATGCCGGATACCCAACCCGAGCGGCAGAGCCTGCGCCAACTCATCCGCCAACGCAGAAAGAGCCTGAGTCAGGCCGAGCAGCAGGCGGCGGCCCAGCAACTGGTCACGCGTTTTCAGGAACACCCCGAGATCCAGGCGGCCAGACGCATCGCCCTCTATCTGGCCAATGACGGCGAGCTCGATCCCCTGCCCGCCATTCACTGGCTCTGGAGCCAGCGCAAGGAGGTCTACCTGCCGGTGCTGCACCCCTTCACCCCGGGTCACCTGCTCTTCTTGCGCTACACCGCCACCAGCCCCATGACCCGCAACCGTTATGGCATCGCCGAGCCCGAACTCGATGTGCAGCAGGTGCTGCCCCACAGCATGCTGGATCTCATCTGCACCCCGCTGGTGGCCTTCGATGCCGAGGGCAACCGGCTCGGCATGGGGGGCGGCTATTACGATCGCACCCTGGCCTGCTGGCACGAACACGGGCTGGGCCCAAGGCCGCTGGGGCTCGCCCACGACTGCCAGCAGGTGGAGTCAGTGCCCCAGTCGCAGTGGGACGTGCCGCTGCCCCAGATCATCACCCCCGCCCGTTGCTGGCGCTTCTCCTAGCAGGCACTGCCCTGCTGCCGGGGGACAGGTTCCCCTTCCCCCGCACATTGGTTCAATAAACAGGCAAACGATTTACATCTTGGGGCTTTTTGCCCCGGAACGTGACCGCCATGGTCGCTCTGGGCAGGATGCTTGGATATAATGCGCCCGCTTTTTCCATAAGGATCCATCATGACTCAAGATGAAATGAAGAAGGCGGCCGGTTGGGCTGCGCTCAAATACGTGGTACCCGGCACCATAGTCGGGGTGGGCACCGGCTCTACCGTCAATCACTTCATCGACGCACTGGCGACCATGAAGGACGAGATCAAGGGCGCGGTATCGAGCTCCATCGCCTCCACCGAGCGTCTCAAGGGTTTCGGCATCCCGGTGTTTGATCTCAACGACATCGATGCCCTCTCCGTCTACGTGGATGGTGCCGACGAGATCAACGGGACCCGCGACATGATCAAGGGCGGTGGCGCCGCCCTGACCCGCGAGAAGATAGTCGCCGCCGTGGCCGACCAGTTCATCTGCATCATCGACAACACCAAGACAGTCGAGGTGCTGGGCCAGTTCCCGCTGCCGGTCGAAGTGATCCCCATGGCCCGCGAATACGTGGCCCGCGAGATCAGGAAGCTGGGTGGCAACCCAGTCTGGCGTGAGGGTGTGGTGACCGACAACGGCAACATCATTCTTGACGTCAAGGGCATGGCCATCACAGACGCCAAGGGGCTGGAAGTTCAGCTCAACGCCATCGTTGGCGTGGTCACCAACGGCCTGTTCGCCCACCGCGGCGCTGACGTGGTACTGATCGGTACTCCGGATGGGGTCGTCACCCAATAAGGCATCTGCCATGGTCGGCGTGGTCACCAACGATCTATCTTCCGCCCATCGCGGCGCTGACGTGGTATTGATTGGCACGCCAGAGGGCGTAGTCACGCAATAAGGCTGACTGCGGGGGGGCACGCGGGGTCACCAGACCCCATTATTGCCCCCGCGAATGGACAACGGCGCCTGATGGTGCCGTTTCTATTTATGGCTCAATGGGTTGCACCAAGCAGGCTGCAAAAAACGTTGATAACTTCAAAGAATTTGACTTTCGTCACAAATATTCCCTCTCCCAAACGTTTTTGCTACTTTACGGTTTTCTTCACACTGCAAGCCTGAACGCATTTTCAAACAATAGAGGGAACGTCATGACAGCCAAGTTTTCGCTGGACAAGGATAAGATCAAAGTACTGCTGCTGGAGGGAGTGCATCCCAACACGGTAGAGACCTTTCGGGCAGCCGGATACACCAATGTTGAGTATCTGAAGACCTCACTGTCGGAAGAGGAGCTGATCGAGCGCATTCGTGACGTGCATTTCGTGGGCCTGCGTTCACGCACCCAGATCACCGAGAAGGTGCTGGATGCCGCTGGCAAGCTGGTCGCCATCGGTTGCTTCTGCATCGGCACCAACCAGGTCTCCCTGGATGCCGCCCACGTGCGCGGCATCCCCGTCTTCAACGCCCCCTTCTCCAACACCCGCTCCGTGGCCGAACTGGTGCTGGGTGAGATACTGCTGCTGCTGCGCGGTATCCCCGAGAAGAACGCCAAGTGCCATCGCGGCGTCTGGGAGAAACTCGCCAACCGTTCGGTGGAAGCCCGCGGCAAGAAGCTCGGCATCATAGGCTATGGCCACATCGGCACCCAGCTTGGCATCATCGCCGAGATGATCGGCATGAAGGTCTACTACTACGACATCGAGAACAAGCTGTCGCTGGGCAACGCCATCCAGGTGCCGAACCTGGTGGAGCTGCTCAACATGTCTGATGTCATCAGCCTGCACGTGCCGGAGACAGCCTCCACCAAGGATCTCATCGGTGTCGAGCAGCTGCGCATGATGAAACCGGGCGCCATCTTCATCAACGCCTCCCGCGGTACCGTAGTGGACATAGATGCCCTGGCCGACGTCATCAAGAGCGGTCACCTCTCCGGCGCCGCCATCGACGTCTTCCCGAGCGAGCCCAAGTCCAACGACGAGGAGTTCCTGACCCCGCTGCGCGGCCTGGACAACGTCATCCTGACCCCCCATATCGGCGGTTCCACCCAGGAAGCCCAGGAAAACATAGGTCTGGAAGTGGCCAACAAGCTGGTCAAATACTCAGACAACGGCTCCACCCTCTCCGCAGTCAACTTCCCGGAAGTCTCACTGCCGGGCCACAAGGGCTCCAGCCGTCTGCTGCACATCCACCGCAACCAGCCGGGCGTGATGAACCAGATCAACCAGATCTTCGCCGACGAGGGGATCAACATCGCCGGTCAGTACCTGCAAACCAGCAGCGAGATCGGTTATGTGGTGATCGACGTGGAGACTGAGCACAGCGAGAAGGCGCTCTCCCGTCTCAAGGAGATCAACGGCACCATACGTGCCCGGATCCTGCACTGATGCCCTGAGCCGGTTGCTCGGCCAGCAAAAAGCCCGTCATATGACGGGCTTTTTTATGTCGCGATGCTCAACGCACGTCCGCGTCTTTGCTCCTTTGCCCCCTTCTCCCCTCGCGGGAGAAGGGTTGGGGATGAGGGGCGAGAAGATACAACCCTCACCCTGCCCTCTCCCAGAGGGAGAGGGTGCAAACTCACCCGCAAGATATGTGCTCTACCACCACCCCAGCAGATTGCGGCCAATCAAGGCGCCCCACACCAGGGCATTGAGGGCAAGGGCGATAAAGACGGCGGCGGAGCCGAGATCCTTGGCGCGCCCCGACAGCTCATGATGCTCTGAGCCGATGCGATCCACCACAGCCTCTATGGCGGAGTTGAGCACCTCGACGATCACCACCAGCCAGCTGATGCAGATGAGCAGCAGGATCTCGTTGAGGGAGTCGCCGAGCCAGCCAGCCAGCGGCATCAGAGCCAAGACAAGCACCAGCTCCTGACGGAAGGCCGCCTCGTTAATCCAGGCCGATTTGAGACCCTTCATGCTGTAACCGGTTGCGTTGATGATGCGGGTGACCCCGGTCGCGCCTGGCTTTGCCACGATAACTACCTCATTTGAAATGGCTTTTAGGCTCACATCCTATCAGAGCCTCCCAAGGTTTCCATCGGGGGAGTTTTGCTTTATTTTATCCCCTTGCATTTTGGCATCCCGCCCCCCTTATTCACTCGAGAATAGAGTCGTATGTCCATTCACACCGATGAATTGCGCACCCGTCGCCTGGAGTCTCTGATCACTCCGAGCGAGCTGGCGCACGCCTTCCCGTTAAACGACACCGTCGCCCAGAATCTGCTGGATGCCCGCCACGATGTAGAAGCCATTCTGGCCGGTGAGGATCAGCGCCTGCTGGTCATCGTTGGCCCCTGCTCCATCCACGATCCGGCCGCCGCCCGCGAATACGCCCAGCGCCTCAACACCCTGCGCGAGCAATACAAAGAGAGCCTGTGCATAGTGATGCGCACCTACTTCGAGAAGCCGCGCACCATAGTCGGCTGGAAGGGGCTTATCAACGATCCGCGCCTCGACGGCAGTTTCGACGTGAATGAAGGGCTGAAGCTGGCCCGCCAGCTGCTGGTGGACATCAACGAGATGGGCATGCCCACCGCCACCGAATTCCTCGACATGGTGACCGGCCAGTACATCAGCGACCTCATCACCTGGGGCGCCATAGGGGCGCGCACCACAGAATCCCAGGTGCACCGCGAGATGGCCTCCGCCCTCTCCTGCCCGGTGGGCTTCAAGAACGGCACCGACGGCAACACCCGCATCGCCATCGATGCGGTGCGCGCCGCCCGCCACAGCCACATCTTCTATTCCCCGGACAAGGACGGCAAGATGACCATCTACCGCACCGCCGGCAACCCCTATGGCCACGTGATCCTCCGTGGCGGCCACAGGCCCAACTACGACACCGCCAGCATAGACGAGGCCTGTGAGGCACTGGCCGATGTCGGCCTGCCCGAGCGGCTGGTGGTGGATTTCAGCCACGGCAACAGCATGAAGGATCACCGTCGCCAGCTGCTGGTGGCGCAGGATATCTGCGATCAGCTGCGCCGCGGCCGCACCGGCATCGCCGGCATCATGGCCGAGAGCTTCCTGGTGGAAGGGCGTCAGGATGTGGAGAACGGCTGCGCCGTCACCTTCGGTCAGAGCATCACCGATGCCTGCCTGTCGTGGGAAGACACAGAGACCCTGTTGGCCATGCTGGCCGACGCGGCCCAGGTGCGGCTGGACAAGCAGAAAGCCTGAGCAATCCCCCCATGCAAAGGGGCCGGTATCACTGATTCCGGCCCCTTTCTCTTTTCCTCGCATTCTCATCAAGGCACCTGCCGCCCAAGACAGTTTGACCCGTCGTTACAGGCTCGGCATAAACCAGGTGCGGCCGGCCGCCTCGATGCGATCCGTCCTTATCTGGAACACCCGCTCCAGCAAGGCTTCGTCGATGACATCGACGCCCCCCTCGCTCACCACCCGACCCTGTTGCAGGCAGAGGATGCGATCCGCCCAGTCGATGGCCAGGTTGATGTCGTGGATGGCGATCACCACCAACAGACCTTGCCGGGAGAGGCGCTTGAGCAGCCGCAGCAGGGCCAGCTGATGGTGCAGATCCAGCCCCGCCAGGGGCTCGTCCAGCAGCAGCACCCGTCCATCAGTGTTGAGGCCGGGCCACAGTTGCAGCAGGGTGCGGGCGATCAGCACCCGCTGCTGCTCACCGCCGGAGAGGCGGCTGAAGTCCCGCGCCAGCAGGGCATCCAGCTCGAGCGCGGCGCAGATCTCGGCCACCGCCCGACCCTGTGATTCTGGCAGCCCCCCCTCCTCCAGTCCCAGGCTCAGTACCTGGAACACCGGGATATGGAACAGCTGGGGCTGACGCTGGGGCAGCATGGCGCGGCGCCTGGCAAGCTCAGGCCAGCTCAGGTCAGTGAGCACTTCCCCTCCCAGCAGCACGGCGCCTTCGGCGGGCAGAATGCCCGCCAGGGCGCCGAGCAGGGTCGACTTGCCGCTGCCGTTGGGGCCGAGCAGGGCGACCAGCTGGCCCCCGGCCCAGGCGAGATCCAGGGGCGCGAGCCGCGCGGGGATCCCGAGGGCCCGCGCCTCCAGCAACCAGAGGGGATCGGGGGAGGAGTTAACGGGAGACATCGGCATCTTGCCTCAGCAGCAGATAGATAAAGAGCGGCGCCCCGACCGAGGCGGTGATGACGCCAATGGGCAGCTCACCGGCACTAAGGGCCGAGCGCGCCACCAGATCGGCGCCCAGCAGCAGGGCGCCCCCTCCCAGCGCCGAGGCGGGCAGCAGGAAGCGCTGATCGCTGCCGCCGCACAGCCGCAGCAGGTGAGGCACCACCAGGCCGACGAAGCCGATGACACCACACAGGGACACCGCGACCCCGGTGAGCAGGCAGACCGCCAGCACCAGCCGCACCCGCATCCTGTCCACGTTCATCCCCATCAGCCGGGCCTGGGTCTCCCCCAGCAGCAGTTGTTGCAGCGCCCTGCCCTGCCAGCAGAGCCAGCCGAGGGTCAGCGGCAGCACCAGCCACCACCAGCCGAGCTGCTGGCTGCCATAGGAGAGGCTGCCCATCATCCAGAACATGAATTCCCGCAGGGAGCCGTCGTCGGCGAAGTACATCAGCCAGGTCATGGCCGCATTGGTGAGGATGCCGATGGCCACCCCGAACAGCAGCAGCCGGGTATGGCCGAGCCTGGCCCGGCGCGCCAGGTGGATGAGCAGCATGGTCACCACCAGGGCGCCACCAAAGGCCGCGAGCGACAACCCCCAGCCCGGCAGATAGACGCCGAGGGACTTGGCCACCGCCATCGCCACCATGGCGGCGAGGCCAGCCCCGCTCGAGACGCCGAGCAGGCCGGGCTCGGCCACAGGGTTGTGCAGCATCACCTGCAGCACGGCCCCGCCACAGGCGAGCGCCGCCCCCGCCAGCAGGGCCAGCAGGGCGCGCGGCAGGCGCAGCTCCAGCAAGATACGCAGCTCCAGCTCCCCCTGGGGCTGCCAGGGCAGCAGCACGAACTCCCCCAGGGCAAGGGAGAGCAGGAAGAGGGACAGGACCAGCAGCGACAGGGCGAGCAGCCAGTGGCGCTGCCAGCGCTGCTGGCGGTGGATGAGAGCGAGATACACGCGGGATCCCCGAAATGAGACAGGTGCCGCCCCGAACCGGGGGCCAGCAGGAAAGCTGCATGATAACAGCGCGTTACCACCCAAGGTCAAGGCTGGTAAGGCCGTGCCAGCGCCTCTATCTCGCCGCTCTCCACCATGGTCTGCAACGCCTGCGCCAGTGCAGGCCCGAGATCATGGTGGGGTGAGTACTTGCTCATGCCCAGATAGAGCACCACAGGATGGGGCGGACGATAGTCCGCCTTGATGAGACCGGCGTCGTTGCGCTGGCTCAGGGCGTAATCCACCTGGCAGTCGGTGCCTATCATCAGGGGCAGATGGCCCCGCTCCACCATGCGCTGCAACTGATCCTCGGTGGGCACCCCGTGCTTGTCGAGCTGGCCGTCGTCGTCGAAGGGGGCGAAATAGGCGGAGTTGAGCACATAGCCTATCTCCCTGCCGCGCAGATCCTCGTAGGTTTTCAGGGTGGCCACCGCCGCCGCCTTGCCGTAGAAGGCTGGCCGGCACTGGTAATAGGCAGGTTGCAGGTAATCGATGAAGGCCGCCCGCTCCGGGGTGTGGGCCAACCCTATCATCAAGTCCGCCTGACCTGTCTGCATCTGCTTGAGTGCCCGTCCCCAGGGCACCCGCTTGAGGGTGAGCGCTATGCCGCTGCGAGCCTGCAACTGGCGCAGAATGTCGATATCCAGACCATGGAACTCGTCGTTCTGCGCCAGCATGCGAAACGGGGGCCAGACATCGGTCACCACCGTCAGGGTTGGCGCGCCGTTTGCCATAGCGGTAACGGGCGTCATACAGGCAAACAACAGACAAAGCACTCCCCAGCTTGTCTTGCCCATCCAGTTTCAACCTTCTGTTGTCACATCCTTGTGGGTTAAAAATACCCTCATGTGCCACTTATGAAAACCCATGGAGTCGAGATAAAATGCATTGATTTCAAAGGAGAACCTAATGAACCCTATCATGACCAGTATCGGTCTGCTGATCTGCAGCAACGTCTTCATGACCTTCGCCTGGTATGCCCATCTCAAGAGCATGAACCACAAACCCTGGATCATCGCCGCCCTGGTGAGTTGGGGTATCGCCCTGTTCGAGTACCTGTTGCAGGTGCCCGCCAACCGCATCGGCCACACCGTGCTCTCGGTCGGTCAGCTCAAGATACTGCAGGAGGTGATCACCCTCACCGTGTTCGTCCCCTTCTCCATCTTCTATCTGAAAGAGGACCTGAAGTGGGACTACCTCTGGGCCGGCCTGTGCATCCTGGGCGCGGTGTTTTTTGTGTTTCGCGAGAAACTGACCGGTGCCTGAGGCTGTACACTCAAGCACATTGCTCCCCCTATTTCTTTGAGTGACGAGGCAACACATGGAATTGCGAGACATGCTACAGATCCTGGCCAAGCAGGATGGCTCCGACCTCTATCTCTCCACAGGGGCGCCCCCCTGCGCCAAGTTCAACGGCGCCCTTAGCCCCCTGAACGAGGTGCCGCTCGAGCCGGGCGAGGTGGCCAGGATAGCCGCCGAGCTCATGGACTCGGAGCAGAAGCAGCAGTTCGAGAAGGAGCTGGAGATGAACCTCGCCATCTCCCTGCCCCAGATAGGCCGCTTTCGGGTCAACATCTTCAAGCAGCGCAACGAGGTCTCCCTGGTGGCGCGCAACATCAAGACAGAGATCCCCCGCTTCGAAGACTTGAAGCTTCCCCCCGTGCTGCTCGATACCATCATGGAGAAGCGCGGTCTGGTGCTCTTCGTCGGCGGCACCGGCTCGGGCAAATCCACTTCGCTCGCGGCCCTCATCGACCATCGCAACCGCAACAGCGGCGGCCACATCATCACCATCGAGGATCCGGTGGAGTTCGTCCATCGCCACCGCAAGAGCATCATCAACCAGCGGGAGGTGGGGGTGGATACCCGCAGCTTCCACGCGGCCCTGAAGAACACCCTGCGCCAAGCGCCGGACGTCATCCTCATCGGTGAAATTCGCGACCGGGAGACCATGGAGCATGCGCTGGCCTTCTCCGAGACCGGGCATCTGGCCATCTCCACCCTGCACGCCAACAACGCCAACCAGGCGCTGGACCGCATCATCAACTTCTTCCCCGAGGAGCGCCGCCCCCAGCTGCTCAACGATCTTGGCAACAACCTCAAGGCCTTCGTCTCCCAGCGGCTGGTGAAGACCACAGACGGCGGCCGCCGGGCGGCGGTGGAGGTCATGCTCGGCACCCACACCATTCGCGATCTCATCAAGCGCGGCGAGTTTGGCGGCCTCAAGGAGATCATGGAGAAATCCAGGGCCCTCGGCATGGTCACCTTCGACAGCACCCTGTTCGATCTGGTGGTGGAGGGGGTGATAGACGAAGAAGAGGCGGTCAAGAACGCAGATTCCCAGAACAACCTGCGCCTCAAGATCAAGCTGTGGAGAGAGAAGGGGCAGATAGGCAACAGTGCGGCGGCCAGCGGCTGGAGCCTGGAGCCCACCAAGGATGATAACAACGATCTCTTCTAGTCAGGCGCCCCCTCCCCCGCAACACCCGGCCGCCCTCGCGGCCGGGTGTTCGATAAGAGCACGGCAGCCCCCCTTCGCTCTGCCCTCTGCCCTCTGCCCTCTGCCCTCTGCCCTCTGCCCTCTGCCCAGCATTCGACCACAAACCTAGCCATCTTCCTGATTGGCAATGGCGCTCGCTCACATAAATGACAAAAAAATCAATTTGAATCCCCTGCTGATTGAAAGCCCTTTCAAACAGGCCTCAAAAGAGGCACCATTGAGGAGGTATATCAATAAAGGGGTATTCAATGTTGTTACAACCAGCCAACACAGCAAGGTCCAGGCAGTTATTGAACGAGACCATGGCGTTGGTGTTAGCCGGGGGGCGAGGCAGTCGGCTCCAGCAGCTGACGGACAGCAGGGCAAAACCGGCCGTTCATTTTGGTGGCAAGTTCCGCATCATCGACTTCGTTCTCTCCAACTGCATCAACTCCGGGATCCGCCGGATCGGCGTGGTCACCCAGTACAAGTCCCACAGTCTGCTGCGTCACCTGCAGTCGGGCTGGTCCTTCCTGCGCTACCAGATGAACGAATTCATCGAATTGCTGCCGGCCCAGCAGCGCATTGACGAGGTCAGCTGGTATCGCGGCACCGCCGATGCCGTCTACCAGAACATGGACATCATTCGCGAGCACGGCCCCAAATATGTGGTGGTGCTGGCGGGGGATCACATCTACAAGATGGATTACGCCGCCATGCTGCTCGATCACGTCAACCTGGGCAGCCGGGTGACGGTGGCCTGCATCGAGGTGCCGCGCCAGGAGGCCAGCGCCTTTGGCGTGATGGCGGTGGATGAGAGCCGCAAGATCAACGCCTTCGTCGAGAAGCCCGCCGACCCGCCCGCCATGCCGGGCAAACCCGACACAGCGCTGGCCTCCATGGGGGTCTACATCTTCGACGCCGACTACCTCTATCAGCTGCTGGAAGAGGATCTTGCCAACGAGCAGTCCCACCACGACTTTGGCATGGACGTGATCCCGCGGGTGGTCAAGGAGGGTACCGCCTATGCCCATCCGTTCAGCCTCTCCTGCGTCGGCTGCTGCCCGCAGAAGCGCCCCTACTGGCGCGATGTGGGCACTGTGGACTCCTTCTGGGAGGCGAACATGGATCTCGCCTCTGTGACGCCAGAGCTCGACATCTACGATCAGGACTGGCCCATCTGGACCAGCCAGAAGATGACGGCCCCCGCCAAGTTCGTGCAGGATCAGAACGGCCAGCACGGCATGACCATCAACTCCCTGTTCGCCGGCGGCACCATAGTCAGCGGCTCCTTCATAGTGAGCTCCGTGCTGTTCAACAACGTGCGGGTCGACTCCTTCTGCACCCTGGATCAGGCGGTGATCTTCCCCGGGGTCGAGATAGGGGCCGGTTGCCGGTTGCGCCGGGTGGTGATCGACAAGGGCTGCCGGTTGCCGGAAGGGCTGGTGGTGGGGGAAAACGCCTGCGAGGATGCCCGCCGCTTCTACCGCTCCGAGCAGGGCATAGTGCTGGTCACCCAGGAGATGCTGGCCAGGCTGTGATGGCCACATCTGCCCGCCCCGCCTATCGGCAGCAGACGCAAAAAAGAGACCCGCCAATGGCGGGTCTCTTGTTGTCAGATAACGCTCTCAGGCGGCAGCGCGTTCAGCGCCGCTGTACCAGGCCGATCCGGCCGGGTTCGCACCACTCGAACATCACCTCCTCGCTCTTGCCGCAGCAACTGCCGCCGCACACCCGGGTCTCCCGCTTGGTGACGCGGCCCTTGCGCATCCAGACGCCGAGCATGGCCTCCACCGCATCCTCCGAGGTGTGGAAGTGGCGGGCCAGATCCCGCCGGCTCACCTTCTGCTGCGCCGCCAGATAATCACCCAGCTCTCGCAATATCATGGCGTGACCTCCCCTTGATGGGTCCATCTCCTCTCTTGCGCCGTCACAGGGTCACCACCTTGCGGGCGACTATGTCCCCGTGGCGGCGGCCGAACCACCACAGCAGCACCAGGGAGAGCCCGTAGCTCAGGGTCCAGAGCAGGCTCTGCTCGGGGTGAGCGGCAAAGGTCGCCAGCTGATAGAAGAGGGTGGCGCACATGAAGGCCATGTAGTTGCACCAGGCGGCGGTGAACAGGGCCCACTGGCGGCCGGTCTCCCGCACCAAGGCGCCCATGGCGGCGGCACAGGGCATGTAGAGCAGCACGAACAGCAGGTAGGCGAAGGCACCGGCCGCCCCGTCGAAGTGGGTCTGCATGTTGCCGTAGGTGGAGGTATCCACCTCCTGGGCCTCGGCGGCCGCCTGCTGATCCGCCAGCTCCCCGACCTTGAGCCCCATGGGATCGGCGGGATCTATGTCCGCCAGGTTGGCGGGAATGGTGGCCAGCGCCTCCTTCAGGCTCCCGAGCAGGGAGTATTCACTCTCCTCCTCGTCACCGGCGCTGCCGGCATAGAGGCTGTTGAGGGTGGCCACTACCGCCTCCTTGGCGAAGATGCCGGTGAGGATGCCGACCGTGGCCTGCCAGTTCTCCTCCCGGATCCCGATGGGATGCAGCACTGGGGTCACCGACTGGCTGATCTTGCTCAGCACAGAGTTTTCCTGATCCTGGTTGCCGAAGCTGCCGTCGGTACCCAGCGAATTGAGCACGCTCAGCACCGCCACCATCAGCACTATGGTCTTGCCCGCGCCGAAGATGAAGGCCTTGAGTTTTTGCCAGGTACGCAGCCCCACGTCCACCGGACGGGGCCACTCGTAGTCCGGCATCTCCATCACCATGGAGTCGCTCTTGCCCGGCAGCAGGGTGCTGCGCAGGAAGAGGCCGGTGAGCACGGCCACCAGTATGCCGAGCAGGTAGAGGCCGAACACCAGGTTCTGGCCCGATTCGGGGAAGAAGGCCACCGCAAACAGGGCATAGACCGGCAGCCGGGCGCCGCAGGACATGAAGGGCGCCATGGCCGAGGTCATCAGCCTCTCGCGCTCCGACCCCAGAGTGCGGGTCGCCATCACCGCGGGCACTGTGCAGCCAAAGCCCATCAGCATGGGGACGAAGGCCTTGCCGGGCAGCCCAAGGCGGCGCATCAGGGCATCCACCACGAAGGCGGCGCGGGCCAGGTAGCCCGAGCTCTCCAGCACGGCGAGGAACAGGAAGAGGCAGCCCACCACGGGGATGAAGGTCGCCACCGTCTGCAGACCGGCGCCGACGCCGTCCGCCAGCACGGCCCCCAGCCAGTCGGGTGCCGACACCAGCCCCAGCAGGTGATGCACCCCGTCCACGAACAGGGCGCCCCCCAGGATATCGAAGAAGTCGATGAAGGCGCTGCCCACCTTGATGGCGAACATGAACATCAGGTACATCACCAGCAGGAAGAAGGGGATGCCCACCCAGCGGTTGAGCAGCACCCTGTCCAGCCGCTCGCTCTGGGCGACGGTGAGCTTGTCCTGATGGCGGCACGCCTGCTGACACCAGTGGTGGATGTGGCCGTAGCGCAAGTCAGCCAGTTGCAGATCTATGTCCTGGGCGTGGTGGGCACGGCTCACCACGTTGTCGGCCGCCGCCTGCTGACCCGCCGCCAGGGTCTCCTGCATGACAACGTCCTCCTCCAGCAGACGCAGGGCACGGCCGCGGTCACTGAGGTGGTGGGGGGCGAGCAGGGTCTCAAGCTCGGCGATGTCGGCTTCCAGCGGCTGACCGTAATCGAGCACCAGGGCGGGCTGGGGCTGGCCGATGAACTGGTGGATCTGCTCCTTGAAGGCCGCCACCTGCTGGCGATTGTGGGCCGAGAGCGACACCACGGGGCAACCGAGCGCCTGGCCAAGCAGCCCCTCGTCTATGGTGATGCGGCGCTTTTGCAGCAGATCCATCTTGTTGAGCACCACCACCATGGGCAGGCCCAGCTCCCGCAGTTGCAGGGTGAGATAGAGGGAGCGCTCCAGATTGGCGGCGTCGATGACGTTGAGCAGCAAATCCGGCTGCTGGCCCTGCACGAAGCGGCTGGCGATCTGCTCGTCCAGGCTCGCCTCCTGATTGGCCAGGGAGTAGATACCGGGCAAGTCCACCAGGGTGTAATCCTGCCCCTTGGCGGAAAACTCGCCCATCTTCTTGTCGACGGTGACCCCGCTCCAGTTGCCCACCTGCTGGCGGGCACCGGTCAGGGCGTTGAACAGGGACGTCTTGCCGCTGTTGGGGTTGCCTACGGTTACCAGGGAGTAGTTCATACCGGTTCGACCTCGATTTGCTGGGCCAGGCTCTTTTGCATGGAGAGGCAGATGCCCTGGCACTGGATCTGAAGCGGGTCCCCCAGGGGGGCCGCCCGCAGATAGAGGATCTCGGTCTGGGGCAAGAGCCCCATCACCATCAGCTTGCGTCGCAAGGTACGGCCAAGATGGTTCATGTTCTTGATGCGAGCACGCTGCCCCGGCGACAACTCTGTGAGTACCATGACGGGCTCCTGAAGTTAAACAAGAATAATTCGCTTTTAGTGGGAGGATTATAAGCTGTGCCCTCAACATTTATTTGCGTAAAATCAAACTCCGCTTAGCTAACCGACAAAGTATTGCCATGAGTCACGACAACAACAGCCGCCTGGTCTACAGCACGGACGGCGGCATGATCAAGGAATCCACCCCCACCCAGAGCGCCTCCCCCTTCCCCGCCGACGGGGTCGTGCGCATCCGCCGCGAGACCAAGGGTCGCAAGGGCGCCGGTGTCATCAGCATCCACGGCGTGCCAGCCGACCAGCAGAAAACCATCGCCACCCTGCTCAAGAAGAAGTGCGGTACCGGAGGCGGCCTCAAGGAGGGGATCATCGAGATCCAGGGGGACAAACGGGACCTTATCAAGGCCGAGCTGGAGAAGGCCGGCTTTCAAGTCAAGCTGGTGGGCGGGTGATCCCTGCCTGACACTCTCCCTTGCCGGATCGATGGTTGAGGGGGCAGGGAGCTCGGCAAGACTTCGAAACCTGGCCAGTTGCTATGGTCGGGTCTATTGAGGTGCAGCCCGGGCCTTGGCACTCCCGGTGTTCCCCCTCCCTGGCGAGCACGTCGCCCCCACTTTTATCGCCGGGCAATGGGGGAGATAAAAAAGCGGCGGAATGACCCGCCGCTTCCCTACCCGTCTCTTCCTGCTTACGGGTTATCGATATCAAGCCTGTGGTTGCTCAGCATGTAGTCGATCACCTGGGAGGCCGTGCTGCTTGCATCCCCTGTCAGGGAGCCGAAGGTGTGATTCATCAGCACTATATCCTGCGCCACCTGATGGGTGGTGGTGTCCTGCACCTGCAGATGGATCCCGTCCGTCTCCTGCACCATGGAGAGCAGGCTCTTCAGAGAGTCCATCGTCTGGCTGCCATCCTGATCCAGCAGATCACTCAAGTCCAGCCTGTCGCCCTCCCCCTGATTGAAGTCAGCCACATAGTCCCGGGTCACCTTGCCAGCCTCGAGGTCCCCCTGCAGCCAGGCGAACGTGTCAGCGCCACCGCTGCCGTGCAACAGGTCGCTCCCTGCCCTGCCCACCAGGATGTCGTTGCCAGCCCCTCCCTGCAGATCGTCGTCCTCCATGGTGCCGATCAGGGTACCGCTGGCGGCGCCACCATAGCCGACCTTGACGCTGCCATCCGCCTCCCCGGCCAGCTGGAAGTCCCCCTCCGAGTAGTGGCCAAGCAGGCGGAGTGCGGCACTCTGGGTACCGTCGCTCACCGTCAGCAAGCCGCCGGTGCCATCGGCACTGGCACTGTAGCTGAGCCGGGTGTCGGCGCCGAAGATCAGATCGCTCAGCAGCAGCCCGTCCTCCTGCTCCAGGCCGAGGATGGTGCCAAGCGACATGGCATCATCCGCCTCGACCGCCAGGGTGCCCGCCCCGTCACCGTGGAAGGCCACGCTGCCAAGCCGGGCTGCCCCGCCGAAGGCGAGGGTCGCATCGCCGTCGATGGTGGCACTGCCGCCGCCCGTCACATCCCCAAGCAGGCGCAGATCGCCACCGTTGGCCCACAGGTGTCCGCTGTTATCCAGCGCGCTGGTCACCGTCATGCCCCCCGCCCCCGTCGCTGCCAGGGTACCGCTGTTGTCGATGACGTTGTTGCCGCTATCCAGCAGCAGGGCATGCAGGCCGTTGGCCAGGATAAGGCCCGCATTCGCCAGCATCAGCTGCCCGCCACCCAGCTGGCCGGCGCCCGAGATGGTGTTGTTCTCGTTCACCAGGCGTGATTGCGGCGTGCTGCCGACGATCAGGTTGGTCGGGCTGTCGGACAGCACCACCTGACCACCGCCGCGCAGAGTGAGGTGCTCGACCAGCACCTCCAGGCGGGTGTCCCGTCCCTGTGAGTCGAGCACCAGGCTGCCGCTGTTGTCGAGGAAGCCCCCCAGCGGCAGCATGGCGCCATCGTGCAGTATCATGGTGCCGCTGTTGCTCATCTCGGGGGCCAGGTCGAACACGAAGTTCGCCGCCCCCAGCGCCCCGGCATCCACCCCGCGCAAGGTGATGCTGGAGTCCGGGCCCAGGGTGATGACGGCATTGCCCTGACCATCGCCTGCGATCTGCAGACTGGTGAAGTCCAGACCTGCACCAAACCCAATCAGATCCAGCCGGTCGGCCGCCACATCGAAGCCATAGACCTGGTTGTGGGCTATGGGCTGGGCGAACACAAAGGTATCGGCACCGGACGAGCCGCTGAGGTTGTCATCCTGGGACAACGCAAAGATCGGCGAGCCGGGGGCGTAGGCTTCGACATTGTCCAGCAAGGTGGCATGGCCTTCGCTGCCATCGGCGTTGGTCCAGCTCATGCTCACCGGAAGCACCATGGCACCGGCAAAATCAGCAGCCGTGGTCACGGTGAGACTGCTTGGATCATCGGTGACCACGGTCCAACTGCCGTCGCCGTTGTCGGTGCCACCGCTGATGGACCAGCCGACGGGGACACCGCTGACGGTGACCGTGAGGTCGCCAGCGGCATCAGTCGGCTCGGTCAAAGCGAGGTTGATCGGTGATCCAGCTACACCTGCGGGTGCAACCACTGGGCTGCTGTAGACATCGATATCGTCTTCATCGATTGCGTTGAGTTGCGCCAGGGTGGTGATGTTGTTCAGCGTTGCCACCTGAACGCGGTTGGCCGTGTCATTCCAGTTCGTGTCGAACCAGATCTCACCCCGATCCAGTTCGTCATTGAACACTATGACATAGGTGTTGGTGGCGTCATCACCTGCATCCGCCGCGAGAATATCGGCACTGGCAATACCAGCAGCACTGATCCGCACGACTTGGTTGTCATCGCTGCTCTGTATTGCAGCAAAGCTTGCTCGGGCATCGAAGTCGGATCCACTCAACGTATTGCCGTCCGTATCTCCACTGGTGTTGCCAAAGTTGACGCTGCCGCTGCCTGTAGAGCCATTATCGAGAAATGCAATCTCGTCCGTGCCATCGACATAATCGACAATGGTGTCATTGCCGCCATTGGTCTGTAGGCGGAACTGATCGCTACCGCTGCCCCCCATTAAGGTATCGTTGCCTGAGCCGCCATTGATGCGGTCACCTCCTGAGCCGCCGGTGATGCTATCTGCCCCTGTGGAGCCGGAAACGGTGAAGCCCTCGCTCTGATTGCTAAGATTCAGAGTCGCAGCAACCGTCAAGACCACACTCTCGACATTGACGATCTGCGAATCGCTGCTGCTGGTGAAGTGGGCGTTGATCTGCAAGGTGTCGGTTCCATTGCCGCCGTTCAATACCTTGTCGTTATCCGCGCCGACCAGCTTGTCATTGCCGGAGTTGCCAATCAGGTAATCCGCTCCTGCGCCACCGTTGAGCGTAGTGTCCGAAGACTGGTCGGCGACGATAATCGAGTCCCCGCTGCCAGTGGCGCTCAGGGTGAAGGTGCCGGTGTTGTTATTGTCGAATGCGATCGAGACGGTCGCGCTACTGGCCGAGCCATCGGTCGCATTGACCAGGAAGCTGCCGTCCAGCGTGCCGTTGTCGTCGATAGTGATAGTGCCGGCTGTGCCAACGTTACCTGCTCCCAGGCTAGTCCCAGAGGCATCATCCAGCCCGGAGCTTTCCTGCACGGTATTGATGCCGATTGCCGATCCCTCCGGGTCGGAGAAATAGGCCGCCAGCGCCGCTTCGGTAAAACTGACCGAGCCGCTGCCGGAGTTGCTGATAATGGTCAGCAAGCCTCCTGAAGCCGCGAAAACTGGGGCATCATTCACCGCCGTCACGTCGAAGATCGCCGTATCGGTCGCCGTCGAGTAGGCGGTGCTGCCACCGTTCACAGTAGTGTCGGCGATGCCGCCATCAGTGCCTGCTGTCTGATCCCAGGCCCGGAAAGTGATGCTGGCGCTGCCGTCGTAGTCGGCGTAAGGCCTGAAATAAAGCCGGTTGTCAACGTCCGCGGCCAGCAACCGGGCCGCGCCGCCAGTGGGTATGCCCAGCAGAAGCCAGTTCGTGCCGCCATCGAGCGAGTAGTACCAGGTGCCGTTGGCCGCATCGGCGGCGGTGACTGCGATGCCCGTCACCGGACCGCTATCTACATCGGATACGTTGTTGTTGCCTCCCGCTGGCGGGTTGAAATCCACCAAGCTCGACACCAGTGTGCCCACGCCCCCCGCGGGTGCAACGGCATCCTCTGCAACTGCAGTTCCGGTCGGGGTGGCCGCTGTATTCAGCACTGGCGCATCATTCACCGCGAGTAGGTCGAGCGTCACTGTATCACTGTCCGTTTGCGTGCTACCCGTACCTGTGGCGCCGCCATCGCTCGACGTCACTGTGAGGATGACATCCGCCGTGGCGTTGGCCACCGGTGTATAAGTCACACCCTGGGCCGGATTGGCCAGGAAGGCGTTAATCGCCGTGAGCGTCCCGGTCAGGGTGATGGCGGTTGCCGAGCCTCCGATCGTGACGCCGCCCGCACTCAACGCGGAAAGCGCACCGCTGCTGCCCGGGATGGATAGCGTTACGGTAAGGTTGGAACCACCGATGTCGGTATCCGAGACGGAGATGCCGGTGAGCTTGGTTGCCGTGTCTTCGGTCACCGAGATCGACGTCGGTACCGAGTTCACCGGTGCATCGTTGACTGCGACGATATTCACAGTGACATCGCCAGCCGCCGACAAGGCGCCGCCGCTGCCCTGAGCACCGCTGTTGCCGTCGCTGAACACATAGTGGATCTGCACGGATGCCGGCGGTGTGGTGTTGGTGTTGGCATAGGCAAGGCTTTGCAGCACCCCATCGGCCACTCCGCTGGTGGCGTTGCCGTTGAAGGTGATGGCCAGCATGCCGCCTGATTGCGTATAGGCACCGACGTTGGTGCCGTTGTAAATGACGTTGCCACCGCTCAGGGACAGCAAGCCGTTGCCCGAGAAGACGTCGTAGGCGTTGGCTCCGCCATTTCGCGACAGCGTCAGCGTTGCTCCGGCGTAGTTGTTCGCCGCGTCGAGTTCCAGGTCGCTCAGCGCCGCGCCACTATCAAGAAGTACCGCGGCCCCGCCCTCTGTGTAGGTAGGAGTGTTCGATATGACATAGGCCACGTTGACGTTGTCGATGTAAACAAAATCGCCCTCCGTCAGGCTGTTCAAGCCGGCACTTGCAACAATCCGGACTACGGTCGTAGCGGAGATGTACGCCGAGATATCAATGCTAGAGCTCAGGAATGATGCGTCGTTCCCAGCACCTGCAAGGGTTTGCACCGTGGTGAAGTTGGCGCCATTGTCGCTGGAGACCTGCACAAGCACCTGATCGCCGGCGTTATCCAAGTCTACACGACGATAGTCGAAACTCAGGGTTGCTGACTCTGCTCCACTCAGATTCACCGTGCGCTGGATGGAGTCGTCCGCATTGTCGATGGCGCCGACGCTGTCACCGAACTGCAGAGCCATGGCTCCGCTAACGTTGACAATACGGATATCCCCAGCTGTGGCATTCGTAGCTTCGCCGTTCTCCGTCCAGTTGTTTGCCCAGTTTGTGCTCCCGTCATTGTTGTTGTAGGCCGTTGCGCTGAACTCATCACGAACGTTGTAACTGTTTGTGGTGGGAGACAATTCTATGCTCGGGCTGTCGTTCACTGCGGTGACATTCAGGGTCAGAGCGTACTCGCTGGTGCTGAACACGGCACCGTCGCTCACCTTGAAGCCGACGGTGCCGTATGGGCTGCCGTTCTCGTTGCCATCCGGCACGAAACGCAGCTTGCCTCCCGAGATGTCTGCTGCGCTGATCACCTGATCCGCCGTAACCCCGACCCAGTTGCTGCCATTGAAGAACTCGAGGCTGCCGTTGTTTTCCAGGGTGGTGATTTTCACTGCGGCAATGGCACTGCCTTCCGCGTCGGCGTAACTGCCAAAGTCCAACAGCGAGAGGAGAATCGCCGTGCCTTCGTCCGTGGTCACGCTGTCATTGGTCGAGACCGGGGCGTCGTTGGTACCGGTGATG
>NZ_JAAILA010000033.1 GCF_010974825.1 Aeromonas rivipollensis | reverse complement strand
GGGATGATTAGACCACTACAGAGAGCCTTTAACTGAAGTTACTGAGGCCTGGACCTGATGAGGTATATCAAGAGCGACTAGGTATTTTAAACCTCTCTATTGGTAACTCAAAAAGAAAGCGCTGGTGGCTAAGTCCACCAGCAATCCTCTGTTAGATGACCTCCCGCACACTCCAGATGCCATCCACTGGCCCCAAGCAGGTCGCTGTGACAAGATAAGCGCCTGTTTTATATCGATCTGGTCGCCCGATGAAAGAAACCCTGCCCAGCTATGAAGCCATGATGCCAGCAGTGCTCAAGGTATTGGCCGATGGTATCGCCCGCCCTCTGCGTGAGGTATTCGAGCTGGTTTGTCAGCACTATGCCTTTACCCCGGAGCAGTTGGCCGACATCTTGCCAAGTGGCCGCCAAACCACGCTGCGCAGCCGGGTTGGCTGGGCCAAGACCTATCTGGTCAAAGCTGGTCTCATCGAACAGCCCAAGCGGGGCATCTGCCTTATCACAGAACGGGGTAAGGCGGCGCTAGTCTCGGGATGTGCTATCGACAACCACTATCTGGCCCAATTCAACGAGTTCGTGGCGTTTACCCTGGCCTCCAGTGAGAGCGCAGGCGATACGCAACAAGCCATGGCGACCCCGACAGACAAGCCAACACCGGAGCAGGCCAGCACCCCTCAAGAGCAAATTGAACAGGCGCTAACTGCCATCAATCGCTCCCTTGCCGATGACCTGCTTAGCGAGATTCTTGGCCTTTCCCCGCGCTTCTTCGAACAGCTGGTGGTGGATCTGATGGTGGCCATGGGCTATGGCGGCAGTCAGCAGGATGCCGCCCGCACCACTCGTTACAGCAGCGATGGCGGCATCGATGGCATCATCAAGGAAGACCGGTTGGGGCTCGACTCCATCTACCTGCAGGCCAAGCGCTACACCGATAAAACCGTCGGGCGTCCCGAGATCCAGTCTTTCGCGGGGGCGCTTGATCTGCACAAGGCCCGCAAGGGGGTCTTTATCACCACCTCCAGCTTTAGCCGTGAGGCGCAGGAGTATGTCGGGCTGATTGAGAAACGCATCGTGCTGATCGACGGTGCCCGTCTTGCCGCCCTGATGATCGAATACGGCGTTGGCGTCACCACACGCCAGACCCTCACCATCAAGACCCTGGATTCGGATTACTTTCTGGAAGACTGACCATGACCGAGCGCAGCAATTTCTATTTCCTGAAGGCCCATGACCCCATTCTGCTTGAGCTGGCGCAGGGGGCTGAACGGGCATTCGCCGGTGATCCCAACACGACTCTGGTCAAGCTGCGCCAACTGAGCGAGGCCCTGGCCCAGGATATTGCCATGCGCTGTGGCATTGCCGCCCAGCCACAGACCACACAGGCCGAGCTGCTCTATCTGATTGGCCGTGAGCTGTCGCTGGATCCCATAGTGACGAATCTGTTCCATGGGCTGCGCAAGGCGGGAAATAATGCGGTGCATCAATTCAAGACCCGTCACAAGGAGGCGCTGGCCGGGCTAAAAGTCGCGCGAGACTTGACTGTCTGGTATCACCGTTTCTTTGGCAAGGGGAGCGAGCAATTCAATCCTGCCGCCTTTATCGTCCCCGACGATCCCAGCGCCGAGCTGCGCCAATTGCAGGAGCAGATAGCCAGACTTCAAGATGAGCTCACCAATACCAGCAGCCAGCTCGATCAGAATCAAGAGTTGGCCGAGTTGCTGGCGCGGGAGAAGCAGGAATATCAGGAGCTGGCTGAGTTGATGGACAACGAGGCCAGAGAGCTTGCCTCCCAGGCCAGGGCCCACCAGCAGGCGCTTTCTGCCCAGCAGCAGGAGTTCGAACGCCGCCTTGCCGAGTTGCAACAGCAATTGCAGCAGCAAAGTGACGAGGCAAAGAAGCAGGCAGCACTGGCTCTGCAAGGGTTTGCCAGCAAGGCCAAACGGATCACCGATACCCTCTCTCTCGACGAGAGCAGCACCCGTATTCTCATCGATCAGCAGTTGCAGGACGCAGGCTGGGAGGCGGACTCCGAACAGCTTGATTACCGCAAGGGCGTGCGTCCGCAGAAGGGGCGCAACATGGCCATCTCCGAATGGCCAACCGAGCATAATGGGGAGAAGGGGCGGGCCGATTACGTGCTCTTCATCGGCCTGATGCCGATTGCCGCCGTAGAAGCAAAAAAGATGAACACCAATGTGGCAGGCAAGATCCCTCAGGCGGGGCGCTACAGCAAGGGATTTGCCCTCTCGGGTTCTATGGTCAGTCCCTGGGCTCTGGAGGGGCGCTCATCCTCCTGGCCCGATGGTCAAGGTGAGCAGTATCAGCTCCCCTATCTCTACTCCTGCAACGGCCGCCCCTTTGTCAAACAGCTGGCTGAGCAGTCCGGCATCTGGTTTCGCGATGCCCGCCACCCGAGCAATCTGGCCCGAGCACTGCAAGAGTTTCACTCGCCGGATGGGCTACTGGATCTGCTCAAACGCAGCCGCGAACAAGCCGAGCAGACACTCAAGCAAGAGGATTTTGGTTACCTCAAGGTGAGGCCCTATCAGCAGAAAGCCATCGAAGCGGTGGAGGCTGCGCTGGAGCAGGATCAGCGCAACTGCCTGCTGGCGATGGCCACCGGCACGGGCAAGACCCGCACTATCATTGGCCTGATGTATCGCTTCCTCAAAGCAGAGCGTTTTCGCCGCATCCTCTTTCTGGTGGACCGAACCGCACTGGGCGGCCAAGCCCTGGATGCGTTCAAAGATGCTCGCCTCGAACAGAATCAGACCTTGTGGTCTGCCTACACCATCGCCGAACTGGGAGACATGGCGGCACAAGCCGAGACCCGCATCCAGGTCGCTACCGTGCAGGCCATGGTCAAACGCATCTTCGCCAGTGATAGCCAACCGCCGATCGATGAGTTCGACTGCATCATAGTGGACGAAGCCCACCGGGGTTACGCTCTGGATCAGGAGATGACCGAAGGGGAGCTCTCCACCCGCGATGCGGCGCAATATCTGTCAAGCTACCGCCGGGTGCTCGACTATTTCGATGCGGTGAAAATTGGCCTCACCGCCACCCCAGCGAAACACACCAGCGAGATTTTCGGCAAGCCGGTCTATCTCTACTCCTACCGTGAGGCAGTCGCCGATGACTGGCTGATCGACCACGAATCGCCGATCCGTTTCCAGACTGAGCTGACCGAGAAGGGGATCAACTTCAACAAGGGCGAACGGGTGACCGCCATCGATACCCGTACCGGCGAGATTGAGACCGCTGAGCTGGAAGACGATCTCAACTTCGAGGTGGATGCCTTCAACAAGCGGGTGATCAACGAATCCTTCAATCAGGTCATCTGTCATGCGCTTGCACAAGAGCTGGATCCCTTCGGGGATGAGAAGACCATGATCTTCTGTGCCACCGACAACCATGCCGACATGGTCAAGCGGCTACTGGATGCCGAGTTCAAAGAGCTCCATGGCAATAGCTATAACCAGGAGGCGGTCGCCAAAATCACCGGCAAAAGCGACAAGGTGAGCACCCTGATCAGCCGCTACAAGAACGAGCGCTACCCCAATATCGCCATCACGGTGGATCTGCTTACCACTGGCATCGACGTACCGCGGATCTGCAATCTGGTCTTTATGCGTCGGGTCAAGTCACGGATCCTTTATGAACAGATGATGGGGCGGGCGACCCGTCGCTGTGATGACATAGGCAAAACGGTGTTTCGCATCTATGACCCGGTGGATATCTATGCCGCGTTGGCCGAGGTCAATACCATGCAACCGTTGGTCAAGAACCCCGATATCACCCTAGCGCAGCTGGTTGATGAGCTGTGTGATGAGAGCTGTCTGGAACAATCCCTCAGCGTAGCGGGAGACGAGCCGGGCCAGAGCCAGGCCGACACCATTTTAAGCCAGCTTAGCCAGAAGCTGATGCGGGTGCTGCGCAAGGCAGAGGGCAAGGCGGATCGCCACCCTGCCCTGCAGCAGAAGCTGGCGGAATTGGGGGAGGAGTGGGGCGTCGATCCTGGCAAACTGCACCAACACCTCCACCAGCTTGGCCCCACACAGGCCAGCGCCTTCTTGCGCCAGCACGTAACCCTGCTCAGCGAACTGGCACAGGTTCAAGAGCTGGTGGGCAGTGCATATCGGCCAGTCATTTCAGATCATCAAGACAGGCTCACCCTGCGCGAGCAGAGCTACGGCGCCTATGGCAGGCCAGAGGATTATCTGGATGGCTTCGCCGACTTCATCCGCCAGCAGGTTAACAGCAATGCTGCGCTGATGGCGGTGGTCAATGCCCCGCGCAACCTCACTCGAGCCCAGCTCAAAGAGATCAAACTGCTGCTCGATGGCGCTGGTTTCAAGGAAGCCAACTTGCAGAGTGCTTGGCGCAGCAAGACCAATCACGATATCGCCGCCAGCATCATTGGTCACATACGTCGCGCTGCCCTTGGCGAGCCGCTTATCCCCTATAGCGAGCGGGTACGGCTGGCGATGGAGCAGATCTACAGTAGCCGGAGCTGGACGCCCATCCAGCGCAAATGGCTGGAACGGCTGGCCAAACAGCTGGTGCACGAGGTTATTGTCGATCGCGACTTTATCAACGAGCGCTTCGCCGATGACGGCGGCGCTAAAAGGCTCGACGGTCTGCTTGGCAAGCAGCTAGATCAGCTGCTGGAGCAGCTTGGCGACGCACTCTGGCAGGCAGCCTGATGAGTAGCCGCCGTGTTTTTACCAAAGCTCATCGGCATAGCGTTAGAAAAGGGACTTTTTTATCTATGCGGCCGGAAATATGTATAGAAAATTAAAATTTCTATACATACAATCGCCGCCATATACAGAAAAGGGGACTTTCTATGCCCATTACCCCGCTGCCGCTGGCCAATATCGCCGAGCTGGAGAGCCGCGCCGTGCTCAAGAAGAGCGCCGAGGCTCACCGCTATCTGGCCGAACTCAAAGGGGTGGCCGCCAGCATCCCCAACGAGGGGATCCTGATCAACACCCTGTCGCTGCAAGAGGCAAAAAACAGCTCGGAGATCGAGAACATCATCACCACCCAGGATGATCTCTACCGCGCCAACCTGTTTGAAGAGGCGGTCAATCCGGCCACCAAAGAGGTACAAGATTATGCCGCCGCCCTCAAGCAGGGCTTTGCCACCGTGCGCCGTCAGCAGCTGATCCGGCTGGCCGACATACTGGCGGTGCAGCAATTCTTGGAGAAAAACCGCGCTGGCTTGCGCCGTCTGCCCGGCACCGATCTCAAGAATGCCCGCACCGGCGAGGTGATCTACACCCCGCCCCAGCACGCCGACGAGATAGCAGCCCTGATGGACAACCTGGTGCGCTATATCAATGACGACGAGGTGTGTGATGCCGACCCCCTGGTCAAGATGGCCATCATCCACCACCAGTTCGAGAGCATTCACCCCTTCTATGACGGCAATGGCCGCACCGGCCGCATCCTCAACCTGCTCTATCTGGTGGCTCAGGGGCTGCTCAACCTGCCGGTGCTCTATCTCAGCCGTTACTTTATCCAGGACAAGGGGCGCTACTACCGCGAACTGCAAGCGGTGCGTGACACAGGAGACTGGGAGCCCTGGCTGCTCTACATGCTCGATGCGGTGATCGACACGGCCCAGAGCACCATAGCGCTCATCACCGGCATCAAGGAGCTGATGGCCAGCTACAAGCAGGGCATCCGCGAACAACTGCCCAAGATCTACAGTCAGGATCTGCTCAACAACCTCTTCAACCACCCCTACACCAAGATCGACTTTGTCATGGGTGATCTCGGGGTAACCCGTATTACTGCCACCCGCTATCTGGATCTGCTGGTGGAGCAGGGATTCTTGCAAAAACAGAAGATTGGTCGCGGCAATTACTATATCAACCAGCCCCTGTGCGCCCTGCTGGCGGCCCACAGCTGATAACCGGAACTCTCATGAGCAACAACGATATCGTTCAAAAACTGTGGAACCTGTGCGACGTCCTGCGCGACGACGGCATCAACTACTCCGACTATGTCACCGAGCTGGTGTTACTGCTCTTTATCAAGATGGTGCACGAGAACGAAGAGGCGGGCATTCTGGCCGCCCACACCCTGCCAGAGCAGTGCCGCTGGCCGGAGCTTGCGAACCGCTCCGGCATCAACCTCATCAACCACTATCGCCAGATGCTAGTGGATCTCTCCAAAGACCATGATCCCCTGATCGCCGCCATCTATGCCGATGCCCAGACCCGCCTGCGCGAGCCGCGCCACCTGGAGCAGATGATCAAGACCCTCAACCAGATCGACTGGTTCAGCGCCAAACAAGATGGGCTGGGGGATCTCTATGAAGGATTACTCGAGAAAAATGCTGGCGAAACCAAATCCGGCGCCGGTCAATACTTCACCCCGCGCGCCCTGATCAACAGCATGGTGCGCTGCATCCAGCCCAAGGTCGGGGAGACCATTCAGGATCCCGCCGCCGGGACCGCCGGTTTTCTAATCGCCGCCGATCAATACATCAAGGAGCAGACCGACGATCTCTACGACCTCAGCAAGGCAGAGCAAGCGTTCCAGAAGAACCGCGCCTTTATCGGGGTCGAGCTGGTGCCCAATACCCGCCGTCTGGCGCTGATGAACTGCCTGCTGCACGGTATGGAAGGGGATGAAGAGGGGGTAGTCCATCTCGGCAACGCCCTGGGTCTGGTCGGTGCCAATCTGGCCAAGGTGGATATCGTGCTGGCCAACCCACCCTTTGGTACCGCCAAGGGGGGAGAGGCAGCCATCAACCGCGATGACCTCACCTACAAGACCAGCAACAAGCAACTCGCCTTCTTGCAGCATATCTACCGTGGCCTCAAGCCTGGTGGTCGCGCCGCCGTGGTGTTGCCTGACAACGTGCTGTTTGAAGCCGGGGTTGGCACCGAGGTGCGCCGCGATCTGATGGACAAGTGCAACCTGCACACCATCCTTCGCCTGCCCACCGGCATCTTCTACGCCCAGGGGGTCAAGACCAATGTGCTCTTCTTCCAGAAGGGCAGCGCCAAGGATCCCCACCAGCAGGAGCGTTGTACCAAGCAAGTCTGGGTCTACGACCTGCGCACCAATATGCCGAGCTTTGGCAAGCGCACCCCCTTCACCGAAGCCCACCTCAAACCGTTTGAAACCGTCTATGGTACCGACCCCAATGGCCAGAGCCCGCGCAGCGAGGGCGAATGGAGCTTTGGCGCCGAGCAGATCGAGCTGGCCGATGATCCCGCCAACCAGAATACCGATCCGCAACTGGCCCATAGCCGCTGGCGCAGCTTTAGCCGGGACTGGATCCGCGATAGCAAGGGCGATTCCCTCGATATCAGCTGGCTGAAGGATAAAGACAGCGTCGATGCCGCCGACTTACCCGAGCCGCTGGAATTGGCCAATCAGGCCAAGGATGAACTGGACACTGCGTTGGTTGAATTGCAAGCGCTAATTAAGACGTTAGAGGGGGTGGGGTAATGGGGCTTTCCATGACTACTGAAAACTGGGTCGCAGCTCAGCTAAGTGATTTAGTTAGAGTAACCAGTGGCATAGGTTTTCCCAAAAAATATCAGGGTAAGCAAAATGGTCTATACCCCGTTTATAAGGTTAGTGACGTATCAAATGCGGTGCGAAATAATAATGGAAAGGCCGATTCAGCAGGGCATTACGTTGATCAATACGAAGCTGATGAACTTAAAGGAGAGATATTTGAAGAAGGTGTGACATTATTTGCGAAAATTGGGGAGGCAATAAAGCTTAATCGCAGAGCGTTTGTTATTAAGCCGGGCTTAGCTGATAATAATGTCATGGCAGTAATACCTAGTATTACTGAATCATGCCGTTTCATATATCACTTTATGAATACAATTGATCTTTCTGAGGCATCGAGATCAACAACTGTACCCTCAATTCGAAAAAGTGACATTGAAACTTTAACCTTAGCTGTCCCTTCCTTGGCAGAACAAAAAGAGATCGCCAACCGACTCGACACCCTACTGGCTCAGGTGGAAGCAACCCAAGCCAGCCTTGCTCGCATCCCGGAAATCCTTAAGCGTTTCCGTCAATCCGTCCTGGCTGCTGCGGTCAGTGGAAAATTGACTGAAGAGTGGCGGACTAAAAATGATAGTACGCCGTGGTTAGATGGCGTTTTAGGTGACTTTATCAATAAGCCTACTTATGGTTCATCGGCAAAGTCACAAAAAGAGGGATTAGTGCCAGTTTTGAGAATGGGTAATCTGCAAAATGGCAAGTTGGATTGGGCTGATCTTGTATATACCACAGATAGTATTGAAATAGAAAAATACAATCTGGAATATGGGGATGTGCTTTTTAATCGGACCAACAGCCCAGAACTGGTTGGTAAAACCTCTATATACAGAGGCGAAAGAGCTGCTATATATGCAGGTTACTTAATTAAAATAAGCTGCCTACCAGCACTCAACCCTGAATTTTTGAATTACCATTTGAACAGTCCTTCGGCAAGAGCCTATTGCTACGCAGTCAAGTCTGATGGTGTAAGTCAGTCAAATATCAATGCTAAAAAACTAGCTGCATATCCAATATCGCTACCTGCTCCTGCTGAGCAAACCGAAATAGTCCGCCGAGTAGAACAGATCTTTGCCTATGCCGACTCCATCGAACAACAGACCAAAGCTGCGTTGGAAAAGGTTAATAACCTAACCCAATCCATCCTGGCTAAGGCATTTCGTGGCGAGCTGACGGCAGACTGGCGCGCCGCTAACCCCGACTTGATCAGCGGTAAAAATAGCGCCGAGGCCCTGCTGGCCTGCATTAAAGATGAAAGAAAAGGTCTAAAAAAAAATAGCAGGGAGAAACGTTGATGCGCTTACTTTCGTTGAAATTAAATGGCCAGTACAAAGGATTGAATTACAATAAGTTCGACTTCTCTTATTCTAACGGCCAAGTGATTGCACTGATCGGTTTAAATGGTTCAGGGAAATCGCAGCTACTAGAATTGATTGGTGAATGTTTCTCATTTATAGAGCGTGTTCAGCGGGCTGATTTTAAAGTAAAAACAGATCTTGGCTTTGGATTTGAATTAACATTCAAATCCAAAGTAAATGGCACGCTTGACCCATTAGTCAGTCATTCTGATGGTATTGGTTCTGAATTACTATTTAAAATAGTTTTGAAGGAGAGCGAAAAAGAACCTATTTCATATATATGCAATGGTGGTGATTGGCGAGAGATTAATATATCTGACATCAATCTTCCATATGTAATAGGTTACTCCTCTGGCCTAAACGAGAATCTTCAGCGTAGTTTTATGAGGAATGCGGTTCAGTATTTTGAAATACAACGTATTCGTCTCAATCGTCGTAAAATTTTGTCAGCTGCAAGCTTCGAAGAAATTGAAAAAATTAACAAACAATATTTTATTAAACATCCAAACATTTTTAGTTTAATGCCTGGCGATGAAATAGGACAAGGTGGTTATACAGAGCTATCCGAATCAGATACGGCCCTTAGTAGAATGATCTATCTTGACTATGATAGTGCTGGCTTGGTTTTGGCCAGTTTGTCGATACTGCCTCCCGATGAGATTAGCCGGCTATTAGATGAAATGACATTTAAGTATCCTGTACGAGTTACATTTCAGTATGACTTTAGAAATGGTGTCGTAGAGGAAGATGCCATTCGGGATATTCAAATGCTGATCCGAATAGCTGGTGAAGGGATGTTTCATGGCATCGGTGCAAGAGCATCTGATGAGCAATATGAGCTTATTAATCTGGATTACCTTGCTGGTCAGATAACATTAGATTTAACTGACCACAATGTAATCTCAAATCTGAGAGAGTCTAACTATAGTGACCCTGTTATATTTTTCGAAAGGTTATACAAGCTACAGTTACTTGGCGTAAAAAAATGGCAATATGACACTCGATTGAAGCTACAAAAAGACAATTTCATTGGCACTGTTAAAAAACCATTGAAGGCTAAAATGCCTTTGTCTGTGACAGAGCTAATCATGTCGGATGGAGCGGGAAGAGAAGTGAATTTTGATGATCTTTCCGATGGTGAAGCTCAATTAATACAAATCCTTGCTTCAGTTAGAATTTTTAGTTCAAATAATTCATTATTTTTATTAGATGAGCCAGAAACTCATCTCAATCCGGCATGGAGAACATACTTTCATAGCCATCTCAGTAATGCTATCTCGCTTGCTGGAAACAGCGAAAAGTCATCTCATATTTTCTTATCAACTCACTCTCCATTTATGATTTCATCTTTGAAAAAAGATGATATTCTTTTCTTCAAGCGCCAGAATGACGGTTCAATATCTGTCGAGCCCATTGAGGCCCAGACGTATGGTGCTTCATTTGATGTCATCATAAAGCAATATTTTGGCCTTCGTTCTCTTATTTCAAAAACTGTCGTAAACGAAGTTAAGAAACGGCTTCCTCACGATCAGGACCAAAAAAAATCAAAAGCAACAATTGAATGGATTGAAAGTAATCTTGGTGAGTCTATGGAAAAAGCTTATTTGTTGAAAAGGTTGGATAAATAATGTTATTTTCTCTTGCTCAACAGACACCTCTCTGTAAGGTTTTTAAGGTATTGAATGATGAATTATTATTTTTTCTTAAAAAAAGTATAACGGCTGAATCATTTGATGATAATTTATTTGGAACGTTTCCACATGATGGAGAGGAGAAAAGAAGTGCTTGTTGGTCAAATGCACCAACAAGAGAAAAATTTGAAACTCTTTGGAATAACTTACCTGAGGGCCAATTTGAAAGAGCAGCATTGTATAGAAAGGTTTCAAATGCGCAGAATATTCATCATTTCTTTGATAACACATCGACCATCTTACCAACACTTGTTAATGAACAACTATTTGATGCCTTTAAGTCTCTAACTACTCACTTATTTACAAAAACCAAAGATATAGCTGCGACAAAGCAACAAGCAGGTGAAAGCATAGAACAACACTTTCAGAGTTTTTTCCGCGCCAACAATAACTCCATGCTTTGCTCTTTATGTGGCACCTCACAGCTCTCACAAAACAGAAACGATATTAGTGATGATGAACAGTGGAGAGCTGATTACGATCATATTCTTTGCAAGGATAAATATCCCATTTATTCAGTGCATCCAGGTAATTTCATCCCCACTTGTCATATATGTAATAGTAAAGCAAAAGGCGCTCGTGACTTACTCCATAACCGTAGTAGTCAACGTCGAATAGCTTTTTATCCTTTACCACCTTCCCAAGACCATTGTTATCAATACACAAGAATGCAGCTTCAATTTAGTCACCAAGATGAAGTTTCGCCTGATGAGTTTGAAGAGCCTTTGTTATCGGTCTCTGTTATTTTTGAAAATGAACCTGTAGACATTGCTCAAAAAGTTGAAGTATGGAAAGATGTATATCAAGTTCCAAGCCGAGTGGAAGCACATATTAAATCTAATTTTTTTGTTCGAATCCCAGCTGACCTTAGATACAGAGAGAATGACTTCGATGACTTTATCCAACAATTAAGAAGATATTCTGGAGGGTTACCAATAGACTATCAGAAGTCAGAGTGGCGAATCTGGTGGCATCGGGTATATGAATATCTAAGTCATCAAGATCGCGAATATCTAATGTGGATATGGTCTTTATTAAACTGGAAAGAGAGACAGATTTCTCAAGTAGATATGCGAGCTGAGTTTGGCTATTAATTTGGCAATCAACGAAAGTGCTCGTCGATTTGTCAGCAGGCCATCAGACAAGGAAAATCACAATGAATGAAGACGAAATCTACTTTCCCAACGAGGTGGTAGAACTGCAAATTGAGCAGGGATACTGCTGGCTGCCTGGCGCATCTACCGCGATCTAAGTCAGGATGAGTTGGCTACTCGGGTGGGCATGCCCTTGAGTGAGCTGGTGGCTATAGAGCAACCCGGCTACCGGTTAAGCCACCAGCAACTCACGCAACTGGCTGATGCTCTCGACATTAAGATCGAGCATCTGACCGACTAGGTGAAAACTCGTACGCCCGTCGATCACATTTATCAAAGGGGGTCAACTCTGATACCACAACCGCCCAGAATACATAAGGCCATCCACCCATGATTAAGAAGGCGTTGTTTTCTAAATCAGCCATCAGAGCGCAATATCCCCAACCCCAAGCGATAGCTACTCTTGGGGCTTTCTAACGGGCAAACCAAGGCCGTTCAGTTTGTTCACCGCACACACATAGGCCATCACTTCACCCACTTGACCATTGTATTTGCGCAAACTCAGCTTCCCCGTCATCAACTGCTTGAACCGATACATCGCCGTCTCTGCCAATGACCGCCGATGATATCCAGAAACCCGTTTCCAGTACGCCAGCCCCTCCTTGCGCATGACCAGTACCGCCTCGTTACGCGGGTGGCTTTTCTCCCATAAACCGGTATTCTGACGGGGCGGGATACACGCCGTGGCGTTCTTCTGCCTTATCAACGCATGACAATCCTTGGTGTCATACGCGCCATCGGCAAAAATAGTCCCCAGCTGACGCCGCAGTTGCTTGAGCAAGGTGGGCAGTACTTCGGCATCATGGACATTCTCCAGCGAGACCTCTGCCGCCACGATAGTGTGGGTCGCCGGGTCCACCGCCAGATGCAACTAGCTCCAGACCCGACGCTTGTCATGGCCGTGTTTTCTCACCTTCCATTCGCCCTCGCCGAACACCTTCAGGCCAGTGGAATCGATAACCAAATCGGTGACCTTACACTTGGGTGGTTGCCGGTATGGTACCTTGACCGTGCTGGCTCGCTTGCTGATGCAACTGAAATCAGGTGCGCATAATGGCACGTTCATCAGCTCAAACAGAGAGTCGAGCAGACCCTGCACCGCCCGCAAGGGTAGCTTTAAAATGGCGCTGTCCCAGTTATGTGTTGAAAGGCTAACCTTGAAGTAGGTCATCACCCTGAGGGCCTCCATCATGGATACCCAAGCCTTTCAACATCTACTCTCTCTCTTCCCACTGCTCACCTTGCGCCAGCGTCGCCTTGCGCAACATGAACTCACCGCCCCTCACCCCATCACCTCTTTAGCCACCCAACTCCCCCCTTGCCAATGTTGCCCTCACTGCCAGGCCGAGGCCGCGCAGTTGGCTCCCTGGGGCTGGAGTCGAGGGCTGCGTCGCTATCGCTGCAAGCAGTGTCTGCGTACCAGCTCCGTTCTCACCAAGACGCCGCTGGCCCGGCTTCGCAAGGCACAGTGCTGGGAAGACTATGCCCAGGCCCTCATCGACGGGCTGACCGTGCGACAGGCTGCCGTCCGCTGCGGGGTCTGTAAAAACACCGCCTTTTTGTGGCGTCACCGCTTCCTGAGAGCCATGGCGAGCCACCAGGCGGCACGGGGAGGGTATCGTCGAGGTCGATGAGACCTTCTTCCTGGAGTCGTTTAAAGGGCAACGTGGTTTGCCCCGCCCGGCCCGCCATCGTGGGGGCAAAGGCCGTACCCGAGGCACAGGGTCGGATTACATCCCGGTGATGGTGGTTCAGGACCGGGCTGG
>NZ_JAAILA010000032.1 GCF_010974825.1 Aeromonas rivipollensis | reverse complement strand
GTGGTTCAGGACCGGGCTGGTCACCATGCGGATTTTCAGTTGGAGAAAATGAATGCCGAGACGGTGATAGCGGTTTTGACACCCCTTGTCTCGCCAGATGCGGTGTTGTGTAGCGATGGCGCCGGGGTGTATGCCAGTTTCAGCAAAGCGCAGGGAGTGACCCATCAGGTCGTGCGCAATCGTCAAGGCGAGCGCGTGGTTGGCGCGTACCACATCCAGCATGTGAACGGGTACCACAGGCGTTTGAAAGAGTGGATGGAGCGGTTCCATGGGGTAGCGACCCACTATCTGAGGAATTATCTGGGTTGGCGAAGGATGCTGGAGCGCTATGGACGGGAAGTGACTATCCCACATTGCTTGCAGGAGGCGCTGGGGCGCCCCATGCAACACGTAATTGGGACATAGCCATAAAAAAGCCGGTGCAACTGCACCGGCCGAAAGGCGTTGGAAAACTTGAACTATCAGGGTATTACCAACACTTGCCGAGGCGGGCATCCAGGCTGAAGGCACCAGGACCGGCTGCCGCCAGGGCCAGGAAACCACCGGCCACCGAGAGGTTCTTCATGAACATCAGCATCTGCATCTGTTCGGCAGGCTGATAGTGGAAGATGAAGGCGGCCATCAGGGTGAAACCGGCCAGCAGCACGGAGAGGCTGCGGGTAAAGAGACCCAGCACTATGGCCAGACCGCCACCCAGCTCCAGCAGGATCACCAGGGGCAGCATGAACCCGGGCACGCCCATGGCTTCCATGTAACCCTGGGTACCGGCGTAACCGCCGATCTTGCCCCAGCCTGCCATCACGAACATCAGCGCCAGCAAAATACGACCCGCCAGCAGTGCCACATCTTTCATCTTGTCCATCGTCAGATTCCTTTGATTACCCATCTTGGTAATAACAGTGTAAGTGCTAATTGTTAACTCATTCATTTCGCCGAGATTTATCTATCAGGGCAGATCAAACAGCAGGGCTTCACTCCCCTCTGAGGCGGTGAGCGTCCAGGACGCCTCATCGCGACTGAGCAGGCCGTCGCCGGGTCGGGCAGCCAGACCGTTGCCAGTCAGCTCCCCTGAAATCATATGCAGGTAACCATGACGCCCTTGCAATGCCCATTCGAGGGTTTCCCCTTCGGCAAGCTGCAGTCGCCAGATGCGGGCCTGCTGGCGGATCCTGAAGGATCCCGCCTCCCCATCCGGTGACGCGACCAGCGTCAGCCCGGGCTGGGTGGCTATCTTCTTCTGCTGATAACCCGGGGTAGTGCCGACTTCGTTCGGCTCTATCCAGATCTGCAACAGGGAGAGGGGCTCGGTCTGCGAGGGGTTGTACTCGCTGTGCCGGATGCCGGACCCTGCGCTCATCAGCTGGAAATCCCCCGCCGGGATCTGCTCGGCATGACCGAGGCTGTCCCTGTGCTCTATGGTGCCGCTCAGCACGCAGGTGAGGATCTCCATGTTGGCATGAGGGTGGGTAGCGAAGCCGCCACCCGGCGACACCAGATCCTGGTTGATGACCCGCAGGACGGAGTGCCCCATCCAGTCCGGGTCATAGTAGTGACCGAACGAGAAGCTGTGGCGTGCATCCAGCCAGCCGAAGTTGGCATGACCCCGTTCAGCTGCGGCTCTCAATTTCATCATGGTGTGCTCCTCCAATACCTGTAAACGGTTGATTAACGCTGGCGACCGTCACCCAGACCGAACGGGATGCGGTAGTCGCTGCTTTGATCCCCCAGGCTCACCGTCAGGTTGCCCTGGGTGCGGCTCGGGATCTTGACCTGCTGGGTGCCCATCAGGCTGGCGTGAACCGATGCCAGCAGATCGCCAGACTCATCGCGCACCTCCAGCATGGGGTTGGCCTTGCCAGCCATGGCGGCAGTCGCGTTCCAGTTCACAAACAGCACGCCAGGAGCGGCATTGATGTCGCCCGGTACGGCAGCCTGGGCGAAACCTGCGGTCATCAGGCCTGCAACGGCCAGCATCTTGATTAGGTTTTTCATGTTCATTCACTCTCTTGGTTTTTATGTCATTGCCAAGGCCGTTTCGGCCCGAATCAATGCATCCATGCAAGAGGTTATTCAAATAGTGTGTTGTTCTTTCACCTACAGCAGACATCGTTCTGTGTGATGTCTCAGCCTGGAACTACCTTTTATTTGGCCGCCTGGCCTTCCTGCCTAAGCGTTGATTGAATATTAAAGTCACTTGCCCTAAGTTGTTAGCGAGATAATCTGGCAAACATGTTCAAAATAATTGAAGGTTAGATATGGCCAAGGAATCGAACAAGGAACGGGCGCTGACCCTGGAGGCGATCCGGGTGCTGGACGCCATAGACCGCCGTGGCAGCTTCGCGGCGGCCGCCGACGAGCTGGGCAAGGTGCCCTCGGCACTGAGCTACACGGTGCAGAAGCTGGAAGACGAGCTGGACGCCATGCTGTTTGATCGCAGTGGCCACAGAACCAAGTTCACCCCGGCCGGGCGCATGTTGTTGGAGCAGGGTCGTCTGCTGCTGGAGGCTGCCGAGCACCTGGTGGGGGAGACCCGGGCCCTGGCCCGGGGCTGGGAGACCGACATCACCATAGCCGTGGATGCCCTGGTGCCGCTGCAGGCGCTCTACCCCCTGGTGGAGCGGCTGGCCGAGCAGACGGATACCCGGCTGCGGCTGCGAGCCGAGGTGCTGGCGGGCAGTTGGGAGTGTCTGGAAGATGGCCGGGCGGATCTGCTCATCTCCTCCCTCAACCCCGATATCATGATGACGGGCATCAAGCATCAGCCCTTGCAGGAGGAGGTGATGCTCTATGTCGCCCACCCGGATCACCCCCTGCACCTGGAGCCCGAGCCCCTGGCGGACGAGACACTGCGCCGCTACCGCGCCATCGCCATCGCCGACACGGCGCGGCGCAAGCCCGCCCTCACCTATCGTCTGCTGGACAAGCAGCCGCGCCTGACCGTCAGCACCATGGGGGAGAAGCGCGATGCCCTGCTGGCGGGCATTGGCGTCGGCACCATGCCACTGAGCTGGATAGAAGAAGACATCAAGGCGGGACGCCTCAAGGTGATAGGCCCCGAGTATCGCCATCAGGTGCAGGTCGTGCTGGCTTGGCGGCGAGATACCATGGGCAAGGCCAAGAGCTGGCTGGTGCGGGAGATCCCCAAGCTGTTCCCCTGCAAGGGGGAATAGTCCCTCGGGAAGGCGGCGCAGGAGGTGCCAAAAAATGCGCCCCTTCCTTGACGGCGGGCTCAAATTCGGAGAAAAGAAAAAAAGCGGACCTCTTGCGAGTTCCGCTCAATGCCAGGAAAGAATAAAACCTTGCGGTTAAAAAAACCCTTAAATTGGAAGCAAACAATCGTTTTCTCAACCAGGAAGGTATTGAATCCGATTCGTGTTGGATTATGTGCGATGTAATATGCATCACCAGCAAAATGTTGAAAGGTTGAAGGATATGCACCATCGAGTGTCATTATCTGCCACCTTGCACCATGACTGGTCAGGCCATTTCAGCCGTTATCACCGGACGTATCTCCTCTGGTTTTTCTAGGTGTCAAAAATTGAGCCCGATACAGACAAATCTCTCATTTTCTGGCACGACTAAAAATGCAGATAAAGGAATAGTTGCATGACCTACAGCCAGACCCTGGCCAACCACATTCTCGACACCCTGAAGAAGACCCTGACCGACAAGGGGATCCGCTATCAGACCCTGGCAGAAGCCATGGGGGTCTCCATCGCTACCATAAAGCGGATGATGAACAAGCCCTCCCTGCCGTTCGACACCCTGCTGGAGATCTGCCACCTGGTGGGGCTCTCGTTCGAGGAGCTGCTGGACCGCACCCAGGACGCCCAGAGCCGCCGCGCCGTCTTCACCCAGGAGCAGGACGAGGCGTTTCACAAGGAGCCCGGCCTCTACGCCTTCCTCGCCAACATCTTCTGGCGCGACAAGACGCTGATCGATCTCAAGCGGGAATACGGCCTGACCGACGCCTCCTGCTACCTCTATCTGCGCAAGCTGGAGAAGCTCGGCATACTGCAGCTCGGTATAGACAACAGCTACCACTTCCTCATCAGCGAGCGGATCAGCTTCGAGCAACACAGCCGCTTCGCCCGCCAGCAGGCACGCCAGGCCATGTCGGTGCTGGGGGACTATCTGGTGGAGAACATGCACAAGTCCAACAACTACATGGCGCTCTGCCAGCTCCACCTGGACGAGAGCGAGGCCATGGCCCTCATCGATCGCATGAAGGAGTACTGGCATCAGGAGCTCAAGCTCAACCGCCCCGCCATAGGCCAGCGGGAGGGCAGCAAGACCTACACAATGTCGCTGCAACTGGCGGACTGCGGCTACCAGAGCTTCGACGACCTTATCCCCAATATCGACAACTGATCCCGGCGGATCCTGCGGGATCCGTCACGCTGGCTGTCTGCTACCTAATCCGCAAGCTGGACACGCTGCAGCTGGCCGACAATCGGCTGCAGCACCCTCGTATCGAGGCAGATGCGTATCGCATCCGGCCGCCAGTGCTCGATATCGCAATCCACCAGCCCGCCCCGTTCGTCGTAGTTGACCCGCACCAGCCTGAGCACCGCGCTCCCCTCCGCCAGATTGAGGGCACGGGCGATGGCGCCCCGCGCCGCCGAGGGGGTGATCTCGAGGCTGGCCCCGCCCTGGCCTATGCCATAGCGCTGCTGATAGAGCTCGGTGAGGGAGCTCGCCAGGGGCGCGCTGGCGATATCGGGAAAGCGGCTCGCCAGCAGGTGGTGGCTGACGTGGAGCACGGGGCGGCCGTCGATCAGTCGCTGGCGACGGATTTCATAAAGCGGGGTGAAGGGCGCCAGCCCCATCCAGCGGCACAGTTCGCTGCTGGCAAGCTCGCCGCCATGGGCCAGCACCCGGGTTTCGGCGGTGCGCTGCTGCTCGCCTATCCACTGGTGAAAGTGGGTGTGGATGGCGGGATCGTAGGTGAGGCGCGGCGGCGCCACGAACCAGCCGCGCCGCTCGGCCCGGTAGATAAGGCCGTCTGCTTCGAGGCTGGAGAGCGCCTCCTTGATGGTGATGCGGGTGGTGGCGAAGCGCTCGCTCAGGGCCCGCTCGGCGGGCAGCTGCTGCCCGGCCCCCAATTGGCCGCTGCCGATATAGCGGCGCAGGGTCTGGCAAATCTGCTCGCACTTGGAGGGGCTACGGCCATCGGCCAGCCCCTGTTCCCTCAATCGCTCTGTCACTGTCACGTCCCTGTCGGTCATTCCGGATTGCGCTCGACTGGAGTAGACCAGCGGCTGTCGGCCCCGAGTTGTAACCCCTGCTGATGACAGCGCCATGACAGGGCGATTGTCACGAAAACGCCATCAAAGCGCCCCGCCACCGTCATATTTCCCCTCTAGCATCCCTCTCGAACCTTAACTGACCTAGTCCAGAGGGATGGGATGATGAAAAGCGTGATCGCAAGTGCACTGGCCCTGGTGGCCATCAGTCAACCGCTGTTTGCCGCCGAAAATATCGCGGATCTCGAAAAGGCCGCCCGTGGCGAAGGCCAGCTTCACAGCATCGGCATGCCCGACAGCTGGGCCAACTGGAAGGATACCTGGCAGCAGCTCGGCAGCATCTACGGCATCAAGCATCAGGATACCGACATGAGCTCGGCGCAGGAGATCGCCAAGTTCGCCGCCGAGAAGGCCAATGCCACCGCCGATATCGGTGACGTGGGCGGCGCCTTCGGCCCGGTTGCGGTCAAGCAGGGGGTCACCCAGCCCTACAAACCCTCCACCTGGGCCGATATTCCCAACTGGGCCAAGGATGCGGACGGGCACTGGATGCTGGCCTATACCGGCACCATTGCCTTCCTGATCAACAAGGATCTGGTCAAGGCCGCCCCCACCAGCTGGCAATCCCTGCTGGGTGGCGACTACAAGGTGACCCTGGGTGACGTGGGCGTGGCCTCCCAGGCCAACAACGGCGTGCTGGCGGCGGCCTATGCCACTGGTGGCAGCGAGAAGAACCTCAAGCCTGCATTGGAGCTGTTCGGCCAGCTGGCCAAGCAGGGTCGCCTGTCACTGAACGACCCGACCATAGCCAACATCGAGAAGGGCGAAGTGGAAGTGGGTGTGCTGTGGGACTTCAACGCCCTGAACTACCGCGACCAGATCGACCCCAAGAAGTTTGATGTGGTGATCCCGAGCGACGGCTCCGTCATCGCCGGTTACACCACCATCATCAACAAGTGGGCCAAGAACCCCAACGCCGCCAAGCTGGCGCGGGAATACATCCTCTCCGATGCCGGTCAAATCAACCTGGCCCGTGGCTACGCCCGCCCCATCCGCAGCAATGTGACCCTGCCGGATGACGTGAAAGCCAAGCTGCTGCCGGCCGAGCAGTATGCCAATGCCAAGCCGGTGCAGGATCATGCAGCCTGGGAGCAGAGCTCCAAGGCCCTGCCGCGCCAGTGGCAAGAAACCGTCATGATCAACATGCAGTAAGGAAATCCAGTGCAACACAAGGTGATAGTGGTACTTGTGGATGGTCTGGCAGCCGAGGTAGCCCATTGTATGGGCTACCTTTTCGGCATGGTGGAGGCGGGGCGCGGCCTGCATACGACCCTGAGCTCTGCCCTGCCCTCCCTCTCCCGGCCCCTCTACGAGTGCATCCTGACCGGCGTGCCGCCGGTGGCGAGCGGCATCACCCACAACGGGGTGAGTCGCCTCAGTCTGCATGACTCCATCTTCCATCTGGCCCGCGCGGCAGGCAAAGGCACCGCAGCGGCGGCCTACTACTGGGTTAGCGAACTCTACAACCGCAGCCCCTGGCTGGCTGCCCGCGATCGCTTTACTCACGATGAGCTGTTGCCTATCCAGCACGGCTGCTTCTACTGGGATGACAACTACCCCGACAGCCATCTGCTGATGGATGGGGAGTGGCTCAGAACCCAACATGATCCCGACTTTCTGCTGATCCACCCCATGGGGGTGGACGATGCGGGCCACAAGTTTGGCCTCGATTCCCGCCAGTACCGTAACCAGGCGCGCCGCATGGACAGCCTGCTGGCCGATCTGCTGCCCCTGTGGCTGGCAGAGGGGTATCAGGTGGTGATCACCTCGGATCACGGTATGAACAATGACTTGAGCCACGGCGGCACCCTGCCGGAGGAGCGCACCGTGCCGCTCTGGCTCTTTGGCGATGCCTTCGTCGAGCACTGGCCGGATGGGGTGGTGATCGCCCAGACCCAGCTCTGCGCCCTGATGGCCGACCTGCTGGGGGTTCCCCACGACAAGCCGGTGGCTCCCCCGCTGCTCAAGGCGGCCTTTATGCGCGAGGTGCATTGATGATGCCTGCAACCACCGAGATCCTGCTGGATCAACCCGTGGCAACCCGGCGCCAGGCGCGCCGCCACTGGCTGCCGGCCCTGGTGCTGCTGCCCTTTGTCCTCTTGATGATACTGTTCCAGCTCGCCCCCATGGTGTGGGTGCTGGTGGGCAGTTTTCAGACCCCCGATGGCTGGGGCCTCGACTACTATCGGGAGATTTTGAGCTCCCCCTTCTACCTGCAGTCCTTCGGTAACTCGTTGCGTATCGCCGGTATCGCCAGTCTAGGGGGGCTTGCCATCGGCACGCTCGGGGCTGCGGCGCTGCGTCACAGCGGCGAGCGGGTCAAGCGGCTGCTGCTGGCCTTTGTCACCATGACAGGCAACTTCAGCGGAGTGCCGCTGGCGTTCGCCTTCATCATCATTCTCGGCATCAACGGCGCCGTTACCCTGTTGCTCAAATCCTGGGGATTGATCGACGGCTTCAACCTCTACTCGGGGTCGGGCCTTATCCTCATCTACACCTACTTCCAGATCCCCCTCGCGTTGCTGCTGCTCTATCCGGCCTTCGATGCGCTGCAGGATGAGTGGCCGCAAGCCGCCGCGCTGCTGGGAGCGAGCAAGGGCCAGTATGTGTGGCACGTGGCGCTGCCGGTGCTGACGCCTGCGCTGCTCGGCACCCTGATCATCCTGTTTGCCAACGCTGTGGGGGCCTATGCCTCCGCCTATGCCCTCACCACAGGCAATTTCAATCTGGTGACCATCAGGGTGGCCAGCCTGGTCTCCGGCGATATCTTCCTCGAGCCCAATATGGCGGCGGCGCTGGCGGTGATCCTGATGGTGCTGCTGGGGGTAGTGACGGCCGCCAACCAGTGGCTGCTGAAAAAGAGCTATGTGAACAGGGGGCAATCCCATGCATGATTTGCAACCGAGCTGGCCCAAGTGGGTGCTGGGGGCGCTGGTCGCCACCCTGCTGCTGCCGCTGCTGGCCACTTTTCTCTATTCGATCTCCACCCGCTGGGGGGCGACTCTGCTGCCGGACGGCTTCACCCTCGACTGGTATCTCAAGCTCTGGGGCGATCCGCGCTTCCTCGCGGCCTTTGGCCGCAGCCTGCTGGTCTGCTTCGCCACCCTGCTGCTGGGTACCCTGGTGCTGGTGCCCACCGTGCTGGTGGTGGCCTACTACTTCCCCAAGCTGGATCCCTGGATGAACCTGCTGATCCTGCTCCCCTTCGCGGTGCCGCCCGTGGTCTCCTCGGTGGGGCTGCTGCAGATCTACGCCGACGGCCCGCTGCCGATTATCGGCACGCCCTGGATACTGATCGGCACCTGGTTCACTGTGGTGCTCCCTTTTATGTACCGGGCGCTGGCCAACAGTCTGCAAGGGGTGCCGCTCAGGGATCTGATGGATGCCGCCCATCTGCTGGGGGCGAGCAGTCGGCGCGCCTTTCTGCTGGTGGTGATCCCTTGCCTGCGCAAGGGGCTGCTGGCGGCGCTGTTTCTCTCGCTCTCCTTCCTGCTCGGTGAGTTCGTGTTTGCCAACATGCTGGTGGGCACCCGCTACGAGACCCTGCAGGTCTACCTCTACAACATGCGCGCCACCTCGGGCCACTTCACCAGTGCACTGGTGATGAGCTACTTCCTGCTGACCCTGCTGCTCACCTGGGCGGCCAACAGATTTCATCGGTGATCCAATATGTTTCATTTAGAAGTCAATCAGTTGCACAAATCCTACGGCGACACTCCTGTGTTCGAGGGGATAGAATTCGGCATCCGCAAGGGGGAGCTGGTGACCCTGCTTGGCCCCTCCGGTTGCGGCAAGTCCACCCTGCTGCGGGCGCTGGCGGGGCTCACCCCGGTGGATGGCGGTCAGGTGCGGGTGGCCGGTGAGGACATCACCTGGCAGGCGCCCCAGAAGCGGGGCATCGGCATGGTGTTCCAGAGCTATGCCCTGTTCCCCAACATGACGGTGTGGGACAACGTCGCCTTCGGCCTCAAGATGAAACCCCAGCCGGGACGGGAGCTGGCGGCCAGCGTGAAAGAGGCGCTGGAGTTGGTGGAGCTGACCGGCTTCGAGCGCCGCTATCCGGGGGAGCTCTCCGGCGGTCAGCGCCAGCGGGTGGCACTGGCGCGCGCTTTGGTGGTACGGCCAAGGATCCTCTTGCTGGACGAGCCGCTCTCGGCGCTGGATGCCCGCATCCGCCGCAGCCTGCGCCAGCAGATCCGCGAGATCCAGCAGCGCCTCGAGCTCACCACCATCTTCGTCACCCACGATCAGGAGGAGGCGCTCACCCTGTCAGATCGGATCTTCCTGATGAACAAGGGAGCCATAGTGCAGAGCGGCACGCCGGAGCAGATCTACACCCGCCCCGCCAGCGAGTTTGTGGCGGGCTTTATCGGCAACTACAACCTGCTCGGCGCAGAGCAGGGCAAGTCGCTGTTCGGCCCCCGTTTTCAGGGCAAGCTGGCGCTGCGGCCGGAGTCCATCACCCTGCTGCCCGCAGGGGCGACCAGCAGCGAGCCCAGCCTGCCCGGCATCGTTCGCCAGCAACAGCTGCTCGGCAACGTGATCCGTTATCAGGTGGAGTGCGAGGCGGGGCTGTTGACGGTGGATTGCCTCAACCGCTCGGCTGGCGATCTGCTGGCTGTGGGGAGCACCGTGACCCTGGCGGTGGCCCGGGATCAGCTGTGTGAGGTAGCATGACGCCTAGTTTCATTTTCGTTGTTACCGCAAGGAGCCCTCATGGCACTGGCACTGTTTGATCTGGACGAGACCCTGATTGCCGGGGATTCCGCCAGCCTCTGGCTGGAGTACATGGTGGCCGAAGAGCTGGCCCCGGCGGGCATGGTGGCCGAGGAGCAGGGGATGATGTCCCTCTACCATCAGGGCAAGATGGACATGCATCAATACATGGCCTTCACCCTGCAGCCGCTGGTGGGCAAGTCGCGCCAATGGCTCGACTCGCTCTGTAGCCGTTTTGCCGAGCAGGTGCTGCGCGAGCGCCTCTACCCCGAGGGGTTGGCGCGCATCGAGTGGCATAGGGAGCGGGGCGACGAGCTGGTGCTCATCTCCGCCTCCGGCGAGCATCTGGTGGCTCCCATGGCAAAGATGCTGGGGATGGATCACTGCGTCGCCATACTGCTCGACGAGGAAGAGGGGATGCTGACCGGCCAGACCCGCGGCACCCTGAGTTTTCGCGAAGGCAAGGTGACCCGCATCAACCAGCTGTTTGCCGGACGGGACAACCTCTGGCAGGGGAGCTTTGGTTACAGCGACTCCCACAACGATCTGCCCATGCTGAGGGCGGTGACTCATCCCCACGGGGTCAATCCGGCCCCTGCGCTGCGCCAGTGCGCCTCGGAGCTGGGCTGGCCCCTGTGGGAGTGGCACTTGCTCCCTTGAGCCGCTGAATGAAGAAGAGGCCCTCAGGCCTCTTCTTTGCTCAGCACCCCATCGTCTGCCGGCGGCACCTCGTGCTGCGCCAAGGGGGCGACTCCCCCCAGATAGATGCGGTTCTTGCCATCCCGCTTGGCGCGATAGACCTCGGCATCGACGATGTCGAGCAGCCCCTTGGCATCCAGACCGGGGACGCTCGCCACCAGGCCGCCGCTGAAGGTGATCCCAAGGCCGGGTTCACGCCAGTCCAGGGATGCGACCCCTATCCTGTACTGCTCCAGCAGCATCTGGCAGAAGTGGATGTCAGGGTTGGCCAGCAACACCACCAGCTCCTCGCCCCCGTAGCGGCAGACCCAGCCGTGATCCTCCAGCAGCTGGTTGCCCAGCTTGGCCACCCGCTTGAGCACCACATCCCCGGTCTGGTGACCATAGTTGTCGTTGACCAGCTTGAAGCCATCCAGATCGATCATGGCCAGACAGAAGGCGTGCTGTTCCAGCAGCAGCCGGTTCAGGCGTTCGTCGAAGAAGCGGCGGTTGTAGAGTCCGGTCAACTTGTCCAGGTTAGCGTGCTGGCGCGCCTCGTGGTAATCCTTGCTCACCTCCGCCAGCTCGGCATAGACGTGCCTGAGTTCGTGCATTCCCCCCTGGGGTACCCCATCGGGTGGCATCCTGCTGGCGCGGATCATGGTGGAGATCTCGTCCAGCATCCGCCTGAAGTAACGGGACCAGACCAGGGCCAGCAGCGCATAGAGCACGCTGGCCAGCACCACAACCCCGAGCACGTTGAGGGAGGCCCGCGCCACCACGGCCTGGATGCTCGACGCCGGCAGCACGCTGATCAGCACCCAGTTGCGCTCGGGCAGGCGGCTGTAGGCCACAAACTGCCGGGAATCCTGATCCAGGAAGATGCCATCCTCCTGGCTGAAGCGGGAGAGCCAGCTCGGGTGGGCCATGGGCTTGAGCAGTTGGGACGGGTCAGGGTGGGCCAGCACCTTGCCGGACTGATTGACGATCATCTGGTAACCGTCGTCCAGGTGCCGGTTCAGCTGGGCGGAGAAGGGGGCCAGCACCGCATCCACCGCGAACACCCCGCGCACCTTGCCCTCCTTGTCGGTGATGGCCCGCGCGAGCGCGATGACCAGGTTGCCGTTGGTGTAGTCGTAATAGGGCTCGGTCCAGACCATCTTGCCCAGATGCTGGCTGGCCAGCTGATACCAGGGACGCGTCCTGGGATCGAAGCCCGCATCCGCCTGCCATTCGGGGTAGATCAGCATCTGGCGCTCGGCGTTGCCGACATAGATGTAGATGAGATCTGCCATGACCCCCTTGTAGAGGCGCCACTCCTTGAGGTAGGACTCGGCATTGTTCAGTCGGGGGCCGCTGATGTCGTCCACCTTCACCTGGTCGTAGATGAGGGTGAACTGGCGTTCCATTTCGTGCAGATAGGGTTCGATGAAGACATGACGCAACTGGTGGTTGGTGGCGAGCAGGCGTTGCTGCAACTCTTGTTGCAGGCTGCGCTCCATGTGCAGGTAATAGATACCCCCAAGCATCAGCACCGGGATGAACAACAGCAACAGGCCCAGACGCATCCGGGCAACCAGGGACCAGGTCTTTTTGGAGACTGCTCGTTTATCCAACCCTGACTCCTGCTATCCCCCGACGTCGTGTAGTGTCAGAATATCAGCCCCGCTCTATGGCGTCCAAAGGGAAGCTTGCCATGTGGCCAACGAGAAGGAACTGGCTCGGATGTTGAACCCGGAACTGCTGACAGCGCTCCATTATTGCGCCGTGATCACCCTGACCGGCGCCATCACCTCGGAGTACTTTCTGTTCCGGCGCGGCATGTCCATCGAACAGGTACGCAAGCTGCTGCTGGCGGACAGCCTGGCGGCGCTGGCGCTGCTGTTCATCTTCATCACAGGCGTGCTCATGGTGCTCGCCCACCCGCTGCAACCGGCGGCCCTGCTGGCCAATCCCGGCTATCGCACCAAGCTGCTGCTGTTCTTCGCCATGGCCCTCAGCTTCGGCTACCCCAGCCGACTGTTCCATCACTGGCGCCGCTCCCTGCGTCAGGGACGCGCCCCCATAGTCTCCATCCAGCAGCAGTTCTGGGTGATCTGGATCCTCAGGGGCAACCTGCTGATGCTCGCCCTGCTGCCCCTGCTCGCCAGGCTGGCAAGCGGCTGGTAGCGTCCCCGGGCTGGCCCCCATCTGATTGCAAATCACCGGCGACAACCCCCCCCGCAGACAGGTATCGTACTGACAGGGGCCCGAGTGCCCCTGTCACTGCTCTCTCAGGGATGAATCCGTATGCGTTCAAACATGATGTTATTGATGGCCGCCGCCATCTGGGGGTTGGGCTTCGTCGCCCAACGCCTGGGGATGGATCACATGGGGCCCTTCACCTTCAACGGCCTGCGCTTCCTGCTCGGTGCCGCCTCCCTGCTACCCCTGCTGTGGTGGCTCAAGTCGCGCCAGCCCAGGCCGCAAGCCGGATCACCCGCGGGCGATCGCCGCCTGCTGCTGGTCGGGGGCCTGATCGCCGGGGGCGTGCTGTTCAGCGCCGCCTCCCTGCAACAGGTGGGACTGCTCTACACCACGGCCGCCAAGGCGGGCTTCATCACGGGTCTCTACATCATACTGGTGCCCGTCATCGGCCTGGCCCTGCGCCACAAGACAGGGGCCAACACCTGGATTGGTGCCCTCATCGCCATGGCCGGGCTCTACTACCTCAGCGTGACCGAGGAGTTCACCATAGGCTACGGTGATCTGCTGCAGGTGATCGGCGCCCTGTTCTGGGCCATTCACCTGCTGGTGCTGGATCACTACTCGAACCGGGTCGCCCCTATCCGCCTGGCGGGTGTGCAGTTCGTGGTGTGCGGCCTGCTCAGTCTTGGCACAGCCTTTGTCATCGAAACCCCGACCCTCGGCGGTGCCGTGGCGGGCTGGCAGGCCCTGCTCTACGCGGGGCTGGTCTCGGTCGGCATCGGCTACACCCTGCAGGTGGTCGGTCAGCGCGGTGCCCATCCGGCCCACGCCGCCATCATCTTGAGCCTGGAGACAGTATTCGCCGCCATCGGCGGTGTGCTGCTGCTGGGGGAGCATCTGGACGAGCGGGCCATAGTGGGTTGTGCCCTGATGCTGGCGGGCATGCTGATCTCCCAGATCCGCCTGCGCTGGTGGTGGAAGTCCCGCCGGGACAAGGTGCCCAGCCAGCCCTGATGTAGGCATGGCAGCATCCCCCCCCAATAAAACGAGGCGCCTCTGGGCGCCTCGTTTTATTGTCACTTGTGGCCACATGCCTAACGCACGCTGGAGCAGAAGCTGACATCGTCCTGCAGGGGATCGTTGCTCACGCTGTGATAGAGCTCGAAACAGGGGCCGCTGCCAAACTCCAGCCCGGCGGACACTATGTCGCCTATGTGCTCCTGCCAGCGCGGCCCGTACTGGTTGCGATCCGTGATGAGGTAGCGGGACTGGGCGTAGCGCCCGGCGGGGATGAGCTGGGTTTCCACCTCCCCCGTCCCCTGGGTCCCCACCGGCACTGTGACGCCTATGTCGGTGCGACACTGGGCCGGCGGCGTCACTTGCGGGTTGTCATGGTAGATGAAGATCCACTCCCCCTGCTCCAGAGCGCGGGGCGCGGCCCACTGGTGCAGGCGGTTGCAGACGGCGTCATAGCCTTCGCCATAGGGGCCTGTGACCCGGATATAGGCCAGGGTGCGGGCATCCATCTCGACGGTTTTCATGGTGTTGCTCCTTGCTGATGAGTGGCCTTCAGCATAAGGGAGGGGATCATCCCATGCGTGTCCATCCTTGCGCTCATGGTGTCCGTTCTTGCCCTTGTCACGGCGAAACTCCCCCGGGGTGCAGCCATAGTGACGGCGAAACGCCTTGGCAAAGGCCTGGGAGCTGCCGAGCCCCGCCCCCAGGGCGATGGCGGTGACGCTGGCATCCGTGTAGCAGAGCTGCCAGGCCGCCCGCTGCATCCGCAGCCGCCGGCACATCTCCCCCGGCGCCTCCCCCACCACGGCGGTGAACACCCGATGGAAGTGATAGAGGGAGAGGCAGGCGCGGCTCGCCAGCTCCTCGATGGAGAGATCCGGCTCCTGCTCCAGCGCCCGCAGCACGGGGGTCAGGCGCTCGCGATAGTCGATCATGACAGACGGACCCGCCCCATATGCAGGGCATCGACGAAGCGCCCTTCACGAAACCCATAGGCGGGTGAGCAACCTTCCTGCTCGAAGCCGAACTTGCGGTAGAGCGCGATAGCGGCCGCGTTGTCGCTGTAGACCGTCAGCTCGAGCCGCTGCAGGTTGAGCCAGTTGTCCGCCAGATCCACCGCCGCCCCCAGCAGGGCCGAGCCCACCCCGCGCCCGGCCCAGTCATCCCGTACCCCCATGCCGATGCCAGCCACATGGCGACGACGTGGATTCGGCTCGAGCCAGAGCCCCAGATCGCCGACCAGCAGCTCATCCACTATGGCCACCAGGCCGTAGCCGCTACGCTCGGCCAACCGTTTCTGCCACATGGCCAGGGTCGGATAGGGCATCTGCAGGGTGCCTGCCTGAGCCTTTGGCATGGCATAGAGATCCCGCAGCCCCTGGGCATCCCCGGCCTCCGCCTGACGAATCCTGATCTCAACCATCCCCTCTCCTCCCTGATGCGTGAACGTCCGTCCAAAATAGCGCCCTTTGTGTCCGTAGCCAACTCCATTAGGGCCACCTATCAAACACTTAGAACTGACCGATTGGCCCCGCTCGCGCCCCTTGCCGTATCGTGCCTCCATCATCACAAGGAGATGCCCCATGACTGACAAGACCCTGCACAGCGCCAACGGTGCCCCCGTCATCGACAACAACAACAGCCTCACCGCCGGCCCCCGCGGCCCGGTGCTGATGCAAGACATCTGGTTGATGGAAAAACTCGCCCACTTCGACCGCGAGCGTATTCCCGAGCGAGTGGTTCACGCTAAAGGCTCCGGCGCCTACGGCACCTTTACCCTGACCCACGACATCAGAGCGTTCAGCAAGGCCGACCTGTTCAACACAGTCGGCAAGCAGACCCCTGTCTTCCTGCGCTTCTCCACAGTGGCCGGTGAGAAGGGCGCCGCCGATGCCGAGCGGGACGTGCGCGGCTTCGCCCTCAAGTTCTATACCGAGCAGGGCAACTGGGATCTGGTGGGTAACAACACCCCCGTCTTCTTCATTCGCGATCCCCTGAAATTCCCCGACTTCATCCACACCCAGAAGCGGGATCCGCGCACCAACCTGCGCAGCGCCACCGCCGCCTGGGACTTCTGGTCCCGCCACCCGGAATCCCTGCATCAGGTCACCATACTGTTCAGCGATCGCGGCATCCCCAGGAGCCTGCGGGAGATGAACGGCTACGGCAGCCATACCTTCAGCTTTATCAACGATGCCAATGAGCGCTTCTGGGTCAAGTTCCACTTCAAGACAGAGCAGGGCCACAGCTTCTACACCGATGAAGAGGCGGCCAATGTCGTCGGCCAGGATAGAGAGACCAGCCAGGCCGATCTGTTCAACGCCATAGAGCGGGGCGACTTCCCGCGCTGGAAGGTCTATGTGCAGGTGATGCCGGAAGCCGAGGCCCAGACCTACAAAATCCACCCGTTCGACCTCACCAAGGTGTGGCCGCACAGCGACTACCCGCTGATCCCGCTGGGCGTGCTTGAGCTTAACCAGAACCCGGACAACTACTTCGCCCATGTGGAGCAGGCGGCCTTCACCCCGGCCAATGTGGTGCCCGGTATCGGCTTCTCGCCGGATCGCATGCTGCAAGGGCGACTATTCTCCTACGGTGACACCCAGCGCTATCGCCTCGGCGTCAACCACGGCCTGCTGCCGGTCAACGCCCCGCGCTGCCCCTTCCACCACGGCGCCCATCGTGATGGCGCCATGCGGGGGGACAGCAATGGCGGCGCCAGCCCCAACTACCAGCCGAACCGCTTCGGCACCCAGCAGCCGAGCGAGCAACACGAACCGGCCCTGAGTCTGGAAGGGGCCGCCCTGCACTACAACTTCCGCGACTATGATGACGACTACTACAGCCAGCCGGGGGATCTGTTCCGCATCATGGACGAGGGGCAGCGTGCTCGCCTCGCCGCCAACCTGGCGCGCTCTCTCATCAATGTGGAGGATGACGCCATAGTCGCGGCCCAGCTCAAGCACTTCGAGCAGGCCGATCCCGAGTACGCCAAGCGGGTCGAGCTGGCACTGGCCGCCTTGCAGCGCTAAGCCGCAGATCTGAAAAAGCAAAACGGGGGCCTGATGGCCCCCGTTGTCATGATGCTGACGGTGATGAATGAAAAACGGAGCCCGAGGCTCCGTTTTTCAATGCGGTATCAATCCCGGACGCAGCGCCCTCGCGCTCTTCCCGCTCCCTTGCCAACAAGCGTTGGTACCGCCCGTTACGGCAACCAAGCTGTGCATTGGCAGAACGGCACCATTATCCACCTGCGGTAATAAACCTGCCTGCGGTAATGAACCAGTGGTAATGAATAGGAAACGGAGCCCGAGGCTCCGTTTTTCAATGCAGTATCAATCCCGGACGCAGCGCCCTCGCGCTCTTCCCGCTCCCTTGCCAACAAGCGTTGGTACCGCCCGTTACGGCAACCAAGCTGTGCATTGGAAGAGCGACACCATTATTCACCCGTGGTGATGAATAAGAAACGGAGCTCGAGGCTCCGTTTTTCAATGCAGTATCAATCCCGAACGGAACGCGCTTCGCGCTCTTCCCGCTCCCTTGCCAACAAGCGTTTGTACCACCAGCTACTGCGACGACGTTGTGCATTGGAAGAGCGACGAGCCATTTCTTAGGTTCCAGCCAAGAGAAGAAAGGAGCTGCATTATGCGACAGGGATCACGGCCGTGTCTGTAGCTGGATCAAGAAAAGGCTCACTGACCCACCCTGATCGTCTCCCTGTTGACCGCCCCTTCATCGACCGGCTCGTAGATGGCGGGTTCGCGCCAGGCCAGGGGCCCGTTGCTCTCCTGCTCGTTTTGCGGGCCGCACTCCAGCCAGAGATCCCCCTGCTGGATGCGAGATCCGAGGGAATATTTCTGATCCTGATACCAGCAGACCCGCTCGGGCAGTGAGCCCAGGGGCAACACCAGATCCGTGCCCACCGAGTGGCTGAGGGTGTTCGACGCCGGGGCCGCCTGGACGGGGAGCAGGCCGCCGAGGGCAAACAGACAAAACGCGGTTCGGATCATGAGTGACACCTGTGACAACGAGAGAGTGATCCCCTAAAGCGACCACCAGCGTCGCCGACTTGACCAATAAGTGTCGGCTCATCTGGCATTCCGGAAGCAATATGATAGCCTGCCAGCGCCCGCCGCTCCCCATGTGTGAAGAGCCGGGCCAGTTCGGGTCATGCTGTCGGGAAAAGACAGTATATAACCTTATTAATCAAATAATTACTTGGATATGTTGTCGATGCGTATCATGCCGTTGCTCAAGGCCGCCTGCCTGAGTCTGATGTTGTCCGCCTGCGTGGCCCCCTTGCTGATGATGAGCCCCACCAGCCAGCTGATGTGGGCCCTGCTCAAACCCCTGGTCGGTTTCGATCCGAACGAGGCCAACCTGTTCGAGCAGCCGCTGATCAAGGACAGGATGACCGCCATGCTGGGGCCCAACTACGACAGCACCATGCAGCTGCTCAAGACGGCCAACGAGTTGCAGCAGGAGGGGCCGCTGTTTTATGTGGTTTCCCGCTACGCCCCTGTGCCGGATGTGGCCAAACAGGCCGGCATGGTGTGGAACGCCGACACCAACCAGCTCTCCGTCATGTTGCAGAAGGGAGACGGCGCGACTCAGGTCTTCGGCGAGAATCTGACGGCGGCGACCCCGACCTGGCCGAGCGCCATGCAGGAGTGGCAGGCCGGCAACCCGACCGCCACCGCCCTCACCGACGCCGGCAAGGTGATGACGGGAACCAGCGGTTCCCTGCTTGGCAATGTGATGGGCAACCTGCAACAGAGTGCGACCCAGGCCCTGGCCGACTCCACCAGCCAGGTGATCGGCAGTGCCACTGCCCAGGCGCAGCAGCAGGCCAGCAAGGCGGTGAGCGACTCGGCCACCCAGGCGGTCGGCAGCGTCACTGCCTCGGCACAGCAACAAGCCAGCAAGGCCGTCAGCGATTCGGCCAAACAAGTGGTCGGCAGCGCCACTGCCTCGGCACAGCAGCAGGCCAGCAAGGCCGTCAGCGATTCAGCCAAACAGGCGGTCGGCAGCGTCACCACCAAGGCGCAGCAGCAAGCGAGCAAGGCCGTGAGTGACTCAGCCACCCAGAAGGTGAGCGATGCCACCGATCTTCTGCGGCAAGCCAACCAGGCCGTGAGCCACTCCGCCCAGCAGGCGGTCAGCGATACCGCCACGCAGGCTGCAGCCAGTGCGCAGCAACAGGCGGGCAAGGCGGTCAACGACACCGCCAAGCAGGCCGTAGCCAGTGCGCAGCAACAGGCGGGCAAAGCCGTCAGCGACACCGCCAAGCAGGCCGCAGCCAGCGCGCAGCAACAGGCGAGCAAAGCCGTCAGCGACACCGCCAAGCAGGCCGCAGCCAGCGCGCAGCAACAGGTGAGCAAGGTGATAAGCGGAGCGACCGGCACCGTGCAGGCGCAGGCCGACAAGGTGGAAACCCAGGGGATGAAGCAGAGCGATCAGGCCAGGGCGGATGCCGAAGCCGAGCTGGAGAAGCTGCTCAACTAAGAGGGCTAACCCGTTCACCATGCAAACAGGCCATCCTAGGATGGCCTGTCGTTTATCTGCGAATGGGCAGGGGAGCCTTACAGGTGGCGGTCCTGCTCGGTGGGCTTGGCCACCTTGTCTTCGCTGTGCTCGATGGCGGTGCGAATGAGGTCGACGCCGGCCCGGATGATCAGCACCCCCATGTTGACCAGCTTGACGCAGACCCACATGAAGGTGATGAGCAGGATCAGCTTGAGCACCGTCTGGAAGGCTTCCAGGAAGTTCTGCTCCAGCTGGCTGGTGAGGCCATTGGCACTGGTCATCAGCCAGGTGTAGACCTCGCGCACGAACGGAATGCGGCTCGGCATCTCCAACACGTCCAGTGCGGCAGGCAAGGCCTGGAAGATGACGATGCTGCCAAACAGTATCAGGATGACGCCGATGGCAATCCCCAGGAAGAAACCGAACTGTCGCATGAAAGGCCCCAAGATGTGTTGAATGAGAAGAACAATAGCCGCCAATACTAGGGACTGCCCGGGCCGACGGCAATCCTTGCGCCCCAGATTGGGCCGACATGCCCCCTGCCGGCGCCGGCCATCCACCGGAAGTCATTGCCCAAGTATCTGATTTCTGTGACCCTTGTCCCCATCTATTCCCTTAGTCGCGCCATCATGCTCAGACCCGCTCTTTTACTGCTTCTGCTGCTCGGCTCCCTGTCATCTTCCCTGCTCGCCGCCGAGGCGCCCCCCGGGGCGGCCGCCTGCGTGATCCGCCATCAGCAGGATCTGTTGCTGGTCCAGGACAGGATCTCCGATCGCTACAGCCTGAGTGGCGGCTACATAGACGGGGGCGAGACGCCCGCCCAGGCGGCCCTGCGGGAGCTGTTCGAGGAGACGGGGCTCCATGGCCGGATCACCGGGGAGCTGGGGCGCTGGCAGCGCGCCACCGTATTCGCCTGCCAGACGCTGACCCCCATCAGGGTCCAGCGCGGCTCGGGTTTTGTCTCCCTGCTCCAGGCCCCCAACCTAGGCGGCGAGATCCTCAATGCCAGGCTGATCGAGGCCGCCCGCCTGCCCCATGATCAGCGTCGCTTCCCGACGCAACTCGACTGGATCACTCCCAGGCTGGCCCAGGTCCCCGAGAGCGAGGTGCAGTGGGTGCGGGACTTCAGCCCCGAAGGCAGCGCCCTGCACAGGGCCGAACTGCCGCTGATCCAGCGTCTGCAGCAGTGGCTGGGGCCAAACGCAAGCTGGCTCGAGGTCGGCAACCTGCTGGGATCGGCGGCCTTCCAGCTGGCCCTGCTCCCCTTCTTGCTCCCCTTGCTGGGCTGGTCAAGGCTGCGCAACCTGCTGTTTGCCATGGTGCTGCTCACCCTCTTGGTGCAGCTGCTCAAGGAGGGGATAGCCTGGCCCAGGCCCTTCCACCTCGACCCCATGCTGGCGCAACGGAGCGCCCAGGGCTTTGGCATGCCGAGCGGCCACACCGCCTCGACCCTGCTGTTCTGGGGCCTGCTGCTCGGCGCCCTGCCCACCCTCAAAGCCTGGCAGGGCATGGGGCTGGCCCTGCTGCTGGCGGCCCTGGCCGGGCTGGCCCGCGTCTGGCTCGGCGTGCACTTTATCTCGGACGTGGCAGCCGGCCTGGGTCTCGGTGCCCTGCTGCTGGCGCTGCGCTCCCCCCTGGCGGCACTGGCGCAGCGCCAAGCCCCCTGGGTGCTATTGTTGCTGGCCAGCGCCCTGGCGGGCTGGCTGACCCAATCCAGCGCCCTGGCAGGGCTCGCCATGTTCACCCTGGGGCTGGTATCGGGTAATCTGCTACAACTCGAACGACACCCAGCTCCCGCCCTCCATGCCATACTGCTGGCCCTGGCGGGCGGCCTGCTCATCGCAGGGGCGCTGTTCGTGCTCCCTCTGCTGACCGACAGCTCGCTGCTGATCCTGGCGGGAAAAGGGTTACTCTATGGCTGCCTGGGGCTCTGGCTGAGTGCCGCGCTCTGGTGGCTGCTCTCTTTTATCCATACTGGCGCCGGATCACGACGCCCCACCCCTCGTTAAAGGGAACGCAATGCATATGAAAAAAGTGGATTTGGCCAAGATCACCCTGGGCCTGCTGTTTCTCAGCCTGCTCATCATCTCGTGCTTCATGGTGCTGCGCCCCTTCCTGCCCGCCCTGGTCTGGGCCACCATGATCACCATAGCCACCTGGCCGCTGATGCAGATGGCCCAGCGCCTGCTGTGGGGCAAGCGCGCCCTGGCGGCCCTGCTGATGAGCTGCATTCTGCTGCTGATGTTCGTCATCCCCCTGTTCATGGCGCTGGCCAACGTGGCGGAGAAGGCCCCCATGCTGATCGAGCTGGGCACCCGCATCAGCCACTCCCCGCCCCCCGCGCTGCTCTGGCTGCAACAGGTGCCTCTGGTCGGCGACAAGCTGTTTGAGTTCTGGCAGCAGATACTGGCGAGCGGCGGCCAGGTGCTGTTCACCAAGCTGGCCCCCTATTTCGGCCAGACAGCCCGCTGGCTCGCCTCCCAGGCGGGCAACCTCGGCCTGCTGTTCGTCCACTTCCTGCTGACGGTGGCCATCTGCGGCCTGCTCTATCACTCTGGGGAAAAAGCCGCCGACGGCATTCGCCGCTTCGCCCACCGCCTGGCGGGCCAGCGTGGTGACAACGCCGTCGTGCTCGCCTCCCAGGCCATCCGCGCCGTCGCCATGGGGGTGGTGGTGACCGCCCTGGTACAATCCTCTGTGGCCGGGATAGGCCTGCTGATTGCCGGCATTCCCTACGTCATGATCCTGGTGGTGCTGATGTTCCTGCTGATCGTCGCCCAGATAGGCCCCTTCCCGGTGCTGCTGGCCAGCGTGGGTTACCTCTACTGGAGCGGGGATACTACCTGGGGCACCTTCCTGCTGGTCTGGTCCCTGCTGGCGGGCACCATGGACAACTTCCTGCGCCCCTTCCTCATCAAGCGCGGCGCAGATCTGCCGCTCATCCTGATCCTGGTCGGCGTCATCGGCGGCCTGCTGGCGCTCGGCATCATAGGGCTCTTTATCGGCCCAGTGGTGCTGGCGGTGGGTTACACCCTGCTGGATGCCTGGATCAAGGAGGGTGACCACCAGCCAGAGGGGGCTGCCGTCGCCGCAACGCCCAAGGCTGAGTGAAGGTTCAGCAATAAATAACAGATACAAAAGAGCCGCCCGATGGGCGGCTTTTTTGCTTACTATGTCCCGTCCTGACTATGGCTTACACCTTTCTCCCATATCAATTGAGAATCCGAAGGGACTAGGCATGAACCGAACCAAGCGCGATACCTCCCTGACTTTTAAACTGGAGCTGATCGAGCAGATTGAAAAAGGCGAGCTCATTAACAAACAGTCTCAGAC
>NZ_JAAILA010000031.1 GCF_010974825.1 Aeromonas rivipollensis | reverse complement strand
GCTGCTCCACCCCGCGTCCGTATTTTTTCCGAAGTGGCCGAGCAGTAGCCAGTTCGAATCGTCTTCATCAGCTGTCACCCTGTGGGTGTTTTCGATGTCGACACTCAGATGGTTGCGGGGGCCGGATTTGAACCGACGACCTTCGGGTTATGAGCCCGACGAGCTACCGAGCTGCTCCACCCCGCGTCTGAGGTGGCCAATAATAGGCTCCAACGCTGAGATTGCAAGTAATTATCCTAAAAAAAGTTTATCCGGGGATTAAACCACCACATGCTGTGTTCTTTTGCAACAAACCGTAGTTTTTTCAGTCAACTAGGTGTTCCCCTTGCCGCTCGAGGCCCTCAGTTGCCAGGCCAGGTTACCGGATCCGGCGTGCTCCCCCCTCTCTATATGTGTTAAAAAGCCCGCGCCGATCACAGACGCGGGCTTACTCCCTGGCTTGTCCTGGGGCGACTCAGGCCAGCTGGTGCAGCACGCTGGTCGCCGCTATCTGGGCGATGATGAGACCGCACAGGGTCACGGACAACACCACGGGGGCCGTCTCCTGCTGCCGGTAGATTGGGCTGAACCAGAGCAGCAGGGCGGCGATGAGCAAGCCCGCCTGGGTCAGCACCCCGGGGATCAGGGCATCTAGCCCGGCGCCATTGTCCTGCCCGCTCACCAGCACCGCCAGCCAGATCAGGCTCAGCATGGCGGCCAGCAGCCCCGCCAGCGGCAGCAGCAGGTTGAAGGCTTGCAGACGGTGGCGGGCACGCAGCAGCATCAGGTGTGCGAAGGCCGAGCCCAGCAGCACCATCTGCAGTGCCCCGTTCAGCCAGCCCTGGATCTGCAGCAGGCCCAGGCCATAGAGGGCGAGCGGCATGGCAGGCAGCCACAGCAGGCTGGCTGGAATGGCGCGCTTGCCCTCGAGGCGGGACTGGGCCAGGGACAGCACTATCCCCAGGATAAGGGCGGCGCCCCCGCACCAAATCAGCCAGCCGGTCACCCCGGCTTCGATCCCCAGCATCAGGGAGAGGCCGGTGATCACCCAGATGGAGAAGAGCTGGTTGGTGATCCGCGAGCGCTGGCCCGGGCAGAGATCCCCGCGCCACAAGACGATCCCGAGCGCGATCAGGGCCCCCAGGGCCATCAGGCCGGTCAGGGAAAAGAGCCAAAAAGGAAGTTGGACGAACATAGGGTCTCCGGCAGCAAACAGAGGACAGGGCCCAAGGGCCCCGGCAACAAAAAAACGAGGGGCGAGTATACCCAAACCCGCCCCCATCCCCAACGCCTGCGAGACTAGCTCTGGCCGCGGGCCAGGGCGACCACTCGCGCGAACATCTGCTTGAGCATGGGGGGAATGTGTTCGCTGCCAAGGCGCTCCGCCTCCTCCACCACGGCCAGGGCCAGGCCGGGCTTGCTGCGATGGTGAATGGCCTTGGAGATGATGCGCCCGGCGTTGAGGGTGGAGCGCCCCCCGACCCCGGCCTCGCGCCGAAACACCGCCTCGAATCCGTTGTGGTAGAGGTAGTGCTCTATGTCCGCCGAGGGCAACTGGGTGATCCTGTCCCGCTCCCGCTCCCCCTTGAGCAGGGAGCGGGCGGAGCTCGCGTACTTGGCGCCCGCCTCGTCGCCGTCGGTGAGCAGGTGCCACTCAATGCCAAAGTCGCGGGCCACCTTGATGAGGGGGGCCTGGCCACACTGGGCGAACTCTATGATGCGCACCCCTTCCGCCCGCAGGCTGTAGCCGCAGATCTGGGCGAGCTCGGAGAGCAGCCAGATCTCTGTCTCCCCCTCCACCAACAACCAGCAGCGGGCAAACATCGACATGGGTCTGTTGATCCGCACGTGAAAGGCGATTTTGCGCAAGTCGTCGCTGCTGTAGCGCTCCCCCCCTAGCTGATGGCAGAGGATGTCATGCTGGCGGCGCACCAGGCGGCGCACCTGGTTGAGCGGCAGGGAAGAGAGCAGATCCCCCGAGTTGGTGGTGAGCAGCTTCTGGCCGGGCAACTGCTCGAGCAGGCCCCAGGCCAGCGCCAGCATGGTGGGGTGCAGGCGGCTCTCGGGATCTTCCAGCATCAGTATGGGCCTGGCCCCCTCCTCCAGCTCGCGGTTGCCGCGGGCATGGAGCAGCATGGCGGCCATGCCTGCCATGGCCAGTTGCAGGGCCCGGTTGTCGGCGCTGCGCAGCAACACCTGCAAGTTGCCGGGGTTGCGCAGGGTCATGGGGCGATTGACTATCTCCCGCTGGCTGCGGGGCTTGTGCTTGATGGGGGCCAGTGCGCTGAAGTAGTGCTCCATCAACTGCTGCACCGCCTGTAGCGCCTCTTTGAGCTCGGGTTCGCCGATGCGCTGGGGCTCGTCGGTCAGCTTGCCGGCGAGCTCCCCGAGCCGCTGCTCGGAGAGATCGTCCCAGGGCAGCTGCTCTATGCCGTCGCGGGCGGTACGGGCATCCCGCAGCCGGAACACCGGGTTCATGGTGATGAGCAGGCGCACCAGCTCCGCGTTGTTGTCGATGGCCAGGCTCTTGCCGATGCCGTCGAGAAAGTCATGGGTGCTCTGCACGCTGCCATCGTCCAGCAGCTCGGCGCTGGCGCGATAGTGGATACGGTGGAACTTGTCCCTGTGGGGGATCCAGGCCGCGCCAAGGCGCGCCAATCGGCGGGAGTGCTGGCACATCTGGGGGCGGTACTCGCTGAAGGTGAGCACCAGTTGCAGGGTGCGCGATGGGCTCAGCTCGGGGTCTTCGGGCTGATGGAAATCATCGCGACTGAATTGATAGGGTTCGGCATCCCCCAGCAGGCACCAGAGGGCACGCAGCAGGCTGGACTTGCCCCAGGCGTTCTCACCGATGAGAACAGTGGTGTGATCCAGCCCGAGCGAGAGCCGATTTATCCCGCGAAAACCTTTGACTTCAATGCGTTCCAGAAACATGCGGCCATATCCAGTCCATCCTGATGGCGCAATAGTGGCAAAGTTGCCGGGAAAATCCTATCGGGTCTTGGGGTTTTCAGCGGGAACTGTGAGGCACTACGGGTTCGGGAGGGGTGGGCAGGCAGGCGCGATCCTGAGGGGCATTCCAGTGGCTGAACCAGAGGTGGCGGGTGCGGGTCTGACGTTTGCGATGATTCAATGGGCATTCCTTTTTATGGGTAAGTGGTAGAGGGTACACCTCTTTCACCCAGAGTCTCAGCGTTATCTGTGACAGGAGAATGACAATTGCGCGCGCCACTGACCCGGGCTCAGGCCGAACGCCTCCCGAAAACGATTGCCAAAATGGGCCTGGGAGGAGAAGCCGCACTGGGCGGCGATGCTGGCCAGGGGATCGCTTCCCGCCAGCAACTGCTTGGCCCGCTGGAGTCTGAGCTCCTGCAGGTAGCGATGGGGCGGGCAACCCAGGCTCTGGCCGAACATGCGGGCGAAGTGATATTCGCTCAGACCCGCCTCCCGGGCGAGTTCGCTCAAGGTGACGGGCTCGGCCAGGTGGGCCAGCAGATACTCCTGCACCCGCCGGATCACCGCGGGTGCCAGGCCGCCCCGCACCTCGGGGAGCCCAGGCGCTTCACGGGTATGGTGGCGATAGGCGTGTAACATCAGCATCCAGGCGCCGTGGGAGAGCGCCATGCGATCGACCCCGTGCTGCCAGTCCAGCTTCATCAGCTGCGCCTGCACCAGGGCCGCGGCCTGGGGATCCTCGATGAAGGTCTTGTCCTGCAACACCAGGTGGCGCCCCTCCTTGTCGCACACCTGTTCGGCGATGCGGCAGAGGTGCTCGGGGGTGAAGTAGAGGTGGAAGAAGCGAAACTCCTCGCGCACCAGCCATTCGGATCTGTGGTGATCCGGCATGATGCACACCTTGCCGGTGCCGCCGTGGCCGCCGGGACCGTCGAGGCGCTCGGTCTGCTCGCCCCCCTGCAGATAGACGCTGATGGTGTGGTGACCCGGCTTGTGGTAGCGGGTCTGATCGTAGCGGTTGCGCCAGCTGGCCACCCCGAGCCCGGGCTCCAGCCAGCAGGAGTCCTCCAGCCGTGCCCCCGTGCTGACCAGGGCATCGAACACCCCCGCCTGTCGTCTCTGTTGCACCTGTCTGCCTCATCCTTGTTCCCGTGCCGACATCTTATCGCGGTGGCTCGCCCAGCGCTGCAGCCGGCCACAAAAAACCGCAAGATGGTGCAAGCCAGCTCACGCCATCAGGCCCATGCTGATCCCCATGTCACTCCCCTTTTGCCCGGATCCGCTTATGAACCTCCTGCTGTATGTTTCCACCGTCCTCATCTGGGGCAGCACCTGGATCGCCATCGCCTGGCAGCTCGGCCCCATTCCCATCGAGGTCTCTGTGCTCTACCGCTTCGCCCTGGCGGCGCTGGCGCTCTTTGCCCTGCTCACGTTAAGCGGCAAGTTCCCGCGCCTGCCCTGGGCGGGCCAGCGTTATGCGGCCCTGCTCGGCGCCCTGCTCTTCTCCACCAACTTTCTCTGCTTCTACCACGCCACCCTCTATATACCGAGCGGCCTGTCGGCGGTGATCTTCGCCAGCGCCAGCATCTTCAACGGCCTCAACCTCTGGCTGTTCGAGGGCAAGCGCCCCGGCATGCGCTGGTTGCAGGGGTCCCTGCTGGGACTCATTGGCACACTGCTGCTGTTCTGGCCCGTGCTGGCGGATGCGCAACTGGGTGCAAACGGCTGGAAGGGGCTGCTGTTTGCCTGTGCGGGGACCCTCTGCTTCTCCCTCGGGAACCTTGTCTCGGCTCGCGGCCAGCGCCAGGGCTATCAGGTGTTGCAGATGGTGCCCTGGGGCATGGTGTACGGGGTAGTGCTGCTGCTGGGCTGGGTCATGGTGCTCGGTCAATCCCTGACCCTGCCGACCGAGCCCCGCTACCTCGCGGCCATGGTCTATCTGGCCATCTTCGGCTCCGTCATCGCCTTCACCGCCTACCTCACCCTGGTGGGGCGCATCGGCGCCAGCAAGGCGGCCTATGCTACTGTGCTGTTTCCCCTGGTGGCGCTGAGCCTCTCCACCCTGTATGAGGGCTTCGTCTGGCAGACGGTCTCCATCCTGGGTGTGGTGGTGAGCCTTATCGGCAACCTGGTGATCTTCGCCCCGCCCGTCAAGAGGTGGCGCTGGCCGCTGTCACGGGTGACAGACGGTACTTGCCCCTGATGCCAGCAGCCCCTAAGGTAACCCCTCCCAACAGAGGTTGAACGGAGGAAGCATGTTACTGGAAGGGCTGGAGACACTCTGCCTGCTGGCGAGCGAGGGCACCATGGCCAAGGTCGCGAGCCGCCTCTATATCAGCCAGTCGGCGGTGAGCAAGCGCATCACCCAGCTGGAGCAGCGCCTTGGCAAGCGGCTCATCGAGCCGGATGGCCGCCAGACTCGCCTCACCCCCCAGGCCCGGGAGCTGCTCGCCCGGGTGGCCCCGAGCCTGGCGGAGATGAAGGGGGTGCTGGCGGACAGCCAGACCCTCACCGACCAGACCCCCCTGCCCGTCGCCTGCTCCGAGACCCTGCTGGCGGGCTACCTAGCACGCTTCATGCACGACTACCTTGAGCAAGATCCTCACCTTGCACTCTCCACTCACCACACCCCGGTGATACTGACGCGGGTGCGCGGTGGCGATGCCCTGCTCGGCATCTGCGCCGGTCGGCTGCCCCCCGGCCACGGCCTCTGTGCCGAGCTGCTGCTGGAGGAGCCCTTCTATCTGGTGGGAGACGATCAGGAGGCGGCGCAGCCGGATCACAGGGTTGCCTCGCCAGACAGGGCGAGTGGCAAGCCGTTGACACAAAGAGATCTGGGTGAGGAAACCCTAGTGCAGGATAAGGTGCGCAAGATCCTGACCATGGATCTGGAGAACCCTTCCAATCGCTATCTGCGGGATCCCCTGGCCGCGCTCGGGCTGGTGCCGGCCATGGAGCTCGACTCCTACCTGGCGCTGATCGAGCTGGCCAAGGCGGGCATAGGCCCGGTGCTGCTGCCGGCCGGACTGCTGGCCCTGGTGGGGGATCAGGGGAAAAGGGCGCGCGCCCTGCCTGGGCTGGCGCGCCCGCTGCACCTGGTCTATCGGCCGAGCAGCCTCAAGCGGGCGCGGATCCAGCGCCTGGTCGAGGGGATCCGGGCCCACTTCGCCCGGGTGAGCCAAGGCTAGAAATGACTCAGACGAGCCAGCTGAACAGCTCGGGGTACTGACTCCACACCAGCTTGGCGGACATCACCAGGGAGACAGTCACCAGCAGCGGCTTGATGAGCTTCACCCCCTTCTTCAACACCAGTTTGGAACCGAAACGGGCTCCGATGAACTGGCCCAGCGCCATGCAGAAGCCCACGCTCCACACCACCTTGCCGCCGAGGGCAAAGAACAGCAGGGAGGCGATGTTGGAGGTGAAGTTGAGCAGCTTGGTGTGAGCAGTGGCTCTGGCCATGCCAAAGCCTGCCAGGGCCACGAAGCCGATGGCGAAGAAGGAGCCGGTGCCGGGGCCGAAGAAGCCGTCATAGAAACCGACCCCGCCCCCCACCAGCAAAGCGAACAGCATGGGGGTGAGACGGCGCTGGCTCTCCGCATCGCTCACCCTGGGGGAGAAATAGAAGTAGCAGGCGAACGCCATCAGCAGGAAGGGCAAGAGGCGCTCCAGGATGGCGGCGTCTATGGTCTGCACCGCCAGGGTGCCGATGGCCGCCCCGATGAAGGTGCAGATAACCGCCGGCCAGATGATGGCCCACTCCAGGAGCCCCTTGCGGGCATAGAACCAGGTGGCGGAGAAGGAGCCGAAACTGCTCTGCAGCTTGTTGGTGCCGAGCACCAGGGCGGGCGACATGCCGGTGGCAAGCAGGGCCGGCACCGTCAGCAGGCCGCCGCCTCCGGCGATGGCGTCGATAAAGCCGGCGATAAGGGCGACCCCGAACAGGGCAACCAGGGTGTACAGTTCCAGTTCCATCCATAAACCTCGTGTGATGCGGCCACCCGCGGCAACCCCGGGTGTCCTGTTTGAGCACAATGCAGGTCGCTATCCTAACGGGGGCAGGCTCATGAGGCTAACGAAACAATGGCAGCCAACTGATTCCTGATTTTCATCAATCTGGACGCTGCCTTGCCATCGTCTGCCAAAGCGAACGACACAGTGGCAGACGATCGATTCAACTCCTGATTTTCATCAATGTGGACACTGCCTTGCTATCGTCTGCCAAAGCGAACGACACAGTGGCAGACGATCGATTCAACTCCTGATTTTCATCAATGTGGACACTGCCTTGCCATCGTCTGCCAAAGCGAACGAAACAGTGGCAGGTGGTGAATCCAATTCCATCCATTCCTGATCACAGGCACGGCAATTGGGGCGATCTGCTTGTCCGATGATGCCCATCCCCTACCTTCGCCATTCAGCCGAGCCGGTTAAACCAGGGTTGCCACGCTGGCCCCGCCCCGCTCAGCGGCAGACTCGGCAACCTCCCCCTTGATCGCCTCCAGGGCCTGCAACAGCGAGGTCTCGTCCTCGCCGGGGGCCCGACTCACCCTGCCTGCCATATAGCGGCTGCTGAACAGATTGAACCAATGTTGCAACGCCTGGCCTGCCTGCAGCTCACCGGCCACCTCCAGCACGCAGGCCGCCACCTCGGCGGTGCACAGGTGCTCATCGCAGTGGGCGACCCGCATGCCATAGGTGGAAAGCGCGTCCGGCCGCACCGACAGCACGGGGAAGCCATCCAGATAGGGGCTCATGTTGAACATCTTGCGCGCCTCGGGCCAGGTGCCGTCCAGCAGGATGAAGAGCGGCTTCTTGCCAGGGGCCAGGGCCACCCGCTCGGTCACCCGGGCCGGGTTCTTCTCGCAGGCGGGGAACACCACATAGGGCTGCCAGGCGGGATCCGCCAGCAGGGCCAGCAGCTCGGGATGGGGCTGGGTGCGCTTCCAGAGAAAGGCCCAGGTCGTCTGGGGCAAGACGTCGGCGATGAGACGGCCGGTGTTGGACGGCTTCATGGGTTCGCTGTCATACATCAAGAGGCAGAAGCCCGCCTCGGCCTTGAGCTCGGGGCGCCACTCGCAGGCACACCAGGCATGACGCAGCTGGCAGGCCTCGCAGCGGGGCACGCTGCCGCCACGGGCGAGAAAGGGACGGGTAGAGATGCTCTTGCGCCAGATGCGCAGGCGATTGACGGCATGATCGGGGATGGGCTTCATGGGGCGCGGCTCGGCGACAGGGTCTGCGGGAAAAAGGGGGCAGATTGTAGCGAGCGGGTCTGCCGGGGGCAAGGTGCGCGGCATCTGCCCCGCAAGACGCTCGGCCCAACGCGCCGCTCTATACTTGGTCCTCATCCCATCATCCCACGCACGGGAAGGCCGATGGGACACAGGAGGAGAAGATGGCAGAACCAGACATGGCCAGGGAGCACGCCCTGGCCGAAGGATCCACCTTTACCTGGCACGAGCTCTATGTGCCCGACGGCGAGGCCGGGATCCGCTTCTACGCCGAGGTGCTCGGCTGGGAGAGTCAGCTCATGGAGATGGAGGGAGGCAACTACCCCATGCTGGTGGTCAACGGCCGACCGGTGGCCGGAGTGCAATCCACCCGGGACAACCCCCAGATGGCTGGCGTGCCGCCCCACTGGGCGACCTACATAGCGGTGGATGACGTCGATGCCAGGCTGGCCAGGGTGGCCCAGCATGGCGGCAGCCTGGTGGTGCCCGCCATGGACATCCCAACAGTCGGGCGCATGGCGCTCATCGCCGATCCGCAAGGGGCGCACATTTGGCTGTTCACCCCCTTCCCCGGGGATTGCCAGCAACCCTGAGGGTCATGATGACAGCGCTAGATTGGCGCTCATTGCCAATCCACAAGGGGCGAACATTTTGCTGTTCACTCTATTCCCCGGGGATTGCCAGCAACCCTGAGGGCCATGACGACAGCGCAACAACGACAGAGGGGCCCTTGGGCCCCTCGCTTGTTGCTATGCCTTGTCGGCGCCCTCAGACGGGGCGCAGATTCTGCTCGAGGAAGCGAGCGAAGCTGTGACCGTGATGCTCCAGCAGTTTCGGGAACATGGAGATGGAGGTCATGCCCGGGAAGGTGTTGATCTCGTTCAGCAGTATCTCGCCATCCTCGGTCAGGAAGAAGTCGATACGCGACAGATGGGTCAACTTCAGCTGACGGAAGGCCTTGAGGGAGTAGGCGTGAATGGCGTCAGACTGGGCCTGGGTCAAGCCTTCGGCCTTGAGCGCCGTCTCGGTGTGGCTGGCGCTGCTGTACTTCTCTTCATAGGTGTAGAACTTGTCCTGGGGCACGCAGATCTCCCCGGGATAGGTGGCCACCAGCTCGTCGCCGTACTGGTAGACAGCCACTTCCAGCTCGCGGGGCTTGACCGCTTTTTCGATCAGCACCTGCTCGGAGTAACCGAAGGCATCCTTGATCCCCTGCACCAGCTCGGCCTCGTTGCTGGCGGAGTAGCAGCCCACGGATGACCCTTGCGAGGCAGCCTTGATAAACACCTTGCCCCACTTGGCCAGCGCGGCTCTCGCCTCGGCGAGTGCCTCGTCACCCTGCTCGGTCAAAAACAGATAGGGGGTGTTGGGGATGCCGATGGCGGAGAGCCACAGCTTGGTGCTGATCTTGTTGAAGCAGATCTTGCTCGCCTCGGCGTCACACCCCAGATAGGGCAGGCCCGCCAGCTCGAGGAAGGATTGCAGATCGCCGGTCTCACCCGGATAGCCGTGGATGCAGGGCACCACGTAGTCCACCGGACGGGCCACGCTGTCAAAGGAGAGCAGCTTGTCCAGCCCCAGCTTGCACTCGCGGCCGTCGGCACTGAGCCAGCGGTCGGCGAACATCTCGACCCGGGTCACTTCGACCCCAGGCAGGAGACCGAGCTGTTGTTCGAGGAAATTGGCACTGCGCAGAGAGACTTCGTGCTCGGCGCCACCGCCGCCGCACAGCAGCAAGACATGCATGTTCTTCATTAGATGTGATCCCTTGGGAGAAGCGGCTTCGTCATGGCCGGGGAAAATCCGGCTGCGCGACCTGCGCACCAAACAACGGGCGAAGCCAGATACGAACATAAGTGCGGCCAGTGTAGCAAGGGAGAGGAAGCCTTGTCAGCCGATGGGGCCGCCATCCCCCCATTCTGGCCCGTAAAAAGAGGCGCCTGTGTCAAAAACGGGACGAAACGGACTCAGCGAGGGGGATCTACCCGACCGGCGCCATTGCCATTGACCCGAAACCAGCCGGCGATGCTGTAACGCTCCTCGCTCGCGGGCAGCACCTCGTGGGGAAACTCCTCCGACAGGAAGAGCACCAGCCGCCCCCCCTTGGGGGAGACATCCATCAGAAACTGCTCGTCGTTGTCATAGACCCGCAACACGCCGCCCGCCTGGGGCTGCCAGCCGTTGTTCAAGTAGAACACCGAGGTGAGGCGGCGGTTGGAGCGCCCGGCAAAGGCGTCGCGGTGAGTCGCATAGAAGTCGCCGCTGCGGTAGCGGGCGAAGTGGGCCTCGTAGTCGAACAGCCCCAGCATCAGGTTGCGATTGGCCGCCAGACGCAGGGATTCCATGCGGGCCAGATAGTCGGCCACGGGGGCGCCCAGGGAGGGATCCAGCCAGTGGATCTGATCACGGCGGATCGCCGGATTGCCCTGATGCAACCCCTCCCGACCTATCCCCGCAGGTTGCCACTCCCCCGGCAGGCAGGTCCGCAAGGCATCCACCTCGGAGGCGGTTAAGAAATCATCCACAATCACCCATCCCCGGGTGTAAATGGCATCCATGACGGCTTGATAGTCCAAGATTGACTCGCAGCGAGTGGAGATAGTGCGCTTTGTAGCGACTTCCCCCCATCGGCACAAACCGGATTGCTTCTCTTGAGAAGTCCCGCCATCAATAAGGGACTGACCCCGGGCGCCGATTTCCCCTTGCCCCGCCGCACCGGGCCCGCTAACGTGAAAACAAGGCCCGAAACGGGTCTCCCTCTGCATCCATGACCTAGGAGAGCGCCATGCCCTTGCCCACCATTCCTCTGCAACGACTCGATGGCAGCGAGTTTCCCGGTGACGCCCTGCAAGGGAAGGTCCTGCTGGTGGTCAACGTGGCCAGCCGTTGCGGCTTCACCCCCCAATACACCGGGCTGGAGGCGCTTCATCGCCAGTTTGGTGAGCAGGGCCTGGTGGTCCTCGGCTTCCCCTGCGATCAGTTCGGCCACCAGGAGCCCGGGGATGCCGAGGAGATAGCCCGTTTCTGCTCGCTGGATTACCCGGTGAGCTTCCCCCTGATGGCCAAGTGCGAGGTCAACGGCGAGCAGGCCCACCCCTTCTACCGCTGGCTCAAGCAGCAAAAGCCCGGGCTGCTCGGGAGCGAGGCCATCAAGTGGAACTTCACCAAGTTCCTGCTCGATCGGGAGGGCCGAGTGGTGGACCGCTTCGCCCCCCAGACCAAACCCGAGGATCTGGCGGGGGCCATCCAGGGGCTGCTGTGAGCCGGGCCCCCCGGGCGACGAACGGCCATGGCCCTCTCCAATCGGACTCGGCGCAGCCCCTTTGTGCCCCGGGTCCTCATTCGTGACGCCGTTACTGCGTGCCTGCGTCACTTCTGCTATATTACGCGCCCATTATCTTTTTCGTGTCGTAGCGCCCGCGGGACGGGCATGAAGGGATCAGGCCCTGCCCTGACCCGCTACCCACCTTCTTCCATGTCGTGACGGGCCCAGGCTGTCGTCACCCGTTGAGCCCAAGGCTCGGAGTTTCTCTCGAACATGTCATTCAATGAACTGGGTCTGTCACCGCACATACTGCGGGCCGTCAAGGAGCTGGGTTACGAACAACCCACCCCCATCCAGCAGCAAGCCATCCCGGCCATTCTGGCCGGTCAGGACGTGCTGGGCGGCGCCCAGACAGGCACAGGCAAGACCGCCGGTTTCACCCTGCCCATGTTGCACCGTCTGCTGGCCAACCACGGCCGTGGCGGCCGCCGTCAGGTCCGCGCCCTGGTGCTGACCCCGACCCGGGAGCTCGCCGCCCAGGTGGGCGAGAGCATCATCAAATACGCCCACCATCTGCCGTTCCGCACCCTGATCGCCTACGGCGGCGTCAGCATCAAGCCGAACCTGGACGCCATCAAGCTCGGGGTCGACATCCTGGTCGCCACCCCGGGCCGCCTGCTGGATCTGCTGACCCAGGGGGCTCTCACCCTGAGCTCCCTGGAAGTGCTGGTGCTGGATGAAGCGGACAGAATGCTCGACATGGGCTTCATCGTCGACATTCGCCGCATCATGAAGGCGCTGCCGGACGAGCGACAGACCCTGCTCTTCTCCGCCACCTTCTCGAATGACATCAAGGCGCTGGCAGATGATCTGCTCAATGACCCCACCCTGATCGAGGTGGATCCCAGCAACACTGCCGCCGATCAGGTGACCCAGCGCGTCATCCAGGTCGACCGGGAACGCCGCCGCGAGATGCTCTCCCACATGATCGGCCGTGGCAACTGGCAGCGGGTGCTGGTGTTCGTGCGAACCAAACAGATCGCCGACCGCCTCGCCCAGCAGATGCAAAAAGATGGCCTCAATACCGTCGCCATTCACGGCGACAAGAGCCAGGGTGCCCGTAACCGGGCGCTGGCCGATTTCCGTGAGGGCAAGGTGCGGGTACTGGTCGCCACCGACATCGCCGCTCGCGGCCTGGACATCGATCAGCTGCCCCACGTGATCAACTTCGAGCTGCCCCAGATGGCGGAGGATTACATCCACCGCATCGGCCGCACCGGTCGCGCCGGCCGTGGCGGCGAGGCCATCTCCCTGGTGAGCCAGGACGAGCTGGGCCAGCTCAAGGATATCGAGGCCCTGATCGGCCAATCCCTGACAGTGGAGATCCTGGAAGGGTACGAGCCGAGCGGCAAGCCGAGCCGCCAGACCCTGCCAGGCAGCAAGCCGGTGCAAAACCCGCCCCGTGACCGCGGCCATGCCAACGCCAAGAGCAACAATGCCAAAGGCAAGCCTGACGGGGCCAAAGGCAAGGGCAAGGCCAAAGGGGACGGCTCCAAGAAGCCGGCTCCGGCCCGCAAGCGTGAGGTCGTGGGGGAAGACATCGGCTTCACCCCCATGCGCCGCCTGCCCAAGGCCCAGCGCGATGACTATCAGGACAACTCCAGCGAGGAGTAAGGCAAGCTGTTGCCGACCTGACACAAAAAAAACCGCCCCCTTCACGAGGGCGGTTTTTTTATGCTCTGGCGCCCTTACTCGGCGGCCAGGGTCATGTGCAGCAGGGGATAGGGCTTGCCCTGGCCATCCAGGGGAGAGCGCCCCATCACCCCGAAACCCAGGTGCTGATAGAAGCCGAGGGCCTGGGCATTCTGCTCGTTGACGTCCACCCGTCTCGCCCCTTGCCGGTGGATGGCGTGGGCCACCAGCAGGCGGCCGACCCCGCGTCCTCTCGCCTCGGGGGCGATGAAGAGCATCTCGATGTTGCCATCGTGCACACCGCAAAAACCGGCTATCTCCCCCTCCTCTCCCCTGGCGCAGACCAGATCCACCGCCGCAAAATAGTGCTCCAGGATCAGGGGCTTGAGGGTGGTGATATCCGCCTCTTGCAGGAAGTGATGGGTGGCGCGCACCGAGGCCTCCCAGAGGGCAATCAAAGCCGGGTAATCCCCGGCGTCCGCTTGTTCAATCTTCATGATTCATGACTCAATCTGTGGTGAAAGGACCAATGCCGGGCCCAGGGGCCGGGCGCCGTCAGGGGTTGCCCTGGCCTCGGCCTGCTTGATGACAAAGCCCTTCTCGATGCCGGCCTTGAAGCCCAGCTTTTCGTACAGGCGATGGGCCCCTTCGCGCCCCTCCCCCGACAGCAGCATCACCTTGTAGCAATCCAGCTCCCAGGCCAGGGTCAGGGCCTGCGCCAATAGCTGCTGGCTCACCCCCTGACGCCGAAACGCAGAGGCCGTCACCACGTGCTCTATGATGGCAAAGGGCCTGCCGCCGTTGGTCAGGGTCGGGATCACCCCGAGCTGACAGGTGGCGGCCAGCTGGCCCTCCACCTCGGCCACCAGGAGTCGTACTCCAGGCTCGGCCAGCAGTCGCCTCAGCGCCTCTCTCGCCACCGACGGCGCCAGCACGGGATCATTGGGCCTGAGCTCGGCGTAAAGACTGAGCAGGCCCGCCAGATCCTCTTCCTTGCACTCCCTAATCAGCACAATGGCAACCCTCCTGATCTTCTGTATTCCCCTGCGCCCTATGCGGATCTGGGGGCAAACATGATGATGGCCATGCCCGTCAGGGCGACGCCGGAACCGACCCAGTCCCACACAGTGGGTCTGATCCCATCCACCGCCCAGAGCCAGAGGATGGCCACGAAGATATAGACGCCCCCATAGGCGGCATAGACACGGCCGGCGGCGGTCGGATGCAGGGAGAGCAGCCAGGCAAAGAGGGCGAGACTCAGGCCCGCCGGCAGCAGCAACCAGGCGCTCCGCCCCTGGGTCAGCCACAGGTAGGGCAGATAGCAGCCGACGATCTCGGCCAGCGCGGTGATCAGGAACAGTCCGATCGTTTTGAACTCCAGCATCATGGGTCTCTAGCAATGGTGCAATAAGAGCTGAATGTTAAAACAACGCATTGGGTTATGTAAGCACGGCGGCGCAGCAGGCCAGGAGGAAAGGAGGGCAAACCTTCCCCCACGGGCGTGGGGGAAGGAAGGGGTCAACGGACCCTGACTGCCTGGAGCAAGGCAGAGACATCCGGGCCAAAGGTGCGGGCGCGGATGGCCTCGCGAATATCCGCTTCGCCGTAGCGGCTGGCCGGATAGACCACCACGCAGGCGGTGTCGCCGGGGGCGAGGAAATGAGTCTCGCCGAAGGGGGTGTAGCGGGTGGCGCCTATGCTGATGAGGGCGTGGGCCGGGCGCCCCGCCTGGGCCAGCAGCCCCTGGATATGCTCGGCCGGGCCCTCATCCTGCTGATGGTTGAACTTGTCGATGGCCCAGTCGAGCAGCTGCTGATGGAAGTAGCTGTAATCCACAGCCGCGCTGTCAACCCCATAGGGATGCAGCTCGCCATCGCGCTCCAGGTAGCAGGCGATGCGATAGTCGTCGAGCTCGCAACCCGGGGCAAAATGGCTAAGGGGCAACAGAGTGGCCGCCAGCCCCTTGCTCTCCTCCCCCCAGTTCTTCTTCTCGCTGATCTTCCTGGCGTTGGGGCGACGGATGGAGCAGTCGTTGTAGGCGCCAAACGCCTTGGGATGTATGGCCACCACCTGCTCCCCGTCGTACGCCAGCTCGCACCAGAGCGCCACTTCGGGTTCGATTTGCACCTTCTCGTCGCCGCTCACCGCCGCCTCTGGCAGGAAGATGGCCTCGCCGCTCAATGGGAAGACGCCGAGCTGGCCCGGATGGCCTGGCACATAGAAGGGGAACAGCGCCTTGGGGGCAACCTTGTCCGCGACCTTGACGGCGACGAAGTCCGCCGCCTCGCCGGCCTGCTCCAGATGGCCGGCGAAGTTGCCCGCCACCCCCAATCCGATGAAGTTGCTCAATTCAGTGATCTGCATCTGTGGCTCCATTGGCGCGGCCCGGGCCGCCGCCTCGTTGTCTATGTTCAGGGCGGCAGGGCTACCGCCAAAGAGGGAGCTTATTAGAGCACAGCCCCCTGGCTGCGCCCAGTCGCCCCGCCGCAAGCTGTGCACCAGGGCGGATTTTCCCTCACCATATGGTCATAAAGAGAGCAGTCAGCGCCAAGCTGTGATCCCGGTGCTTGGGCGAGCCCCGCGCTTTTGCTAGTCTGCCCTATTCATTTTCCGTTTGGGTGCCGGTGCCGAGCCATGACCACACATTTTCAGGGTCGCTTCGAGGTGGAGTTCAAATACCGCCTGGCGGATAGCGCGGCCTTCCTCCGTGCTCTCGAGGCCCTCGGCCCCGAGCTGATGGTGGCGGACAATCATGAGCAGGACTGCTACTTCGACACGGCGGACCGCGCCCTGGCGAGGGAGCAGAAGAGCCTGGTGATCCGCACCATGGCGCCCTCCGGCATCCGGCTCTGGATAGTCAAGGGACCGGGGCCCGATCGCTGCGAGGCGGTCAACATCACGGATGCGGACAAGGCCATCAGCATGGTGCGCACCCTGGGCTACCAGCCGGTGCTGACCATCGCCAAGCGGCGCAGCATCTACTTTCTTGGCCCCTTCCACCTGACCCTGGACAGCCTTGCCGGGATAGGGGATTTTGCCGAGCTCGCCATCATGACCGACGAGGAGGCCGCACTGCCCGCTTACCGGGAGCAGTTGCTGGCGCTGGCCGCCCGGCTGGGGCTCAGCCCCGAGATGCGGGAGACCCGCTCCTATCGCACCCTGTGCGAGCAGTCAGCTCACCTTCGAACCTGTGAAAAGAGGAAACAAGAGGAATCAGCCCCATGATCGACAAACTCGCCTGGCTCACCTTCAAGGAGGGGCAACTGCTCTGTGCCCGCTCCCACGGCAAGGCACTCTATTACATCCCCGGCGGCAAGCGTGAGCCGGGCGAGAGCGACGAGGCGGCCCTGGTGCGGGAGATAGCGGAGGAGCTGGCGGTCAGCCTCAAGCCCGAGACCCTGCGCCTCGCCTGCGAGTTCAGCGCCCAGGCCGACGGCAAGCCGCAAGGGGTGCAAGTCAGGCTGCGCTGCTACACAGGGGAGGCTGACGGCAGCCCCACCGCCTCGGCGGAGATCGCCGAGCTGCGCTGGCTGGACAGCCGTCATCTGAGCGAGGTCTCCCCTGTCTCCCGCCTGCTGTTCCAGTGGCTGGCTGAGCAGGGGCTGATCCGCTAGAAAACTGACTCGTGAACAGCCTTCCAGCTCCTCCGCAGTGAGACTGGCTGACAGAGCAAGATTGAACCGTTAATCCCGAATGGATTGGCAATTGGATACAAGAAGAGGAGTTTCAATGGAGATCCTTGAGGTCGATAGCACCAGAGGCATCAAGCCTGCGTTGATCACACTGCTGCAAGATTGCGTGGCCAGCGGCGCCTCGGTGGGCTTCCTGCCGCCCCTGCAGGAAGAGCGGGGATTGGAGTACTGGCAAGGCATCGAAGGGGAGCTGGCCGACGGGGTGCGCAAACTCTGGGTGGCCTTCGATCAGCACCATCTGGTGGGCGCCCTGCAGCTCGCCCTGTGCACCAAGGCCAACGGCGGTCACAGGGCCGAGGTGGAGAAGCTGATGGTACACAGCCAGGCCCGCGGCAAGGGGGTGGGTCGCGCCCTCATGCAGGCCATGGAGCAAGGGGCCCGGGAGGCCGGGCGCACCCTGCTGGTGCTGGACACCCGGGTCGGCGACATCGCCTCCACCCTCTACCGCCAGCTGGGCTACCAGGAGGCCGGCCAGATCCCGGACTTCGCCCGCAACGCGGACGGCACCCTGGCGGCGACCCAGTTCTTCTACAAGCAGCTCTGAGGGGCGAGAGCCCAACGCAACAAGGCCAGCCCCCAGGCTGGCCTTGTTTATTGGCGCGTTCACTGCTCAAATGACCCCTTCATCCAGAAACGGCAAGGAGCCATCATGATATTGGAAGTCGCCCCGCTGCAAATCATCCCAGGCCAGGCTGCCGCCTTCGAGCAGGCATTCGCCCAGGCCCAGCGCATCATCAGCACCCTGCCCGGTTACGCCGGCCACCAGCTGCAACGTTCACTGACCGACTCACACCGCTACCTGCTGCTGGTCAACTGGCAACGGCTAGAGGATCACACCCAGGGCTTTCGCGGCTCCCCCCAGTACCAGGAGTGGAAGGCGCTGCTCCATCACTTCTACGATCCCTTCCCCACTGTGGAGCATTTTCAGGCCGTACAACCTTGATCAGCCCAGGATGAGCTTGGCCGATCACGGCTGAGGCATCACGCCACACCATCGGCCAGGCGCTCGGCCCTGTGCGCGATCCGCGGCTCGGCGAAGTCGGCCTGGGCCGCGATCAGCTGCAACTCGTAGGCATCCGCCTGCCAGGTCTGGCGCAGCACTTCATCGACAGCGGCGTTGGTGCGCTCGAAGGCGGCCACCGCATCAAATCCGGCCTGCAGGTTGGCCAGCATCAGGGCGCTGATGAGATCCCCCACCCCCACCGGCTGGCGGGCAAACTGGTAGAGCGGCCGGGCGATGAGATAATCCCCCTGCGGGGTGGCCAGCAGCATCTCGAAACGGCCGGGATCACTGGCAGCGCGCCCCAGGTGCTTGACCAGCACCATCTTGACGCCGCTTTCCAGCAGCTGGTGAGCGGCGGCGCGGGTCTGGGCCAGGGTCGTCAGGTGGACGCCGCACAAGGTCTCCAGCTCCAGCAGGTTGGGGGCCATGATGTCCGCCACCGGCAGCGCCTGCTCGGTGAGGAAGCGGGTCACGCCGGGGGCGACTATGCACCCCTTCTCCGGGTGCCCCATGACGGGATCGCAAAAATAGATGGCCGCCGGATTGGCCGCCTTGACGGCCGCAACCACCGCCAGGATCTCGTTCCCCTGCTCCGCCGATCCCAGGTAGCCGCTCAGCACCGCATCGCAGCGCCCCAGCACCTCGATATCCATCAGCCCCTGACAGAGGGCGCTGATATGGCCGGCGGGCATCGCCATCCCCTGCCATCCCGCCGCGTACTGGGTGTGATTGGAAAACTGCACCGTATTGACGGGCCAGACCTCCATGCCGAGACGGCGCATGGGGAAGACGGCGGCGCTGTTGCCGGCACAGCCAAATACCACGTGGGACTGGATAGAGAGAATGCGTTTCATCGACACCACCACTGAAGAAGCATGAGGAAAGCGGGCAATATATCGGATGCAGAGCGGGCTCTGCCAGCGATTCCCGGCAACCCTCGCCATTTATGCGGCAAAAAGACCATTCAATGGAGTGTTACACCAACTTCCCCCCACGCCTGCCCAACCCGGCAAGCCAGGACCGCCTCGGCCTCGTCGGCGTGATATGGTTTCTTCACACCCTTGCTTGATGGCATATGAGAGCGTTTTGATACCAGGCGGCGGATGGCGGGAGAGAGAGTCGAGGAAGAACAGCGAGGCGCGACGGCAGGCAAGCCGGGGCCAAGGACCCCGGGCTTTGTAGTTAAGGCTTAAGGCCTTGCGAAGTGATAGACCCAGCCTTCGTCCAGAGGGAAGTCGGAGGGCGCAGAGACAAGATCCGGCAGGGAGACGACGGCCCCACCGGCGGCATATTGCAGCGCCATCAGGGCGCAGAGGGCGGCGTCGTAACGATCCGTCCCGGCCACCACATCAGGTGGCAAGGAGGCTGCTATCTCCTCCCTGGCCGGTGAGGCCTTGCCTGCTACCTTGGCGAGGGCCGGATAGACCTCCAGCACGGCGCGATCGGCGTGGGGCTCCAGCCTGGGCACAAGCTGCAGATCCCCGAGGCGCGGCAACATGGAGAGCGCCAGGGTGGCGTTGTTGCCGAGCCTGTCGAAGGTGGCCGACAGCGGCTTCTTGCCGTATTGCTGATGCAGCCAGCGCTCGCAGTCCCGATAGGCATAGGGGTTGTCTATCTCCCGCTGGGGGACGGCGCACTCGACTCCCCTCCCCGCCAGCAACTCGCCGAGGGCACGGGGAAAGGCCAGCGGGGCATCGATGCCAAGCGCCAATCGCGGGCAGGCCAGCACCTGCATCAGCGCCATCTCGTCTTGCAGCGCCGGGCGCAGCAAGGCGTCCAGATCCGGCGCCACCCTGGAGCTCAACCTGAACAGGGGGGAGACCCCGAGCCAGTGCAACTGCTGCGTGCGGGCCTGCCAGCCCACCACGGCCACCGCCTGGGCATTGCCCTGCCAGCCCCTTACATCCCAACCGATGCCGATGGCATCCAAGTGTTCCGTTGTCATGCCCCTGTCACCTCTGCGCACTATTGATGGAGCACAGGGTAATGGCTGCGTCCCCTAAAGCAAGGCCGGGCGCCCTTCCTAGAAGGATTTCTTGAAATTGATGAGGGGCAGTATGGGGAAGATGCCGTTCTCGGCGTAGTTGGCGAGGCCTATCTGCAGGCCATCGAGGTGCTTGGTGGCATTGATGAAGCCAAGCTGGAAGGTGGTGCGCTCGGCATAGTTGACGAAGCCGAGGTTGGCCAGGGCGTTGCCCTTGGCGATGTTGACCGCCCCCCAGTTAAGCCCCCGCACGTTGTTGGTCAGGTTGACGAAACCCAGGTTGACCCCGGTGTCCTGCCCCTCATGCCAGTTGACGGCGTTGATGGCGACCCCGCCGAACTGATGGCGCACCCGGGCGGTGCCGAAGAAGATGCCCAGCTGCAAGCCGGTGAACTGATCCACATCGGAGAGGGCGAACACCGGCAGATCTATGCCCTTCACCTGACCGGTGCGGCCATACAGGAAGGAGGCGCGCGCCCCTTCCACCTGGTGGGAGGAAGGCAGGTTGATGCCGGGCAGGGAGATCTGGACCGGGGTGCTGGCCTGGGCCACGCCGGCGAGGGCCAGCGCGGAGCAACCGAGCAGCAGGGCGAGAGGTTTCATCGGGATTCCTTGGCAGTCTGAATGACGTGCCAGCCTATCAGCGCGGCGCCGGTGCGGCGAGGGCGCGCCGGACCCAGTGCGTCACCTCTCGTCTGATCCGCCTCCCTCGACGGGCGTCGCTGACAAAAAAATTCAAACAGAAATTAACATTTATGTCATTTACACCAAACCGCATTTGGTTGCAGAATGCTCAAACGTGTGTTTGAACAGAGCAAGCAACACGTAAACAGGGATGACATGCAGTACCCGTAAGAAGGGCCGATTGGCCCACAACAACACTGTTCTGCCGAACTGGAGACCGATGATGAATATGGACGTGATCAAGAGCTTTACCGAGCAGATGCAAGGCTTCGCCGCCCCCCTCACCCGCTACAACCAGCTGCTGGCCAGCAACATCGAACAGCTGACCCGGTTGCAGCTGGCCTCCGCCAACGCCTACGCCGAACTGGGCCTCAACCAGTTGCAGGCCGTGAGCAAGGTGCAGGACACCCAGAGCCTGGCGGCCCTGGGCACAGTGCAACTGGAGACAGCCAGCCAGCTCTCCCGCCAGATGCTGGATGACATCCAGAAGCTGAGCGCCCTCGGCCAGCAGTTCAAGGAAGAGCTGGATGTCCTGACCGCGGACGGCATCAAGAAGAGCACGGGCAAGGCCTGATAACCCCTGGCTGCCCGTTCGGGCAGCCACATCTCCCCACGACTCGACGGTACGGGCTAGTTCCCGCCTCGGGTGTGGGTGAAGGAGAGCACATGAGCCAACCATCTTATGGCCCGCTGTTCGAGGCCCTGGCCCACTACAATGACAAGCTGCTGGCCATGGCCAAGGCCCAGACAGAGCGCACCGCCCAGGCGCTGCTGCAGACCAATCTGGACGATCTGGGCCAGGTGCTGGAGCAGGGCAGCCAGCAACCCTGGCAGCTGATCCAGGCCCAGATGAACTGGTGGCAGGATCAGCTCAAGCTGATGCAGCACACCCTGCTCAAAAGCGCAGGTCAGCAGAGCGAGCCGGTGATCACCCCGGAGCGCGGCGATCGCCGCTTCAAGGCCGAGGCCTGGAGCGAACAACCCATCTATGACTACCTCAAGCAGTCCTACCTGCTCACCGCCAGGCACCTGCTGGCCTCGGTGGATGCCCTGGAGGGCGTCCCCCAGAAGAGCCGGGAGCGGCTACGTTTCTTCACCCGTCAGTACGTCAACGCCATGGCCCCCAGCAACTTCCTGGCCACCAACCCCGAGCTGCTCAAGCTGACCCTGGAGTCCGACGGCCAGAATCTGGTGCGCGGACTGGCCCTCTTGGCCGAGGATCTGGAGCGCAGCGCCGATCAGCTCAACATCCGCCTTACCGACGAATCCGCCTTCGAGCTCGGGCGGGATCTGGCCCTGACCCCGGGCCGGGTGGTACAGCGCACCGAGCTCTATGAGCTGATCCAGTACAGCCCGACTACCGAGACGGTGGGCAAGACACCTGTGCTGATAGTGCCCCCCTTCATCAACAAGTACTACATCATGGACATGCGGCCCCAGAACTCCCTGGTCGCCTGGCTGGTCGCCCAGGGCCAGACGGTATTCATGATCTCCTGGCGCAACCCGGGCGTGGCCCAGGCGCAAATCGATCTCGACGACTATGTGGTGGATGGCGTCATCGCCGCCCTGGACGGCGTAGAGGCGGCCACCGGCGAGCGGGAGGTGCACGGCATCGGCTACTGCATCGGCGGCACCGCCCTGTCGCTCGCCATGGGCTGGCTGGCGGCGCGGCGCCAGAAGCAGCGGGTGCGCACCGCCACCCTGTTCACTACCCTGCTGGACTTCTCCCAGCCAGGGGAGCTTGGCATCTTCATCCACGAGCCCATCATAGCGGCGCTCGAGGCGCAAAATGAGGCCAAGGGCATCATGGACGGGCGCCAGCTGGCTGTCTCCTTCAGCCTGCTGCGGGAGAACAGCCTCTACTGGAACTACTACATCGACAGCTACCTCAAGGGCCAGAGCCCGGTGGCCTTCGATCTGCTGCACTGGAACAGCGACAGCACCAATGTGGCGGGCAAGACCCACAACAGCCTGCTGCGCCGTCTCTACCTGGAGAACCAGCTGGTGAAGGGGGAGCTCAAGATCCGCAACACCCGCATCGATCTCGGCAAGGTGAAGACCCCTGTGCTGCTGGTGTCGGCGGTGGACGATCACATCGCCCTCTGGCAGGGCACCTGGCAGGGCATGAAGCTGTTTGGCGGGGAGCAGCGCTTCCTCCTGGCGGAGTCCGGCCACATCGCCGGCATCATCAACCCGCCGGCCGCCAACAAGTACGGCTTCTGGCACAACGGGGCCGAGGCCGAGAGCCCGGAGAGCTGGCTGGCAGGCGCGACGCACCAGGGCGGCTCCTGGTGGCCCGAGATGATGGGCTTTATCCAGAGCCGTGACGAAGGGTCGGATCCCGTCCCTGCGCGGGTCCCGGAGGAAGGGCTGGCCCCCGCCCCCGGCGACTATGTCAAGGTGCGGCTCAACCCCGTGTTTGCCAGCGCCACAGAGGAGGACGCCGCATGAGTGCACTGCCTCTTGAAGTGGGCCAGAAGGCCCGTCTCAGCAAGCGGTTCGGGGCGGCGGAGGTGGCCGCCTTCGCCGCGCTCTCGGAGGACTTCAACCCCCTGCACCTGGACCCGGCCTTCGCCGCCACCACGGCGTTCGAGCGGCCCATAGTCCACGGCATGCTGCTCGCCAGCCTATTCTCCGGGCTGCTGGGCCAGCAGTTGCCGGGCAAGGGGAGCATCTATCTGGGCCAGAGCCTCAGCTTCAAGCTGCCGGTCTTTGTCGGGGACGAGGTGACGGCCGAGGTGGAGGTGACCGCCCTTCGCGAGGACAAGCCCATCGCCACCCTGACCACCCGCATCTTCACCCAAGGCGGCGCCCTCGCCGTGACGGGAGAAGCCGTGGTCAAGCTGCCTTAAGCACCGGCGGCATGTAGACACAATCAGCCCGGCCCCTGCCGGGCTGATTGTTCTCTCCCGCTCCCCTTGCCCCCTTTTTCGGGGCAATTCGGCCCAGGCCCTTTCCCTGCCCCGCCTAACTGCCTAAAATGGCCGCCCTGCCGTGTAGGCATTCATCCAGCTAGAGGATTTCCCATGGAGACGTTTCTGCTCGAAGGTCACCCCTTCGTTGCCTTGTGTGACCTGATCAAGCATCAGGGTTGGGCCGATTGTGGCGGTGCCGCCAAGGCGCTGGTCGCCGAGGGCCTGGTGGAAGTGGACGGTCAGGTCGAGACCCGCAAACGCTGCAAGATAGTCGCCGAGCAAGTGGTCAACTTCAACGGCATGAAGGTGGTGGTGAAGGAAGGCGTCAGCCCCGAGATCATCTGATCCCTGCTTGAATAAGGGCGCCAACGCGCCCGTCAGCATTCAGCTGGCCTTGATCGACAGGGTCAGCACGAAACGCGCCATCGCCTCATCTCCGTTGAGCGACGGGCAGGTGGCCACCACCTGGATGGGGCGGTTGATGCGCTGCCCGGTCGCCAGGGACTCGTCTATCATGGCGTCTATGGCCTCCCCGGCCGCGCAGTCAAACTGCACGTCCCCCTCGGGGCGCTTCAGAAACTCCCCCTGCACATCCTTGAAGGCAAAGTGCACCTTCTTGCGCCGCGCCCGCCCCTTCTCCATCACCAGCAAGCCCCCCACCAGATCGGCGCCGGTGGCCAGCGCCCCGAAGTACATGCTGCCCAGGTGGTTGCGGGTACGCCAGCCGAGGGGAATGCGGATGCGCAGCGCCTTGGCATTCATCTCTTCGATGACGGGGGCACAGAATCCGATAACGGGAATATAGCGCCAGGCGAACAGGCGCAGTGCCAGATTGGCTTTGAAGCGTTGCAGGTCCATTGCAAACTGATCCGATGAGTGATTGTGACCGAAATGTTGCCAGCCCCCACCCCAATAGACAAGCCTCCATTGCCGTCGTTGTGAGGACGATCGACTCCCGAGTGCATTTGAAAATCAAATGATGGGCGCCGCTGCATTCGATGGGCAAATGATAACCCCGGGCATTCGCCGCCACAGCGACGCCATTTCCTCCTGATGGCGGAGTTTTTTTCAAGAAAGAACTCATATGGCACTTTCATGACGACCCTAGCCAGCTGAAAGCTAACGATAAACGGAGTTGCCCCGGCGCTAGTCCACTCATCCGCCAGCGCCACTGGGATTAGTCACAGTAACGAAATGCCTCCCCCCTCGCTAGGCTCTGCTGGCTCGTGAATGGCCAGCTGGCACCGAGTCATCCTGTGACACCAATCTCAGCATAAGGATAGAGAGATGAGTAACGTTCAACAGCTGTTCAACGGGGGCGAGAGCGCCGGTACCTTCCTGCTCAACTTCAACAACAACCGTGCCTTTGAGCTGTTTGGCCGGGAGTATCTCAAGTGCTACGCCAACCTGGCGGTCAAGGGCAAGATGAGCAAGCCCCTGCCCACAGGGCCGCTCAGCTACGCCGTCGACTTCGCCATGGATTGCGGCTGCAGCTCTGTGCTGTTCGACTTCAACCTCGCCTACAAGAAGACCTTTGGCAACCAGGCCCAGGCGCCCCTGTGGCGCGAGTCGGACTACGAGGCCGAAATAGTGCTCTGCCAGCTGGTGCGTGAGGCCCCCGCCAGCCGCCTGAACAACCGGGATCAGTTCGCCGAGGCCGAGGCCTTCTTCAACGACGTCAACCTGCCCACCACCGCCAGGAACCTGGGGAGCGATCCCTATGCCGACAAGGATGGCCTGGTGGAGTTCATCGTGGCCAACGAGCTGCTGGACGATCCCGCCGTCATGGCCAAGCTGGCGGAGCAGAAGGCCTACCTCATCGCCATCACCTCAGTGGTCACCGCCTACATCAACCGCTACGCCGAGGCCTATGGCGAGCAGTACAAGACGGACGCGGATCTCTGGGCCCGGGCCCTCTCCAAGATCCCCCTGATGGGGCCGAGCAAGATAGATCAGCAGAGCTACAGCCGCCACATCAAGGGGCTCAGCATCGCCACCGACTTCATCAACTTCATCATGGACGTGGTGGTGAGCCAGGGCACCACGGCGCTGGCGAGCTTCAACAAGTTCCTGCAAAAGCAGGGGGATGCCATCCGCTTCGGGGTGGAGAACAACAAGGACTTCTACAAGACCATCACGGTCGGCATCACGGTCGAGGTGTTCAAGGTGGGCAGCGAGCTGGTCTATGTGCCCAAGATCAAGCAGTACCGCATCAACTTCGACCGCCAGAACAGCAAGTTCACCTCCGCCTGTGCCAGCGCCGAATTCGTCGACATCCACTTCAACTATCTCTATGCCGCCAATGTGTTCGACTACGAGGCGCTCAAGGATCCGGAGATCAAGCGCGACTTCGACAACTTCATCCAGAAGCAGCGCAAGGCCCAGATCGAGGAGGCCGATACCTTCTTCAACGACGACTTCCCGCCTCTGCAACCCAAGCAGATCGCACGGAGCAAGGCGACGGTCTGATCTTCCCCCATCTTGGAAACAACACAGCCGGCATCTGCCGGCTGTTTTTTATAAAGGGCTTCAGGCCCTCTTCTCTTCGAGCCAGGCGCCCTGGCTCTGCATCTCGAACAGCTGGGCGTAGTGGCCCCCCAGCGCCATCAGCTCCCCATGGGTGCCGCGCTCGCTCACCTGACCGCGGGAGAGCAGCAGTATCTCGTCCGCATCCACAATGGTGGAGAGCCGGTGGGCGATGGCGATGGTGGTGCGGCCACGGCGCGCCGCCGAGAGCGCCTGGGAGAGCGCCAGCTCGGTCTGGGAGTCCACGCTCGCGGTCGCCTCGTCCAGGATGAGGATGCGCGGATCCCCCACCAGGGCGCGGGCAAACGAAAGCAGCTGGCGCTGGCCGGCGGAGAGGTTCTTGCCCCCCTCCTCCATCAGGGTCTCCAGGCCCTTGGGCAGATGGCGCACGAACGCGGCCAGTTGCACCTCCTCCAGGGCCTGCCAGAGCCGCGCCTCATCGATGCCGTCACGACCAAGGCGCAGGTTTTCTGCCAAGGTCCCGACGAAGATGAAGGGATCCTGCTGCACCAGGCCTATGCTGCGTCGCACCGCCGAGAGCGACAGCGTGCTCATGGGGTGATCATCGAAACGGATGCAGCCCTGATCCAGCGGATAGAAGCCCATCAGCAGGCTGATGATGGTGGACTTGCCGCTGCCAGTGTGGCCCACCAGCGCCAGCATCTGGCCGGGACGGGTGGCGAAGCTCACCTCCTGCAGCACCGGCTGCTGGCCATCGTAGGAGAAGCTCACCCGCTCGAAACGCACCCGTCCCGCCAGGGGCAGCGTCTCGCCTTGCGTGCTCTCCCGGGATTCGTCCAGCAGGGCGAACACCCGCTCCCCCGCCACCATGGCTTGCTGCAGCTGGTTGAGCTGGTTGGTCATCTCGATGAGGGGCTCGATCATGCGCCCCAGATAACTGATGAAGGCGTAGAGCACCCCCACCTGGATGGCGCCACCCGCGCTCAACCCCTCCTTGGCAAACAGGGCCAGCAGGCCGATGAGCACCATCATGTAGAAGAGATCGATGAGGGGGCGCAGCAGTATGCCGTTGATCTTGAGGCTCTTGATCCTGGCCTGCCAGTGCTGCTGGTTCACCTCGGCAAAGGCATTGGCGAAGTGGCGCTCCTGCACCATGGCCTGAATGACCGGCATCCCCTGCAGGGACTCGTTGAGCCGGCTGTTGATGTCGGAGAGCAGGCTGCGGGTCGCCCGCACCACGGGCACGCTCAGGCGCTGGTAGAGCCACATCACGGCCCCCACCGCCGGCAGCAGGGTGGCGCACACCAGCATCAGGCGCAGATCCAGCAGCGCCATGGAGATGAGGATGCCGCACAGCAGCACCACTTTTTGCACCAGCAGCCCTATCACCTGCACATAGAGGTTCATGATCGCCTCTGTGTCGTTGGTGATGCGGGAGATGAGGGAACCCGAGCGATGCTTGTCGAAATAGCGGGCAGGCAGCCGGATGGCGGTGGCAAACACCTGCTCGCGCAAAGTCTGCACCACCGCCTGGGCGATGCGGTTGAAGCGCAGGGATTGCAGGTAGAAACCCGCGGCCGAGAGCACCTGCAACCCCAGATAACCGGCGGCCAGGGCGGCGATGTGGGGCCACACCAGCTGGCGCGGCGCCAGGTAATCGTCGATGAAGAGCTTGATGAGCAGGGGCCCGGCCACTTCGGCGCCGGTAGCCAGCAGCAGGCAGATGCCCGCCTGCACCAGCCAGCGGGGATAGCGGGCGCAGTAGGCGAGCAGGCGTTTGATGGTTGGATTCACAGACTTGCCTCCAGCACAGCGTTCCCAAGGAATTGACTCTCTTTGCTCCCTTCTCCCCTCGCGGGAGAAGGGAGGATGAGGGGAACCACGCGTCTCATCATCAAACTCACAGGCTCTCCTCCACGTCTTGCTCCAGGCGCTGATAGCGCACCATGTCTGCATACCAGCCGTTGTGGGCCATCAGGGCGCCGTGAGCACCGCGCTCGCTGATGGCTCCCTGATCCAGCACCAGGATCTCGTCGGCCTGCTCCACCGCCGTCATGCGGTGGCTGACCAGAATGAGGGTCCGTCTGTGGGCCTTGAGCGCCAGCAGTATCTGCTGCTCGGTGTGGGCATCCACCGCCGACAGGGCGTCATCCAGCACCAGGATAGGCGCCGCCAGCAACAGGGCGCGGGCGATGGCGAGCCGCTGCTTCTGGCCCCCGGAGAGGGTCATCCCCTTCTCCCCCACCTCGGTCTCATACCCCCTGGGGAAGCGAACGATGTCGTCGTGCACGCAGGCGATGCGGGCCACCCGCTCTATCTCCTCCCGGCTCGCCTCCGGCTTGCCGAGGGCGATGTTGGCGGCGATGGTGGTGGAGAAGAGGAAGGGCTCCTGGGGCACGTAGGCAAACTGGCTGCGCAGGGTGCCCAGGGGCAGCTGGTCGATGGGCACACCGCCCATGGCAATGGCACCTGCCGTGGGATTGGCAAGCCGCATCAAGAGCTTGAGCAGCGAGCTCTTGCCCGCCCCGGTGCGCCCCACCACCCCCAGCATGGCGCCGTGTTGCAGGGTAAAATCCACGCCATGCAGCAGGCTGCGCTGCTCCAGCCGATAGCCCAGGCCCCTGGCTTCAAGCGGCAGGGCCGAGACAAAGGCCGCAGGCCGGGCCGGCTCTTCGATGTCGCTGCGCTCCCCCAGCATGCTCTCGATGCGGGAATAGGCGGCGCTGCCCCGCTCTATGATGTTGAACAGCCAGGCGATGGCGAACATGGGCCAGATGAGCTGCCCCAGGTACATGGTGAAGCTGGTGAGCTCCCCCAGGGTCAGCTTGTCTTGCAGCACCAGGGCGCTGCCGCCGGCCACCGCCAGGAAGTAGGAGCAGCCGATGCAGAGGTAAATCACGGGATCGAACTTGGCATCGATGCGGGCCACCGCCATGTTGCACTCCCCCGCCTGGCGGGTCAGCTCGGCGAAGCCCTTGTCTTCCAGGGACTCCACCGCATAGGACTTGAGCACCCGCACCCCGGAGAGGGCCTCCTGGGTCTTGTTGTTGAGGCGGGAGAAGGCCCCCTGCGCCGCCTTGAACTCCTTGTAGATCTGGGTGCCGAAGCGGTTCATGAAGAAGGCCATCACCGGCAGCGGCAGCAGGGAGAGCAGGGTCAGCTGCCAGGAGTACTGGCTGCACATGATGGAGAGCACCAGGATACCGACGATGAAGGAATCCACCAGGGTCAACACTCCTTCGCCTGCGGTCATCTCCACCGCCTGGATGTCGTTGGTGGCGTGGGCCATCAGATCGCCGGTTCGGTGGCGCTGGTAAAAGTCCGGGCTCATGCGGGTGAAGTGGCTGAACAGGCGGTTGCGCAGCACATAGGCGAGCCGGTAGGAGGCGCCAAACAGCATGACCCGCCACACGTAGCGCAGCAGGTAGATGAGCAGGCCAAGGCCCAGCAGCCCCGCCAGATAGCCCATCAGGGTGCCCTCATCGAGCTCCCCCCTGGCGATGCCATCCACCACCCAACCCACCACCTTGGGGGGGATCACGGTCAACAGGGCCACCATCATCAACAGGGAGATGGCCATCAGATAACGCCGCCACTGATCCTTGAAAAACCAGCCAAGCCGCAAAAATACGCTCACAGTAAAGTCCTTGCTCGCGGCACAGCGGGGGCCGCTTGGTCATAAGAGAAGCTCAATACAATCGCCCCCGAGGTGGGGGCGATGGGAGTGGGTCATCATAGCCTGAAGCGGACGACTTGAGAACGATTGCTATCTCACCGGTTCACAGCCGCTTGTCCGGGGGCGAGAACGGGAAGGCGACCGACTCCTGCTGCTCGCCGGTCAGCAGGAAGTGGGAGACCTCTTCCCGGGTCTGGGTGAAGACTTGCTGCAACTGGGTCAGCTCCCCCTCGCTCAGCTCCTCTTGCAGCCGCAGCCGCCACTCCAGCTCGCCGGCCAGCAGTTGCAGGCGGGAGGCGGAGATGTTGGCCGACACCCCCTTCAGGGTGTGCAGCAGACGGCAGGCCACCTCGGGTTGCTGGCGGCGCAGGGCGGAGCGAATGTCCCACAGATCGTCCTTGTGCTCGGAGAGGAACAGCTTGAACAGGATCTGCAGCGCCTCCCTGTCCTGCTCCAGCCGGCGCAGCGCATCCTCCAGATCCAGCACCCCCATCAGATCCGGCGGCTTGACCTCGAGCGGCACCCGCCGCTCGCCGCTGGCGTTCTTCACCCACTGCAGCAGGTTGTTGTAGAGATCCAGCTTGCTGACCGGCTTGGTGACATAGCCGTTCATGCCGACCCCAAGGCAACGCTCCCTGTCCCCCGGCATGGCGCTGGCGGTGAGCGCTATGATGGGGACGTCGTGCTTGTCCACCATCTTGCGGATCTGGCGGGTCGCATCCAGCCCATCGAGCACCGGCATCTGCAAATCCATCAGGATGACGTCAAAGGGCTGCTCCGCCACCTGCTCCACCGCCTCGCGGCCATTGTCCACCACAGTGACCACGGCCTCGACCCGGCGCAGGTACTCCATGATGAGCTGCTGGTTGACGCGGTTGTCTTCGGCCAGCAGCACCCGGGTCCCGTGCAGCAGCTCCCTGAAGTGCTGCTGATCCCCCTGCGCCTCGGCCTGACGGACCTTGCTGTCGTGGGAGCTGCCGTTGAGCAGCTCATCGACCTTGGCCAGCAGGGCGTTCTCTGTCATGGGCTTGGCCAGGAAGTGGGTCAGCCCCATGCTCTCCATGCGCCCGTGCAGCCCCTCCCTGGACCAGGCGCTGGTCATCAATATGGGCAGGCGCCGCCACTGGCTGTGCTGATACATCTCGAGGGCGAGATCCAGGCCGTCCTCCTGTCCCATGCGCCAGTCGAGGATGGCGAGCCGGATGTGGTGCCCCTCCTCGCGCAACACCTGGCGGGCACGGGAGAGGCTGTTGACCGCGATCACGGAGGCACCGGCCCGGCCCAGTATGTCCTTGGCGAGCTCCAGCACCAGTTCGTTGTCATCCATCATCAGGATGAGGGGCTGATGATCGAAGAAGACCCGGCGCCCGGAGACCCCATAGACGGCCTGGGACAGGGGGATCTCGAAGAGGAAGGTGGAGCCCACCCCGGGCTTGCTCTGCACCCTGATCTCCCCCCCCATCAGCCCCACCAGCCGCTGGGAGATGTTGAGCCCGAGCCCCGAGCCGCCATATTTGCGGGTGTTGCCCGCCTCCAGCTGGGTAAAGGGCTGGAACAACTGCGCCTGCTTCTCCGGCGCTATGCCGATGCCGGTGTCCCGCACACTGAAGCACACCCGCATCGGGTATTGATTGACTAGAGTGATGGCCACCTCCACCTCCCCCCGCTCGGTGAACTTGATGGCGTTGTTGACCAGGTTGACCAGCACCTGGCCGAGGCGCAGCGGATCGCCGCGCAGAAAGTCGGGCACCGCAGGCGACTTGTTGATGATGACCTCGATCTGCTTGCGCTCCGCCAGATCCGCAAACATGGCGGCCAGGGAGTCGAGCTGTTCGCTGAGATCGAAGTCGATCTCCTCCAGGGTCAGCTTGCCGGACTCCACCTTGGTGAGATCCAGGATGTCGTTGATGAGCAGCAGCAAAGTATCAGACGAGGACTTTATCTTGTTGAGATAGTCCCGCTGCTGCTGATCGAGGTTGGTCTGCAACGCCAGGGCACTGAAGCCGATGATGGCATTCATGGGGGTGCGGATCTCGTGGCTCATGTTGGCCAGGAAGTCGCTCTTGGCCTGGGCCAGCAAGGCGGCGTGGCGGGACAGCTCGCTCAGCTTCTGGTTGCGGCGCCACAGGGTCGCGGCTACCAGCGAGAAGCAGAGCAGCGCGCCACCCAGCACCATCAGGTAGAAGCGGCTCTTGAGGGAGGAGGCCAGATCCAGCTTGCTCTGTTTCCAGGCCGGCAGCGAGGCCAGCCCCTTCATCTCGACGATCTGGTTGCGCAGGCGATGGTATTCCATCACCTGCTGATTGAGCTCCTGGCTGAGCTGGGTCAGGGCCGTGACTTTAGGCTGCCCGGGGTAGGTCTCCATCAGGTGCAGTTGCAGTTGCCGCAGTTGACGCTGCTCGCTGGTGTCCCAGCTGCGCCTGAGGTAGTGGCTCAACCGGGAGAGCTCGGTGAGATCGCGGGCTTGTTCGGCCCCGGCCGGCAGGGTTGCCAGCAGCGCCTTGAGCTGGCTCTGGAAACGGGGCGCCAGGTATTCGATGGTCATCTCCATGGTGTAGAGCCTGGCGAGATCCAGCAGATAACCGTCGATGTCCCGTTGCAGCGCCAAGGACTTGGGATCATCCACCGACCCCGGGTCTTCGCGCACCTGGCTCACGAAGCGATCCAGACTGTTCGACAGCAGGCTGAGGCGCTGCTGCACGCTGCCATCGCTGGCCTTCTCGCGCCCCAGCAGATAGACGGTGTCGGTATTGACCCGGTTGAGCACCAGCTCTGCGGCCACGCTCAGATCGGAGGCGCGTTGTTGCTGGCTCAGCAACTGCCAGCAATAGGCAGAGAACGCCAGCAGCGATACGATGATAAGGCCAAAGACAACACGATGGTCCCGTGCAACACTCTTCATCCCGTCTCGATTCTCATGTCATGGTCGGCCATCCGGTGCCCCAGGGTCAGGGCCGAACAGCCGAGTGTGAAAAACAACTGAGCGCTATGTTACCGTTAGTCTGCTCTGTGAATGCAATAAAGATGTTGCCGGGCCATGAATAAAGGAGCCAATTATGTCACTTGTCACTACCTATTGTAGCCACTGCTTTACCCGCAATCGCCTGCCCGGCGACAAGGTGGATGCCAGTGCAAAGTGCGGTCGCTGCCACCAACCGCTGTTTTCCCACTCCCCGGTGTCGGGTCGCCTGGCGCACTTCGATGCCCTGATCCAGTCCGACATACCGGTGGTGGTCGACTTCTGGGCCAGCTGGTGCGGCCCCTGCCTGCAGTTCGCCCCAGTCTTTCAAGAGATAGCCCAGGAGCTCGAACCCCGCATCCGCTTCGTGAAGCTAGACACCGAACAGGAGGCCGCCATCGCCAGCCGCTACGCCATTCGCAGCATCCCGACCCTGATGATCTTCAAAGGGGGGCAGATCCTGGCTCAGCGCAGCGGCTCCCTGCCAAAGAGCCTGTTCAAGGAGTGGCTGCTTTCCGTCACGGCAGCGCCCAAATGAAAACAGAATGTTTAATTTCTGTTTAATAGCAGATCCATTTTCACTTGACTCTGTGAGTCGCCACATGATTTGACCACATCCCCCTATTTCAAACAGGGGGATAAATGTAACCTCGGCAACACAACAACAACCATAAATTAACCGAGAGAACAACATGCATACCTCTGCAGTCCCTTCCGCCCCTACACGCTGGCTGGACATCAAGGCCGGGATCGTCATCCTGGACGTTCTGCTGCTCTGCGCCATGCTCGCCTGGCTTCCGTTTGATCCCATGATCAACAAAGGCCTCGGCATCCTGATCTTCATCGCCATCCTCTGGCTGACCGAGGCGGTGAACATCACCATCACGGCCTTGTCCATCCCGGTGCTCGCCACCCTGCTCGGGGTGTTTGACATGAGCAAGTCGCTGACCGACTTCGCCAACCCTGTCCTCTTCCTCTTCTTCGGCGGCTTTGCCCTGGCGGCGGCCCTCTCCAAGCAGGGGCTGGATACCCAGATCGCCGCCAAGGTGATGCAGCTGGCCAAGGGTCACCTCGGCTGGGCAGCCATAGTGCTGTTCACCATCACGGCCGCGCTCTCCATGTGGATCAGCAACACTGCCACCGCCGCCATGATGATGCCGCTCGCCCTCGGCATGCTCAAGGGGCTCGATATTCACAAGGAGCGCCGCACCCTGGTCTTCGTCCTGCTTGGCGTCGCCTACAGCGCCAGCATCGGCGGTATAGGCACCCTGGTGGGCAGCCCCCCCAATGCCATCGCCGCCGCCCAGATGGGGCTGGGCTTCACCGACTGGCTGAAGTTCGGCATCCCGGTGGTGCTCATCTTCATGCCGGTAGGCATAGGCCTGCTCTATTGGGTGACGCGCCCCAACCTGTCGCACCAGGTCAGCACAGAGCAGGTCACCATAGAGTGGACCGGCCAGCGCAAGACCACCTTGCTCATCTTCCTGACCACAGTGCTGCTGTGGATTGGCTCCCAGCCCCTAGCCGCGGCGCTCGGCGGCATTCCCCAGTTCGATACCCTGATCGCCATGGGCGCCATCCTGGCCATCGCCGTCAGCCGGGTCGCCAGCTGGGATGACATCAACCAGAACACCGACTGGGGCGTGCTGCTGCTGTTCGGGGGTGGCCTGACCTTGAGCGCCATCCTCAAGCAAACCGGTGCCAACGCCTTCCTGGCGGAGCACCTCTCCAGTGCGCTCTCCACCATGCCCATCTTCATCATACTGCTCTGCCTTGCCGCCTTCGTGGTGTTCCTGACCGAGCTGGTCTCCAACACCGCCACCGCCGCCCTGCTGGTGCCTCTGTTCGCCGGTGTGGCCGAGGCGCTGGGGGTCTCCCCCATAGTGGTGTCTGTGCTTATCGCCGTCGGCGCCTCCTGCGCCTTCATGCTGCCGGTGGCCACCCCGCCGAACGCCATCGTCTTCGCCAGCGGTCACATCCAGCAGCGGGAGATGATGCGAGCCGGTCTGGTGCTGAACCTGGTGTTCACCGTCATCCTGACTCTGCTGGCCTATTTCTTCGGCGATATACTGCACTGATCCCAGTGCCAGGCTGATGGGCCCAGCCCCTGCGCCGCCGCACACCCCAAACCCGCTAACACACCAGAGCCCCGCACCCTCGGGGCTCTGTTTATTCTTCCCCCCTAGAGCTTCCCCCCAGCCTCTCCCCCTCTCCTTGCCACTGGCCCTGCCCCTGTGACGCGCCCCGGGCCATTAACACGGCCTTAAGAAAGTACCTCCATGATGCGGGCAACGGCGCGCCGGCAACAGGCGTATGGAAAGCCGGTATGCATCACAACGAGAGGAAAAAAATCATGGAGAAAGCGATGGAAAGCGGCAAGGCCATCAGGGTGTGGGATCCCCTGATCAGGGTGTTTCACTGGGCAACCGTCCTGCTGTGCGTGCTCAACCTGTTCATCCTGGATGAGGGCAGACGCAATCACCGCTATGTCGGATACGCCCTGGCCGGATTGCTGGTGCTGCGCATCCTGTGGGGATTTGCCGGCTCAGACTACGCCAGGTTTGCCCAGTGGTTTCCGACCCCGGCCCGCCTGGGCCGCTACCTGCAGGCCAGCTGGCAGGGCAAGCACCCCTATCATGCCGGCCACAATCCGCTGGGTGCCTTGATGATACTGCTGCTGTTGACCTGTCTGGTGGGGACAGCCGTCACCGGGATCATGACGGGGTACGAGCAGCTGTTTAATGAGGATCTCATGGAGGAGCTGCACGAGTTCTTTGCCAAGGCGCTGCAGATCGCCATCTTCATCCATGTGCTGGCGGTCATCGTCCTCGATCGCCTGACCCGGGGGGATCTCATCAGGGCCATGATCACCGGCAGGAAGCGCGTGCCGGTCGGCACCGAGATCGTCGACAAACGCTGAGGCCTTCTCGATCAGATGACATAAAAAAACCCCGCGATGCGGGGTTTTTTCATACTGGGTGTGGTCAGCCGACGTTGCAGCTCTTCAATTTCCAGATCCGGTCCACGTAGTCCTGGATGGAGCGGTCGGAGTTGAACTTGCCCATGGTGGCCGAGTTGATGATGGCCTTCTTCGCCCACAGCGCCGGATCCCGATACCAGGTATCGATCAGCTTGTGTGCTTCCGAGTAGGAGGCAAAATCGGCCAGGGTCAGGTAGGGATCCCCCCCTTCCAGCAAGGAGCGCTTGATGGAGGCGAGTTCCCCCGGGCGACCCGGCGTGAAGTAGTCGGTGTCGAACCAGTCCAGCACCGCCTTGAGCTCGGAGTTGGCATAGTAGAAGTCGTACGGGTTGTAACCGCGCGCCTTCAGAGACTTCACCTCGTCCACATTCAGACCGAAGATGGCGCAGTTCTCGGCCCCTGCCTCTTCCGCGATCTCGATGTTGGCACCATCCAGCGTCCCGATAGTGATCGCACCATTGAGCGCCATCTTCATGTTGCCTGTCCCTGAGGCCTCGTAGCCTGCGGTGGAGATCTGCTCGGAGACATCCGCCGCCGGGATCAGCTTCTCGGCCAGGCTCACGCGGTAGTTCGGCATGAACACCACTTTCAGCTTGCCCTGGATGCGGGCGTCGTTGTTGACCCGCTCCGCCAGCTTGTTGATGGCGTAGATGATGTCCTTGGCCAGCTTGTAACCGGGCGCCGCCTTGGAGCCGAAGATGAACACGCGCGGGTGCATGTCATAGTCCGGGTTCGCCAGCAGGCGACGGTAGAGCGCCATGATGTGGATGAGATTCAGCTGCTGACGCTTGTACTCGTGCAGACGCTTGATCTGGACGTCGAAGATCGCCTCGGCCGAGACATCGATGCCGGTTTCGGCCTTGATGACCTTGACCAGCTTCTCCTTGTTATGACGCTTGATGGTCATGAACTGCTGCTGGAACGCCTTGTCGTCGGCAAACTTGGTCACGCTGCGCAGCTTGTCCAACTGCAGCGGCCACTCCTTGCCCACCACCTCGTTGTAGAGGGCGGCCAGCTCGGGGTTGCAGGCCAGCAGCCAGCGACGGGGGGTCACGCCGTTGGTGACGTTGCACATCTTCTCTGGCCACAGCTCGGCATACTCGGGGAAGAGATCCTCTTTCACCAACTTGGAGTGGATCTCGGCCACGCCGTTCACCTTGGAGGAGCCGATGACGCACAGGTTGCCCATGCGCACCTTGCGCACGTCCCCTTCTTCGATGATGGAGAGCTTGGCCTTGATGGCGTCGTTGCCCGGCCACTTGGGTTCCACCAGCTCGTTCAGGAAGCGGGCGTTGATCTCGTAGATGATCTCGAGATGACGGGGCAGCACCTTCTCGAACAGGCTGACGGACCACTTCTCCAGCGCTTCCGGCAGCAGGGTGTGGTTGGTGTAGGAGAAGACCTGGTAGCAGATGGCCCAGGCGGCATCCCAATGCAGGTCTTCCTCGTCCACCAGCACTCGCATCAGCTCGGGGATGGCCACTGTCGGGTGGGTATCGTTGAGCTGGATGGCAATTTGCGCGGCAAAGTTGCGGAAGTCCGCACCATGGACCCGCTTGTAGCGGCGCATGATGTCCTTGATGGAGCAGGCACAGAAGAAGTACTGCTGGATCAGGCGCAGCTCTTTGCCTGCATCTGTCTCGTCGTTCGGGTAGAGCACCTTGGAGATGGTCTCGGCCTGGGCCTTCTCGGCTTGGGAGTCGATGTAACCACCGGCGTTGAACACGTCCCAGTCAAAGAACTCGGAGGCGCGGGACTCCCACAGCCGCAGTATGTTGACGGTGTGACCGCCAAAGCCCACCACAGGAATATCCCAAGGCACCCCTTTGATCTTGCGACCGGCGTGCCACACCTTCTTCAGGCCGCCCTTGTCACCGAACACGGTTTCCACGTAACCGTAGAGCGGGATCTCCTGCACCGACTCGGGGCGGCAGATCTCCCAGGGGTTGCCATATTCACGCCAGGAGTCCGGGCGCTCGATCTGGCGGCCATCCTGGATCTCCTGACGGAACAGACCGTGCTCGTAATGGATGCCGTAGCCCACCGCCGGGTAGTTCAGGGTGGCCAAGGAGTCGATGAAGCAGGCGGCCAGACGACCCAGGCCGCCGTTGCCAAGGGCCATGTCCGGCTCTTGTTCGCACAGATCGGTCAGTTCCAGACCGAGTTCACCCAGGGCCTCTTCGCAAATCTTGTACAGAGAGAGGTTGTGCAGGTTGTTGGAGGTCAAACGCCCCATCAGGAATTCAGCAGAGAGATAGTGAATCGCACGAGTATCTTTCTTGAAGTGAGTCTGCTGAGTACGGGTCAGGCGCTCGTACACCTGTTCGTTGACGGCGGCAGCGGTCGCTTTCCACCATGCTTCTGGCGAGGCTTTCTGTTCGCTTGTACCCAAGGTAGAACGCAGGTGACGCACGATACTCGCCTTGAGCTGATCTTTATCCAGTTGGAGATCCTGGTCTGTCTTCTTCTTGGTAGCCATAAACCATTTTCCTTCGTTACAAATAAAAAATGTTATCCCCTTGAGGGACCGGCGCTGTTGTTATCTCAGAATATGTTCCGGCGTGGGCATACTAGCTAAAGCCGGGGGTTTAAAAGTTAACGTGAGTCACACTTTAACGTATAAAAATGACAGTTTCACCATGAAAACCCTTTCCTATATCCCGCCTGAACAAAATAAAAATAACCTTAAAAATCAAAACATTGAATGAAATTCAAAAAGATGGATTCATGAATAGGTTTTCAATGATTGCCAGCGGCTGAAAATACGTGAAAATAAGCGCCAACTCGGCCGGCGATGAAATCGCTTTCAATGCTTGGTGTATCAACGCGGCAATAAAAGGAAGCTGCCCCAATTGGGGCAGCTTCCTGAGCTGAATTAACCATGGGCCTTGAACTGGTTACTCATGGGGTCGTAGTGATAACCAATCTGCTGCAGACGGGTGGCCAGCTGATCCTCCGTCATGTCGTAGTAAGCCAGCAACTCTTCCAGGCCATCGCACTCCAGCCGCAGCTTCTCGTTGATGATCCCGAGCAGAATATTGGCGTCCAGCCGTTGCAAGGTGCTCACATCCATCTTGGTCCCTCCTCTTGCCATACATACTGTATAACCATGAGCGCCGACCCGCGCTTTGTCTACAGGTTAAAAAACACCCGCCCCACCATCAATATAAATAGTATTTAAATTCAAATGGTTAATAAAAAACCCTGTTAGTCGGCTCACATTTTTAATCACAAACGCCTTGTCACTGGCATGAGATGGAACTACTGTATGCGCATACAGCATGGTTATTCATACAGGACACACATATGAGCCAGCCCCTGAGTCATCGCCCACTCTCCTCCTCTGCCGGTGTGATCACCACTTGGCCCACCCGCCATCAGGGCAAGGCGGAGCATGAGCATCGACTGGCCATGGATCTCCATGAAGCCCCGCTGCTGGATGCACTGGGAAGATTGAGCCAGAGCGACAGCGGCTGGATTTTGCTCATAGCCCCGCCAGGGCTGCCCGTGGCCAAGCAACTGCAGGCACAGGGGATCAACCCCGCCCGGGTACTGGTGGTCCACGGCCCCAAGATCAAAAACTGGCAACGTCTGCTGGAGCAGAGCCTGGCCAACGGCCATTGTGCCGCCGTCTTGACCTGGTTGCCCGAACGGGTTGCCCTGGATCGCAGCCGCCTCAGCACCCTGGGGCAGCGTGCCGGGGTCCTGACCCGCTTCTTCGAGCCCACCCCATCCAAAGGTGGCCCCCTTTGTTACGGTGGGCAGGACGTCTACCTGAACCATTGAGGCACGTCGACCCGCGCCAGCTGGCAGGGCTCCCCGCCCCCGCGCATCAGTCAGGCAGTAACCAAGACGAGAAAGGCGACCCTGGGGTCGCCTTCTGTCATATGGCCTGTGTGATGGGCTGCTATCTGCCCGGCGCCCCGCCAGGGGCTTGCACCAGATCAGGCGAGCCTGGTATCCAGCTCGGCGATCTTGGCAGACCAGTAGGCCGGGCCGGTTTCATGGATATTGTTGCCTTGGGAGTCGACCGCCACTGTCACCGGCATGTCTTCCACCTCGAACTCATAGATGGCTTCCATTCCCAGATCGGCGAAGGCTACCACACGGGCCTTCTTGATGGCCTTGGCCACCAGGTAGGCGGCGCCCCCCACGGCCATCAGATAGACGGCCTGGTGCTGCTTGATGCTCTCGACGGTTTTCGGACCCCGCTCGGACTTGCCTATCATGCCGATGAGGCCGGTTTCACCCAGCATCATGTCGGTGAACTTGTCCATCCGGGTGGAGGTGGTGGGGCCGGCCGGGCCGACCACTTCGTCACGTACCGCATCGACCGGGCCGACGTAGTAGATGAAGCGGTTGGTGAAATCGACCCCTTCCGGCATGCCTTCGCCATTTTTCAGCATGTCGGCAATGCGCTTGTGGGCCGCGTCACGGCCGGTGAGGATCTTGCCGGAGAGCAGCACTGTGTCGCCGCTCTTCCAGCTGGCGAGTTCGGCCTTGGTGATGCCGTCAACATTGACCCGGCGCACGTTGCCGCCCGCTTCACGGGTGATCTGTGGCCAGTCTTCCAGCTTCGGCGGAGTCAATTCGGCGGGGCCAGAGCCATCGAGCTCGAAGTGAACGTGGCGAGTGGCGGCGCAGTTGGGGATCATCACCACCGGCTTGGAGGCGGCATGGGTCGGGGCGGATTTGACCTTCACGTCCAACACTGTGGTGAGGCCGCCCAGACCCTGGGCACCAATCCCCAGCCGGTTGACCTTGTCATAGAGCTCGACCCGCAGCTTCTCTTCTGTGGTCTCTGGACCCCGGGCGATAAGCTCCTGAATGTCGATGTGCTCCATCAGGGCTTCCTTGGCGAGCACGGCCGCCTTCTCGGCGGTGCCGCCGATGCCGATCCCCAGCATGCCAGGCGGGCACCAGCCGGCCCCCATGGTCGGCACGGTTTTGAGCACCCATTCGACCACGTCGTCGGAGGGGTTGAGCATCACCATTTTGGACTTGTTCTCGGAGCCGCCGCCTTTGGCCGCAATGCTCACTTCCACCTTGTCCCCCGGGATCATGTCGATGTGCACCACGGCAGGGGCGTTGTCCTTGGTGTTCTTGCGACTACCGGCCGGATCCGCCAGCACGCTGGCACGCAGCGGGTTGTCCGGGTTGGTGTAGGCACGGCGGGTGCCCTCATCCACCATCTCCTGGACCGTCATGTCGCTGTCCCACTGCACCTGCATGCCGATCTTGACGAAGCAGGTGACTATGCCGGTGTCCTGGCACAGAGGGCGATGCCCTTCGGCAGACATGCGGGAGTTGATCAGGATCTGGGCCAGGGCATCCTTGGCGGCCGGGTTGATCTCGCGGTCATAGGCAGCCTTGGCGGCATGGACAAAATCGAGGGGGTGGTAGAAAGAGATGTACTGCAGGGCGTCAGCAATGGAATCGATAAAGTCCTGTTTTCTAATGATGCTCATATCATCCTCACTGGTCCTTGTCGTCGCTTGCGCGAGCAAGGGCTTCCATATGAGCCGGGCCTTCGGCAGGCGGCGAATGCGCACAGAGCCGGCGACTACGGCGTGTTTTTATAACGGTGTTTTTCTTAAAAATGCCGGCGGCCATGATACGCTTGAGCACCTGAACCGGCTAGGGAGCTGGGTGCAAACTGTTGCCTGTGTAACAAAAAATGAAACCAAGACTGCATATCCACCATTTCGACCCGCAAGCATCGCTTCACGCCCTGTTTGCCCGCTTGCAACACCAGGCCTGGGCCATCTTGCTGGAATCGGCAGGCCCAACGGGCGCCGACAACCGCTTTGACATCATCAGCGCCGATCCGCTCGCCACCCTGGAGACCCGGGGTGCCAGCACCAGCCTGCGCCACGCAGGCAGCCAGACCCTGCATGAAGAAGATCCCCTCACCCTGCTCGCCCGCACCCAGCAGGCCCTGCTGGGGGATCTGGTGCAGGATGAACATGACCTGCCCTTCATCGGGGGTGCCCTGGGGCTCTTTGGCTACGATCTGGGGCGGCGATTCGAGCGTCTGCCCACTCAGGCCAGTGCGGACATCCAGGTACCCGACATGGCGGTGGGGATCTACGACTGGGCACTGCTGCGGGAGGTCGCGACCGGCCGCTGGCAGCTGGTGCACTGGGGAGATGAGGCCGGGCTCGCCAGACGATTGCAGTGGCTGGCGGCGCAAACCCCGCAGGCCAGCGCCCCCTTCGCCTTGCAGGGAGAGTGGCAGAGCAACATGAGCCGGGCCGAGTACGGCGAGAAGTTCGCCCGCATCCAGGCCTATCTGGCGGCGGGGGATTGCTATCAAATCAACCTGACCCAGCGCTTCAGCGCCCCCTATGGCGGGGACGAGTGGTCCGCCTATCTCGCCCTCAGTGCCGCCAACAAGGCCCCCTTCTCGGCCTTTGTCCGGCTGCCCCAGAGCGCCATTTTGAGCCTCTCCCCCGAGCGCTTCCTGCTGCTCGATGGCCGCCACATCGAGACCAAGCCCATCAAGGGCACCCGGCCCCGTCATCCGGACCCCGCTACTGATAAACAAGTGGCCGAGTCGCTCGCCAGTGCCGACAAGGACAGATCGGAGAACCTGATGATCGTGGATCTGCTGCGCAACGACATAGGCCGGGTCAGCCGCCCGGGCTCCGTCAGCGTGCCTAGCCTGTTTGCGGTGGAGTCCTTCCCCGCCGTGCATCACCTTGTCTCCACCATCCACGGTGAGCTGGATGCGCGCTGGCAGGGGGTGGATCTGCTGCGGGCCTGTTTCCCTGGCGGCTCCATCACGGGGGCCCCCAAGATCCGGGCGATGGAGATCATCGAGGAGCTAGAGCCGGTGCGACGCAACGCCTATTGCGGCAGCATCGGCTACCTGAGCCAGCACGGCCGGATGGACACCAGCATCTGCATTCGCACCCTGATAGCCGAGGCCGGCCGGCTCCATTGCTGGGCGGGAGGGGGCATCATCGCCGACTCAGACCCGGACGCCGAATATCAGGAGACCTACGACAAGGTGGCCCGCATCCTGCCGCTGCTGGATGCCCTGCGCCAATGAGCCTGTGACTGCCCTCGCCCGCCCCAAGGAGACCAGGACCGAGATGGATATCGAGATGAACCGCACCGAGCTGCTGACCCGTTTCCTGTTGCAGCGCCCCGCCCCCGCCCACCGCCTGATGCTGGCGGGGCTCAAACCGGCGGCTGTGCTGATCCCCCTGGTGGAGCGTCCCCAGGGGCTGCATCTGTTGCTGACCCGCCGCAGCCCTACCCTGCGCCACCACCCGGGGCAGATAAGCTTCCCCGGCGGGCGCCAGGACCCTGAAGATGAGAGCCTGATCCACACGGCCCTGCGAGAGACCCACGAGGAGCTCGGGATCCCCGCCTCCCAGATCCGGGTCATCGGCAGCCTCACCCCCCTCAACACCATCTCCCTGTATGACGTCCTGCCGGTGCTGGCCATGATAGACCCCGACTATCGGCTTGCCCTCAGCCCCGATGAGGTGGAGCAGGCCTTCGAGGTGCCCCTCAGCCATGTGCTGGATCCGGCCCATCACATAGCCCTGACCCTCCCAAGGGCGGGCAAGCGCCACACCATCTACTGGATCCCCTGGCAACACTCCTTCATCTGGGGGGCCACCGCCAGCATGATCCGCCAACTGGCCCAGCACCTGTCAGGACAACATATTGATAACCTGGCGAGGTGAAAGATTATCCATTTAACATTCAACTAACACCGCATATGATAAATAAATTTTGATTATTTATTCTTTTGATCACATTTCTATAAGAAAGTGCGGGTTTCAGCCTCATAAAGGTGAATCTGATCAACATTTTTGATTAAAAAAAAAGTATTCTTGCGCCGACTAATTAAAACCACACATTCGGGGTGAGACACATGTCCAATACTGTCACTGGCGCACAGGACGTTGCAGCCGCACAGGAGCAAGGGATCCGCTCGGTCCAATCACGCGGTTGGAGCAAACAAGACACCACCTGGGTTATCAGCCTGTTCGGCACCGCCGTCGGCGCCGGCATCCTGTTCCTGCCCATCAACGCCGGCATGGGTGGCTTCTGGCCACTGGTGGTGATGGCGCTGCTGGTCGGCCCCATGACTTACCTGGCCCACCGTGGCCTGGCGCGCTTCGTGCTCTCCTCCAAGAAGCCAAATGCGGATATCACCGAAGTGGTGGAAGAGCATTTCGGCGTGGGCGCCGGCAAACTAATCACCCTGCTCTACTTCTTCGCCATCTACCCCATAGTGCTGATCTACGGCGTGGGCATCACCAATACCGTCGAGAGCTTCCTGGTCAACCAGCTGCAGATGACGGCGCCACCGCGCTGGATCCTCTCCATAGTGCTAATCATGGCCATGATGTCGGTCATGCTGGCCGGTGAGAAGCTGATGCTGAAGGTCACCGAGTTCCTGGTGTACCCGCTCATCGCCATCCTGGCGGGCATCTCCCTCTACCTGATCCCGGACTGGACAGGTGCCGCCCTGGCCCAGGTGCCTTCCGCCAAGGATTTCGCCACCACTCTGTGGCTGACCATCCCTGTGCTGGTGTTCTCCTTCAACCACAGCCCGGCCATCTCCAGCTTCGCCCTGGCCCAGCGCCGTGACCACGGTGACAACGCCGTCGCCAAGTCAGACGCCATCTTGAAGCGCACCGCCATCGTACTGCTGGGCTTCGTGATGTTCTTCGTCTTCTCCTGCGTGATGAGCCTGACTCCGGCCCAGCTGGCAGAAGCCAAGTCCCAGAACATTGCCGTGCTCTCCTACCTGGCCAACCAGCATGCGAGCCCCTTCATCTCCTACTTCGGCCCGCTGGTTGCCTTCGTCGCCATCGTCTCCTCCTTCTTCGGTCACTACCTGGGTGCCCGTGAAGGTCTGAAGGGCATGGTGATGCAGCAGATGCGCTCCTCCGGCAAAGAGCCGAACCACAAGAAGATTGAGCTGTTCATCATCGCCTTCTTCATTCTGACCCTGTGGAGTGTGGCCGTGATCAACCCCTCCATCCTCGGCATGATCGAATCCCTGGGTGGCCCCATCATCGCTACCATACTGTTCCTGATGCCGATGTACGCCATCAAGCGCGTCCCGGCCATGGCGAAATACCAGGGCCAGATCAGCAATGTGTTCGTGGCAACCATGGGCCTCATCGCCATCTCTGCCATCCTCTATCAGCTGGTCGGCTAACCCCGTCCCCGATAGCCAGGGTCAACCGGATCGCCGGCTGGCCCGGCCAGAGACCCACAGCCCGGCAGGCACAGCGTGCCGGGCTGTTTTCATTGCTCTGCCCCGGGGCCCCTGCAAGGGCCAGGATCAAGACCATCTTCCGTATCAAGCGCCCTCCCCCAGTCGTTTCCCCCGCTGCGTTGCCGCCCGTGCAATCTGCCCCTCTCCCCACGCCCCCCCTTGGGCGAAAAGCAGGGATGACAGCCTGGTAGCCCCTTGCTGCCGAGTGACCCGTATCCCCGCTCACTTTCCCTTCTGACCTTCGCCAGCCCTTTGCCGGGCGATGGATGCGATGCCGCGCCAGCATGGTGCCACCAGGGCCGCCCCTCAGGGGCCTGGGTTTGCACCCGATACGCGGGATGTCGTCGTTCGCCCACGATCCGATGCGGCGACACAGAACGAGAGCCCTGATGCGCCAGCCCGGCGCCCATATGCCCGCTGACGAGCCTTGGTGCTTTGCCGCTATGGCGACGCAGCGGCTGACTGCCCATTCGGGCAAGAGCCTATCGACCCCAGCCGCGCCTGCGGCCCTTCTTGCCAGAGGAGATAGGCGCGACCGCCCTCACCAGCAGGCGCGTCCTCCCATGGACGAGAGGCCCACAGCGGTAGCGAGCAGATTGGATTAAGGAAGGGACAAGTGTCGCTGACACAAGATCGCAGGCAATAAAAAGCGCCCTCCGAAGAGGGCGCCAGTATTTAGGGAAAAGCTAAGGGGATCAGGCTTCGCGGCTGGGGACCGGGGCGGCGTCCAGCAGGCTCTCATCCTCGGCCATGCAAGCGGCTGCGGTAAACAGCACGTCGGTGGAGCTGTTGAGGGCCGTCTCGGCGGAATCCTGCAGCACCCCTATGATGAAGCCAACGGCGACGACCTGCATGGCGATGTCGTTGCTGATGCCAAACAGACTGCACGCCAGCGGGATCAGCAGCAGGGAACCGCCGGCCACGCCGGAGGCGCCACAGGCGCTGACGGTGGCGACCACGGAGAGCAGAATGGCGGTAGCCAGATCCACTTCCATCCCCAGGGTGTGCACCGCTGCCATGGAGAGCACAGTGATGGTGATGGCGGCACCGGCCATGTTGATGGTGGCACCCAGCGGAATGGAGACAGCATAGGTGTCTTCCGGCAGACGCAGCTTCTCGGCCAGCGCCATGTTGACCGGAATGTTGGCGGCGGAGCTGCGGGTGAAGAAGGCGGTCACGCCACTCTCTTTCAGGCAAGTCAGCACCAGCGGATAGGGGTTGCGCTTGATCTTCCAGAACACGATGAGCGGGTTGACCACGAAGGCGATGAACAGCATGCAGCCGATCAGCACCACCAGCAGCTGGGCATAGCCAAACAGGGCATCGAAACCTGTCTCGGCCAGGGTGGATGCCACCAGACCCAGGATGCCGAGCGGCGCACAGCGGATCACAGCTCTGACGATGCTGGAAACCCCGTGGGACAGGTCGGTGATCAGCGCCTTGGTGCTGTCACCCGCGTGACGCATGGCGATGCCAAGGCCGATGGCCCAGGCCAGGATACCTATGTAGTTGGCATCCAGCAGCGCCTTCACCGGGTTGGTCACCACGTTGAACAGCAGGGTCTGCAGTACCTCGGTGATGCCGCCCGGCGGGGTGATCTCCGCGCTGCTGGCCACCAGATGCAGGTTGGAGGGGAACAGGAAGCTCGCCATCACGGCCACCACGGCTGCGAGGAAGGTCCCCAGCACATAGAGCAGCAAGATCGGCTTCATGTTGGTCTTCTGACCCTGCTTGTGACCGATGATCGCCGACATCACCAGCACGAAGACCAGCAGCGGGGCGACCGCCTTCAGGGCACCGACGAACAGGCTGCCAAGCAGACCCGCCGCCTTGGCCCATTCAGGCATGAACATGGCAAGGAGGATACCGAATACCAGACCGACCAGGATCTGGCTAACCAGACTGGTGCTGTTGACCAGTTTTATGAGGGGGTGTTGTTGTGTCATCAAATAGTCCCTGTGCACTCATGGTGCGTGAATCATTAGTCCTGTTGGCAACCTGCCGCGCGCATTGACACCGGCCTGTGGACGGTGGTGCCGTTGGCAAACCTTCTTCTGGATCTGTCCAGTACGCGTGGTGTTGCGGACAAGGAATATCCCATCTGCCACCGTTTTTTTCCACATAATCACTGAAAAATATCAGGGTTACCTCACAAAAAATCTACAACAATGTGATAACACAATATCAACCACGGTCGAATTGTCACCAAACCAGTCCGATCATCGGCCGATGTGGGGGCGACAGTGGTATCATGCCGCTCACTTTGCACTGGAGTCTGTTGCCATGATCACCTCTTTATTGACCCGACACTTCGGCTTCGATCGGCTGCGACCCGGCCAGGAAGCGGTGATCAGCCGCCTGCTGGCCGGCAAGAGTGCGGCGGCCATCTTCCCGACCGGCGCAGGCAAGTCCCTCTGCTATCAGTTGCCCGCGCTGGCACTGCCCCATCTGACCCTGGTCATCTCCCCCCTGCTGGCGCTGATGCACGATCAGCTCGCCTTCTTGCAGCGCAAGGGGATTGCCGCCGCGACCCTGGACTCCAGCCAGACCCCCGAGGAGAGCCGCCGGGTGATGCAGCAGGCCAGTGACGGCCAGCTCAAGATCCTGATGATCTCGGTGGAGCGCCTCAAGAACGAGCGCTTTCGCCGCTTCATCGCCCAGGTGCCGCTCTCCCTGCTGGTGGTGGATGAGGCGCACTGCATCTCGGAATGGGGTCACAATTTTCGGCCCGACTATCTGAAGCTGCCGGACCATCGCCGCGATCTGGCCATTCCTCAGGTACTGCTGCTCACCGCCACCGCCACTCCGGCGGTCATGGCAGACATGCAGGCCAAATTTGCCATCGAGGCCGAGGATCTGGTAGTGACAGGCTTCTATCGCCCCAATCTGGATCTCGCCGTCATTCCGCTGGCTGGCAGTGCCCGCGATGGCTGGCTGCGTGACGAGTTGCGCCGCGATCCCGCGGCCCCCACCATCGTCTACGTCACCCTGCAGCACAGCGCGCAGCAGTGTGCCGATCAGTTGCAGGCCATCGGCATCCGCGCCTGTGCCTATCATGCGGGGCTGGATCCTGCCCTGCGCAGCCAGATCCAGCACGACTTCATGGCCGGCCGACTCGACTGCATCGTCGCCACCATCGCCTTTGGCATGGGCATCGACAAGGCCGATATCCGCCGTGTCATTCACTACGATCTGCCCAAATCCATCGAGAACTACAGCCAGGAGATAGGCCGCGCCGGACGTGATGGCCTCCCCTCCCGCTGCATGGTGCTGGCGAGCCGCGCCCAGTTGCCTGTGCTGGAAAACTTCGTCTATGGGGATACCCCGGACAGGGACGCCATCCTGAGCTTGCTCCAGATCCTGCAACAGAGCGGGGCCGAGTGGGAATTTGGTCTGCTGCGCCTCTCCAACGAGACCAACATTCGCCAGCTCCCCCTCAAGACACTGCTGGTCTATCTGGAGATGGCGGGGATCATTGCCCCGGCCTACAGCTACTTTGCCGAGTACCGCTTCAAGTTCGTGCTGGAAAAACGGGAGATCCTGGCCCGCTTCAACCCCGATCGCCGCCAGTTCCTGGAGCAACTGTTTGCCTGTGCTCCCCAGGCGCGCAGCTGGTGTACCATGGATTTCGATGCGCTGTGGCAGGGTTATCAGGGGGAACGGCAAAGAGCCGCCGCCGCGCTGGACTATCTGCAGCAGCAGGGCTGGATAGAGCTGGAAAGCAAGCAGATGACGGAGGTATATCGGGTCGTGCGCCAGCATATCGACCCGACGGCACTGGCCGAAGAGCTGCATGGACTGTTTGAAAAGAAAGAGCAGAGCGAGCTGGCCCGACTCCAGGCCCTGCTGGGGTTCTTTACCTCGAGCCGCTGCCTGAGCCATGAGCTGGCCCGCTATTTTGCCGATGAAGAGGCGCCCGAGCAGTGCGGGCACTGCTCCGTCTGCCGGGGGGAGATAGCCGTGCTGCCGCCGTTGCCGCCGCAGGGCTTGCCCAACGAGCACGGCTTGCGCGCCTGGTGCGATCCTCTGATTGCCCTGTGTCACCAGCGCCATCCCCGGATCCTGACCCGCTTCCTGTGTGGTATCGCCACCCCCCTGACCACCCGGACCAAGGCGAGAAACCTGGCCGGTTTTGGCCAGTTGGCGGCCCATCCCTTCGCCGAGGTGCTGGCGGCGGTGACGGCGATCTATCCTGCCGAATCTTGATCACCAGCTTGCCGGACGCTGAAAAAATAAGACCCTCGCGGATGCGAGGGTCAAGCCAACGGAAACGTGCTTAAACAGAGCTTAGTATCTGCACAATCACCCACTCTCTTGCTAAAGCGATGACTGCTCGACACAGGGCCAATCTAGAGCAGCCAGAATGTAGCGTCAATGTAAAAATTAGAGCTTTAACACCAAACAACGGCCATTACGTTAACGTAAGCGTCACCATATTTCACCTCTTCTCCCCTGCCGCCCTTGCCCCGCCTGCACTTCAATTCCACAAACCGGGGAGCCATCATTTTCTGCCCCTGCCACACAAACATTTATTTTTTATGTCTTTGACATTTGCATCACTGTCGTGGCAAAAATAATTTAACAGTCAGTAACATAGAGATGTCATTGGCTGCCTCTTCCCGCATTAGGATCGGGAAGCTCCCGTACAAACTTAAACCAATGATGGCGATGGATTACTGGGGGCTGTTGACTAGGCTTAAGAGGTAAACAGAACAAAAGTAGTGATCCACTCTTTTTCAGGGTAAGCGACTATAACGAGGGCTAAGTTATGGGCATCTTCGAGCACTATCAACAGCGGTATGAGAAGGCCAGAGAGGAGGAGTACAGCATCCAGGAGTTTCTGGATATGTGCAAACAGGACAAATCCTGCTACGCCTCCGCCGCCGAACGACTGCTGGTTGCCATCGGCGAACCGGAAATGATCGACACCTCCGTCAATCCGCGCCTCAGCCGCCTCTTTTCCAACCGCGTCGTCGCACGCTATCCCGCTTTCAAAGACTTCTATGGCATGGAAGAGGCGATCGAGCAGATCGTCTCCTACCTCAAGCACTCCGCCCAAGGGCTGGAAGAGAAGAAACAGATCCTCTACCTGCTGGGTCCCGTTGGCGGCGGCAAATCCTCGCTGGCCGAGAAACTCAAGTCCCTGATGCAAAAAGTGCCCATCTATCGCATCAAGGGATCGCCGGTCAACGACCACCCCTTCTGCCTGTTCGACATCGAAGAGGACGGCGAGATCCTGGAAAAAGAGTACGGCATACCGCGCCGCTACCTGAGGCCCATCATGTCTCCCTGGGCGGCCAAGCGGCTGCACGAGTTTGGCGGTGACATCACCAAGTTCAAGGTGGAGAAGGTCAACCCCTCCATCCTGGATCAGATCGCCATCGCTAAAACAGAACCCGGCGATGACAACAACCAGGACATCTCCTCCCTGGTGGGCAAGGTCGACATCCGCATGCTGGAGCACTATGCCCAGGATGATGCCGATGCCTACTCCTACTCAGGCGCGCTGTGCAAGGCGAACCAGGGGATGATGGAGTTCGTGGAGATGTTCAAGGCCCCCATCAAGGTATTGCACCCCTTACTGACCGCGACTCAGGAAGGAAACTACAACGGCACCGAGGGGCTCTCTGCCCTCCCCTTCGACGGCATCCTGCTGGCCCACTCCAACGAATCCGAGTGGCAGCAGTTCCGTAACAACAAGAACAACGAGGCCTTCCTCGACCGGGTTTACATCGTCAAGGTGCCCTACTGCCTGCGTGTCTCGGAAGAGGTGAAGATCTACGAGAAACTACTGTTCAACAGCGAGCTGACCGAGGCCAAGTGCGCCCCGGGCACCCTGGAGCTGCTGGGCCAGTTCTCTGTATTGTCACGACTCAAGGAGCCGGAAAACTCCAGCCTCTACTCCAAGATGCGAGTCTATGACGGCGAGAGCCTCAAGGACACGGATCCCAAGGCCAAGAGCTATCAGGAGTATCGCGACTACGCTGGCGTCGACGAGGGCATGAACGGCCTCTCCACCCGCTTTGCGTTCAAGATCCTCTCCCGCGTCTTCAACTTCGACCATGCGGAAGTGGCGGCCAACCCGGTGCACCTCTTCTATGTGCTGGAGCAGCAGATAGAGCGCGAGCAGTTTCCGCAGGAGCTGCACGATCGCTACCTTGAGTTCATCAAGGGCTATCTGACTCCGCGCTACGTGGAATTCATCGGCAAGGAGATCCAGACCGCCTACCTCGAGTCGTATTCAGAGTACGGGCAGAACATCTTCGATCGCTACGTCACCTACGCCGACTTCTGGATCCAGGATCAGGAGTACCGTGACCCCGAGACCGGCCAGTTGTTTGATCGGGCATCGCTCAACAGCGAGCTGGAGAAGATTGAAAAACCGGCCGGGATCAGCAACCCGAAAGATTTTCGCAACGAGATCGTCAATTTCGTGCTGCGTGCACGGGCCAACAATGCAGGCCGTAACCCCAACTGGACCAGTTACGAGAAGCTGCGCACCGTGATCGAGAAGAAGATGTTCTCCAACACGGAAGAGCTGCTGCCGGTTATCTCCTTCAACAGCAAAACCTCGGCCGAGGAGCAGAAGAAGCACGATAACTTTGTCGAACGGATGATGGAGAAGGGCTACACCCGCAAACAGGTACGCCTGCTCTCCGAATGGTATCTCAGGGTACGCAAGTCATCCTGACCCTGCCGTGTTCAAGGGGGAGTTATGGCGCATTTTATCGACCGCAGGCTCAACGGCAAAAACAAAAGCGCTGTCAATCGGCAGCGCTTCATCCGCCGCTACAAGAAGCAGATCAAACAAGCGGTCTCGGATGCTGTCTCCAAGCGCAGCATTCAGGACGTAGACAAGGGCGAGAGCATCAGCATCCCGACCAAGGACATCGGTGAGCCCCATTTCCATCAAGGCCAAGGCGGCAAACGGGAGATGGTGCACCCGGGCAACGATCAGTTCGTCTCCGGTGACAAGATTGACAGACCCAAGGGAGGGGGCAGCGGTCAGGGCGGGGGCGAAGGACAGGCTTCTGATCAGGGAGAGGGAGCAGACGACTTCGTGTTCCAGATCTCGAAAGACGAGTACCTGGACCTGCTGTTTGAGGATCTGGAGCTGCCACGGCTGCAGAAGACCCAGCTCAACCAGCTGATGGAGATGAAAACCTACCGCGCGGGCTACACCTCCAACGGAGTGCCTGCCAACATCAACGTGGTGCGCTCGCTGCAAAACTCGCTGGCGCGTCGCATGGCGCTGCAGGCGGGCAAGAAGCGCCTGGTGCGTGAGCTGGAGGAGCGGCTGGCCCTGCTGGCTCTCGATCCCAACGAACATTTTGCCGAGATGGCACAGCTCGAAAAAGAGATCAGGGAGCTGAAACGACGGATCGAGGCGGTGCCCTTCATCGACACCTTCGATCTCAAGTTCAATAACTTCGTCAAACGGCCTGTGCCCTCCAGTCAGGCAGTAATGTTCTGCCTGATGGATGTCTCCGGCTCCATGGATCAAGCCACCAAGGAGATGGCCAAGCGTTTCTACATCCTGCTCTATCTGTTCCTGAGCCGGACCTACAAAAACGTAGAGGTGGTCTACATTCGCCACCACACCCAGGCCAAGGAGGTTGACGAACACGAGTTCTTCTACTCCCAGGAGACCGGCGGCACCATAGTCTCCAGCGCCCTCAAGATGATGAACGACATCATCAACGAGCGTTACCCTGCCAACCAGTGGAACATCTATGCGGCGCAGGCGTCCGATGGCGACAACTGGGCGGATGACTCGCCCCAGTGCCGGGAGATACTGATGCGCGACATCATGCCGCGGGTGCGCTACTACTCCTACATCGAGATCACCACCCGCGCTCACCAGACCCTGTGGCACGAATATGAGTCGGTGGCCGACCACTACCCCCACTTCGCGATGGAGCACATTCGCAAGGTAGAGGACATCTATCCGGTGTTCCGGGAGTTGTTCAAGAAGCAAGCGGCTTGAGGGAGCACATATGGTAGAAACCGCGAGAAAAATAGCGCCGCTGGATGATGGGCCTGACTGGAACTTCGATCTGCTGGAGACCTATCACCAGGAGATAGCCCGGGTTGCCAAGTTTTATCGGCTGGATACCTATCCCAACCAGATCGAGGTCATCACCGCCGAGCAGATGATGGATGCCTACTCTAGCGTGGGCATGCCCATCGGCTACCAGCACTGGTCATTCGGCAAGCGTTTCATCCACACCGAACGCAACTACAAGCGCGGCCAGATGGGCTTGGCCTATGAGATCGTCATCAACTCGGATCCCTGCATCGCCTACCTGATGGAAGAGAACACCATGCCGATGCAGGCTCTGGTGATGGCCCACGCCTGCTATGGCCATAACTCCTTTTTCAAGAACAACTACCTGTTCAAGGCCTGGACCGATGCCTCCTCCATCATCGACTACCTGCTGTTTGCCAAGAACTACATCACCGAATGCGAGGAGAAACACGGGATTGATGCCGTGGAACGGCTGCTCGACTCCTGCCATGCCCTGATGAACTACGGGGTGGATCGCTACAAGCGGCCCCAGAAGATCTCCCTGGCTGAGGAGAAGCGGCGCCAGAAGGCACGAGAAGATTACCTGCAGACCCAGGTCAACGAGCTCTGGCGCACCCTGCCCAAGCAGCACAAGGCAGCCGGTATCGAGGACAGGCGCTATCCGCCCGAGCCTCAGGAGAACATCCTCTACTTCATCGAGAAAAACGCCCCTCTGCTGGAGCCCTGGCAGCGGGAGGTGGTGCGCATAGTGCGCAAGATCAGCCAGTACTTCTATCCGCAGAAACAGACCCAGGTGATGAACGAGGGCTGGGCAACCTTCTGGCACTACACCATCCTCAATCACCTGTATGACGAGGGGAAGATCAGCGATCGCTTCATGATAGAGGTGCTGCACAGCCACACCAACGTGGTGTACCAGCCCCCCTACAACAGCCGCTACTACTCGGGCATCAACCCCTATGCCCTCGGTTTTGCCATGTTCACCGACCTGCGCCGCATCTGCGAGCACCCCACAGAGGAGGACAGATACTGGTTCCCCGATTACGCCGGCACCAACTGGGTCGACACCCTGCACTTCGCCATGCAGAACTTCAAGGACGAGAGCTTTATCAGCCAGTTCCTCAGCCCCAAGGTGATGCGCGACATGAAGCTGTTTGCCATCGATGACGACGATCTGAAGAACTACCTCAAGGTCTCCGCCATCCACAACGAGGAGGGTTACCGGCTGGTGCGCAACACCCTGTCGGCCCAATACAACCTGAGCAATCTGGAGCCCAACATTCAGGTCTACAACGTGGCGGTGAAGGGAGATCGCTCCCTCACCCTACGTTATGTCCCCCACAACCGGATCCCCCTCGGCGAGTCGCGCCATGAGGTACTCAAGCATCTGCACCAGCTGTGGGGATTCGATGTGGTGCTGGAGCAAGATAACGGCGAGCTCACCGCCGACATCATAGGGCGTTGCCCGGATCGCAAGAGCCTGACCTGATGGGCAGGCGAGGAGCATAAAAAAACGCGCCATTCGGCGCGTTTTTTCGTTGTGACACACATCAGTTATCACACAGGTTGCTCGGCATATCCTGGCGCAGACGAGTCCACAGCTTGCCTGACTCTATGCCGTACTGACGCACCGTCATGAACACGGCCTCGTGATTCTTGGTCTCGGCCAAGCCCAGCAGCGTCTTGTAGTAGGCATCCGCCGTCTCGCGCGCCTGCTTGTCGGAGAAGTAATAACGCCCGACGCGGCTGTACAACCCTTTGAAGCCATTGAGGATCAAGGCATAGATGGGGTTGCCGGAAGCAAATGAAAGCTGATGGTGCAGGCGATAGTCGAACTCGGCGTACGCCTCCGGGGAATTATCAACCGCATCGGCCCCGCGCAAGATCTCGGCCGCTTGCTCCGGGTTGTTGCGAATGGCGCCACGGATGAAGATGGTGCAGATGTTGGTGCGCGCCGACAGCAACTGAGCCACCAGATCCGGCACCTTGTCCTGATCGAGCCGTGCCAGGGTCTCCAGGATGTTGAGACCCGAGGTCTCCCAGAAGTTGTTGACCTTGGTCGGTTTGCCATGCTGGATGGTGAGCCAGCCATCGCGGGCAAGGCGCTGCAGCACTTCGCGCAAGGTAGTGCGAGTCACGCCAATCAGCTCGGACAGTTCGCGCTCCGCCGGCAGAATGGATCCTGGAGGAAAGCGATTGTTCCAGATGGACTCGATGATGTATTCCTCGGCAAACCCGGCAGGGCTTTGCGCTTTTATGACCATGTGGTGACTCTGTTGTAGTGCGTAAAAAGGCTCACGAATAATAGCAAAGCCGGTAATGCTGGCAAGCAGAAGGTCAGTCCTCTGCTCACATTAACCCGAACTTTTTGTTAAAAATATGTATACGACGACATGGCCGGAGCCAAGCAACACCAAATGATGGTGATATCGACGCCTCGCCGCTGGGCAAGCAGTGCGGCGTTATTTATAGTTAGCGCTCCCTTGATTAAAATCATGTGCAATCAATTTGATAAAGGTGAATATCCGGATGTTCGGGTCGAGTCGGGCTCGACTGCATAGACGCAGATACCAACAACAGAACAGAGAACCATCATTATGCCAATCAGCCTAGGGCGCGCTTTTGCAAAGAATTTTTTGGGTAATGCCCCTCGGTGGTACAAAATTGCCATCGTCATATTCCTGCTGATCAATCCGATCGTCTTCCACATTGATCCCTTCCTGGCTGGCTGGTTGCTGGTGGTCGAGTTCATCTTCACCCTGGCCATGGCGCTCAAGTGCTACCCGCTGCAACCCGGCGGCCTGCTGGCCATCGAAGCCGTGCTCATCGGCATGACCTCGGCTAACCAGATCAAACATGAGCTGGTGGCCAACATCGAAGTGCTGCTGTTGCTGGTCTTCATGGTGGCCGGCATCTATTTCATGAAGCAGTTGCTGCTCTACGTCTTCACCAAGATGCTGGTCCGCATCCATTCCAAGACCCTGCTCTCCCTCGCCTTCTGCCTGGTGTCGGCCTTCTTGTCCGCCTTCCTCGACGCCCTGACGGTGATCGCCGTGGTCATCAGCGTCGCCACCGGTTTCTACGCCATCTATCACAAGGTGGCCTCCCGTGACGAGTTTGAGGGTCAGCATCAGGATGACGAGGACATTGACGAGCTGTCTCGCCAGCACCTGAACGAGTTCCGCGCCTTTTTGCGCAGCCTGATGATGCACGCCGCCATCGGCACTGCCCTGGGGGGTGTTTGCACCTTGGTCGGCGAGCCCCAGAACCTCATCATAGGCGAGCAGGCGGGCTGGCATTTCGGTGAATTTGCCATTCGCATGGCCCCGGTCACCCTTCCCGTCTTCCTCTGCGGTCTGCTCACCTGCATCCTGGTGGAGAAGTTCCGCTGGTTCGGTTATGGCACCAAGTTGCCCGAGCCCGTGCGCCACATCATGGAAGCCTACGAGCGCGACGAAGATGCCCAGCGCAGCCCGCAAGAGAAGGCCAAGCTGCTGGTCCAGGCGGCCATCGCCATCTGGCTCATCACAGGACTGGCACTGCATCTGGCGGCGGTGGGCCTGATCGGCCTGACCGTCATAGTGCTCGCGACGTCCTTCACCGGCGTCACCGAGGAGCATGCCCTCGGCAAGGCCTTCCATGAGGCGCTGCCCTTCACTGCCCTGCTCACCGTCTTCTTCAGCGTGGTCGCGGTGATCATCGATCAACAGCTGTTCAAGCCGGTGATCCAGTGGGTGCTGGCCGCCAAACCCGAGGATCAGCTCGCCCTCTTCTATCTGGCCAACGGCTTGCTCTCCATGGTGAGCGACAACGTCTTCGTCGGCACCGTCTACATCAACGAGGTGAAGACCGCCCTGCTCAATGGCGCCATCAGCCGCGAGCATTTCGATCTGCTGGCAGTGGCCATCAACACCGGGACCAACCTGCCGTCGGTGGCCACCCCCAATGGCCAGGCAGCCTTCCTGTTCATGCTGACCTCGGCGCTGGCGCCGCTGCTGCGCCTCTCCTATGGCCGCATGGTGTGGATGGCCCTGCCCTACACCCTGGTGCTGGGGCTGGTGGGTTTCTTTGCGGTGGAGCAACTGCTCGCCCCTGCCACCGAATGGTTCTACCAGGCTGGCTGGCTGACGCAGGGTGGCGCCGTGCCGACCCTGGTACCAGCGGCACACTGATGATGCTAGGGGCCATTAGGCCCCTTTCTTTTTAAGTAGGGCTCTGCTCTAATTCAGCCACTATTTTTCTCTGTGAGATCAATCAGATGATCGAGTTTCTTCGCCGTATTGCCAGCCACCGTCTGGCCTGGGGCTTGCTGGCCGCGTCCGCCCTCTGCTTCGAGCTGTGCGCCCTCTTCTTCCAGCATGTGTTGGGTCTGCACCCTTGCGTGATGTGCATCTATGAGCGGATCGCCATCCTAGGGGTGTTCGCTGCCGGCCTGCTCGGCATGGTGGCACCAGAGAAGTGGTATCTCCGCTGGAGCGCCATGCTGCTGTGGGGCTACAGCTCATTCTGGGGCCTGAAACTGGCGCTCAAGCATGTGGATTACCAGGTGAACCCCTCCCCCTTCAATGTGTGCGAAGGCTTCGTCGATTTCCCAAGCTGGGCTCCCCTCGACAAGTGGGTGCCCTGGCTCTTCTTCCCGGACGGCGATTGCAGCGAGATCAGCTGGCAGTTCCTGAGTTTCTCCATGCCGCAGTGGCTGGTGGCCATCTTCGCCGCCTACCTGCTGGTGTTTGCTGTGGTCGCCATCGGCAACCTGGTCAAGGGCCGTTGCTGCAACTGAAGCTGACGCCGCCATATATGACGCATACAAAAGGGAGTCATCGACTCCCTTTTCAATCAGCGGTGTCAGCCACCCAAGCCAATCCCGTCTCTCCAAACCCCTGTCATCTGGTTGGTGGCCAGCTTAGCCGTCTACCTGCTGGTGTTTGCTGTGGTCGCCATCGGCAACCTGGTCAAGGGCCGCTGCTGCAACTGAAGCTGACGCCGCCATATATGACGCATACAAAGAGGGAGCCATTGGCTCCCTTTTCAATCAGCGGTGTCAGCCATCCAAGTCGATCCCGTTTATCCATGCCCCTGTCATCTGGCTGGTGGCCAGCTTAGCCGCCTACCTGCTGGTATTTGCGGTGGTCGCCATCGGCAACCTGGTCAAGGGCCGTTGCTGCAACTGAAGCTGACGCCGCCATATATGACGCATACAAAAAGGGAGCCATTGGCTCCCTTTTCAATCAGCGGTGTCAGCCATCCAAGTCGGTCCTGTTTCTCCATGCCCCTGTCATCTGGCTGGTGGCCATCTTCGCCGCCAGCCGCTGTTTGTAGTGCTCACTGCCCAAGTACTGTTTACCGTTGTTGCAGCCAAACCAGCCATGCCGGGCACAGACAGTGACAAGCTTGGATAACGAAAAGGGGAGCCACTGTGGCTCCCCTTTCTTGTGATCGCAGGCTCTGCAGCACGCGGCCTTCTTTAGCACATCCTCAACTTGCCCTGGCGGTGTTCATCCTGGCCTTCACCATGCCAACGACCATGGGCAGCAGCGAGATGCCGATGATGCCGAAGATGAGCAGAGTGAAGTTGTGACGCACCACCGGCAGGTTGCCGAAGAAGTGGCCCGCGTAGACGAACGACAACACCCACAGCAAGCCGCCAATCAGGTTGAACGCCAGGAAGCGCGGGTAGGTCATGGCTCCCATGCCGGCCACGAAGGGGGCAAAGGTACGCACTATGGGCAGGAAACGGGTGATGATGATGGTCTTGCCCCCATGCTTGGCATAGAAGGCATGGGTCTTGACCAGATAGTCGCGGCGGAAGATCTTCGAATCGGGATTGCGAAACAGCTGATCCCCGAAGAAGTGGCCTATGGTGTAGTTCACCACGTTGCCGAGCACGGCGGCGATGATCAGCACCCCCGCAAGGGTGTGCACGTCCAGCACGCTTCCCACTGTGAGGGCGCCTGCGGCAAACAGCAGGGAATCGCCGGGCAGGAAGGGGGTCACCACCAGGCCGGTCTCACAGAAGATGATGAGGAACAGGATGGCATAAACCCAGATGCCATAGTGCTCGAACAGCTCTTTCAGGTGCACGTCAACGTGCAGAATAAAGTCGATTGCAAACAGGATCAGATCCATTTTCTCATACCCATGAAGTGAACGGCGTGGAGTCTACGCCAATGCCTTGCGCCCGACAATCTGCGGCATCGCCTCTCCCCTCATTCCAGGGTATCCAGCCCCTTCCTGACCGTTGCGGGCAGGCAGGACTCCCACCCCCAGAGCAGCAACAGCAGCAGGCTGACGTCGTCGAGCCAGCCAACGAAGGGCACCAGATCCGGGATGAGATCCACCGGACTGATGCCATAGACGAGGATGAGGATCACCAGCCCCTTGGCCCACCAGGGGGTGTCCGGGTGGCGAAAACCGGCATAGAGGCGGCGCAAGCGCCGCCAGATCAGCCAGCGCTTGCCACTCATGATTCGATCAACTCGCCGCGCAGCCGCTGGATCTGATCCCGCATGGCGGCGGCCTGCTCGAACTCCAGATCCCGGGCATGCTGGAACATCTGCTCCTCCATCCGCTTGATCTCTTTGGCGATCTCGCTGGCGGAGCGGGCATGGTACTCCCCTTGCGGCTCGGCCGCCTTGCGACCGCCCCTACCCGGTTTGCCGGCAGTCCGGCTCCCCCCCATGTCCATCACATCCCCCACCGACTTGTTGAGGCCTGTTGGCGTGATGCCGTGCTCCAGGTTGTGGGCGTGCTGCAAGGCACGGCGCCGTTCGGTCTCTTCTATGGCCACCTTCATGGAGTTGGTGATGGTGTCGCCGTAGAGAATGACCTTGCCGTTGAGGTTGCGGGCGGCGCGGCCTATGGTCTGGATGAGGGAGCGGGTGGAGCGCAGGAAGCCCTCCTTGTCCGCATCCAGGATGGCCACCAGGGACACCTCCGGCATGTCGAGCCCTTCCCGCAGCAGGTTGATGCCCACCAGCACGTCGAACTTGCCGAGGCGCAGATCGCGAATGATCTCCACCCGCTCCACTGTGTCTATGTCCGAATGCAGGTAACGCACCCGCACGTCGTGATCCGCCAGATATTCGGTCAAATCCTCCGCCATCCGCTTGGTGAGGGTGGTGACCAGCACCCGCTCCTCCACCGCCACCCGCAACCGGATCTCGGATAGCAAGTCGTCCACCTGGGTGGTGACGGGGCGTACCTCGATGACAGGATCGAGCAAGCCGGTGGGGCGCACCACCTGCTGCACAACATCGCCGCCGGATTTTTCCAGCTCGTAGGGGCCAGGGGTCGCCGAGACGAACACAGTCTGGGGCATCAGGGCCTCGAACTCGTCAAACTTCAGCGGCCTGTTGTCGAGCGCCGAGGGAAGCCGGAAGCCGTACTCCACCAGGGTCTCTTTGCGGGATCTGTCCCCTTTGAACATGGCGCCTATCTGCGGCACTGTGACGTGGGACTCGTCGATGATGAGCAAACCATCCCCCGGCAGGTAGTCAAACAGGGTGGGCGGCGGCTCGCCGGGGGCACGCCCTGACAGATAGCGGCTGTAGTTCTCGATGCCGGAGCAGTACCCCAACTCCTGCATCATCTCGATGTCGAACTGGGTACGCTGGCTGATGCGCTGCTCTTCCACCAGCTTGTTCAGGGACAACAGCTGCTCGCGGCGTCCCTTGAGCTCTTCCTTGATGTGATCGATGGCGCCCAGTATGGTCTCTCTCGGCGTGGCGTAGTGGGTCTTGGGGTAGATGGTGTAGCGCACCACAGTCTGCTCTATGGCACCGGTCAGGGGATCGAACTGGGAGAGGCGCTCCACCTCCTCGTCAAACAGCTCCACCCGCAGGGCCAGCTTGTCCGATTCGGCAGGATAGATGTCGATCACCTCCCCCCGCACCCGGAAGGTGCCGCGGCTAAACGCCACGTCGTTGCGGGTGTATTGCAGCTCGGCGAGGCGGCGCAGTATGTCCCGCTGGTTGATCACATCCCCCACCTTGAGATGCAGCATCATGCTGAGGTAGGCCTGGGGGTCCCCCAGACCATAGATGGCCGATACCGAGGCGACGATCACCACGTCGCGCCGCTCCAGCAGCGCCTTGGTGGCCGACAATCGCATCTGCTCGATGTGATCGTTGATGGAGGCATCCTTCTCTATAAAGGTGTCCGTGGTCGGCACATAGGCTTCCGGCTGGTAATAGTCGTAATAAGAGACGAAGTACTCCACCGAGTTCTCGGGGAAGAACTCCTTCATCTCCCCATAGAGCTGGGCAGCCAGGGTCTTGTTGGGAGCCAGTATCATGGTCGGGCGGTTCAGGGTGGCGATGACGTTGGCCATGGTGAAGGTCTTGCCCGATCCAGTCACCCCGAGCAGAGTCTGATGAGCGAGGCCGGACTCTATGCCATCGAGCAGGCGGGCGATGGCCGCAGGCTGATCCCCCGCGGGTTGAAACTGGCTGGCCAGCTTGAAAGGCTTATTCATGACGACTCCCGACAAAAAACGGCAAGAGAGCAGTGTACCCCGAGTTGACGGGCCTGGGTATCCGCTCTCGGCCCCTGACGGCTATTGACCCCGAAATGCGACCTCTGTATGATGCTCCTCCTTGCCTGATGTTCCCCCGTAGTTCAGTCGGTAGAACGGCGGACTGTTAATCCGTATGTCACTGGTTCAAGTCCAGTCGGGGGAGCCAATTCCTCACCATCTCGGTGCAAGTTATCCACTTTAGTGCTTTCCTCTGCCAATTTTAATGCACAAGCCGTCCCTCGCGGCGCACTCCCCATTTGATCCCCGGTTCCTGGCCAGCAGCGTTTTGTTCTGCTGCGTATAACTATTTGATTTTTATAGAAACATTTTTTTACCGGTATTTTTTGAACAGCGCTTGCACCCCAGTATTGGCGCGGCTTGCAGGCTGATCACCAAGTTTCATGAACAGGGTTATCCACAGTTTCTGTGGGTAAGTGTGCCAAACCCAATGCAGGCCTAGGTTGGCAGCGATTGTCTCCGCTTTGGCGAGGCGACACACCTAGCCCCCCATTTTCTCCTGTTTTTGCCCTCCCCCCTAAATGGGTCGGACGGGGGCGAGACATCCTCTTTCTCCCGCTTTTTTTTCGCCATGCCCCGTGCCATGGGTCAGCCTCCCCCCAACGGCAAAAAGGGTTCCTTTGCATCCCTCTATCAACACCAGTCAAAAATGCTGAAAACCATGCTCAATCGCCCCCTGCGCAGCAGGTAATAAATTGTCCACAGGGCTGTCACGCCTTCCCCCGCCGACAGCAGAAATCACTCATTGACAGCGAGAACGGCAGCGGAAAATAGAGGTATTTTCCCCAAGTCGCCCGCGCATCCCTCCCCTCCCCGGGGAGACCAGCACTTAACTGGCTGTTAATCCGCTTTCGCGCTTCTTTCTTGATGAGGGATACGGCACAATATCGGCCCCACTTTTTTCCTCGGTTTTTCCGGGCATGACCATAGATTTCGTGACACTGCTACATCAAAGCGACTCCCTGCTGCTGTTCGTGGTGCTGGCCTTCGGCCTGTTGCTGGGCAAGGTGCGCATCGGCAACTTCCAGATTGGCAACACCATAGGGGTGCTGTTCACCGCCCTGCTGTTTGGCCAGATGGGGTTCCAGTTCTCCACCTCGACCGAGAACGTCGGCTTCATGCTGTTCATTTTCTGTGTGGGGATCGAGGCTGGCCCTCACTTCTTCAGCGTCTTCCTGCGCGACGGCATCCACTACATCACCCTGACCCTGGTGATCCTGCTGACCGCCTTGCTGCTGACGGTGGGACTGGCCAAGTTCTTCAACCTGGGGCCCGGCATGGCGGCGGGGATACTGGCGGGGTCGCTCACCTCGACCCCGGCGCTGGTAGGGGCCCAGGATGCCCTGCGCAGCGGCCTGCTCAACCTGCCCCACGGCACCGACATGCAACCCGTGCTCGACAACATGGGGATAGGCTACGCCCTGACCTACCTGGTGGGCCTGGTGGGGCTGATGCTGGTGGTGCGCTACCTCCCCTCCCTGGCTCGCCTCGACCTCAATACCGAGGCGCAAAAGATAGCCCGCGAGCGGGGACTCTCCGACAGCGAGAGTCGCAAGACCTATCTGCCCATCATCCGCGCCTACAGGGTCGGCCCCGAGCTGGCCGCCTGGATAGGTGGCCGCACCCTGCGCGAAACCGGCATCTACCCCCACACCGGCTGCTATGTGGAGCGGATCCGTCGCAACGGTATTCTGGCCAGCCCCGATGGCGATGCCGTCATTCAGGAAGGGGACGAGATCGCCCTGGTGGGCTATCCCGAGAGCCACGAGAAGCTGGACGTCAACTACCGCAACGGCAAGGAGGTGTTTGATCGCAACCTGCTGGACCTGCAGATAGTCACCGAAGAGATAGTGGTGAAGAACGATTCAGTGGTGGGCCGCCATCTGGTGGAGCTCAACCTCACCGAGAAGGGCTGCTTCCTCAACCGGGTGGTGCGCTCCCAGATCGAGATGCCGTTCGATCGCAACATCATGCTGCAAAAGGGCGACGTGCTGCAGATTAGCGGCGAGAAGCAGCGGGTAAAACTGCTGGCCAACAAGATAGGCTTCATCAGCATCCACAGCCAGACCACGGATCTGGTGGCCTTCACCACCTTCTTCGTGCTGGGCCTGCTCATCGGCTCCGTCTCCCTGGTGTTCGGCCAGATAGAGTTCGGTCTCGGCAACGCCGTCGGCCTGCTGCTGGCGGGCATCCTGATGGGTTACCTGAGGGCCAACCACCCCACCGTCGGCTATGTGCCGCCGGGGGCGCTGCGCCTGGCCAAGGATCTCGGCCTCGCGGTCTTTATGGTGAGCACTGGCCTGAAGGCCGGTGGCGGCATCCTGGATCACCTCAGCGAGGTGGGGGTGGTGGTGCTCTTCTCCGGCATGCTGGTGACCACCTTGCCGGTGCTGGTGGGCTACCTGTTCGGGGTCTGGGTACTGAAAATGAACCCGGCCCTGCTGCTCGGGGCCATCACCGGGGCCCGTACCTGCGCCCCGGCCATGGATGTGGTCAACGAGGCCGCCAACAGCTCGATTCCGGCGCTCGGCTACGCCGGCACCTATGCGGTGGCCAACGTGATGCTGACCCTGGCGGGCTCCTTCATCATCGGCTTCTGGTTCTAGCCCGGGTCGCCTTGACAGGATGTAAACCGCAAAGAGGGAGCCCATGGGCTCCCTCTTTTGTTGGCGGGGCTGAGGGCTTTCAATGGCCAATGGGGGCTCGGCGCTGGATAGCAAGAATCGTGCTATCAGATGGCGTCTATGAAACTCAAAGAGCTAAAGCCCCCCCTGCGCGGCACTTACACTCAGTAAAACGAGTGAGGTGATCTTTATGAAACGCTTATGGATTTTCCTTTTTTGGGTACTGGGCTCCCTGCCACTGGCCTGGAGTGCCGAAGCGGACAAGGCGGCAACCGAAGCAGAGGAGCGCAGCGCCCTCAGCTTCGCCAGCGAGGAGCTCGCCAAGCCCATGTTGGGGGATCTCGACGCCATGATGGAGCGGCGCACCATCAGGGTGCTGACCACCTACAACAAGACCGGCTACTTCATCCACAAAGGGGTGCAACGGGGGGTCACCTACGACGCCTTCATGCAGGTTGAAAAACGGCTCAACGAGCAACTGCGCAAGGACAAGGCCATCAAGCGCCACCTCAAGCTGAACTTCGTCTTCATTCCGGTCGCCAGGGAAAACCTGCTGAAGGCCCTCATTGACGGCAAGGGGGACATCGCAGCCGCCAACCTCACCATCACGGACAAGCGCAAGCAGCAAGGCGTGGAGTTCAGCGCCCCCCTCATCGAGAACGTGCGCGAGCTGCTCATCTCGGGGCCGGACTCCCCCAAGGTGGAGAGCGCCGCCGATCTGGGAGGCAAGAGCATCTATGTCAGGCCCTCCTCCAGCTACTTCGAGAGCCTCATGGCCTACAACCAGGCGCGCAAGGAGGCGGGGGAGCCCCTCATCGACATCCAGCCCGCCTCCGAGGTGCTGGAGGATGAAGATCTGGTGGAGATGGTCAATGCGGGCCTGCTCCCCTTCATCGTCATGGATGAGCACAAGGCCCGCTTCTGGCAGAAGATCTTCCCGGCTATCCAGATCCACGAAGAGCCGGTGTTCCGCGACGGCGGCATCATCGCCTGGGCGGTACGCAATGAGAGCCCCCAACTGCTCACCATGCTCAACGAACAGATCAAGGCGCTGCGGGGCAAGGCCACCGGCGAGGCCATCCTGGCCCGCTACCTCAAGCAGAACAAATTCATCAAGAGCGCGGCCGCCGAGGCAGAGCGCAAGAAATTCCTGCAGGTGGTGGAGCTGTTTCGTGAATACGGCGGCAAATACGACGTGGACTGGCTGTTGATCGCGGCTCAGGGCTATCAGGAGTCGGCCCTCAACCAGAAGGCGCGCAGCCACGTCGGCGCCATCGGCATCATGCAGATCATGCCCGCCACAGGGAAGGGGCTCAAGGTGGGGGACATCCGCCAGCTCGAGCCCAACATCCACGGCGGCGTCAAATACATGCGCTGGATGATAGATCACTACTACGCCGACGAGCCCATGACGGCCCTCGACAAGGCGCTGTTCTCGTTTGCCTCCTACAACGCCGGTCCCGCCCGGGTGGCGCGGCTGCGGGCCGAGGCCAAGAAGCGGGGGCTGGATCCCAATGTGTGGTTCCACAACGTCGAGTACGTGGCGGCGGAGAAAATTGGCCCGGAGACAGTGACCTATGTGGGCAACATCTACAAGTACTACATCGCCTACAAGCTGGTGATGGAGCAGTTGCAGCTCAAGGAGCAGGCCACAGAGACTCTCAAACAGCAGGAGAAGATGGTCGAGAAAGTCTCGGCGGCAGAGAAATCATAGGCAGCTCAAACCAAGACCAGCCGCAGGCGGGGCTCCCTCTTCAGCAGAGGCGAGCCCCGCCTCTTTTTAGGCGAAAAGACCCCTTCTCCCCATGACCAGAATGAACAGAATGGGCACAACAGCCTTAATAGCCATTACGGCCAGATTGTTTTCCAATCAGACACGATTAATTAACCTCCTCGCAACAATCACAAGGAGAACACCATGTTGCAAGGAACCTTCAAGCGCACCCTGCTCTGCTGCCTGCTGGGCGCCAGCCTCGGCGTCCAGGCCAAGATAGACGAAGTCCACTTCCTGATCCCGGGCGGCGCCGGCGGCGGCTGGGACAACACGGCCCGTGGCACCGGCGAGGCCCTCACCAAGTCCGGCCTCATCACCACAGCCTCCTACCAGAACATCTCGGCCGGCGGCGGCGCCAAGGCGATCGCCCACCTTATCGAGACCTCGGCCCAGTCCGACAAGACGCTGCTGGTCAACTCCACCCCCATCATCGTCAAGTCCCTCTCCAAGGAGCTGCCGCAATCCTTCCGGGATCTCACCCCGGTCGCCGCCATCATCGCCGACTATCAGGCGCTGGCGGTGCCCCTGGACTCCCCCTATCAGAACTGGGCCCAGTTGCTGGCCGCCTATGAAGCCAATCCCGCCAAGGTGAAGATTGCCGGCGGCTCAGCCCGCGGCAGCCTGGATCACCTGGTGGCGGCCATGACCTTCAAGAATGCGGGAGCCGATGCCGGCAAGCTGCGCTACGTGGCCTATGACGCCGGAGGCAGTGCCATGGCGGCTGTGCTGGCGGGGGAAACCCAGGTGCTCTCCACCGGCTTTGGCGAGGCGATGGAGGCGGTCAAGTCCGGCCAGATGCGGATCCTCGGCGTCACCGCCCCGGAGCGGATGCCGGACGCCAGCCAGGTGCCCACCTTCTCCGAGCAGGGCAACCCCACCGTCTTTGCCAACTGGCGTGGCTACTTCGCCTCCCCCGACGTCAGTCCCGAGCAGTCCGCCGAGTTCGCCGCCCTGCTCAAGCAGATGTACGACAAGCCGGAGTGGGAAGTGGTGCGCGCGCGCAACAGCTGGATCAACCAGTATCAGGCCGGTCCCGAGTTCACTGCCTTCCTCAACAGTCAGGAGCAGCAAATTGGCGGCCTGATGCGCGAGCTCGGCTTCATCAAGTAACCCTCAGCCCGTGGCGGGCCAGGCCCGCCCATCGGAGTCATCATGCGACTGACCAAGGAAAGGTTCGGGGGGCTGCTGTTTTTGCTGCTCTCCCTCGCCTACGGCTATCACGCCACCCAGATCCCCGGTTACCCGGGGGACGAATATGAACCCTTTACCGCCAGCACCCTGCCCTATGCCCTGGCGGGTGTCGGGGTCCTGCTCTCCCTGATCCTGATCTGCTCGCCGGGAGGAGAGCGACTGGGCAAGGAGTCCGGCAACTGGCGACTGGTGTTCGCCCTGCTGGGGCTGATGCTGGTCTATGGCCTGGCCCTCGGCTGGCTCGGCTTCCTTATCGCCACCATCTTGTTCCTCATCGCCGGCATACTGCTGATGGGCGAGCGTAGCCTCGCCTTCGCCTGCAAGGTGAGCATACCTTTCACCCTCATCTTCTGGGCCCTGCTGACCAAGGGGCTCAATGTCTATCTCGAGCCGGGTCGGCTGTTCACCCAGCTGCTGGGATAAGGAGAACCCATGTTAGACGGAATCCTGCAAGGGCTCGGCACCGCCATGATGCCCATCAACCTCTTCATGGTGGTGGTCGGTTGCTTCGTCGGCACCTTCATCGGCATGCTGCCGGGGCTGGGCCCGGTCACCGCCATCGCCCTGATGATCCCCATCACCTACGGGCTGGATCCGGCCTCCGGCATCATCTTGATGGCCGGGGTCTATTACGGCTCCATGTTCGGCGGCTCCACCGCCTCCATCCTGATCAACACCCCGGGCTGCTCCGCCAGCATGATCACCGCCATCGACGGCTATCCGCTGGCCTGCAAGGGGCAGGCGGGCAAGGCGCTGGCCATCGCCGCCTACGCCTCCTTCGTCGGCGGCACCCTGTCGGCCATCTTCCTGATGGTGGCGGCCCCCCTGCTCGCCAAGGTCTCCCTCTCCTTCCAGTCGGCGGACTACTTCGCCCTCATGGTGCTCGGGCTCTCCGCGGTGGCGGCCTTCGCCGGCAAGGGCCAGGTGCTCAAGGCGCTGATCATGGCGCTGTTTGGCATCATGATCTCCACCGTCGGCATCGACCGCAGCGTCGGGGTGGACAGATTCACCTTCGGCCTGCCGGACTTGCGCGATGGCTTCTCCTTCCTGCTGCTGGCCATGGCCACCTTCGCCCTGGCGGAGATCCTGATGACGGTGCTGCGCCCGGGCAAGGACACCAGCCAGGAGGAGGCGAGCAAGATGCAGCAACTCGGCTCCCTCAAGCTGAGCCGGGACGAGGTGAAGGAGATAGCGCCCCCCATAGCCCGCTCCTCTGTGCTGGGGTTCCTCATCGGCGTGCTGCCGGGAGCCGGTGCCACCATCGCCTCCTTCATGGCCTATGGGGCCGAGCGCAACTTCGCCCGCAAGGGCAAACGGGACGAGTTTGGCAAGGGCAGCCTGACCGGCATAGCCGCGCCGGAAGCGGCCAACAACGCCGCCTCCAGCGGGGCCTTCGTGCCGCTGCTGACCCTGGGGATCCCGGGCTCCGGCACCACGGCCCTGATGCTGGGGGCCCTCATCGCCTACGGCATCCAGCCTGGCCCGCGCCTCTTCATGGAGCACCCGGATGTGTTCTGGTCGGTGATCATCTCCATGTATCTGGGCAACGTGGTGCTGCTGATCCTCAACCTGCCGCTCATTCCCTATCTGGCCAAGATACTGCAAGTGCCGCGCCCCGTGCTCATCCCCATGGTGCTGCTGTTCTCGCTGATCGGGGTCTATCTGGTCTCCTTCAACACCATGGACATCTATGTGATGGTGCTGGTGGCCCTGGTGGCCATAGGGCTGCGCCTGCTGGACTTCCCCATGGCCCCCATGCTGCTCGGCTTCATCCTGGGGGGCATGCTGGAGGACAACCTGCGCCGGGCCCTGGTGATCAACGACGGCTCCCTGAGCTTCCTGTGGGAGCGCCCCATCACCCTGGGCTTCACCCTGATCACCCTGGTGATGCTGTTGCTGCCGCTCTGGCAGTGGTGGCAGGCTCGTCGCACGCCGGTAGCGACCCTGCAATCCGACCCGACCTGATCCCAGCCATCACAAGAAGAGCGCCAACAGGCGCTCTTTTTTTTGGGGTTAGAACCCGCCACTCAACGCTGGCGGTAGCGCCGCTCCGGCCGCCCGACGGTGCCGTATTCGAGCTCGGGGCTCGCGAGTTGCTGACCCACCAGAAACTCCAGGTAGCGGCGCGCCGTGGTGCGGCTCACCCCGACCCGATTGCCTATCTCCTCGGCGCTGGCCCCCTGCGGGTTCAGGGCCGCCAGTACCCGTTGCAGGGTGAGGGCGTCAATCCCCTTGGGCAGGCCGCCCGCCGCCACCTGTTGCAGCGGGGTGCCAAAGAGCGCATCCACCGCCTGCTGATCGATGTCCGCCAGGGCCGCCAGCGCGGCGCGGCTCTCGGCATAGTTGCCCAGGGTATCGCGCAGTCGCTCGAACACCACGGGTTTCAAGATGAAATCCACCACCCCGAGGCGCATCGCCTCCTGCAGTGCCGCGGCCTCACGGGCGGCGGTGAGCAGGATGACATCGAGGTGGGCCCCGCTCTGGCGTAGCTCCCGCAACAGGGAGAAGCCCTCCCCGTCCGGCAGCCACACATCCAGCAGCACCAGATCGGGCTTGAGTATGGCTATCTGCTCTCTGGCATCGAACAGGGTGAGCGCCACCCCCAGCACCTCGAACCCCGCCAGCCGCTGCACGAAGCGACGGTGGATCTCGGCAATGGCCGGATCATCCTCGACGATCAGGATCTTGATCACTCACACCTCCTTGGGAATGTAACAAACGACGCAACTTCCCTGCGCCGTGGCTTCTATGGTGATGGTCCCCTGCAGGGCATCCAGGGTCTTGCGCACCAGGGCCAGCCCTATGCCGTGGCCGGGCTCCGCCTTGCTGCTGACCCCGCGCTCGAACAGGCTGTCCGCCAACCGGGGATCGACGCCGCCGGCCCCGTCCTCCACCTCCAGGATGAGATCCTGGCCGAGATCGCTCAATGAGACCCGGATCGGCTGGTAGGGGGCGCCGTGGCGGCGGGTCGCCTCGAAGGCGTTGTCGATGAGGTTGCCAAGCAGGGTCACCAACTGGGAGCCGCTGACCCGGGCGGGAATGTCGTGCAGGCGGGAATCCGGGTCCACTTCCAGCACCAGTCCCAGCTCATGGGCCCTGTGGTACTTGCCAAGCAGCAGGCCCGCCACCTTGGGCTTGGCGATGGCCCCCATCAAAAAGCTCAGCAAGGTCTGCTCGGTGGCCGCCTCCCGGCCGATGAAGGCGAGCGCCTCCCGGGTGGCGCCCAGCTCGATGAGACCGGCTATGGTGCCGAGCTGGTTGTTGTGTTCGTGGGTCTGCACCCGCAGCAGATCGCTGTAGGCCTGCACCTGGGAGAGCTGGGCACTGAGCTCGGCCAGCTCGTCCTTGCGTCGAAAACTCGAGACGGCGCCGATCAGCCTGCCCTCCTGCACCAGGGGCAGCCGGTTGACGATGAGGGACTGACCGTTGAGCACTATCTCCTCGTCATACTGGGGCCGGGGATCCTGAATGAGAGAGAGCATGCGGCTGCCGGGCAGCAAGCGGGTGACGGGCTGGCCTATGGCGGCCTGCGCGGCCCGCTCATCGAGGCGCAGCAGCCGGATGCCGTTGGGGTTGAGGGAGGTGAGCCTGCCTTGCTCATCTATGGTGAGTATCCCCTCGCGCACTGTGCGCAGGGTGCAGTCGAGCTCCGCATAGAGACGCCCTATCTGCTCGGGCTCAAACCCCAGCAGGGCCCGCTTGTAGCGTTTGGCCAGCCAGGCTGCGGCGGCGCTGTTGAGCAGCACTATGAGCAGGGTCATGGCGAGGCCAAAGCGCAGGAAGCCCTGCAGGTCCGCCTCTATGTCCCGCACCAGATAACCGACCGAGACCACGCCTATGACCCTGCCCATCTCATCCCGGATGGGCCCCTTGCCGCGCACCGAGACCCCGAGGGAGCCTTGCGCGCGGGAGATGTAGAACTCCCCCTGCAGGGCGCGGGCAGGATCGTCCCCCATCATGGGTTTGCCTATCCGGTCCGCATTAGGGTGCACCAGGCGGCGCGCCTCCTCATCGCCGATGACGATGTAGCTGGCGCCGACCTCGGCCCGCATCCGCTCCACCAGCACGTTGAGCCGCGCGCTATCGACCCGCTTCACCCCGGCGATGACGCCGGGCTCACGGGCCACCAGCCGCGCCACGTCCAGGGCCTGATCCCCCACCTCCCGGTAGCGCTGCTCGGCGACGTAGTAGTAGCTGGCCCCGCTCAGCAACACCAGTTGCAGCAGGCTGACCAGGCAGAGCATGAGCAGGATGCGTCCTTGCAACCCGAGCCTCATGCCTCCCTGTCACCTCGCAACAGGTCGAGCAGCAGGCTGCCATCCCGCAGGGCCTTGTGCACCTGCACCGAGGTGGGCTTGGTGGGATCTTCGTAAAAATGGGTGGACTCGATCTGCAGGCGCACCAGGTATTCCGCCGGCAGCTGGCTCGCCAGGGACTGGTGCAGCATGGGGAACAGCAGCCGATCGGCCCGGGTGATCTCCCCCCCCAGCAGCAGCTTGCCCGGGTTGAGCAGGCAGATGAGGTTGGCAAGCACCCGGGAGAGCCGGCCCGCCGCCTGATGCAGTATGTCCTGGCACAGGCTGTTGCCCGCCAGCGCCAGCTCGCACAGCTCGCGGATGTTGACGCTCGCCGGCAGATCATGCTCCTGCATCCGCTCGCGCAGGTCCCGGTACTGGGCCTCCAGGGCCTGGTTGGTGACCAGGGTGCAGGCGCAGCCGAAGCCGCCGCAGTAGCAGCGCTGGCCATAGGGTTCGAGCTGCAGGTGGCTGAGATCCCCGAGCAGGGCCGACTCGCTCTCGATGAGCTGGCCGTTGACCACCATGCCCACCCCTATGTCGTTGTGGACGAACACCAGCACCGCATCGGCGCAGTTCCTGGCGGCGCCCCACTCCCGCTCGGCCTGGATCCAGGTGCGCACGTCGCCGCTCACCAGCACGGGCACCTCGAAGGCCTCTTGCAGGGTCGGACCAAGGGGCCAGTTGCGCAGATCGTAGAAGGGGAAGTGCTTGACCATGCCGGAGTGGCGCTCCACCTGCCCGGGCAGGCAGAGGGCGATGCAGGCCAGCCGCAGGGCCTTCTTCGGCAAGAAGCCCTCGATGGCCCGCACCAGGCTGGCCAGCAGGTCTTCGCGTTCCGACTCGCTGAAGAGGTGGCGATGGCGCGCCAGGGAGTGACCGGCGAGATCGAACAGGGCCATGTCCACGTAGCCGCGGCCAAGACGCATGGAGAGAAACTGGAAGCGGCGCTCGTTGATGCGCAGCAGGGTCTGACGACGGCCGCGGCCCACCGAGCTCTCGCCACAGGTGACCACCAGACCGCCATCGAGCAGTTCGCGGGTGATCTTGGTGATGCTGGCCGGTGAGAGGCCGGTCAAACGGGACAGATCGGTACGGGACAGTTCCTTGTGCTCTTCCAGGCTGGCGTAGACCAGGCCGTAGTTGAGCTGACGGATCAAATCGATACTGCCTTTCACGATCTCATTCATAGGGTAGGGGCTAACGAAAGGAACGAATGGCGCGATTTTCCCACATTCTGCGCCGATCCCCAAATTTGCCGTCTGGAAATGACGTCCAGACGGCAAAAATGTGACTAGTAACGGAAGCGGGAGACGAGTTGACGCAATTTGTCACCCGTACCGGCCAGGGCGCGGGTGGTGGTATTGGACTCCCCGGCGGCCTCGGTCAGCTCGCTGACGATCTGCTGTATGGCCACCAGGTTCTTGTTGATCTCCTCGGAGACCGCATGCTGCTCCTCGGCGGCGGTCGCTATCTGGATGTTCATGTCGTTGATGGTACTGACCGCCGTCACCATGCTGTCGAGGGAGCTGGCAATGTGGCTCGCCTCCTGCACCGTCTCCTGGCTGCGCGCCTCGCTCGCCTGCATTACCTCCACCGCCTGGCGCACGCCCCCCTGCAGCCGTTGCAGCATCTCGTTGATCTCCTTGGTGCTCTGCTGGGTGCGACCGGCCAGGGATCGCACCTCGTCCGCCACCACCGCAAAGCCGCGCCCCTGCTCACCGGCCCGGGCCGCCTCTATGGCCGCATTCAGGGCCAGCAGGTTGGTCTGGTCGGCGATGCCGCGTATCACCTCCACCACGGATCCTATCTTGCCGGTCTCCTGGGCCAGCTGCTCGATGACCCCGGAGGCGGTGTGCACCTCCTCCACCAGGCGGTTGATGCTGCCGATGGCACTGCCCACCACCTCACGGGCCGCATCGGATTCCCGCGCCGCGTCGCTGGTGGCCGTGGCTGCGTTGGAGGCGCTGGCCGCCACTTCCTGGGCGGTGGAACTCATCTCGGTCACCGCGGTGACCACCTGATCCGTCTCACGGCCATGGCCGTGCATCTGCCGGTCGGCGTGCTCGCTCAAGCTGTGCAACCTGTCCACGGCCCCCAGCAGCTGATGGCTGGTCTCCCCGACCTGGCTCACCACCGACTGGATCCGCTCCACGAAGCGGTTGAAGGCACTGGCCAGCTGGCCCACCTCGTCCTCGCTCTGCACCTTGAGGCGCCGGGTCAGATCCCCCTCACCGTCGGCGATGTCATTGAGGGCCGCCACCGCATCCGCCAGCGGCCGGGTGACCCGGTTGCCAAGCACCACTGTCACCGCCAGGGTCACCCCCAGGATCACCAGAATGAGCAGCACGCTGCTCTGCAGGGAGCCGTGCATGTTCTCCTCGCGCTCGCTGCGCAGGGCCGCCAGCTCGGTGTCGATGTCATCTATGTAGAAGCCGGTCCCCACCACCCACTGATACTTGTCGAGCACCAGGTTGAAGGAGAGCTTGGGCGCATCCCGCCCTATGGAAGGCTTGTTGGTCCAGTACTCCGAGTAGCCATCCCCCTCACGGGCCGCCTTGACTATCCCCTGAATGAGGAAGGTGCCCTTGGTATCCTTGTCCTGCCAGCGGTTCTTGCCCTCCACCTCGGGGCGGGTGGGCAGCAGCAGAGTATTGCCCTGGAAGTCGTAGACGAAGAAGTAACCGTCACTGCCATAACGCAAGGGGCGCAGGATCTCCTTCACCCGGGCACGGGCCTCCGGGCTGTCCGGCTCGGCATAGACCTTGTCGATGGCCGTCTTGGCAAGCATCAGGTAGCTGCTGAGCAGGGCCTTGCGCTCCTTGACCGCCTTGTCCCTCGCCACCACCAGCTCGGACTCCAGGTCGCTCCTGGCCACCAGGTAGTTGCTGAGGTTGACCACCAGGGCCATCAGCAGCACGGGGATGGCCCCCAGTAACAGGATCTTCTGCTTAAGTGTCATGGTGTAATCCTTTCTGCTGTTTATTCTTGATGTTCAGTTCCTACTGTATCGGCATGGGATGCTGGCCGAGGGGGGGCCGCTTTCGCTACAATCCCGCCATCTTCTATATCGACCCGATGAACCGACCCATGAGCCAATGTCCTTGCGGATCCTCTCTTTCTCTCCCCCAATGCTGCGGCGCGCTTCACGAAGGCCAAGCCGCCACCACCACCGAGCAGTTGATGCGTTCGCGCTACAGCGCCTTCGTGCTGGGGCTCGGCGACTACCTGGTCCACAGCTGGCACCCGGACTATCTGGGCCCTCTGACAGTGGAGGAGCTCTCCCGCACCGACACCCGCTGGGATGGGCTGGAGATCCTGGCCGCCCAGGGCGGCCCAGCGGATGAGAGCGGCATGGTGGAGTTCAAGGCCTGGTTTTTGGAGGGCGAAGAACGTCACTGCCTGCATGAGCGCTCCCGCTTCGTGCGTTACCAGGGGCGCTGGGTCTACACCGAGGGCGAGCAGGATCCCGTCCCTCTGCGGGTCGGTCGCAACGACCCCTGCCCCTGTGGCAGCGGCAAGAAGTTCAAGAAGTGCTGCGGCTGAGGACCTGGCCCGCGCTGCTGCAGGGCGGCCATCGCCTCCCCGCCGTCCATCAGGGGCGAGCCGCCATCTGCCCCTTCCTCTCTCTGCTCGGTTCTTTGCTCTCGACTTTCTGCTCTCGACTCTCTGCTCTATCCCGTATTCCCCTTCCCGCTTTTCTCTTTTTTGAGGTGCCGGCCCAGGTCCCGCCCTGATCGGGATGTGACTATGGTCACAGTTCGCTCATCAACCCCACCATCAGTGAGCGTTTGCGAACATTAATTTGGCCCATATCAAACATTTTAAGCCAGACAGGCGCCACACTGGCCCCATCTGGACGAGATGAGACGGGCAAGAATGAAAAGAATAACCACAGAAGTCGTCATCATAGGCGGCGGCGCCACCGGGGCCGGCATCATGCGCGATTGCGCGCTGCGCGGCATCGACTGCATCCTGCTGGAGCGGGATGACATAGCCGCAGGCACCACGGGGCGCAACCACGGCCTGCTCCATTCGGGGGCTCGCTACGCGGTGACGGATCCGGAGTCCGCCCGCGAGTGCATTCAGGAGAACCGCATCCTCAAGCGGATCGCCAGCCACTGCGTGGAGGCGACCGGCGGCCTCTTCCTCACCCTGCCGGAAGATGACATCCATTTCCAAAGTACCTTCATGGATGCCTGCGCCCTGGCGGGCATAGAGACACGCCAGCTGGATCCCCGCGAGGCGCTGCGGCTCGAACCCAACGCCAATCCGGCGATGATAGGCGCCATTCATGTGCCGGATGGCACCGTTGATCCCTTCCGCCTGGCCGCCGCAAACGTCTTGGATGCCAAAGAACATGGCGCCCGCATCTTCACCCACAGCAAGGTGCTGGGGCTGCTGCGCACTCAAGATCGGGTGCACGGGGTCAAGGCCATCAACACCCGCACCGGCGAGGCGTTCGAGGTGGAGTGCCAGGAGGTGATCAACGCCGCCGGCATCTGGGGCCAGCAAATCTGCGAATACGCCGATCTCGGCATCCGCATGTTCCCGGCCAAGGGCTCCCTGCTCATCATGGATTACCGCATCAACCAGCTGGTGCTCAACCGCGCCCGCAAGCCGGCGGATGCGGACATTCTGGTGCCGGGCGATACCATCTCCCTCATCGGCACCACGTCCAGCCGCATCGATTACAACAAGATTGATCAGCTCACCGTCGAACCCGAAGAGGTTGAGGTGCTGCTGCGCGAAGGGATCAAGCTTGCCCCCATCATGGCGCGCACCCGTCTGCTGCGTGCCTACGCCGGGGTGCGCCCCCTGGTGGCGGTGGACGGCGACGAGAGCGGCCGCAACATCAGCCGCGGCATAGTGCTGCTGGATCACAGCGATCGCGACGGTCTCAAGGGCTTCAACACCATCACCGGCGGCAAGCTGATGACCTACCGCCTGATGGCGGAGTGGGCCACCGATCTCATCGCCAACAAGCTCGGCAACTCCCGGCCCTGCCGCACCGCCGAACTCAATCTGCCCGGCTCGCGGGATCCGGAGAAGGTCTCGGCCCCCGGTCTCTCTGTGCCGGTCGAAGGCTCCGCCCAATACCGCCACGGCGAGCGGGTCATCGCCTTCTTCCGGGACAACCCCAGGGCCAACGCCCTCATCTGCGAGTGCGAGATGGTGACCGCAGGGGAAATCGAATACGCCCTGCGCGAGCTCGACGTGGACAACCTGGTGGATCTGCGTCGCCGTACCCGCCTCGGCATGGGTCCCTGTCAGGGGGAGCTGTGCGCCTACCGCGCCGCCGGTCTGATGCAGGAGTACGGCAAGGCCGATGGCCGTGAGGCCTGCGTCATGCTGCGCCAGTTCCTCGAGGAGCGTTACAAGGGGACCCGCCCCGTGCTCTGGGGGGATGCCCTGCGCGAAGCCGAGTTTACCTACTGGATCTACGAAGGGCTCTTTGGCCTGGGGGAATGGACGGCGCCCCATCTGGTGAGCGATCCCCCCTTTCCCCTCGCCCGGACCCCGTCAAGCCCATCCAGCCAAGGAGTGCAGCCATGAAATTTGACACTATCGTGATAGGCGGCGGCATGGCAGGCCTGTCGGCAGCCCTGCGTCTGGCTGAGGCGGGCCAGAAGACCCTGCTGATGGCCTCGGGCCAGAGCGCCCTGCACTTCTCTTCCGGCTCGGTGGATCTGCTGGAAAGCGAAGGCGACCCTCGCGCCGCCCTGCCCGCCTTTATGGCCGCCCATCCGGATCACCCCTACAGCAAGGTGGGGTTGACCAACATAGAGGCTAGCCTCGCGGATCTGCAGCGCCACTGCCACGAGCAGGGATTGCCCCTGTTTCGCCAGGAGCGCAACCATCAGCGGCTGACCCCCATCGGCACCCTGAAATCCACCTGGCTCTCCCCCGAGACCTGCGCCTGCGTCACAGAGGCCCCCGCCCCGGACGTCCTGCTGCTGGCGACGATCGAGGGCTTTCGCGACTTCCACCCGGCGCTGGCGGCCGCCAATCTGGCGACCCACGCGCGCTTCGCCCACTGCCGCATCCTGACCGGTGAAATTCGCCTGCCCCAGCTCGCCGCGTTCAGCCGCAATCCCCACGAGTTTCGCTCCGCCGACATCGCTCGCCTGTTTGACAAACAGCAACACGACAGGCAGGACCTGCTGACGGATCTGGCCCGCGAGATAGGCCGCATGGTGCAGGAGTGCGGCGAGCCTAGCTGCCGCCATATAGTGCTGCCCGCCTGCCTGTCGCTCGGACTGGTCGGTCCCCGCCTGGCTGAGCTGGAGGCGCGCACTGGCTGCACCATCAAGGAGGTGGCCACCATGCCGCCGTCCCTCATCGGGATGCGGATGCAGGAGGCGCTCAAGCGCCGCTTCCTGGCCCTCGGCGGCACCTTCCTCACCAGCGAGCGGGTGCTGGGCGCCCGCTACGACGGCGATCGGGTGATCGGCGTTCACAGCCAGAACGGCGACGATCAGCTGTTCGAGGCGGACCACTTCGTGCTCGCCTCCGGCAGCTTCTTCAGCCGCGGGCTGGAGTCCCGCCTTGGGGGCATTCGCGAGCCCATCTTCGACGCCGACGTCTTGAGCCTCCCCGAGCGCGACGCCTGGGCCGGTCGCCGCCTGTTCGACCACCACCCCTTCATGGGCTTCGGGGTCAAGACGGACGACCAGCTGCGAGTGCTGCGCGGCGGCAAGCCCCTTGCCAACCTCTATGGCGCCGGCAGCGTGCTGGCCCACTACGATCCCGTGCGAGAAGGTTCAGGCTCCGGGGTCGCCGTCGCCACCGGCTGGCAGGCCGCCAGTCATATCCTGGGCGCGGCCCAATGATTACTTCGTCCCATATCCCGTGTCTTCATCATCGCCGGGAGGAGAACTGACATGCTACTGGATCACGCCAATCAAACCTTCGATCAGTGCATCAAATGCACCGTCTGCACCGCCTACTGCCCGGTGGCCAAGGCCAACCCCGCCTACCCGGGCCCCAAGCAGGCCGGGCCCGACGGGGAGCGGCTGCGGATCAAGAGCCCTGAGCTCTTTGACAGCGCCCTCAAGCACTGCACCAACTGCAAGCGCTGTGAGGTGGCCTGCCCAAGCGGGGTGCGCATCGGCGACATCATCGCCAAGGCCAAGCACCAGTACAGCGGCTTCAAACCGGGGATCCGCGAGTTCGTGCTCTCCCACACCGATCTGATGGGCAGCATGTCCACCCTGATGGCGCCCGTGGTCAACTTCACCACGGGGCTCAAGCCGATGAAGCTGGCGCTGGACAAGGCGCTGGGGGTCTCCTCCCACCGCGACCTGCCCAAATATTCGCAGGGCACCTTCCGCGGCTGGTACAAGAAGCAAAAAGAGTCTCAGGCCCGCTTTGCGCGCCAGATCGCCTACTTCCACGGCTGCTACGTCAACTACAACCACCCGCAGCTTGGCAAGGAGCTGGTGCAGGTGCTCAACGCCATGAACATTGGTGTCCAGCTGCTGGAGCGGGAGAAGTGCTGCGGCGTGCCGCTCATTGCCAACGGCTTCATGGACAAGGCCAAGCAGCAGGCGGCCTTCAACATCAAGCAGATGGAGAACAGCCTGCTGGGCAACGAGATGCCGCTGCTGGCCACCTCCTCCACCTGCGGCTTCACCCTGAGGGACGAATACCCCCACCTGCTGGAACAGGACAACCGCAAGGTGCGGGATCGCATCTCCCTGGTGACCCGCTTCCTGTGGAACGAGTTCTACCGGGGCAACAAACCGGCGATGAAGCCGCTCAATCTGCACATCGCCTACCACACCCCCTGCCACATGGAGAAGATGGGGGGCGTCATCTACACCCTCGAATTGCTGCGCGCCATTCCCGGGGTCAAGGTGACCGTGCTCGACTCCCAGTGCTGCGGCATCGCCGGTACCTACGGCTTCAAGTCGGAGAACTACGAGACCAGCCAGACCATAGGTGAGGGGCTCTTTGATCAGATCAATCGCCTCTCCCCCGATCTGGTGATCACCGATTGCGAGACCTGTAAATGGCAGATCGAGATGAGCACGGCGTTCCGCTGCGAGCATCCGATCCACCTGCTGGCCCAGGCGCTGGCCTGACCGACCGGCACTCAGGTTTCAGCGGCCTGATTCAGGCCTGACCGACCCGGGTGCCCGACTGATAACAAAAAACAATCCACGCAGAGATCCGGTTACGCTGTGATCAACCCGCAGTAACAAACAGGCAGTGATAAAAAAAGAGCCGGCAATTGCCGGCTCTTTTCCATGGTGCTGTCTCCCTCAGATTCAGGGGTGCTGGATGATCAGGCTGTGCTGATCCAGCATGGACTGCAGTATGTCGTGAGAGGAGGAGCCGCTCAGGTTCCAGCCGCTCAGATCCACGTCCTTCAGGGTGATCTGCTGGGTTACCTGACCATCCCCCGCCGGGGAGACCGACAGGCTCACGTCGCTCAGCCCGCCGCTGCCTGCGGTCACAGACGCAGAGAGGTGGCCCAGCAAGCCATCCACACTGTTGTCGGTCACCCCCTTGAGCAGGTCCGCCAGATCTATCTTGTCCCCCTCCTCCGGGTGGAAGTCGGTGACGGTGTCGATGGCCGGCAAGGCCGCCGTCCCTTCATCGCCACTGCCCCACACGAAGAGATCGCTGCCCGCGCCACCGGTCAGGATGTCGTTGCCCTGACCGCCCCGGAGCATGTCATCCCCCAGGCCGCCCAGTATGCGATCGTCGCCGGTGGAGCCGAACAGCCAGTCACTCTGATCCGAGCCCAGCAGGTCATGGCCGCTCTGGCTGTGGATGTTGAGGGTCTCCTCGGCCGATCTCAGGGTGCTGCCACCCGCGCTGGATTCCGCACTCAGGGTCAGGGCATGATCCCCCGCCGTCAGACCGCTGAGGTAGAGGGGCACGGACTGATCCCCCGGCAGCAGCCAATCGCCGTTGCTGTCCGCATGACCCACGCTCTGGCCGTGCTCGTCCACCACCTGGGCGCTCCCCAGATTCTGGATGCGGATGGAGAGTTCGCCGGTTGCCGGGTTGACCACGCTGGCGCTCAGGTTGAGCGGCACCCAGGCCCCTTGCAGGGCATGGATGTCGTGGGTGCCCAGGCTGAGCTGGGGATCGTCTGCCTCTGCGGTCACCTGGATGCCAATCTGGGCGCTGTCGGTCAGGACGCCGCCCGATCCGGTATTGCCCTGATCCGAGGTGGTGATGGTCAGGTTGTCCTGTCCCCAGAAGTCCTTGGCCGGCTCGTAATGCAGGTTGCCATTGATGAGGTTGTTAAGATCATCAAGGGAGCCCACCAGGGTGATCTCGCGGCTGCCAGCCCCCTGCACCGAGACGGCGCCCGCCGCCCCGAGCAGGGTCAGCACGCCGTGCTCGACCCGCAGCACCATGGAGATGGGGGCAGTACCCGCATCCACGTCCTTCACGCTGATCCCGGAGAGGGACAGTGAACCATCTTCCTTCACCTGCATGGCGGCCGGCACCTGGGTCACAGGGGCATCGTTGACCGCCTGCACCTCGATGGGCAGCACGTCGGTGTCGACCAGGGCGCCCCCGCTGCCGGTGTTGCCCTTGTCATTGGTCACCATGGTCAGGGCATCCTGGCCATTGAAGTCCTGCTCGCCCTGATAGGTCACGCCGCCAGCCAGCAGGGCATTGATGGCATCTTGCGATCCGCTCAGCACCAGGGTATCGCTGCCGCTGCCAGTCACCGTCACCCCGCTGCCGTCCGCCAGCACCAGGGTGCCGTGCAGGACCGACAGACGCACCTCCATGGGGCTGCTGCCCGCATCCACGTCCTGTACCTGCAGGCCCTTGATGACGAAGGGGGTATCCTCCTGCGCCACCTGAGGGGTGCCCGGCAGCAGGTTGACGGGAGCATCGTTGACCGCTTGCACCTCGATGGGCAGCACGTCTGTGTCGCCGAGCGCCCCACCACTGCCGGTGTTGCCCAGATCATTGGTGACCATGGTCAGGGCGTCACTGCCATTGAAGTTGCTATTGCCCAGATAGTCGATGCCGCCACTGAGCAGGGCATTGATCTGTGCCAGGGTGCCACTGAGCAACAGGGAACCCGTGCCGTCGCCGGTCACCGTCACTCCGGCGGCATTGAGCACCGTCAAGGAGCCGTGAGTCACCGACAGACGCACCTCCATGGTGCCGCTGCCCGCGTCCACATCCTTCACCTGCAGTCCCTGGATGACGAAGGGCTTGTCCTCCTGGGCCACCTGGGGATCCGTTGGCAGCACGTTGATGGGGGCGTCGTTGACCGGGCTCACCTCCACCTGGATGGTGCCACTGACCTCGGGGCCGAGGGCGCCGTTGTCCAGGCTTTGGGCCGTTACCTTGAGATCCAGGGTGCCATTGGCATCGTTGGTCACCAGCTCCACGGCCGCCAGCTTGCCGCCCGTCGTGGTCACTTGCCAGACGCCGCCGCCCAGATCCACCACAGTGCCGGTCACCCCGCTCGGCAGACGGATCTCTGCCCCATCGGGAACCCCTTCTATGGTGACCCGCACCTGCTCCGGGCCGTTCTCGTGAACGTTGGTGGCGCTGCCGCCGGTGGCCTGGGTGTCCTTGGTCTCCAGCCCCAGGTTGAGGGTGACCACGTCCCCCTCGGTGCCGCTCGCCTTGTCCTGAATGTCGGCGATGATGACATCCCCCACCGGCTTGACGGTGACGGTGAAGCTGTCGCTGGTCTCGAGGGGCATGGTGAGCCCTTTGTCCAGGGTGAAGGCGCTCAGGGTGAGCTCCACGTTGCCGCTGAAGTTGGCGGGCGGGATCAGGGTCAGCTTGGAGAAGTCTGTGCCCACAGGCACCTGCCATACGCCACCGCCGTTGTTGACCGCCGGTGCCGACAGGGTGAAGCCGTCCGGCACGCCCTTGATCTGCAGCGCCACTATCTGCTCGGAGCCATCATTGTCGACCAGGGTCGCACCTAGCCCGCCGAGGCTGACGCTGCCATCCTCGTTGCCGCTCACATCCTTCACCGTGAGCTGGGCCGGATCATTGACCGGCAGCACCTCGAAGCTCGCATTGCCACTCCAGCTGCCGCGATCCGTCCCCGTGGTGGCACTGTCCAGAATGTCGACCTTGATGCCCAGGGGTACCTGACCGCTGAAGTGCTCCCTGGGTACGAACACCAGATCCTTGAGGCCATTGGCATCCACCACCAGGGACTGGACGGGATTCCTATTAGCATCGAGGAAATGGCCGTACTTGGCATCCACTGTCAGGGTTACCCGCTCCACCGTCTCCAGGCCGCCGTTGGCCACCGAGGGGCTGATGTCCGCGAGTTTGACCGAGAGATCGAGGTGGATCTCGGTGTCTTCCAGGTTGCTCGGCTGACCGTTCACCTCCTTCACCTGCAGGTGCAGCTCGGGCTGGCCATCTGCGCCGCCCTTGATGTCCACCTCGGGGGTGATGGAGAGGGAAACGACCTTCTCCACCGTATTGGTGTTGCCGCTCACTGTGTCGGTATTGACCAGACGCACGTTGAAGCTAAGGTCGCTGCCAGCGTAATCCTCCGGCAGGGTCAGGGTCAGCTTGTCGAGGTCACTGAGGCCACCCGGCAGCTTGATGAGGTACTCGCCGTTGACGAAGTCGAAGGTGAGCCCCTGCACGCTCACGCCGGGGGGCAGACCGGTGAGGACTATGCTGAGCTCGTCATCACCGATGTTTGCCGTCCCCAGGGTCACCATGCTCTTGAGCTGGGTGCCGAAGTTGACGCCGTGATCCTCTACCCCTGTGATGGGCTGGCTGTTGTCGAGATCGACGCCGGCCGCAAGCTGGCCAGAGTGGGTTGCACCTTTGAACTCGGCGCTGGTGGTGATCTCCCGATAAGCCGGTGCGCTGACATCCCCTTCGTTGTTGTCGCCAAGATCGATCACCTTGGCGCTGACCTTGAAGGTGGCAGTGCCGGTGAAACCATCCGGTGAACGCAGGGAGAAGCTCCCGAGGGCGCTGTTAGGCACTGTCCAGTTGCCCTGGCCGTCGTTGATCCCGCCCACCACCACGAAGCCGGGGGGCAGATCGCTGATGACCAGGTAGTCGATGACCTCATCGCTGGTCGGATCCCTGTCATCGAACACGAAGACATCTTTGAGCGGGATGTCATGACCATCCGGGCTGACCAGATCCCCACCCTGCTGCACCAGGTTGCCATCCGGTTCGACCACGGCCTGGATATCCACGTGCAGCTGACCATTGACCTCTTTGCTGACTACAACATTGGAATCCACATCCTTCTGAGTCACGGTGACATGGCTTTTGATGGTGGTGTCCCTGTCGCTGTCTTGTGGCGCCTTCACCAGCAGCTGACCGCCGCCGAGCAGGCTCTTCAGATCCGCGTCACTCAACTCCACCTTGCCGCCCGTCACGTTAAGCTGGGTCTCGGCCCCGCCCACCCGGATCCAGATCTCGTAACCCGGCTCTATGTCGGAGAGGCTGAGGTGAGTCACCTTTTCGGCGCTGTCGGTCAGGTCCGGCTGCCAGTCGAGCACGGCGAACTCATCCTCCAGACCATGGCTGGTCTTGGCATAGTCACCGGCATCGATCGCGGGCTCCACCTTGATGGTGAGCGGCACGTCGAAACGCTGGTGATCCCCGTCGTTCTCGGTCACCACCACGTGGCCGATGAGGTGGATGTCGGCGGTGCTGTTGGGGGGCGGCTGGATCTGCAGGTGGCCCAGACTCGAGACGTCGACCTGATAGGTCGGCTTGCCCTGGGCGTCGAGCCCGGCGAAGGTGAGGGTGAGCTCCTGGCCATTATCACCGAACACCTTGGCCCCTTCCGGCAAGCCTTCCAGCACCAGGTTGAGGGTTTCGGAACCATCCCTCGTCGTCTCCCCCGATTCGAGCTTGAAGTTCAGCGGCGCCTTGCCATCTTCCCCTATGGTGGTGGTGTAGCCCTTGCCATCCAGGGTCCAGCCGCTGCTGTCCAAATTAAAATGAGGCTCATCCACCACCCCGACCAGATCCACATGCAGGTTCTGGCTGCCGGTGACCTTCTCGTTGACCACTGTCTGGGTCTGACCATTGGCATCGGTCAGGGTGGCGGTGTCTTTTACCACCCCCTGGATGTTGAGATCGAAGTCGACGTTGCTGTCCTTCGGCGGCTCGAGCTTGAGCTCGCCGATGCGGGCATAGGGCACCTCGTAATAACCGTTCGCATCCAGGGTGACCGCCACGCCGCCGAGCCAGAGGGTGGCGCCGGCGGGCAGGCCGCTGATGCGCACGAACATCTGCTCGGAGCCATCAGCTGTATCCCCCAGATGGGCGAGCGCTATCTTGCTGCCCAGATCCAGCAGGCTGTCTTCCTTGCCCTGGATGTCGCGCACCGTCAGCTTGGCGTCATCCGCCTGCGGGTTGACGTTGATGATGAGATCGATGGGATCCCCAAGGGCTGTCTCCTTCCCGGTGACTACGGGGGTTTTCTCCGTGCTCACCGGCGTCACGACAAGCTTGATGTCACCGCTGTAGTCCTTGCCGGGCACGACTGTGATCTTGTTGATGTCCCCCGCAGAGACGGTATAGAGGCCGTTCGCGTCGGGCGTGAGCACCTTGCCGTTCAGGGTCAGGCTGCCCTCGCCGGACGCCCACCTGATCTGGTAGCTCAGGGTCTCTGAGCCATCGGTGTCGGTGAGCCTGGCCTGCACGTTGAGGGCGATGCCGGTGCTGTCCTCATCGGTGCTGTAGTGCTTATTCGTGCTGCCGTCATCCCAGAGCGGCTTGTCGGCAATGCCCTGCACAGTAATATCCAGGTTGCCGGTCAGCACTGAGGGTTTGCTCCCCTCGGTGACGCCGACCTGCAACTGGATCGGGAAGCGAAGCGGGTTGCCGCCATCGCTCTGGCTCGAATAGTCATGATCGGGCACAAAGGTCACGCCCTTGAGTTCGAACTTGTCGTTGGTACCGGCAACGGCTTGCATCGCCGCTGGCGGCACCTGGTACCAGGTCTTGCCACCCTGGGTGATGGTGGTGAGCGCAACACCGTTGAAATAGAAGGTGCCATGGGCATTGGCCGGGGCCTGGATCAGCAATTTCTCAACGAACTCGCCCCGATCGAAGTCGCCTATGTCCAGGTTCATGGCGATGGGAATGCCCTGGCTTGGATCCAGCGCCCCCTCATCTTCCTGCCCGGTCGCAGCAGTCACGTTAAGGAGACCAGCCTCATCCCTTATGGTCAGGGTCAGCACCCCATCATCGGTATCCCCATCACCATCCACCAGGTGGAAGTCGACCTTCTGCACCAGGGTGTTGTTGCTGTGATCTATATCCGCCCGGGCGGTGAAGCTGTAATTCCCCTCGGCGTTGATCACCAGGGTGCCTATGGTCTGCCCAGTGCTGTCTGTGACCGCAATGGTGGTGTTGCCGCTGGCGGAAATGGAGTGTTCGACCCCGTTGATGGTGACCGATTTTATCACGGCATCGTCGGCTCCCTCGCTGGCGGTAGCCAGCAGATCGCCGCTCACTTTCGCCCCCTGGTTCAGGGTCTTGCTGTAATCGTCCGCGTCAGGCACATCGTCCCGCACGCTGACGTGGCCTATCACCTCGCCGCTGAGATCCCCATCGCTGTCCAGGGCCTGCAACGGCAGCTGAATATCCAGCAGATCATCGCCCTGAGCACTGTGATCCAGATTGCCGGTCAGCTCGAAGGTATAACGGCCAGAGACATCCAGGGTCAGCTTGAAGATGAGCTTGCCCCCGCTGTCCTTGCCCAGATAGACACCCGGCTGGCTGTCGGCGCTGATGCTGACGGCCTTGCCCCCGGAGCTGAGCTGGTTGAGGGCGTTGAAGCGGGCCACATCCAGTTGCAGGGCCACCACCTTGTCGCTACCCGCATCGATGACCACCTGCCCGGTGGCTTTCTCCCCTGTACCCGCAGGGTTGGTGCCCCCGTGCTGACCAGTGCCGCCATTGAGATCCGACTCATTGACGGTGACACTCCCGATGGAGCTGATCACGGGGTTGGCGGCATCTTTGATCACTGCCGTTGTATTGCCGTTGATCACAGAGCCGTCGCTGTCGGTCACCTGGACCGGCAGGGTCAGGTTCAGCTTGTCGTCGGCGCCGTGATCCAGGTTGGTGTGCACAGTCACCTGGTAATCCAGGGTCGCCGAGCTGTGGGCCGCTATGCTGCCCGGCACGCTCGGCAGGGTCACGCTCAGCACCAGGGTGCCGCTCGCGGTCACTCCCTGGAAGCTGTGGCCATTGCTGCCCGGCACCTCCTGCCAGGTCAGGGTCTCGCCGTTGTGGGTGATGGCCTTGCCGCTGGCATCCACGACCTGACCGGAGAGAGTCAGGCGCACGTCCACCACGGGATCCGAGTCGGCGGTGATGGTCAGGGTGCCGGTGGTCTGCTGGTCGTCACCTGTCTGGTTGCTCGCGGCCCCATCGAAGCGCCCCTCGGTCAGGGTCACCCCGGTGAGGCTGAGGGTCGGCTTGTCCCCTTCCGCAACGCTGATGTTGAGGGTGCCCGAGGTGGTGTCGTTGTTGCCTGATCCCTTGTCGCTGTCGACGACGTTGACCTTGAACGGCAGCGCTGTGCTGCCACCATTGGTCTGGTGTACCCCCTCGAACAGGGTCACCTTGTAGTCAAAACCGTTGCTGGCGGCGTTATCGAGCTTGCCGCTGATTTCGACCTGCAGCACCTCGACCCGCACCCCGTTCACTTCCACATAGCCCTTGAGGATCTGGTTGCCCGGGATGCCGGCATCGCCGTCCACCAGTTCGTATTTCACGCTCTGGCCCAGGGCGGTCAGGGCCGGCTGCTCTGCGATATCGGCGAACGACACCTCGCTCACCCGATCCGAGCCCGCATCAATCTGGAACTGGCCTGTACCGGTCAGAGGGTTGCTGCCATCGAGGTTGCCCTCGTCCAGGCTCACCCCGCTGCCTGCCACGAAGCCAGGCGCATTGCCGTCCTTGATGGTCAGCGGCAACTGGGTGGAGACTCTGTCCCCGTCCTTGTCCGTGAGGGTGATGGCAAGAGGCAGGTCGAGGGACTCGCTACCCTGGTGATCCAGCTCACCGCTCAAGGTCACCTTGGTGGTGACGCTCCAGTTGCCGTTGCTGTCCACCAGATCCAGCTCGGCGCGCAGCACCTCGCGGCCGTCCGCGCTGGTGCCCACCAGATCCCCGTTGGCATCCAGGGTAAAGGTGACAGGGCTGCCGTGGCTGCTGTATTTGCCATCCAGACTGCTCTGGATCGCCGCGATATCGAACCTGAGGCTGCTCTGATCGAGGGCATCCGAGCCGTGGCTCACGGTGAAGCTCATATTGCCCACCACGGCGGCGTCGCCCTGGTTGGCCTCGGTCAGGCTGGTACCGGTCACGGCGCTGATCACCGGGTTGGCTCCATCGCCGATGGCGACGCTTAAAGAAGAGGAGACTTTGTCCCCATCACTGTCTGTGAGGGTGAAGCCCGCCTTGATCAGGCTGTCCGCACTGCCCTGATCCAGCGGCTGGTTCAGGGTGAAGACGTAGTGACCTTTCTGATCAAGCGTGAGGGTGAACACATTCTGGCCGTTGACGGCGCCGCTGATGCTGTTGCCGCTGATGCTGATGACAACTGGCTGACCGCCGCTGGTGAGCCCCTGCAGGCCCGGCTGGCTGGCATCGAAACTGATGCTGGCAAGGGGATCGCTGCCGGCGGTGATGTTGAGATCCCCGGAGAGGGTCTGGGCCGCGCTCCAGTTGCTGTCTTCGGTCAGAGTCAGGGAGACGGGGTCGACCTGGGGCAAGGCGCCGTCGGTGATCTGGATATTGAGGGTGCCGAGGTTGCTCTGGTCGCCGTCAAAGTCGGTGCCTTGCACCTGCAGCCCCAGGTTGACGCTGTTGGTGCCCACAGGTTGATCCAGCACGCCATCGAGCTTCATATGATACTTGCCATCCAAGTCCAGGGTCACGGTCAGCACCGTCTTGCCACCCGCATCCAGCAGGGTAATGGCATTGCCGTTGACCTGATAGCTGGTCGGCTTGCCGCCGCTGGTGAGACCATCCAGAGCGGGCTGGTTCCCCTCGAAGTTCAGGGACACCAGGCGATCGCTGCCCACATTGACCGGCAGTTGGCCATCCAGGCTCTGACCGGCGGCCCCTTCCTGCAGGCTGATGCCGCCGTCGATGCCGAGGCTGGGGTCGGCGGCATCGGTGATCACGGCTGTTGTATTGCCGTTGATCACAGAGCCATCGCTGTCGGTCACCTGGACCGGCAGGGTCAGGGTGAGCTTGTCGTCGGCGCCGTGATCCAGGTTGGTGTGCATAGTGACCTGGTAATCCAGGGTCGCCGAGCTGTGGGCCGCTATGCTTCCCGGCACGCTCGGCAGGGCCACGCTCAGCACCAGGGTGCCGCTCGCGGTCACTCCCTGGAAACTGTGGCCATTGCTGCCCGGCACCTCCTGCCAGGTGAGCGTCTCACCGTTGTGGGTGATGGCCTTGCCGCTGGCATCCACGACCTGACCGGAGAGGGTCAGGCGTACGTCCACCACGGGATCAGAATCCGCCTTGATGGTCAGGGTGCCGGTGGCCTGCTGGTCGTCCACCGTCTGGTTGTTTGCTGCCCCATCGAAGCGCCCTTCATTCAGGGTCACCCCGGTGAGGCTGAGGGTCGGTTTGTCCCCTTCCGCAACGCTGATGTTGAGGGTGCCCGAGGTGGTGTCGTTGTTGCCTGATCCCTTGTCGCTGTCGACGACGTTGACCTTGAACGGCAGCGCTGTGCTGCTGCCATTGGTCTGGTGTACCCCCTCGAACAGGGTCACCTTGTAGTCAAAACCGTTGCTGGCGGCGTTGTCGAGCTTGCCGCTGATTTCGACCTGCAGCACCTCGACCCGTACCCCGTTCACTTCCACATAGCCCTTGAGGATCTGGTTGCCCGGGATGCCGGCATCGCCGTCCACCAGTTCGTATTTCACGCTCTGGCCCAGGGCGGTCAGGGCCGGCTGCTCGGCGGGATCGGCGAAAGACACCTCGCTCACCCGATCCGAGCCTGCGTCCACGGTGAAGTGGCCCGTGCCGGTCAGGGGGTTGCTGCCATCGAGGTTGCCCTCGTCCAGGCTCACCCCGCTGCCTGCCACGAAGCCGGGCGCATTGCCGTCCTTGATGGTCAGCGGCAACTGGGTGGAGACTCTGTCCCCATCCTTGTCCGTGAGGGTGATGGCAAGAGGCAGGTCGAGGGACTCGCTGCCCTGGTGATCCAGCTCACCGCTCAGGGTCACCTTGGTGGTGACGCTCCAGTTGCCGTTGCTGTCCACCAAGTCCAGCTCGGCGCGCAGCACCTCGCGGCCATCCGCGCTGGTGCCCACCAGATCCCCATTGGCATCCAGGGTAAAGGTAACCGGGCTGCCGTGGCTGCTGTATTTGCCGTCCAGACTGCTCTGGATCGCCGCGATATCGAACCTGAGGCTGCTCTGATCGAGGGCATCCGAGCCGTGGTTCACGGTGAAGCTCATATTGCCCACCACGGCGGCGTCGCCCTGGTTGGCCTCGGTCAGGCTGGAGCCGGTCACGGCGCTGATCACCGGGTTGGCCCCATCGCCGATGGCGACGCTTAAAGAAGAGGAGACTTTGTCCCCATCACTGTCTGTGAGGGTGAATCCCGCCTTGATCAGGCTGTCCGCACTGCCCTGATCCAGCGGCTGGTTCAGGGTGAAGACGTAGTGACCTCTCTGATCAAGCGTGAGGGTGAACACATTCTGGCCGTTGACGGCGCCACTGATGCTGTTGCCGCTGATGCTGATGACAACTGGCTGACCGCCGCTGGTGAGCCCCTGCAGGCCCGGCTGGCTGGCATCGAAGCTGATGTTGGCAAGGGGATCGCTGCCGGCGGTGATGTTGAGATCCCCGGACAGGGTCTGGGCCGCGCTCCAGTTGCTGTCTTCGGTCAGGGTCAGAGAGACAGGGTCGACCTGGGGCAAGGCGCCGTCGGTGATCTGGATGTTGAGGGTGCCGAGGTTGCTCTGGTCGCCGTCAAAGTCGGTGCCCTGCACCTGCAGCCCCAGATTGACGCTGTTGGTGCCCACAGGTTGATCCAGCACACCGTCGAGCTGCACATGGTACTTGCCGTCCAGATCCAGGGTCACGGTCAGCACCGTCTTGCCACCCGCATCCAGCAGGGTGATGAGATTGCCGTTGACCTGATAGCTGGTCGGCTTGCCGCCGCTGGTGAGACCATCCAGGGCGGGCTGGTTCCCCTCGAAGTTCAGGGACACCAGGCGATCGCTGCCCACATTGACCGGCAGTTGGCCATCCAGGCTCTGACCCATGGCCCCTTCCTGAAGGCTGATGCCGCCGTCGATGCCGAGGCTGGGATCCATGCCGTCATTGATGGCGACCTGGAGATCGGCGCGGGTCTCGTCACCGTCTATCTCCTTGGCAGAGATGGAGAGGCCGAGGGAGAGCTGGTCGCAGCCCTGATGATCCAGCGGGCCATTGAGGGAGACGGTGACCTTGCCCTTGACGTCGCTGCCCGACTGGCTGGCGTCGAGTTCGGCTTTCAGCACCTCGACCCGGTTGCCGTTGGCATCCTGGTAATAGCCGGTCAGCAGGCGATCGCCGGTGAATTCGAAGCTGAGCACATGGCCGTCGCTGCTGAGCCCGCTGCCGCTCAGGCGAGTGAGCGTCGCGGCCTGATCGGCAAAGGCAAGGGAGTCCGCCAGCAGGGGATCGGCCTGGTGGCCGACCACGAACTCGCTCTGACCCACCACGGCGCCCTGCTGGGTGAAGCCGTCTTCCGTGAGCGAGATGGGGGCTATGGTGAAGTCCGGCGGCGTGCTGTCCACCAGTTTGACGGTGAGATTGGCGCTCACCAGATCCCCGTCGCTGTCGCGATATTCGAGGGAGAACGGCAGGCTCTGGCTGTCCTGGCCGTGATCCAGGCTCTGCTGCCAGAGGATGCGATAGCTGCCGTCATTGGCCAGGGTCAGGGTGAAGACGGTGACGCCCCCCGCGCTCGCGGTCAGGGTCTGGCCGTTTATCTGGTAGCTGAGGGCAGCGCCCTGGCTGGTCAGGCCGAGCTGCTCGAGGGCGCTCTGATCGGCGCCGAAGCTCACCTGCAGGTTGCCATCCATGCCCGCCCCCGTGTGCAGGGAGCCGGTGGCGCTCACCGGGCCCTTGGCCAGATCCGCCTCGGACAGGGTCAGGGTATCGCTCTGGCCGATGAGGGGGGCGCCATCGATCACCCGGTTCCCCGCCAGATCCGTCACCTCGGCGCGCACCTCGAAGGGGCCTTGAATGCCGGAGAGATCCAGGCCATTGAGCTGCCAGCGACCGTCGCTCCCCACCAGGGCGGCGCCGCTGTAGAGGGTCTGGCCGTTCTGGCCGATGAGGCTGATGGTGACGCGCTGGCCCGCTTCCACCTCTGTGGTGCTGCCGCTCAGGGTGACATTGTCGTGGCCCAGGATGTTCTGGGTGTCGAGATCGTCGATGTCGATGCCGGCCCGGGTATCGACGGTGACGGTCAGGGTGTCGCTGGCTCTGTTGCCGGCGATGTCCACCGAATCGACGCGAAAATCATAGGCGCCGTCGGCCATGTCACTGGGGATCTGGTATTGCCAGTTGCCGTTGCCATCCACTGTGAGCACGGTCAGAACGTTTCCGCCGAGGCTCAGGGTGACGGTGGCACCGGGCTCTCCCTTGCCTTGCAGCAGCGGCGTGGTGTCGCGGGTCAGATCGTCCACCTGGCTGGCGCCGGTGTCGCTCTCGTCACTGAGATCCAGCGTGATGGTGGTGATGGTGTCGAGCAGGGTCTGACCGGTGTCGCTGGCCCGGTTGCCGGCGGCATCCTGGGTATCGGCCACTATGGTGAGCGGACCGTCCACCAGCTTGCCGGTGACGTCACCGAAGTTGGCCTCCCAGACGAAGCCCGGCAGCACCACTGTGGTGGTGGTGAGTCGGTTACCATCCTGGTCTATCAGGGTAACGGTGACGGTCTGGCCGACCTCCACATCCTCGACAAAGCCGCGAATGATGACGCCGGTCGCCTCGTCGGCGTTGATGATGTTGTCGGTGGTCTGGGGCTCGGTGATGGTGATGCCCGCCAGGAGATCCTGATCTTCCGAATAGAGCAGCTCGTCCCCTGGCTGGGCACCCTGATGATCGGTGTCAAAGCCAGACTCCGCCAGGGTATATTCGCTGTTGAGATCCACCACCACAAAGCCGCCAGCGCTGGAGCCGACCACACCGCCACCCGTGGCGGCTGCCGCGTTACCGGCCGCGGTCTCCTCAAACAGCTCGGTCGGGTCGGCCCCCTGACGGATGGCCTCCTGCAAGCTGGCCAGCTCGGGATCCATGGCCAGGTTCGGTTCTGTCTGCGCCAGCTCGGGCTGGTCGGCGTTTGGGGTCTTCGCGGGATCGGCCAGCTCGAAACGCCCGTCCCCTTCGGTGAGCAGGCGCATTCCCGGCAGCAGCTGCATCCCCAGAGTAGCAGGGTGCAAGGAGCCATTGGCATCCATTACAAACACGGCACCCTCCACCTGGGTAACAAGAGTCGGTTTCTCTATTCGCAGCTCAGCCATACATCCTCCAACGGGTAAACACAGACAGTCCAGACCCACAAGGGTACAGGACGTCACCGTGACAGGCGGCTATTTTACCGCCTCTACGGACACAGATCCCTTCGTCATTTTCGAAAATATCGAAAGTAAATGCCGCAAACCTTCCTATTAAATTCAAAAAAGAGCTGCAATTCATGGAATAGCTCAGGATATAAGTCCGATTTTCTGCCTGAAATTAAGAATATAACCCTATTGGCACCCATTCATGCGACAGCTTCTGACCTGAACGCGCCCGACAGGCTTTCCCACTATTTCACCAGGGGAAGGCAAGACACCCCTCCCCAGCAGAAATAAAGAATAAGTATTCATTTTCGCTTGGCGGCACCCCAGGTCACAGAGGCCATTCCCCTGCTCTCCCGCCCTTTGGCACGCTCCCGCATCCCCGAGGCGATGGCCAGCCGCAGCGCATCACCATGGAGAGATGATGGGGGTAACCACCCGACTGGGCTCAATAATTCAACCTGGATCTCACTTTTTGCATTAGCCCCCCATGCCAATTGATCTAGCGCAACTCCCACAGGGATAAATGATTATCCATTTTACCCATTTGGTATTATCTCCACGAGCAAATGCATAAAAATCATTTTCTATGCAGTCATAACAATTAATCGGCCTGCCATGCCCATCGACCATGGGCACAGATGTCCACGCACCAAGATGGAACGGTCAGGCTCGGCATGGACATTTTATCTGGGAGTGATGACCGTGGGTTCACATAACAAGCCATTTCGGCCGGGTCTGGCCGCCCTGCTGCTGACTGCCCTGCTGGGCACCAGCATGCTGGCACAGGCAGACGAGGCCACCCCCGAGGGCAAGATAGAGGCGCGCAGCGAGCTGTTCGCCAAGGATCACGCCGATCAGTTCAGCAGTTGGAAAAACACCAGCGAGAGCCGGGAGCGCACCGACGCCCTGGCGGAAGATCCGCAGATGGTGGTGCTCTGGGCCGGCTACCCCTTCTCCAAGGATTACAACAAGCCCCGCGGTCACTTCTATGCCCTGACGGACGTGCGCGAGACACTGCGCACCGGGGCACCGAAAACCGCCGAAGACGGTCCCCTGCCCATGGCCTGCTGGAGCTGCAAGGGCCCGGATGTGGCCCGCGTCATCGACGAGAAAGGCGAAGATGGCTACTTCAAGGGGATGTGGGCCAAGGGCGGGCCGGAAATCGTCAATACCATAGGCTGCGCCGACTGCCACGACACCGCCTCGAAAGAGTTCAAGGAAGGGAAACCTGCCCTGCACCTCTCCCGCCCCTATGCAGACCGCGCCATGACCGCCATCGGCAAACCGTTTAAGGAGCAGGGCCGCTTCGATCAACAGTCCCAGGTGTGCGGCCAGTGCCACGTGGAGTACTACTTCAATGGCCCCACCAAGGCGGTGAAATTCCCCTGGGACAAGGGCACCACTGTCGAGCAGATGGAAGAGTACTACGACGAAATCGGCTTCGCCGACTGGACCCATGCCCTCTCCAAGACCCCCATGCTCAAAGCCCAGCACCCCGAGTACGAGACCTGGCGCGCCGGCATTCACGGCCAGAACAACGTCGCCTGCGTCGACTGCCACATGCCCAAGGTGCAGAACGAGCAGGGCAAGGTCTACACGGATCACAAGGTGGGTAACCCCTTCGATCGCTTCGAGCAGACCTGCCGCAACTGCCACACCCAGAGCAAGGAGATGCTGCAGGGGGTGGTCAAGCAGCGCAAGGATGCGGTGACCGAGATCAAATTGAAGGTCGAGAAGCAGCTGGTGCACGCCCACTTCGAGGCCAAGGCGGCCTGGGATGCCGGCGCCACCGATGCCGAGATGAAGGACATTTTGCAAGACATCCGTCACGCCCAATGGCGCTGGGACTTCTCCATCGCCTCCCACGGGGTGCAGATGCACGCCCCTGAAGTGGCGCTGCGCATGCTGGGTACCGCCCTGGACAAGGCCGCCGACGCCCGCACCAAGCTGGCTCGCCTGCTGGCGGCCAAGGGGATCAGCCACGAGATCGCCATTCCTGACATCTCCAGCAAGGAGAAGGCCCAGGCCGCCCTTGGCATGGACATGAAGCAGATGAACGGCGACAAGGCCCAGTTCCTCAAGACCACAGTCCCCGCCTGGGATGCCGAGGCCAAAGCGGCCGGACGGCTCGCACAGTAACGAGATTTGCGGGCCCGCCGAGTCGGGCCCGCAATCGGATGGAGGCTTCCTATGGGTGATTTAACGATGGATTTCTTACGACTGATGCTGATGGCGGCCATGCTGCTGACCAGCCTGCAGGGCCAGGCTGCCGAGGCGACGATCGCGCCTGCGGCCCTGCCCCAAACGCATGACGTGGCGTTCTTGCGCAGCCCCGACAAGGCCTGCACCGACTGCCACAAGGAGCAGACCGAGGGGATGCATGGCAAGCATGGTCAGGCGACCAACCCCAACAACCTAGCGCCTGTGACCTGCACCAACTGTCACGGCCAGCCCTCCCCCCAGCACAGGGAAGGGGTCAAGGACGTGATGCGCTTTAGCGACAGCTTCAATGAGAAGCAGAGCACCGGGACCTATCCCATCGCCGAGCAGAACGGGGTCTGCATGAGCTGCCACGAGCCCAAACCCCTGCGCGAGGCGCTCTGGGCCCACGACGTGCACGCCACCAAGCTCAGCTGCACCAGCTGTCACGCGCTGCACCCGGCCAAGGAACCCATGGTGGGGATAGCCGAAAAATCCCGCATCAAGATCTGCGTCGATTGCCACAGCAAGCAGCATCAAGCCAAGGTGGCCGGCCTGCAGGTCAATGCGGGCAAGGAGGCACCATGAGCTGCTCTCGTCGTGACTTTATGGCGGGGATGGGCGCGGGGGCCCTCATCATGATGACGGGGCCGACCCGCGCCCTTGCCACAACCCTCGCCCACAGCCAGACCATAGACGGGGTCCGCTATGGCATGCTCCATGACGAGACGGCCTGCATCGGCTGCACCGCCTGCATGGATGCCTGCCGGGAGGTGAACCAGGTGCCACAGGGGGTCTCGCGGCTCGAGATCCTTCGCTCCGGCCCCATAGGCACCTTCCCCGATGCCGACTACCACTTCTTTCGCAAGTCCTGCCAGCACTGCGACAACGCCCCCTGCGTCCACGTCTGCCCGACCGGCGCCTCCCATATCCGCAAGGAGGATGGCATCGTCGACGTGGCCCCGGACTTGTGCGTCGGCTGCATGTATTGCCTCGCCGCCTGCCCCTATCAGGTGCGCTTCATCAACCCGGTCACCCGGGTGGCGGACAAGTGCGATTTCTGCCGCAAGACCAATCTGGCGGCGGGCAAGGAGCCGGCCTGCGTGGCCTCCTGCCCCACCAGGGCGCTGGTGTTCGGCAATCTGGATGATCCCGATAGCCCGATTGCCAAACGGCTGGTGAAGGAGACCACCTATCGCTACAAGCAGGGGCTCGGCACCTCGCCCAAGATGTACCGCGTGCCCAAAGGGGAGATAACGTCATGACCATGCAAGCGGCATTTCATTTTTCTTCCCTTGTATGGGGATTTGTCCGATCGCCATCATCTACCGCAGTAACAGAGGGAGGAATGAACCATGTGGCATGACGCATTTCACTTCCCTTCCCTTGTCTGGGACTGGCCGATCGCTATCTATCTGTTTCTGCTCGGCATCTCCGCCGGGGCCACCAGCCTCTCTGTGCTATTGCGCCGCAAGGGGGCCGGCAGCGAGAGCGGCATCATCAAGGCGACCGCCCTGCTGGCGCCACTCTCGGTGATCCTGGGGCTCTTGATCCTCATCTTCCACCTGGCCCGCCCCTGGACCTTCTGGAAGCTGATGTTCCACTACCAGTTCGATTCTGTGATGTCCATGGGGGTCATGCTGTTCCAGCTCTATATGGCGGTGCTGTTCGCCTGGCTGGCGGTGGTGTTTCGGGCCGAGATCGAGACCCTGCGCCGTCACCTGCTGAAAGAGAAGTTCGCCTTTGTGGATGGGCTGATCGCCCTGTTGGCCCGCGTCGAGCGGCTGCTGGCGCCGCTCTTGTTGCTGCTGGCGGTGCTGCTGGGGGCCTACACCGGCTTTCTGCTCTCGGCGCTGAAGACCTATCCGCTCTTGAACAACCCTGTGCTGCCTGTGCTCTTCCTGGTTTCCGGCATCAGCTCCGGCATCGCCTCCACCATCTTGCTGGCGGTCACCCTGTTCAAGGAGCACCACCACAGCCCGGGCGTGAGCTTTGTGCATAGCTTCGAGCGCCCCGTGTTGGCGGTAGAGGTGCTGCTGCTGGTCTGCTTCTTTACCGGTCTCTACTTCGGTGGCGGTCAGAAGGAGGTGGCCATGTGGGCCGCCATCGGCAGCGGCTTCTGGGCTCAGGTGTTCTGGGTCGGGGTGGTGGGGATCGGCATGCTGTTGCCCCAGCTGCTCTCCCTGCTGGCTCCGGCCGCGCTGCGGGAGCGAAACGGCCACCTGGTGCTGGTCTGCAGCCTGACCCTGGTGGGAATACTGCTGCTGCGCTACTTCGTGCTCTATGCCGGTCAGATGACGGTTGTATAAGGGGAAATGCATGATTTGTAGCAAAAGCGACCATACGACGTCGGCTTGCAGCATGACCCTGATGGGCATGCTGCTGTCTGATGCTGCGTCATCCTCGTATGCCGGCCAGATGACGGTTGTTTAAAAGTATGATCACCAGCGCCAGCCACCCTCGGGGGACTGGCGCTGGTTTGTTTCCAAGAGTGTGGATGTTATCCCCCAGCGCCGGTGCTGTGCAGACGCTGCGGCATAACATAAACGAATGAAACTGGAGGTTGTGTGCTGGCGGAGTTCGGCTATCTCTCACTGCTGCTGGCGGCGGCACTCTCCCTGCTGCAGGGCACCCTGCCCTGGCTGGGCTTGCGCCTCGCCTCCCCGACCCTGCTGCGCTGCGCCAAGCCGCTGGCGCTGCTCAATGCCGCCCTGCTCGGGGCGGCGCTGGGGCTGCTCGCCAGCTGCTTTGCCCGGGATGACTTCACCATCAGCTATGTGGCCCAGCACGCCAACAGCGCCCTGCCCATGGGCTTCAAGCTGGCGGCCGTGTGGGGAGGCCACGAGGGCTCCATGCTGTTCTTCGTCTTTGCGCTGGCCCTCTGGGGGGCGCTGGTCGCACTCTGTTCGAAACGGGTCGATCCGCTGATCCGCGCCCGGGTGCTGGCCATCATGGGGCTGATCGTCGGTTTGTTCGCCCTCTATACCCTGATCTTCTCCAGCCCCTTTGACCGCCAATTCCCGGGGCCGCTTGAGGGGCGCGATCTCAACCCCATGCTGCAGGATATCGGCCTTATCATACACCCGCCCCTGCTCTACCTCGGCTATGTGGGCTTTGCGGTCAACTTCGCCTTCGCCATGGCGGCGCTGCACTCGGGCCGGCTGGACGGCGCCCTGGCCCACTGGAGCCGCCCCTGGGCGCTCGGCTCCTGGGTGTTTCTCACCGCCGGTATAGTACTCGGCTCCTGGTGGGCCTATTACGAACTCGGCTGGGGCGGCTGGTGGTTCTGGGATCCGGTGGAAAATGCCTCCCTGCTGCCCTGGCTGATCGGCACTGCCCTGCTCCATGCCCTCGTGGTCTGCGAGAAGCGCGGCGCCTACGGCCACGGCGTCTTGCTGCTCTCCATCTTCACCTTCGCGCTGAGCCTGCTCGGCACCTTTGTGGTGCGCTCCGGGGTGCTCACCTCGGTGCACGCCTTCGCGGTGGATCCCAATCGCGGCCTCACCCTCTTGCTGCTGCTCGGCCTGTTATTGACCACGGCACTCACCCTGTATGCCCTGCGGGCCGATACCCGTGCCCCCTACGCCCACTTCGGCTTCTGGTCAAAGGAGGGGCTGCTGGGCGCCGCCATACTGCTGCTGTCGGTGGCCTGCGCCTGCGTGCTGCTCGGCACCTTCTATCCCATGGTGTTCCAGTCCCTGCATCTGGGGTCGCTCTCGGTGGGCGCCCCCTATTTCAACGCTATTTTCGTGCCGCTGGCGCTGGCGCTGATGGCGCTCATGACCCAGATCCCGCGCCTGCGCTGGCAGGGGCTGATGGCATCCTCCCGCCTCAAGATACTGCTGCCGCCCCTGCTAGGCCTGCTGGGGGGCGGCCTGCTCAGCCTCGCTTATCGCGAGCAGGGAACCCTGGGCTGGAGCGGAATCCTCGCCAATCTGATAAGCCTCTGGCTCATCGCGAGCCTGCTGATCAATTTCTCATTCAATATCCATGGCCTGAGTGCCAACCGGCTCGGGAGCCTGCTGGCCCACCTCGGGGTGGCGGTATGCGCCCTCGGCATCGCTCAGGTGAGCCACCACAGCCAGGAGGGGGGCACAGTGCTCGCCGCCAATAAACCCTATCGCCTCGGCGCCCATGAATTTCGCTATGAGGGGAGCGAGCCGCTGATCGGCCCCAACTACACGGCCGAGCGCATCACTGTCAGCGTGCACAAGGATGGCCGGGAGGTGGCCAGGCTGGCCCCGGAGCGGCGCCACTACAGCGTGCGCACCATGAACATGAACGAACCCGGCATCCAGGGGGGCCTGTTTGGCGATCTCTACGTGGTGCTCGGCGAGAAGATGGGGCCCGATGCCTATGCCATGCGGCTGCATCATAAGCCGCTAGTGCGCTGGATCTGGCTCGGCGGCATACTGATGATGGCGGGCGGCGCCCTGCGTCTGCTGGGGCGCAAGCCGCTGCTGGCAGCCCAACCGCAGACCTCTGCACATCAAGTCGCGGGCTTGCTCCCCAAGGAGGCGCCATGAGATCCCGCCTGCGTCTCTTCCTCCCCCTGATACTGACCCTGGGCCTAGGCGCCCTGCTCTGGCTCGGCCTTGGCAAGGATCCTTACCGCCAGGACGAGGCGACCCTGGGGCGCACCCTGCCGACCTGGCAAAGCGAAAACCTGCTGGATGGGGGGATTATTGATACCGCTGAGCTAAAAGGTGAGCCCTTTGTGCTCAACGTCTGGGCCAGCTGGTGCCCGAGCTGCCGCGCCGAGCATCCTCTGCTCAGCGAGCTGGCCAAGACAGTGCCCCTCTACGGCCTCAACTATCGGGACAAGGGGGATGCCGCCCGTGTCTGGCTGGCACAGGTTGGCAATCCCTATCAGGCCGTGCTGGCGGACCCGGACGGCAAGCTGGCGCTGGAGCTCGGCGTCTACGGTACGCCGGAGACCTATCTGTTTGCCGCCGATGGCACCCTGCTCAGCCGCCACACAGGCGAGCTCACCAAGGAGGTCTGGCAGCGCCAGTTTGCGCCCCTGCTTGCCAGGGCCCGTGCACTGCCCACCCCACAGACGGAGGGGCAACCATGAAGATCCGCCCCCTCATCAACCCGTTGCTGATGGCCCTTGCCATCATGCTTGTCATGGCGCTGAGCCCGGCGGCCCTTGCCAGCGGGGTCGATACCTATCAATTCCAGCACCCGGAGCGACAGAGCCGCGCCCAGGATCTCGCCCGCGCCCTGCGCTGCCCCCAGTGCCAGAACCAAAACCTGGTGGAGTCCAACTCCCCCATAGCCCGGGATCTGCGCCTCGAGGTCTACCGCTGGGTAGACGAGGGGCAGAGCGACGAGCAGGTGATCGCCCGCATGACCAGCCGCTTTGGCGATTTCGTGCGCTACGATCCCCCCTTCAAGGGCAGCACAGCGCTGCTGTGGGGAGGGCCAGCCCTGCTCTTGTTGCTGGCGCTTGCTCGCCTGCGCGCCAGCCTGCAGCGCAAACAGCAGATTCGCATGCCGCTGATTGGCGATAAGGAGCAAGGGAACCTGGCCCAGGATCCCAGGGCCGAGCTGAACCGGCGCATCATGGCAAGGGAGCAGGCAGGTCTCTCCCCCCATGATCCCCTCTATCGGGAGCTGGCCGCCGCCCACCATGCCAATGCCACGCCCGTCGCCGAGCTGGCCCTGCGCGAGCGGCTGACCCAGGCCCCCGGCCGCAGCAGGCAGCACGCGCGCGCCCTGCTGCTGCTCGGGATAGTGGCGATAGGCACCGTTGCCGCCGGTTATGCCGCCAGCGGCCGCTATCAGGCCTGGCAGGCCTATCAGTCCCGCCCCGAGCCCCTGGCAGGGTTGAGCCCGCGGGATCTGCAGGACAAGGCGCTCGGCGCCCTGCACCAGCGGCTGCAGCGCAACCCCGCCGATCTCGAAGCCTGGGCCGAGCTCGGCCAGTTGTATCTGTATCGGGACGAGTACGACAACGCTCTGCTCGCCTACCAGCGCCTCGCCCTGCAGGAGGGGGGCGCCAGCGCCGCGACCCAGGCCGCTCAGGCAACAGTGCTCTACTACCAGGCTGGCCAGCGGCTCACCCCACAGTCGCAACGTCTGCTCGACGCCTCCTTGGCACAGGACAAGGGGGAAGTGAGCGCCCTGATGCTGCTCGCCTCCGATCACTTCCTGCACGGCCGCTACACCCAGGCTATTGCGCTGTGGCAACAGCTACTGGACGAGGAGCGCCCCCGCATCAACCGCGCCGCCCTTATCCAGGCCATTCAGACCGCCCGCATCATGGGGGGCTAACCGGGGACAGGGCTGGACGCAGAAAATGGGGCAAGGGGAGCCGAACAACCCCATAATGCAAACCGTGATTTCACGACGACAAGGTACAGGCATGATCCCCATTCGCTGCAACGCCGTCTCCGGAGTGGCGCTATCGGACATCGATGGCCAGATAAAGATACTGCTGATGAACCGGGTCAAGGGTGGCTTCTGGTGCCATGTGGCGGGCACGGTCGAGGCGGGTGAAACCGGCTGGCAGACCATAGTGCGCGAATTTGGCGAGGAGACGGGCATCAAAGTGACCGAGCTCTATAACGGCCAATATCTGGAGCAGTTTTACGACGCGGCCACCAACACCGTGATGATGGTGCCTGTGTTCGTGGTCTATTGCCCGCCCCATCAGGCTGTGACCCTCAACGACGAGCACACCGAGTACCGCTGGTGTTCGCTCGCCGAGGCCAAGGCGCTGGTGAGCTTTCCAGGGCAACAGGCGCTCTATGACCATGTCTGGCACCATTTTGTGGCGCACCGCCCCTCGCCGCTGATGAGGGTGGCGCTGCGCTGATCCGGGTCGGCTGGCATCCCCCTCGCAGCCCCTGCCGGCGCCTATCTTCCCGACACAAAGAGGATTAATGGTGCCTTCGGCCCAATGCCGCCCCGGAAGGCGCAAAAAGAGTAGCAATGATTGGTCAGAAAGGGCATATAGTGCGCCCCATGACGGGCTGAACCAGGCCAATGTGTGCGCCATGAATGGCTCATTATGAATCCCGTGAGAGGGCGCTATAGCCGTGAAATCGGTTATTTCAAGGTGAGCCATCCCATAAAATGGAAATATCGGGCCGTCAGACGTTGTGAAGCGTCAATTACCGTCATATAACTTAGCCAAATGTCCCTGTCAGTCGTAGTAGAGCCAAACCATGAACCTTCGTCCTTTTCTTCCCCTGCTGCTCGGCGCCTTCCTCCTTCCCGCCAGCATGGAAAGCGCCCATGCCAACCCGTTTTCTGCGACCTCCTCCTCCACCAACAGCCTGATAGCACCACGCACCAATCTCGCCCTGGGATCCGATGCCTTCGTGGTTGCCAACCCCAGAACCGGGGAGATCCTGGCTGAACGCAACGCCAATCGGGTGATGGCAATCGCCTCCATCACCAAGCTGATGACGGCACTGGTGGTGCTGGATGGCAACCAGCGCCTCAACGAGATGCTCACCGTCACCATGGACGATGTGGACAGGATCAAGGGCACAGGTTCCCGCCTGGCCATAGGCTCCCGCCTCAGCCGCGCCGACATGTTGCACATCGCCCTGATGTCGTCGGAAAACCGGGCCGCCTCGGCCCTGGCGAGACACTACCCCGGCGGCCGCCGCGCCTTTATCGAGGCGATGAACGCCAAGGCCCGCATGCTCGGCATGTGGAGCACCCATTTCGCCGACAGCACAGGGCTCAACCCGCGCAACGTCTCCAGCGCCCACGATCTCGCCAAGCTGGTGGCCAGCGCCTCCAGCTACCCGCTGATCCGCCAATACTCCACCACAGAGCACAGGCTGGTGCGCAACGGCAAACGCCAGATGCAGTACCACAACTCCAACCGCCTGGTGCGGGAAGGAAGCTGGCCCATCATGGTCTCCAAGACCGGCTACATCCGCGAAGCGGGTCGCTGCCTGGTGATGGACACCCGGGTCAACAATGAACCCGTGGTCATGGTGCTGCTTCACGCCAATACCACGGATGAGCGGGTGGCCGACGCCAAGAAGATCAGAACCTGGCTGGAAACCTCGGGCCGCATGACCCTGACCGCCCAGTCCACGCCCCGCACCAAGCTGTTCAGCAACCAGTAACGGTCACAGAAGGCCCCCGCACCGACAGGTGCGGGGGCCTTCTCATTGCACCTCTCTCCTCGCAAGCCGGAACGACCTCTTTCCCGTCCCACTGTGATCCCATCCTGGTTGCGCTTCGTTATGCAGGCAGAGTTCGGTCAACCCAGTGAACGAGGCGGAACATGCACCTCAAACCTCATCTACCCGAGAAAGTCTGCCCCGTCTGCCAGCGTCCCTTCACCTGGCGGCGCAAGTGGGCCCGCTGCTGGCAGGAGGTGCGCTACTGCAGCGAACGCTGCCGCCGTCAGAAGGAGCACGCCTGATGGAGCTGCGCCTCATCCTCGGGGATCAACTGAACGCCGGTCACAGCTGGTTTCGCACACCGGATCCCGCCGTCTGCTACCTGATGGCGGAGCTGCGCCAGGAGACGGACTACTGCCGCCACCATCGCCAGAAGGTGCTGGCCTTCTTTGCCGCCATGCGTGCCTTCGCCGCCGCCCTCACCAAGGCGGGTCACCGGGTCTGTTACCTGACCCTGGACGAGAGCGCCCCCTGGCCCGATTTGCCGAGCTTGCTGGCGGCCCAGATCGCCCACCATCAAGCCGAGCGCTTTGCCTGGCAGAGCCCGGACGAGTGGCGCCTTGCCAGCCAGCTTACCCAGTGGGCCGCAGGTCTTGCCATCCCGGCCCGCGAAGTGGACAGCGAGCATTTTCTCACCCCCCGGGATGGCTGGCGACGCTACCCCCACAGCCGGATGGAGTTCTTCTACCGTGCCCTGCGAAAGCAGTACAAGGTGCTGCTCGATGAGCGCGACCAGCCCCTTGGCGGGCGCTGGAACTTTGACAGCGAGAACCGCGCCAGACTGCCGGAGCGCCAGCCCATACCGGCAACCCTCACCTTTGCCAACGAGGTGAGCGACATCGATGCCATGCTGACCCGCCACGGCGTCGCCACCATTGGCACTGCGGATGCCAGCGCCCTGCCCTGGCCCGTCTCCCGGCGCCAGAGCCGCGCGCTGCTTGAACACTTCCTTGCACACTGCCTGCCCCACTTCGGCCGCTATCAGGACGCCCTGAGCGAACGGGGCTGGAGCCTGTTCCACAGCCGCCTGTCGTTTTCGATGAACAGCAAGATGCTCCATCCCCTCGAGGTGATCCGCGCCGCGCAATCCCACTGGCAGGCCAATCAGGCCACCATCACCCTGGCACAGGTGGAGGGCTTCATTCGCCAGATCCTCGGCTGGCGCGAGTTTGTCCGCGCCCTCTACTGGGAAAAGATGCCGGACTATGGTCGCGTCAATGCCCTGGGGGCCGAGCGCCCCCTGCCCGGTTTCTTCTGGAGCGGGCAGACCCGGATGGCCTGCGTGCGCCACGCGATCCAGCAGTCCCTTGATCACGCCTATGCCCACCATATCCAGCGGCTGATGGTGACCGGCAACTTTGCCCTGCTGGCGGGGATCCATCCGGATGAGGTGGATGCCTGGTATCTCGGCATCTATGTGGATGCCATCGAGTGGGTGGAGCTGCCCAACACCCGCGGCATGAGCCAGTTTGCCGATGGCGGTCTGATGGGCAGCAAGCCCTACGCCAGCAGCGGCACCTACCTGGAGCGGATGGGCCACTACTGCAAGGGGTGCCACTACGAGGTGAAGGAGCGCCGCGGGCCGGACAGTTGCCCGTTCAACAGCCTCTACTGGCACTTTTTATGGCGCCATCGGGAGAGGCTCGGCAGCCACCCTCGCCTCGCCCTGCCCTATGCCAACTGGGATGGTCAGCCAACCTCCCGGCAACAGGCAATCCTGGCGACGGCGGAGCACCATCTGCTTCACCTGGAACGACTCTGAATCGACCAGATTTCATGCCAGAAAGTGAGCAGATGACAACATTGAGAGCCAGTTAACAAAATGTGAATGGTGATAATCACCAATGATAACGACACCAGTTGAATATCCTGTGGCGGCTGATTAAGGTGGAGGCCCCAGTCAAGGAGAGACAAGATGGACATAGTGGTACTCGGTGGTGGCGTGGTCGGTGTGACCAGCGCCTGGTATCTGGCCAAAGCCGGTCACAAGGTGACCCTGCTGGAGCGGCGCGGCGGGGTGGCCCTTGAAACCAGCCATGCCAATGCGGGTCAGATCTCCCCGGGTTATGCCTCTCCCTGGGCGGCCCCCGGCATTCCCCTCAAGGCGGCCAAATGGCTGCTGCAAAAACACGCCCCCTTCACGGTGCGCCCCACCTCGGATCCCTTCCAGCTGCGCTGGATGCTGAAGATGTTCGCCAACTGCACCCCGGCAGCCTATGCGGTCAACAAGGGGCGCATGGTGCGCCTGGCCGAATACAGCCGCGACTGCATGAAGCTTTTGCGCGACGAGCTGGCGCTGGACTACGAGGGGCGCCAGCTCGGCACCCTGCAACTGTTCCGAAGCCAGGCCCAGCGCGATGCCAGCCAGCGCGACATCGAAGTGCTGGAAGAGTACGGCGTCCCCTACCAGTCCCTCGATGCCGACGGCTGTGAGGAGGTCGAACCCGCCCTGGCAAGGGTGCGCGGCAAGGTGGTGGGTGGCCTGCGCCTACCGGGGGACGAGACGGGGGACTGCTTCCGCTTCACCCAGGCCCTGGCTGACGAGGCACGGCGGCTCGGGGTGGAGTTCGTCTTCAACTGCGCCATCGACGAGGTTGAACTCGCCCAGGGGCGCGCCGTGGCGGTGCGTGCCGGCGAGCAGCGCTTCAAGGCCGACGCCATCGTCTGCGCTCTGGGCAGCTATGGCACTGGCTTCTTGCGCCCCCTCGGGATAGAGCTCCCCGTCTACCCGGTCAAGGGCTACTCCCTCACCCTGCCGATGACGGATGCCGCTGGGGCGCCGCGCAGCACTGTGTTGGATGAAACCTACAAGGTCGCCATCACCCGCTTCGATGAGCGGATCCGGGTCGGCGGCATGGCCGAACTCAGCGGCTTCAATCTGGCGCTCAACCCCAGACGCCACGACACCCTGGCCATGGTGGTGAGGGACCTCTTCCCCGAGGGGGGCGATCTCCCCCGGGCCGAGTTCTGGACCGGGCTGCGCCCCATGACCCCGGATGGCACGCCCCTGGTGGGCCCCAGCCCCATCCCGGGCCTCTGGCTCAACACAGGCCACGGCACCCTGGGCTGGACCATGGCGGCAGGCTCGGGCCAACTACTCAGCGACCTCATCTCGGGCAGCGCTCCGGCCATCAGCGACGAGGGGCTGACCCTGGCCCGATACGGCTAGCCCGCAGGGCGCAATGCCAGATGCAAGAGAGGGAGTGCCTGGCACTCCCTCTCTTTATTCATCCCTCTTCGTTGGAACTGGGCCAGCCGGTGCCAGTCCCGGCATCGACTGCCAGACCCGGGCGGGATCCGGCTCCTCAATGGCCGCCATCATCAGCTGCTCGCTCCAGCGTCTATGCAGTTGCCACAGCTGCGCCCCCGCCTCCCCCTGCCCCTTGGTGCACTGCTTGGCCACGTCCGCGGTGCGGTAGAAATAGCGCACCAGGGTGATGAGCTCGGACTCGGGCCAGCGGCAGCCAAAGTGGCGCAGCCGCTCGGACCAGAAGGCTACCTGACGCCCCTCGTGCTCCTGCTCGACCCCGTGCAGGGCGGGAATGAGATCCATCGCCTGCCACAGCGCCCCATAGCCGACGAAGCGCTCATCCAGCGCCTCCAACGCCTCGTCCAGCATCAGCAGGGTCTGCGGCCAGCTGTCGGCCTGCTCGCGGATGACCTCCTGCGCCTCGCACACCGCCGCCAACCAGTCCAGGGCCAGCCGGCAGATGATGGCCTCCTTGTTGGGAAACAGATGGTACAGCGACTTGATGCCCACCCCGGCGCGGGCGGCGATGGCGTTAGTGTTGAGGGCCGCAAACCCCTGCTCCTGCAACAGGGCCAGGGTGGCCTGCTCGATGCGGCTCGCCACCTCCTGGCTACGCAGTTGCCTGGGTTGGCGCCGCATGCACAGTTCGGCCGGCAGCACGTGTTGTGACATTCTCTTCCCCCGATGCGGTCTCCGCCCCCAAGGGGCGACTGGTTGTCATAACTACATGATGAGACAAGGTAAACACAAGTCAAAAAAAGTGCAGCAATCACTGGCATTTTTCAGAATAGCTGCAATAACCATAAGTGCTCATATCTGCAGTAAAAACTGCAATTAACCCAAGGAGAGCGCGCTATGGATAGCAAACACCCCCGTCTCAGGCTGGGCGCCATCGCCCTGCTGGTGAGTGGCCTGCTCGGCTGCCAGCAAGACAGCAGTGAGCCGCCGCCCGGCAACACCCTCTATCTCAACGGCAAGATCCACACCCAGGATGGGCAACGCAGCCAGGCCGAGGCCATGGTGGTGCAAGGGGGCAAGTTCACTTATGTGGGCTCACGCGCGGGGGCCGAGGCCTTGAAGAACAGTGCGACCCAGGTGGTGGATCTGCAAGGGAGGATGGTGCTGCCCGGCCTGCACGACAACCACATCCACCTGCTCGGCACGGTTGCGCTCGACATGTGCGATCTGGACGGCCAGAGCGTCAACCTGGATCAGCTCGCGGCCAAGGTCAGCGAGTGCCTGCCCCGCTACGCCCCGGCCCCCGGGGACTGGCTGGTGGTCAACCAGTGGTCGCCCTATGACGGCAACACCCCCACCGCCACCCATGCCACCCTGCTGGCGGCCCTGGATGCGGCGGCACCGAACAACCCGGTGATGCTGGCCGGGGTCGACGGCCATGCCGGCGGCTACAACTCACAGGCGCTAGCGCTGGCACAGGACGAAGATGGCAATGTGGTCGGCTTCAATGCCACCACCCTGGCCCCGGGCGGCGTGTTCGAGGCCTTCATCCCCTATGTGGATCTGGCGACCGGCGTGATCCGGGACGCGGCCCGCAGCGCCATTGCGGTCCCCGACACCGGGGTGCTGAGCGCGGAGGGGGAACAGGCGGAGGCCCAGTATGACAAGATACTCCCCGCCATCTCCGAGCTGATGGCGTCCCGCGGCATCACGGGGGTGCAGGATGCCTGCGCCAACGACTTCATCCGGGATCGGATGCTCAAGATGCAGGACCAGGATCTGCTGCACATGCGCGTCACCGCCGCCACCTGCTTCAACCAGGATGACTACAGCGGCAAGCTGGACATCGACGGGCACCTGGCCAAGGCGAACCAGGTGCGTGACGCCTTCGCAGGCAACCCCCTGATCAAGGCCGATGCGGTCAAGATCTTCCTCGACGGCGTGCTGGAGGGGGATCCCTTCACCAGCCCCCCCTTCCTGCCCAACGCCGGCATGCTGGAGAACTACCACAGTCCTCATCTGGCCCTGGATCCCGACAGCGGCGAGGTGAGCATCACAGCGGACAGCGAGGATGCGGGCAGCAACGGCATAGTCAACTACAAGGAGGCGGATCTGACGCGCTACGTCACTGCGCTGGATGGGGCCGGATTTGGCATCCACATGCACAGCATCGGCGATCGCAGCACCCGCGTAGCCCTCGATGCCCTGGAGGCGGCCCGCGCCAGCAACGGGGAGAGCGGCATCCCCCACACCCTGGCCCACCTGCAGGTGGTGCACCCGGACGATCAGAAACGCCTCGGCGAACTTGGCCTCTACCTCACCTTCACCTATGCCTGGACCACGCCCCAGCTTGCCTACGACATGCTGGTCAGCCCCTTCATCCAGCCAACCAGGGTGGGACAGTCCCTGAGCGAGGCCATCTACGACCCCATGGGCTATCTCCATGACGCCCTCTACCCGGTCGAGAGTTCGCGCCAGGCTGGCGCCGTGCTGGTGGCGGGCAGCGACGCCCCGGTGGACAGCCGGGACCCGCGCCCGTTCGAGAACATGGCCGCCGGCATAGTGAAGGCGGCCGGCAGCGGCGATGATTTCAGGGCCAGTCAGCGCACCTCCCTTGTCGAGATGCTGGCCGCCTACACCATCAACGGCGCCAGGGCGGTACGTCAGGAGGCGATCACCGGCTCCATCGAGGCGGGCAAGTCGGCGGACTTCATCGTGCTGGACCGGGACCTGTTCGCCCTGGTCAAGGCCGGCACGCCGGAGCAGATCGCACAGACCCGGGTCGAGCAGACGGTCTTCATGGGGGAGACCGTCTACCCCAAACCCTGAACAAAACGGGCCCCGCAAGGGGCCCGCTTCTTATGGCTCGCAGGCGGGCGCCTCCTCCGCCTGCCCGGGTTGCAGGGCCAGGGTGAAGAGGGCCGCCACCATGTCGGACTGGGTGATGATGCCCACCAGCCGCTCTCCTTCCACCACAGGCATGTGGTGCAAGCCCCCGTCGGAGAAGGCTTCTACCAGATCGTAGAGGGGTTGGTAGCGCCGCGCCGTCCGTACCTCCCGGGTCATCAGATCCGCCACCCGCAATTGCTCGAGCGCCTCCCGCCCCCTGGGCTGGCGGCTCTCCCTGTCGATCATCAGATCATGCAGGGTGATGATGCCCGCCAATCGGCCCTCTTCGTCCGCCACCGGCAACGCCTTGATCTGATGATGAGAGAGCAAATCCCAGGCCGCCATGGCTGACGCCTCTGGGGAGCTGACCACCAGATCCCGCGACATCACATCCTGACAGCGCACCGTGCCCACTCGCCCCCGCAGGGCGTGCAACTGGGCCTCCTGCAGCAGCTCCTGCAGATCCTGGCGGCTGATGTCGAGCAGCTCCCCGTGCTTGTCCAGGGCAAAGTCGATGTCCTGGGTGGCGAGCCGGGCGCTCGGCTGGGGATCCGCCGTCTGGTGACGATTGGGCGCCACCTTGCCGCCATTGGGATAACGGCGCCCCAGGGCGCGGTTGTAGAGCAGCCCCAGGCTCAGCAACAGCAGGGAGTTGAGCAGCACAGGCAGCAGCACATAACCCACCCCCAGCGCCCGGATCCCCTCGCCGCCTATGACGGCGGTCAGGGCCACGGCCCCGCCGGGCGGGTGCAGGCTGCGGGTGAGGAACATGGCGGCGATGGCCAGCATCACCGCCAGGGCCGAGGCGAGGGCCATGTCCGGCACCAGGCTGGCACTCAGTACCCCCATCAAGGCCGAGACCCCGTTGCCCACCAGGATGGACCAGGGCTGGGCCAGAGGGCTCGCCGGGGCGGCAAACAGCAGCACGGCGGAGGCTCCCATGGGGGCAATCAGCCAGTGCACCTCCAGCCCCAACCCCCACTGGCAGAGCCAGGCGGTGCCCAGCAATCCGACGAAGGCGCCGAGGGCACCGTAACAACTCTCTTTGAGGCTGGTATTGGTCGATACCGGCAAAAAATCCCTGAACTGCATCCTGCTCCCGAAGACGATAACATTTATTTCAAATGCGCAATTCTAGCCAGTAACCCCGGTCCAATACCAGCCCGCCAGGGGTTAACCACCCGGCTTATCGCCCGCTGATCCTGCCGCCACCGGCTCCACGGCACTTTTTCCTCCCTCTTAACGCTGGCTTAAGGGTCGGCTGTCACCTTGCTGCCATCCTCATGAACGGAGCCAAACGCTATGAAGACTCTCAGAGATGCCCTGCGCCGCTTCGATGGCCAGCGCCGCAGCTGGACCGCCGGGCTGGAGCGGGCCACCCTCGCCTGGCTGGCCGGACGGGGCCGCCTGCCCCCCTCACCTCAGGCGCCCCGGCGGATCCTGGTCATTCGCAGCACCCACCGCATCGGCAACAACCTCTTCCTGCTGCCCTTCCTGCAGCGGCTGAGACGGGATCACCCCACAGCCGAGATCGAGCTGGTGTGCAGCGGCGGTTCCTTGCTCCCCTTTCTCGCCGATCTGCAACTGGGGGCCATCCATCGGATCCGCTTGCAGGGCAAGCAGCTGATCGGCGCCCTTGCGGTGCTATGGCGCCTGCGCCAGCGGCACTATGACAGCGTCTATGTGCCCTTCGCCTCCAGCACGGATCACCTGATCGCCGCCTGGGTGCGGGCCGGCGAGAAGATCGGCTTTGACGACGCCAAGGGGGATGCCCTGTTCGATCAGCCCCTCCGCCCCGACAGTGGCTGCCACTACGCCCACCAGCCCCTGCAACTGCTCGGTTGCCATGGCAACCCGGCGGAGCAGATTGAGCTTGGCAGCGTGCTCCTGGCCCCCTGCCCGCCGCTGGCCGCGTTGCGGCGGGCCCACCCGGGCCACCCCCTCATCGGCTTCTTCACCGGCGCCCGCAAGGGCAAGGGGCTCTCCGCCACCCAGTGGCGGCGACTGCTCGGGGAGCTACGCCGCCACAGTCCGGATGCCCTGCTGATCCAGCTCGAAGATCCGGCTTCCCCCCAACCCCTGCTGGGGGATCTGCACTTATCCCTGGCCAGCATGAGCGAGCTGGCCCGCTTCACCCGCGGCCTCGCCCTCTTCGTCAGTTGCGACACAGGTCCCCTGCATCTGGCGGCCGCGAGCGGCGTGCCCTGCCTCGGACTCTTCACCCAGACAGACCCGGCGCGCTACGGCTGCCTCGGCGCCCAGCACCTCAATCTGGTGATCGAGGATCGCAACGCCATCCCCCTCGACGGGCGCTGGCTGGCCGAGGCGCTGGCGCGGGAGGCACCATCGCAGGGGTGGCACAGGCCGCAAAGCCCAGCACCATACCCGCAAACCGGCGCCCCCCTGCTGCTTACCCCCTGAGGGGCTTAAGGCCCTCATGCAAAAAAGAGGGAAGGCCTGCGCCTTCCCTCTCTCGTTATCTCAGTGCTCTTGCGTTGTCTGCCGAGCGGTAAGAGCCTGCTCAGGCCAGTTCGGCTCGCAGCGCCCGGGTCGCATCGACCATCACCTTGAGGGCAGCCGTGGTCTCTTCCCAGCCGCGGGTCTTGAGGCCGCAGTCCGGGTTGACCCAGAGCCGCTCGGCCGGGATCTGTCTGGCCGCCTTGCGGATCAGATCCTCAATCCAGCCCTGGCTCGGCACGTTCGGGGAGTGGATGTCGTAGACGCCCGGCCCGATCTCGTTGGGGTAGTTGAAGCGCTCGAACGCCTCGAGCAACTGCATCTGGCTGCGGCTGGTCTCTATGGTGATGACGTCCGCGTCCAGCGCCGCCACCGCCTCTATGATGAGGTTGAAGTCGCTGTAACACATGTGGGTGTGGATCTGGGTGCTGTCCACCACTGGGCTGGCGCTCAGGCGGAAGGCGCGCACCGCCCAATCCAGGTAAGCCTGATGATCCTGCTTGCGCAGGGGCAGCCCTTCGCGGATGGCCGGTTCGTCGATCTGGATGATCTTGATGCCGGCGGCTTCGAGATCTGCCACCTCGTCGCGAATGGCCAGGCCAATCTGCAGGGCGGACTGCTCGCGGCTCACGTCTTCCCGGGGGAAGGACCAGCAGAGAATAGTCACGGGCCCGGTCAGCATCCCCTTCACCGGCTTGTCGGTCAGGCTCTGGGCGAACTTGGTCCACGCCAGCGTCATCGGGGCCCCGCGGTCGATATCCCGGGTGATCACCGGCGGCTTGACGCAGCGGGAGCCATAGCTCTGCACCCAGCCGAAACGGGTGATGGCAAAGCCGTCCAGCAGCTCGCCGAAATACTCCACCATGTCGTTGCGCTCGGCCTCGCCGTGCACCAGCACGTCCAGCCCTATGGCTTCCTGGCGCTCAATCGCGTCCTTGATCTGGGCCTGGATGCCCGCCTCGTAGGCAGCGTCGTCGATGCGACCGGCCCGCCACTCCTGGCGCAGCAACCGGATGTCGGAGGTCTGCGGGAAGGAGCCGATAGTGGTGGTGGGCAAGAGCGGCAGCTTGAGATCAATGCGCTGCGCCTGTGCCCGCACCGGATAGGCGCTCTGGCGATCAAAATCGCTGTTGGTCAGGCTGGCCAGACGGGACTGCACCGCCCGCTTGTGGACCCGGCTGTCGGACTCCCGATCGACGATGGGCTGGCTGTAGGCGGTGATCTTGTCCAGATCCCCTCCGTCCAGGTAGTCAGAGAGCAGCCCCAGCTCGTAGCACTTTTGCAGGGCGAAGGCGAACCAGCTGCGGGTCTGGGGATCCAGCTCGTGCTCCAGGGTGAGATCCACCGGGCTGTGCAGCAGGGAGCAGGAAGAGGCCACCCAGAGCCGCTCACCGAGCTTGGCTTTCAGCGCTTTTAGCATCGGCGCCAGCTTGCCCAGGTTGGCACGCCAGACGTTGCGGCCGTTGATGACGCCAGCGGAAAGCACCCACTGGGCCGGCAGATGCGGCACCAGGGTCTCCAGCTGCTCGGGGGCGGCCACCAGATCCAGGTGCAGGCCATCCACCTTGAGGCTGGTGATGATGTCGCGCTGATGGGCCACCGAGCCGAAATAGGTGGTGAGCAGCAGCTTGCAGGGACCGCTCAGGCGCTCGTAGGCGTTGAGGTAGGCCAGGCGCCACTCGTCCGGCAGGTCCAGCGCCAGGGCCGGCTCGTCGATCTGCACCCATTCCACTCCCTGGGATGCCAGTTTCGCCAGGATCTCCTGATAGACGATCAGCAGGCGGTCGAGCAATTCCAGACGAGAGAAGCCGCTCTCTTTCTCCTTGCCGAGCCAGAGGTAGGAGACGGGCCCCAGCAGCACCGCCTTGACCGGCAGTCCCAGCGCCTTGGCCTCTTCGACCTCTTCAAAGAGTTGGCTCCAGCCCAGCTTGAAGCGCTGGTCGCGGCTGAACTCGGGCACCAGGTAGTGATAGTTGGTGTTGAACCACTTGGTCATCTCGGCGGCGGCGGCAGCGGGGCCGGTGGGCGCACGGCCACGGGCCACCCGGAACAGGGTGTCGAGATCGGTGTCCCCATGGCGGTGACGGACAGGCACGGCGTCCACCAGCAGGCTGGTGCCGAGCACCTGATCGTACCAGGCGAAGTCGCCCACCGGCAGCAGGTTGACCCCGGCGGTGCGCTGGGCCTGCCAGTGGCGTTCCCGCAGGCTCTTGCCCACGGCGACCAGCTCGGCCTGGGTGGTCTCGCCACGCCAGTAGGATTCCAGGGCAAATTTCAACTCGCGCTTGGCGCCGATACGGGGGAAGCCCAGGGTGTGTGCTCGTGTCATAGGTCCAATTCCTTATGCTCATTCATCTGATGGGAAACTGGATGATTTAGCCATCCAGATGTTTACACATCTAGAGTGACGAGATAAGGTGGCCTTGGCTATTGAATCCTCTTCAACTGGCTCTCAAGAAATCCTCAACTGACGCACAAAGGAGCAGTGCCATGGGTGTGCCCAACCAGTCGACCAGCCATCAGAGCACCAACGCGGGCATAGATCTCAAGCACCTGAAGACCATCAGCGCCCTGGCCGAGCAGGGTTCACTGGCGGGGGCGGCCCTCTGCCTCAACCTCACCCAGTCCGCCCTCTCCCACCAGTTGAAAGAGCTGGAGACCCGCCTCAACCTGGAGCTTTATCTGCGCAAGAGCCGCCCCCTGGTATTGACGGCGGCCGGCCAGCATCTGCTGGCCCTGGCCCGTCAGGTGCTGCCCGCCCTGGCCCAGACCGAGCGCCAGCTGCTGGCCCTGCACAGCGGCGATGCGGGCAGGCTGCACCTGGCGCTCGATTGCCACAGCTGCATCCAGTGGCTGCTGCCGCTGTTGCCGGGCTTTCGCCGCCAGTGGCCCGGGGTGGCGCTCGAGGTGGAGTCGGTGCCCGGCTTCGATGCCATCAGCGCCCTGCTCGGCGGTCAGCTCGACTTGCTGCTCACCTCGGATGTGCAGGCCCGCGGGGATCTCCACTTCGAGCCCCTGTTCGCCTTCGATCTCACCCTGGTGATGGCGCCCGATCACCCCCTCTGTCACCAGGCCCGGATAACCCCGGAGGATCTCAAACAGGAGGTGCTGCTGGTCTACCCGGTGGAGCGGGCCCGCATGGACGTGTTCAGCCGCTTCCTGCAACCCGCCGGGGTGGAGCCCGCCCGCTGCAAGCCGGTGGACAACACCTCGGTCATGCTGCAGATGGCCGCCGCCGGGCTCGGTGTCGCCGCCCTGCCGCGCTGGGCCAGCGAGGAGTTCGTGCGCCAGGGCTTGCTCGAGGCGCGCCCCCTGGGCAGCGGGATCCGCCGCCATATGTACGGGGCCGTGCGGGCCGCCGATCGGGATCAGCCCTGCCTGCAGAGCCTGTTCGAGCGCATTCGCACCCAGATGGCCGAGCAATAAAAGGGTATGAAAAAGCCGCCCCAGGGGCGGCGCTCACGCTTTCTTTTCCATGTGCCTGCTCTCTGGCACCTCAGGATCCCTAGTCGCAGCTGGCGGCCCCCTGCCGTCTCGGGCAGTTGCCACAAAGCTCCCCATCCCCTCGCCTGTAGTGCAGGCAGCAGCGCTGGCGCACATAGCCAGGGAAGGCCTCATCCCGGGGGAGCGAGGCCGGACGCCAGCCCGCCAGATGCCCGGCGGGCAGGCCGCAGGCGGCGAGCCAGAGCGGCGCATGGGCTTGGACCACCTCTGGGCTTATCTCCCCGAAGAAATCCGGCACCCGCACCAGGGCCGCCAGCAGATCGTCCGCCAGGAGCGGGCGCACGAAGCCGGGGCGTAGCCGCTGCACCTCTCCAAGCAGTGCGAACAATTCCTGCCAGTGGGCCTGCAACCGCTCACCCGCCGCCTTGATCAGGGTCTTCACCTCCCCCTTGATCATGGGCTCCGCCGGCAGGCTGAAGCCGGACACCAGCCCCTCCTGATAGCCCTGTCCCATGCGATCCAGGGCGGGCACGGCCCCCACCCGATAGACGGCCACCATGGCGAGGTAGATGGACTGCCAGCAGAGCATGCCCCAGCTGCGGGTCAGCCAGTAGGCCGCCCCCGCCTCCGGGTGCGCCTGCTGCCAGTGGCCATGCAGGGCAGCCGCAACCTCGTTCGGGGCGCCATGAGGGGGCGCCATCAGCAGAGCGGGGGACTCCCCCGCCAGCCGCCCCTTGAGGGAGGGAATGAGCCCGGCCGCCGCCGCAAACAGGGCGTCGTGATCCGCCAGCAGGGTATGCTGGCTGTGCACCGCCAGGGTGCCGAGGCCGCGAGGCAGGGCGTGCTGGCGGCCATCGGGACCCGCAGAGAGGGCATGCCCCGGCGCAGGTCCGGGGCGCAAGGTCAGAATACGTATTTGAGTCGAGCCTCCACATTGCGCTCAGCCCCGAACCAGCAGTTGTTCTGGTCGTAGCAGGAGTAGTAGGTCTTGTTAAGCAGGTTGCTGGCGCTAAGGGATGCCCCCACCCCCTTCAGGCTCGCGCTGAGGGCGGCGAGATCATAGGAGGCGGACATGTCCATCAGCAGATAATCCGGCACTGTGTCGGTGTTGGCGGCATCGAGCTGGGCCTCCCCCACGTAGCGCAAGCCGGCGCCTACCCGCATCCCCTCCAGGCTGCCGCCCGCCTGGTAGTTGCTCCACAAGGAGGCCATCTGCCTGGGCACCCAGACCGGGGTCTTGCCCTGCAAGTCTGTGGTGTCGCGGGTGATCTCCATGTCCTGGCGGGTATAGCTCAGCGCCAGATCCAGCCGGCTGGTGAGATCGGCGCGCCCTTCCAGCTCTATCCCCTTGGAGACGATTTCGCCGGTCTGCAGCTTGGGCCCGTAGACGTTGTCCGGATCCGTCACCAGGGCGTTCTCCTTGGTGATATGGAACGCCGAGATCGTGGCCGTCTTGCTCATGTCCTCGGAGAGGAACTTGAGCCCCCCCTCCCACTGGTGGCCGGTAGAGGGATCGAACGCCTTGCCGCTCTTGTCCGCCCCCGGCACCGGCTCGAAGCTCTCGGCATAGCTCACATAGGGTGACAAGCCGTAGTCCAGCTCGTAGAGGGCGCCGAGGCGGAAGGAGAGGTTGTCCTGATCGATCTGGGCCAGGGACTGGCTGGCGGCCCCCAGGTAAAGACCGCGACTGTCGGTGTCCATCCGGTAGCTGTCGTAGCGGGCGCCGCCTATGGCCACCAGCCGGTCGAGTCGCACCTGATCCTGCAGATAGACACCGGTCTGGGACTGACGGATGGTCTTGCGATCCTCATAGGAGAAGGCCAGGGCATCCGGCCGGATCTGGTTGTGGTCCGGGTTGAAGATGTCGATGGCGGGGGCAGAGTAGTCGAGGGTGTCCTGATAGAGGATACGCGCATCCAGATACTGGTAATCGACCCCGAGCAGCAGGTTGTGCTGGGCCACACCGGTCTGCACCTTGCCCGCCAGCTGGTTGTCGATGACAAAGCCCTTCGACGCCTCGTCGGTCAAATAAGCGTTGCGTGCCAGGGTGCGGTTGTCCGCCGCCAGGGCCGCGTTGTAGGTGTTGCGCTGATAGGCGGAGGCATCCATGTAGCGGGCGTTTTGCAGCACCTGCCAGTTCCCGTTGAAGTCGTGGCTCAGCTTGTAGCCGAGCAGGGTCACATCCCGGTTGTACTCGTTCCAGTTCTGGTCGCCGAGGAAGCTATCGCTGCCAAGTTGCCCCAGGGGGTTGGACTTGACCGAGCCGCTGGCCGGCACAGTGGTATAGATGCCGGCTTCGGGATCCTTCTGGTAGTAGAGGTTGAGGTTCAGCAGGGTGCGCTCGCCGAGCTGCCAGTCCAGGGAGGGTGCAAAGACGTAGCGCTCCTCCTCCGAGGTCACCGCCTGACCCTCCTTCTGGCGGGCCAGCCCCACCACACGGTAGGCGAGCTGATCGTTGATGGCCCCTGTGCTGTCGAGGGTCATCTCCTTGAGGGTGCCGGTGCCGGTCGCCAGGCTGACGCTGTGCTTGGCTTCACGCTGGGGGCGCTTGGCAATCAGGTTGACCATACCGCCCGGCGGCATGCTGCCATAGAGCACCGAAGTCGGCCCCTTGAACACCTCCAGCTGCTCTATGGCCACGGGATCTATCTGGGGTTGCAGGTTCCACTCGTTGTACTGCAGCAAGAGGCCGTCATAGAAGTTCTGGTAGTTGTCAAAGCCACGGATGTTGAACAGATCCAGCCGGTTGACCGCCCCGCCGCGCAGCTCGGTATTGACCCCGGGCACGTAGCGCAGCGCCTCGCTCACCGAGCTCACGCCACGCTGTTCCAGGGTCTCGCTCTCCACTACCGAGATGGCCTGGGGCGTCTCTATGGGGTCGAGCCGGGTCTTGGTCGCGGTGTTGCGATAGGTCTGACCCAGCACCGTCAGGGTCTCGTCGGCCAGCGCCGCGTCCTGGCTGGTGGGCGCGGCGGCCAGCACAGAGCCTGCCAACAGGGTGGAGATGGTCGCGGCGACCACGGTCAATGGGGGGTGAACAAGTTGCATCTGATCCTCGACTGCCTACTGCATGTGAATAGTAACAAATATCATTTGCATTTTATTGTTCTAATTTGCCCCGGAATTAACAATTTGGGGCATGTTGGCGGGTCAGTGACAAAGAAAGGGGGAGAGAAGGGCGCCATCTGACTTCGTGACGAGTGAAATAGAGTGCAGGGGAAGCCAAATGGAGAGGATGCGGCCTGGGGCTGGTCTGGATGCGCTTTCGCCGGGGTGGCCTCAAGGCCCCCTGCCCTGCTGGCCGAACCGGGCCGGATCAGCCCTCGCATCCGACCTTCGTTTTAGAGTTTTTGCTCTTTTTTCATCCACACCCTTGATCCGGGTCAAGCCCTGCCGACAGGGATGGCGATAGTATGCGGCCCCTTTTATCAGTCCTGTTTGAGACGATACGAGGCCAAACGATCACGCCAATGAATGACATCATCAATAAAGATCTGCACTGTCACACCCAGCTCCACGTCTCCTTCGCCGTGATAGTGCTGACCCTGCTCACCGCCCTGGTGGGGGTCAGCTGCAGCATCCAACGTGCGGCCGAGGTGAAGTATCACAAGGTGGCCGCCATGTTCGTGCACAACATGGCGACCCAGTTCATCGCGTTGCAATTCAAGCCGCTGGAGCACGTCCTCAACGAGACCGGCAGCTTTATTGACAAGCCCGCCCTGCAGGCATTCCTAGGCAACGGGCACGCCCCCCTTCGCATGACCCTGATGCAAACGTTGTCCCTCACCCCCTATGTGAAAAGCATCCTGGTCGCCGATCAGCAGGGGCATTTCAACTCTGTCCCCCACCTGCCGGTCGAGGCGGCCTTTGATGCCAGGGAGCGGCCCTGGTTCAAATCCGCTACCTCCCGCCCCCTCTTCGTCAGCTACACGGACCACTACGCCAGCAGGATTGACAAGCTGCGGACCATTTCCGTCTCCCGGCCCATAGTCGACAGGGAGGGCTTTCCCCTTGGCACCCTGGCCATGGAGCTCGATCTCGAGCAGATGAGCCACCCCCTGCGCCTGCTCAAGAGCCCCCTCAAGGGGGAGTTCTATCTCATCGCCCGTACCGGCGACACCCTGCTGCACGCCAATGTGGGCAACCTGTTTCACCGCCAGCTGGCGCCACGGCTCATCGCACAGATGACCAACGGGGCCGACCATCTCTATGACGCCGAGCACCAGACCCATGTCTACTACTACGCCTTCTCCAACCCGGACTGGTTCGCCATCTACACCGTCAGCGACGCCGAGTTCAAGGAGGCCAGCCACAGCGAATCCTATCAGTTGCAGATCGCCGTGGCGGGCTGCCTGCTGATCTGCCTGCTCTGCTGGGGCTCACTGCGCCATGCCATCAACAAGATGATCGTCGAGATCATCGCCCTGATGCGCGTCGGCCGCATCGACATGAGCAAGCCCGGAGAGCTGCTGCGCCAGGAGATCCAAAGTGCCCATCACCAGATGCAGGAGGCCGTCGCCGCCTCCAACACGGATGCCCTGACCGGCCTCTTCAATCGCCGCAGCTTCGATCAGGATCTGGCCAGCCATCTGGCTGACGGCCGCCCCTTCGCCCTCGGCATGATAGATCTGGACAACTTCAAGTCCATCAACGACCAACTGGGACACCTGGTGGGCGACAGCGTCCTCCAGGCCGTGGCGCAGGAAGGGGTGACGGTGGCCGACGGCCTGGCCAGGCTCTACCGGTACGGCGGGGAGGAGTTGGCCATCCTGATCCCGGGGGAAGACGAGGCCCAGGCACTGGCCCTGCTGGATCGCTGGCGCCTGCGGGTCCTGCAGCGTCAATGGCGAGAAGCCGGACTGGTGGTGACCTTCTCGGCGGGGCTGGGGCTGTGGCGCCATGAATCGGCCGCACAGCTGATAGCAAGGGTCGATCGGGCACTCTATCAGGCCAAGGAGGCGGGCAAGAACCGGGTTCACCCTGCGGACTGACGGGGCTGGCCGCCTGAGATCATGCAGGCGTCTCGTTGCCGAGCCTAGCGGGGCGCTATGGGCAGCCAGTACTCCATGGAGGCATCGGGCTGCTGGCCGTCAAAGCCCGGGGCATAGCGCTCCAGCTCGAAGCCATCCAACCCGCGATAGCTGGAAGAGGGCAGCCAGTGCAGGATGAACCAGTTGAGGCACTGCCCAAGCGTATCGATGGGGCCCAGGTGGCTGAGCACGGCGTACTCCTGTGCCGGCACCCTGAGGCGCGCCAGCCCGGGGCCGGGCTCGCTCCCCTCCTCTGCCGCCACCCCGGCCCAGTAAGGCAGCCGCTCCCCCGCCCCCGACACGTCCACCACCCCGAGCAGCTCGCTGGAGGACAGGCGCCCCCCCGCCTCGCGCCAGGCGCCCCAGATGGCGGGCACCGTCTGCTGAAAATCGGGCTCGCTGGCAAACAGGCCCCGGATCTCCCCCCTGACGCCGTGCAGGGCGAACCCAGGCCGGCTCTCCACCCGCACCTGCACCAGTCTGGGGGGACTGGCCAGGGGCATGGGGACCCGTACCAGGGGGGTACGCAGCCCCAGCCGCAGGCCCCGCTTGCGATAGGCCAGGGGGGAGCAGCCAAAGTGCTGCTTGAAGGCCCGGCTGAAGCTGACTTCCGAGCCAAAACCGTGGTTCAGCGCCAGATCCAGTACCCGCTGACGGCTCGAGAGCAGCGCCTCCGCCGCCAGGCTCAGCTTCAACTCGCGCACATAGTGGGCCACCGTCTGGCCGGTCTCGTGCAAGAAGACCCGCTGCAACTGCCAGCGCGACCAGCAGCTCTGCTCGGCCAGCTGCTCCAGCGACAGGGGCTGATCCAGGTGGGCGTGAATGTAGTCGAGCACTCGCTCGATGCGGGTGAAATGGGGGCGCGTCCGTGGCGCCGGGTCTGGGAAAGCGGGGGAGCTTGTCATGCTGTGGTCAGGCTCTGTGCCGGCGAAGGGGCGCATTCGCCCAAGTGGCCACATTAAACATGGCCGCCGTGCCGGGGGCAAGCCTTGTGCGGCCCCGGCAACTCCGGCGTCTGGCCGGTGGCGGCCCGGCTCCCTCTCGCAAGAGCCCTCCCCCAGGCGCCCCCCTGTCACAAAAGTGACGCCTTTCCCTGCCACATTGTTTGCAAACAATGTTGTCAATTGCCCCCAGGGGCACAGTTCAACTCGTGATATGCAGGGAGAGCCAAGATGAAGAAGATTGCCTTGATCACCGGAGCCCGGGGCGGCATCGGATCCGCCATCACCACCGCCTTGCTGGCCCAGGGGTATCGCATCATCGCCACCCACTCCAGCGTCAACAGTGCGGCGGCCCACGACTGGTACGCAGAGCAGGGCTATCACCAGGATCAGGTGCGGCTGCTGGCGCTGGACGTGGCCGACACCGCCATGTGCCGCGAGACCCTGGGCCGCCTGTTGCAGGAGGAGGGCCGGGTGGACGTGCTGGTCAACAACGCCGGCATCACCCGAGATGGCGCCTTCAAGCGGATGGCGCCGGATCAGTGGTTCGAGGTGATCCACACCAACCTGTGCAGCCTCTACAACGTAACCCAGCCGCTGTTCGACGCCATGTGCGAGCAGCGCGATGCCCGCATCATCAACATCTCCTCGGTCAACGGCCAGAAGGGGCAGTTCGGTCAGGTCAACTACTCGGCGGCCAAGGCGGGTATGCTGGGCTTCACCAAGGCGCTGGCGGCGGAAGGGGCCCGCTTCGGGGTCACGGTCAACGCCATCGCCCCCGGCTACACCGCCACCCCCATGGTGGCGGCGATCCGCAGCGACATCCTCGACAGCATCAAGGCCGACATCCCCATGCGCCGCCTCGCCAAACCGGAGGAGATAGCCGCCGCAGTGGCCTTCCTCGCCAGCGAAGCGGGGGCCTATATCACGGGGGAGACCCTGGCCATCAACGGCGGCCTTTATATGAAATAGCGCCGGGATCAAGGCGAGCGACAGAGGGCAGCTAACAGGCTGCTCTCTGTGTTTGCAAGTCGGAACGAGACAGTTGCCACCCGGCTCAGGGGCGCGCCGTTCCCCCTGGCTCGGCGAAATGGCTGCGCAGGGCGGTGATCACCCGCCGCACCTTCTCCGGGATCTCCCGCTGGGGGGTGATGGCGTGGATCTCCATGGGCGGCACCCGAAAGCCTGGCAGCAGGGCAAGCAGGCGGCCCTGGGCGAGATCCTCGCCAACCTCCCCCTCGGGTTGCAGGGAGATCCCCTGCCCCGCCAGGGCAAACTGGCGCAGGGGCAGGACGTTGTTGCAGAGCACCCTGGGTTTGAACCTCACCCTGTGCTCGCCCCCTCGCTCGTCAAGGAGCAGCAAGCCGCTCCCCAGCATGTCGCCACTGAGCCAGTCGTGAGTCGCCAGATCGGCGGGGGTGCGCGGCGTCCCCTTGCGCGCCAGGTAGGCGGGGGCGGCGCAGAGCAGCATCCGGGTCTGGCCCAGCTTGCGGGCCACCAGGGTGGAGTCCGGCAGGGAGCCGACCCGCAGCGCCACGTCGATGCGCTCGGCAATGAGATCCCGCTTCTCGTCGTCGGCGATGATCTGGATGCAGAGGCCCGGATGGGCCTGCAACAGGGGCGACAAGGCCAGCGCCAGCGGCTGGCCCGCCATGCCCACGGGCGCGGTGATCCGCACCTCCCCGAGCAGGCTGTCACGCACTTCCGAGAGGCGCAGCTCGGTCTGGTTGAGGGTCTGTTGCAGAGACTGGCACCCCTGCCACACCACCTCCCCCGCCTCGGTCAGGCTGAGGCGGCGGGTGGAGCGATGGAGCAGGATGAGGCCGAGCAGGCTCTCCAGCTGGCCTATATGCTGGCTGACCGCGGAGGGGGTCATGCCGAGGGCCTTGGCGGCCCCCGTCATGGTGCCCGCCTCCACCACGGCGGCGAAGATGGCGTAACGTCTGAGCTGATCCATTATTAATTCCAGCTTACAAGTGAATGCAATTTACAGGTGATTATTAAATCACATCCGGGGGCGTAGGATAGCCTCATTCCCACAGTGAAGGAGACGTCTCCATGAAAATTGCCCTCATAGGTGCCAGCGGTTTTGTCGGTTCAGCCATCCTCGATGAGGCCGTCAGCCGTGGCCATCACGTCACCGCCATAGTGCGCGACACAAGTAAAGTCGCCCCCCACCCGCAGATCACCACAGTGGCGGTAGATGCCCAGGACCCGCAGGCGCTGGCCGACGTGCTCAAGGGGCAGGACAGGGTGATCAGCGCCTACAACCCGGGCTGGAGTGCCCCTGATATCCATGATCAGTACCTCAAGGGCGCCAGCGCCATTGTCGAGGCAGCCAAAGCCGCCCACAGCTGGTTGCTGGTGGTCGGCGGTGCCGGCAGCCTGGAGATAGCCCCCGGCGTGCAGCTGGTGGATACCCCGGACTTCCCGACCGAGTGGAAGCAAGGGGCGCTTGCGGCCCGCGACGGTCTCACCGCCCTGCGCCGCGAAGCCGCCCTCGACTGGCGCTTCGTCTCCCCGCCGGTGTTCCTCGAACCCGGCGAGAAGCGCGGCGGCTACCGTCTAGGGGGCGATCAGGTGCTCTTTAGCGGCGACAAGCCTGCCGGGATCACAGTCGGGGATCTGGCGAACGCTGTGCTCAACGAAGCGGAACAACCGGCGCACCTGCGCCAGCGCTTCACCCTGGGTTACTGAAGAGGCTGACCGGTGCGCACCGAGCGGGCACTCGCCCTTGCTCCTTGCGCCCCACCAACAAAGGGGAGGCTGATGCCTCCCCTTTGTTCATTCGCCTCCCACGGGCACTGCGCCTTCCCTGCCCCTGACCCCAGGCGTGCTCAGGGGCAAGGCGATCGGCAGGGGCGCATTTTCTCCGTGCAATCGACAGGCGGATCCACAGCGTTCGAATTCTATTTCGACTTTTGTATATAACTAAGAATATTTTGTTGCTTCCACCTTATAACCCCGAACAGTAGCATCCCCCTCAACCCAAATGGTGCCATCGTGAGCCACGGACCCCGACGCCTGCCACGAACCACACCGCCATCTTTGTACCGGAGCCTCGGGACTGCACCCGACATCCGGCAAGTGAGGAGATGCACATGGAACATTCATCACTGCCCATCATCGACTATGCCGCGATCAATGGCACCCCCGAGGAGCGTCGCCAGATGCTGGCCAGGCTTGGCCGGGCGGCCCGCGACATCGGCTTCTTCTATCTGACAGGCCATGGTCTGAGCGAGGCGGAGCAACGGGAGACACTGGCGCTGGCGGCCCGCTTCTTCGCCCTGCCCCTGCAGGAGAAGCTGGCGGTGCAGATGGTGCACTCCCCCCACTTTCGTGGCTACAACCTGGTGAGTGCCGAGCTCACCCGGGAGCGGCCGGACAGGCGGGAGCAGTTCGACATCATGAACGAGGAGCAGGCCCTCCCCCTGGCGCAGACCGGCAAACCCTGGCAGCGGCTCACAGGCCCCAACCAGTGGCCCACGACCCTGCCCGAGATGAAGACGCAACTGCTGGACTGGCAGGAGCGGCTGAGCGACATCACCCTCACCCTGCTCGCCGCCTTTGCCGAGGTGCTGGAGCAACCGGCCGGGGTGTTCGACGAGAGCATCCAGGGCGCCCCCTATCAGCACATGAAGCTCATTCACTACCCGGGACGGGAAGCGGGAGGCAGCGGCCAGGGGGTCGGCGCCCACAAGGATCCCGGCTACCTGACCCTGGTGATGCAGGACGATCACTCGGGGCTAGAGGTGGAGACGGCGCACGGCTGGATTTCCGCACCGCCCCTGCCCGGCGCCCTGGTGGTCAACATAGGCGAGCTGCTGGAGCTTGCCTCCAACGGCTATCTCAAGGCGACCCTGCACCGGGTGCAGAGCCCGCCCCCCGGAGTCTCGCGTCTCTCCTGCGCCTTCTTTATGGCGGCGAGACTCGATGCCACAGTGCCGCTGCTCACCCTCTCCCCCGAGCTGGCGGCGCAGGCACAAGGGCCCGAGAGCGACCCGGCCAACCCCCTCTTCTATCAGGTGGGGGAAAACGTGCTCAAGGGCAGGCTGCGCTCCCATCCCGATGTGGCGGCGCGCCACTATGCTCAGCAACACAGGGTAGCGCAGGAGCCGGTACCGACCTGACGCCATCAAGGGGGATGGCAACAAGCTGCCATCCCGACCACAGGAGAGGGGCGCCGGCGCGGCCCCCTCCACAGATTTCCACACCAGAACAACAACGCCATAGCCTGGCGACCACGGAGCAAAACGATGAAATTCAAGACCATGAGCGTGCACAGCGGCCAGCGGATCGACCCCCAGACCGGCGCCCTCACCACACCGCTCTACCAGAGCAGCACCTTCAGCTACGTCAATGCCCAGGCGGGCAAGGAGCGCTTCGCAGGCCAGGCCCCGGGCTTTATCTACAGTCGCTTCGGCAACCCCACCACCGCCGAGCTGGAGCTGAAACTGGCGGCCCTGGAGGGCGCCGACGAGGCGCTGGTGGTGGCGAGCGGCATGGCGGCGGTGAGCGCCATCCTCTATGCCCTGGCCAGCAGCGGGGATGAAGTGGCCTATGTCGGCCCGCTGTACGGCGGCACAGATGCGTTCCTGAAACAGACCTTCAGCCGCGCCGGCATCACCATCACAAGTTACGACAGCGATCAGGATCTGCTGGCCAACATCAACCCCGCCACCAAGGTGATCCTGTTCGAGACCCTGACCAACCCCACCCTCAAGGTGGTGGATCCCCGGGTGGTGGTGGAAGCCGCCCGCAAGGTGGGTGCCATCAGCGTCTGTGACAACACCTTCCTCACCCCCTATCTGCTGCGCCCGCTGGAGCTGGGTATCGATCTGGTGATGCACAGCGGCACCAAGTACCTGGGCGGCCACGGCGACATCATCGCCGGTGTGGTGGCGGGCTCCCACGCGCTGATGAAGTCGGTGCGCACCGTGGCCCTCAAGCACATAGGCTCTCCCATTGGGCCACAGGAGGCCTACCTGCTGCAGCGCGGTGTCAAGACCCTGCCCCTGCGCATGGATGCCCACCTGCACAATGCCCAGAAGGTGGCAGACTTCCTCGCCGCCCACCCGGCGGTGAAGAAGGTGATCTATCCGGGCCTTGCCAGCCATCCGGGCCACGACGCCCTCGGCGCCTTCGCCAGCGGCTTTGGCGGCATGGTGAGCATAGAGCTGGAAGGGGGCTTTGCCCGCTGCGCCACACTGCTCGACAACCTGCAGCTGTTCGTGCAGGCGGTGAGCCTCGGGGATCTCGAGAGCCTGGCCTGCCATCCGGCCAGCACCACCCACGCCGCCATGGACGAGGCGAGCCGCCTCGCGGCCGGGGTCAACGACGATCTCATCCGCTTCAGCATAGGGGTGGAGGATGCCGATGATCTCATCGCCGATCTGGCGGCGGCGCTGGTCCTGATCTGACAAGGCCGCCCCTGCCCAATCGCCTCGGCAGAGCATCACGTTCGACCAGCAATAAAAAAGGGAAGGCCAGGCCTTCCCTTTCTCTCATCCATTCCCTGGTGCGGGAAGGGGCCCTGCTCAGGCGTCGTGATAATCCTGGCAGGCGCTCAGGGTGTTCTCCATCAGGCTGGCCACCGTCATGGGCCCCACGCCACCGGGCACAGGGGTGATGAAGGCGGCATGATTGCGCGCCGTTTCAAACTCCACGTCCCCCACCAGGGAGCCGTCGGCCAGGCGGTTGATCCCCACGTCGATCACCAGGGCGCCGGGCTTGACCCACTCCCCGGGGATGAAGTTCGGCTTGCCCACCGCCACCACCAGCAGATCGGCACGGCGCACCTGGGCCTCCAGATCCTGGGTGAAGCGATGGCAGGTCGTGGTGGTGCAACCCGCCAGCAGCAGCTCCAGCGTCATCGGGCGACCGACTATGTTGGAGGCACCGACCACCACAGCATGCAGACCGTGGGTCTTGACGCCAGTCGCCTCTATCAGGGTCATGATCCCCTTGGGGGTGCAGGGACGCAGCGCCGGGATGCGCTGGGCCAGACGGCCCACGTTATAGGGGTGGAAACCATCCACGTCCTTGTCGGGACGAATGCGCTCCAGCACCTGGGTGGTGTCGCAATGAGCCGGCAGGGGTAGTTGCACCAGGATGCCGTCCACCTCCGCATCCTCATTGAGCCGGTCGATCAGGGCCAGCAACTCTTCCTGGGTCGCATTGGCGCTGAGATCATAGGAGCGGGAGACAAACCCCACCTCTTCACAGGCACGACGCTTGCTGCCCACATAGACCTGGGACGCCGGATCCAGCCCCACCAGGATCACCGCCAGACCCGGTGCCCGCTTGCCCAGTGCCAACCGCTGTTGGACTTGTTCGGCGACCTGATTGCGAATCGTTTGCGCAACCTGTTTTCCATCAATGATTTTGGCAGACATCGTTCTTCACTCACCATGTGTTCAACTGCCGCGCATTGTCGCATTTTTTTGGCGCGGGTGTTAGCGGCTCTCGCCTGGCGGGCAATAAGTAGGCATTTGAATTTACTGGCGGAAAAAGTCATTGACGCTGACTTTGACGCTTGGGTATGATGCCCGCCCGTTGCCCAGTCGTACCGCCCCCGGTATGCTGGACGATGAGATTTCGGTGATTAGCGCAGCCCGGTAGCGCATCTGGTTTGGGACCAGAGGGTCAAAGGTTCGAATCCTTTATCACCGACCAGGTTCATCGAGACGTCTTGTGACGGCTCGATACAGAGCGCCCTTAGCTCAGTCGGATAGAGCAACGGCCTTCTAAGCCGTGGGTCGCAGGTTCGAATCCTGCAGGGCGCGCCATTAATGTGACTCTTCCCTCGAAGAGGAGCATTGAAGGCAGATTTCAGTGGTGGCTGTAGCTCAGTTGGTAGAGTCCCGGATTGTGATTCCGGTTGTCGTGGGTTCGAGCCCCATCAGCCACCCCATTATTGCCTGTTCGTGCTGGATCAAGCCGACAGGGGCAAGCCTGACTTGCCATGAACCGGGCATCTGATGCCCTCATCAAAACCGGCCCTGCGCCGGTTTTTTTGTGCCTGCGCCCCAGACTCACCGCCTGCCCCGACCGCTCTGCTTCCTCTTTTCTTCTCGTTGTTCCCCCTGCTCTCTCACGCTTGTCTCTTTGCTGGTCGGTCAGCGTCACGCCAACCCGCCGCGTTGCCACATCGCCTGGCCGGATCACAGAAATGATCGGAGTCATCACGGCCCCCAGCTGTATCCCTGCTCACCATGATGCAGCGCAAGCTTAAATGCCGATGGCCGTGATAAGGATAAAAACCAGACAAATGCCTTGCCTGCTTCCCTCATCAAGGGCGAGCAACCCCTTGCGCCCAGGCAGCGCTATCACGCGTGGCCGCCGCGCCTGACACCAGGGGAAGACGGGCAGAACGTAAATAGATTGTTAAACTAGATGGTCGTGATTCATCTTTTCGTAACCCATTCACTGCACAATAACGCAAAATATTGAAAATAAAGGAGTAATTGATAGCTGCCCAAGCAGCAACAGACTGATCCCCTGCCATGACCCCACACAGCGCAGTGGAAATCTTCCCATACTAGGTTGTCAGCAATGTACATGCCCTCCAAGGAGAGACTGAGATGAGTGAAGAAAGCAAATGCCCCTTCAACCACACCGCCGGCGTCGGCAGAACCAATCGTGATTGGTGGCCGAATCAGTTGCGGCTGGATCTGCTGCACCAGCATTCCCCCAGCTCCGATCCCATGGACAAAGATTTCAACTATGCCGAGGCATTCAACAGCCTCGACTACAAGGCACTCAAGAAAGATCTGGTCAAGCTAATGACAGACTCCCAGGAGTGGTGGCCGGCGGACTTCGGTCACTACGGTCCCCAGTTCATCCGCATGACCTGGCACGCCGCAGGCACCTATCGCATCACGGATGGTCGTGGCGGCGGTGGTCGTGGCCAGCAACGCTTCGCCCCCCTCAACAGCTGGCCCGACAACGTCAACATCGACAAGTCCCGCCGCCTGCTCTGGCCCATCAAGCAGAAGTACGGCAACAAGATCTCCTGGGCCGATCTGCTGATCCTCGCCGGCAACGTCGCGCTGGAGTCCATGGGCTTTAGAACCTTCGGATTTGGTGGCGGCCGCCCGGATGTGTGGGAGCCGGATCAGGACGTCAACTGGGGTGATGAAATAGCCTGGCTCGGGGTCGACCCCGATCGGGTCAAGGGCGATCGCGAGCTCGCGGCGCCCTTTGGCGCAACCCACATGGGGCTGATCTACGTCAACCCCGAAGGCCCCAATGCCAGCGGCGACTACATGGAGGCGGCCAAAGACATCCGCTCCACCTTCGGCCGCATGGCCATGAACGACGAAGAGACGGTCGCCCTCATTGCCGGTGGCCACACCTTCGGCAAGGCCCACGGCGCCGCCCCCGAATCCCACAAGGGGCCCGAGCCGGAGGCCGCACCCCTGGAAGCCCAGGGCCTCGGCTGGATGAGCGACTACGGCAGCGGCCATGGCAAGGATACCGTCTCGAGCGGGCTCGAAGTGACCTGGACCAAGACACCGGCCCTGTGGAGCAACAACTTCTTTGAAAACCTGTTCAACTACGAATGGGAGCTGACCAAGTCACCGGCAGGCGCCAAGCAGTGGGTGGCCAAGGATGCACCGGAGATCATTCCCGATGCGCATATCCCGGGCAAGTTCCACAAGCCGACCATGCTGACCACCGACCTGACCCTGCGCTTTGACCCAGAATTTGGCAAGATCTCCCGCCATTTCTACGAGGATCCGCAAGCCTTCGCCGATGCCTTTGCCCGCGCCTGGTACAAGCTGACCCACAGGGACATGGGCCCCATCGCACGCTACCTGGGACCGGAAGTGCCCAAAGAGGAGCTGATCTGGCAAGACCCCATCCCCGCCGTCAATCACCCCCTGGTCGATGACAAGGATGTGGCCGCCCTCAAGGAGAAGATCCTCGCGGCCTCCCTGACCGTCGCCGAGCTGGCATCGACCGCCTGGGCCTCTGCCGCCACCTTCCGCGGCTCTGACAAGCGGGGCGGCGCCAACGGGGCGCGCATCCGGCTAGCCCCGCAAAAAGAGTGGGCAGCAAACCAACCGGCACAGCTGGCCAAGGTGCTCAAGACCCTAGAAGGCATCCAGCAGGGGTTCAACGCCTCGGCCACCGGTGGCAAACAGGTATCCCTCGCCGATCTGATCGTGCTGGCCGGCGGCGTCGGTGTCGAGCAGGCGGCCAAACTGGCGGGCGTCACTGTGACTGTGCCCTTCGCACCGGGCCGCATGGACGCCTCCCAGGCGCAGACGGATGTCGACTCCTTTGCCGTGCTCGAACCCCTCGCCGACGGTTTTCGCAACTATCTGGGCGGTGACTACGCAGAGCTCTCGGAAGCCATGCTGGTGGACAAGGCCCAGTTGCTGACCCTCAGCGCCCCCGAGATGACGGTGCTGATCGGTGGCATGCGCGTGCTCGGCACCAACACCGGCAACTGCCACGGGGTGTTTACCGCAACGCCTGGGACCCTCTCCAACGACTTCTTCATCAACCTGCTCGACATGGGCACTGAGTGGAAACCGGCGGCAGGAGCCAAGGGCATCTACGAGGGGAGTGATCGCAAAACGGGCAAGGTCAAGTGGACCGGCACCCGCGTCGATCTGCTGTTCGGCTCTAACTCCCAGTTGCGGGCGCTGGCCGAGGTGTATGCCAGTGCGGACGGGAAAGAGAAGTTCGTGAAGGACTTCGTGGCGGCCTGGACCAAGGTGATGAACCTGGATCGCTTCGATCTCGCCTGAGGCTCACTCCCTGCATGCCGCCAGGCCTGCTTCAAGGGAAATGCGTGAGAGATGACCGGGCACCACAAGACAAAAACCCGACCATGAGGTCGGGTTTTTATGTTGGCGGCGGGTCTGGATTTAACCGGACCATCATGCCCCCTTGTCGAACCAGGGTTAGAACCGAGCCGCCCATCACCGGATAAAGTAAAAGGGCCTGTCTTGCGACAGGCCCTTTTACTTTATTTGGCGGTGAGGGAGGGATTCGAACCCTCGATACGTTGCCGTATACACACTTTCCAGGCGTGCTCCTTCAGCCACTCGGACACCTCACCAATTTGTTTCAGTCATCTGCCTGTGGCTTGCGTAGCACGCGCTGCGTGCTTTCTTGCCGATTTCATCGGCTGGCAGCCACTTGTGCACATCACCAAATTTTGGTCTGTGGTTTAACGTGTTCAGCCAACACGACATTCGCGGAGCTATTGCGCCGGAACGGGGCGTAATTTAGGGGAAAGCCCCGCCGGCGTCAACGGCTTTTTGGCTGCCGCGAACCGTTCGCACATTAAACGCGCAACTCAGTGCACAGATTCCGGTGCGACCTGGATCTCCGGCAGATTGAGGAAGCCGAGGCGTTCACATTCGGAAACCACTTCATGGGTCGCCGCCGTGGTGCTTTCGACGAACAGCAGGAACTGCTCGACGGAGAGACCCGCCTTGGTGAAGACGGTATGGCCCACGACGAGGCGCGGCAGGTTGTCATCTATGATGTCGAGGAACACCTTGAGGGACGGGTATTGCATGTTGAGACGACCCAGCTCGGCCACCAGGGGCAGCAGCGATGAGGGGCGTACCTCCAGCTCGGATGAAAACAGCAACCCTTCCTCTTCCACGAAGATCCGGCTCTCCTGGATGCCCTCGACGGACTGCAGGGAGACCATGTGGATGCCGTGGCACTGATCGCACACATAGTGCTCGATCCGGGCCTGCTGCAGCCAACGCATTATCATTTCAGAGCTGGGGATATTCATCATTTTCACGAACACAATAAGGATCAAGGGGCGCAGTCTAAACCAATTTTCCGACAACCAAAAGCGCACAGGCGGGATCACTCCTGGTCTCGCTTCTTTTTGGCAAGCGCTATGCATATACTCAGCCATTCTCGTACCGCACTCGCCTCCACAGAAGGCCCGATGACCATCCAAGAAAAGTATCGCCTGCACCTGAAATCCCTCTCGGATGAACTGCTCGCCCTGCAAAAACCCATTCGCATCCTGGATGCCATCAAATGGCCCCGCCACCTGCAGACCGAGTTTCTCGCCAAGGGCGGACGAGCGCTGCCCGCCATCGATGCCGACTTCTATCAGGCCCTTCCCCTCGATTTCGATCCCCGCAACAAATACCTGGAGCTCAAGGAGCTGAGGGACAGAATCCGCAGAAAGCTGGGGCCGCAGGATGATCTGGGCCGGATCCTGCAAGAGACGGTGGATCAGTACATGGTGGTGATCGAGATGCTGCGCCAGCGCGGGCAGCCGGACTTTCAGCGCTACAGCCAGTTGCTGTACGGCTCGGCGAGCGATCACCTGCGCGGGGATCGCAAGACTCTGAAAGAGCTGGGGGCCCGGCTGTGCGACATCTTCTCCCTGCCTGGCGCCCGCCATCTGGTGCGCCCCTACCCCAAGGAGTTCGAGGGGGAAGCGGCGGTGGCCAAACTGCAGGGCAAGCTGTCGAACTATTTCAGCGACGGCACGGTGCAAGTCAAGCTGAGCGATGGCATCGTCTCCGATGCCGCCGCCGGGGGGGATTATATCAAGCTCAGCTCCCACGCCCGCTTCTCCGAGCTGGACTTGCAGGTATTGGAGGTGCACGAGGGCTGGGTGCACGTCGGCACCACCCTCAACGGCCGCCAGCAATCCTATGCCACCTGGCTGGGTGCCGGCTCGCCGCGCATCACCGCCTGCCAGGAGGGGCTGGCTGTGCTCATTGAGACCCTCACCTTCAGCTCCTTTCCGGACAGGGCCAAGCGCATCTCGGATCGGGTGATGGCCATCGACATGGCGGAGCGCGGCGCCGACTTCATCGAGGTGTTCCGCCACTTCGTCGAGAAGGGGGCCAGCGAGCACGATGCCTACAAGATCACCCAGCGGGTGTTTAGGGGCGGCATGGTCGAGGGAGGCGCCTGCTTCACCAAGGATCTCTCCTACGTGAGAGGCTATGTGGAGACGGTCAACTTCATCCGCAGCGCCGTGCTGGAAGGGGTGCCGGAGATCCTGCCCATGCTGTTCGTCGGCAAGGTGACCCTGGACGACATCCCTGTGCTCTATCAGCACTATCTGGAGGGGCTCATCGATGCGCCCCGCTACCTGCCCCCCATGTTTCGCGATCTAACCGGTCTCTATGTCTGGTTCGGCTTCGCTTCCGGCATGTCGCTCATCGACATCGGCCGGGTACAGCAGCATTTTCGCCAGCTGTTCCACCGCCTGCCGGTGGCCGACCCCATCATAGCGCCGGTGGACATAGAGATAGACTGAGCCCTTCGTCGACAAAAAAGGGCGCCCGTGAGGCGCCCTTCTTCATGCTGTGGCTTACTTGTAAGCCCGCCCTTCCAGATAGTGCTTGCGGCAGAGCGACACATAGCGGTCGTTGTCCCCTATCTCCACCTGCTCGCCGTCACGCATTACCAACCCGGCTTCGTTCACCCGGGAGTTCATGTGTGCCTTGTTGCCACACCAGCAGATGCTCTTGAGCTCCTCGAACTTGTCGGCCAGACAGAGCAGGTGGTAGGAGCCGGGGAACAGCTCGCCGCGAAAATCTGTCTTGAGGCCGTAGGCCATGACCGGGATCTTGAGCTCATCGACGATACGGGCCAGCTGATACACCTGCTCGCGGGTCAGGAACTGCGCCTCGTCGACGATGAACACATCGATCTTCTTCTCGCCGTGGCGCGCCTTGACCATCTCGAACAGATCGCAGCTGTCACTGAACACTTCCACTTTCAGCTCCAGACCCACTCTGGCGCGGATCACCCCGACCCCGAAGCGGTCGTCGATGACCGGCGTCATGGCCAGCGGATTCATACCGCGCTCCAGATAGTTGAAATGCGCCTGGATGAGCTGGGTCGACTTGCCCGAGTTCATGGTGGCAAATTTGTAGTGCAGTGAAGCCATGGTACTGTTCCGAAACTGAATTTATGGGGCGCATGCTAACCAAAGCCCCTGCCAAAACCAAGGGGCCCGTGGGCCCCTTGTTTTATTTATGCGACCGCCAGGTCTCGCTGGAGCCGCGCTTTACGCAAATGGTAACCGGAGAAGATGATGAACCAGAGCCCGCTGACGGTGAAACCCGCCAGCACAGAGTGCATCATCCCCATCACTAGGTAACCGAGGGCGGCACCGAAGGCGATGGCGAGCGCATAGGGCAGCTGGGTCATCACGTGATCGATGTGATGGCAGCCGGCGCCTGTGGCCGACAGTATGCTGGTGCTGGAGATGGGCGAGCTGTGATCACCGAACACAGAGCCCGCCAGCACGGCGGCCAGCATCGGCAGCATCAGGCTGATGTCGCTGGCGGCCGCCATGTCACCGGCCAGCGGCAGCATGATGCCGAAGGTGCCCCAGCTGGTCCCCGTGGCAAAGGCCATGGCGCAGGAGAGGATGAAGACCACAGCCGGCAACACTTCGATCGGCAGGTTGCCGTTGGCCATGGAGGCCAGGTACTTGCCGGTCTCCACGTCGCGCACCACGGCGCCTATGGTCCAGGCGAACAGCAGTATGTTGATGGCGGGCAGCATGGCCATGATCCCCTGGGGGGCCGCCTTCATCCAGTTCTTGGCACCCAGCTTGAGGCGCATGGCCAGACCGATGGAGACCACCAGGCTGCACAGGGCGCCATAGACCAGGGAGGAGCCGACGTTGGTGTTCTCGAACGAGCCGAGCACGCTGAACGACAGGCCTTTGCCGGCCAGCACGGCGGCGCCGGAATCTATCATGAAGTAGACGGTCGCCAGGGTCAGGGTCAGGATCGGCAGCACCATGTCGATCATGCCGCCATTGCTCTCCTCCGGAGACTCCATGTCCAGGCCGATGGGACGGCCCTTGGACTCATCCCACAGCTTGCCTTCCAGCGCCCACTGCTCGTGTTGACGCATGGAGCCGATGTCGAGCTGGAAGGCAATCACCACCAGCACCATGATCAGGGTGAAGACCGCATAGAGGTTCATCGGGATCATCTCGACGAAGGCGGAGATGGGGCTCTGATCGGTCAGGCCATGGGCCGCCATTATGCCGCCCACCAGAGCGATGATGTAAGCGCCCCAGGAGGAGATGGGCATCAGCACGCAGACCGGCGCCGCGGTGGAGTCCAGCAGATAGGCCAGCTTGGCACGGGAGATCTGGAAGCGATCGGTGACCGGACGGCAGATGGCCCCCACCGACAGGCTGTGGAAGAAGTCATCGATGAAGAAGGCGAAGACCATCATGCCGGTGAGGGCCTTGGCCCCCTTGCGGGTCTTGGCGCGGCGCGCCGCCCACTCGGCGAAGGCCCGGGTCGCCCCGGAGACGCTCATCAGGCTGATGAGGCCCCCCAGCAGCAACATGAACAGGATCATGTTGACGTTGTCCCGGTTGATCGCACCGTCGACCCAGAAGATCTTGAGCACAGTGTTCAGCATGTAATGCAGGGAATCGAGGGGGGAGAACTGGTTGAGCAGCAGACTGCCGGCCACAATACCCACCCCCAGCGACACCAGGACGCGGCGGGTGATGATCGCAAGGGCGACGGCCAACAAGGGGGGAACGACGGACCAACCGGAGTCGGCGTAATGAACGATGTCCATGATCTCTTTGCACCTAAAGACAACAGGTGGAGATCTACCGAGAGGATCAAAGAAACAAAACCCAGGGCGGGCATACTCCTCAGCCCCTTCAGGTAGCGCTCCATAGTGGATGACTATGGCAGTCCTGCACCTGTTCGATGCAGAACCAGCAACCCGGTATGATGGCCTGGTCACTTCGGCGCCGACTCCTTTCATCGAGCATCGCAGGCATCACCCTCCGCTCGGTTACTCATAGGCAGCGCGCCTCTACTTAAAGGTATTCGCGGCACATTTTATCGAGCCACCGGGTGATAGCAAGTTTTTTGATTAAATTTCAAGGCTTGTGTGGCGAAAAGTGGAAAAATGGTAGTCAAATGGTTCATAAAATACGATATGGTCGATATTTTCATCTACTCAGCACTCATTCGGAAATGAACTCGCCGCAAAGAGAATAAACCGGCCGTCGTGAATAATTGCCAGACTTTATTTATCTACCTAATTAATTATTTTGGCAGACTTGACTTGATGCCAAATCCCCCTATAAATTATCGAAAAACCAGCCCTTCCCATTAATATTTCTGCTCGCGTGGTAGCCAATATGAACGAATTTTTGAAAATTCTGCTGAATATCCGTAGTCTGCGCGCAGCCTGCCGCGATTTGTCCCTGGAGCAACTGGAAGAGGGACTGCAGAAATTGTCCGAGGTGGTCGCCGAGCGCCAGCAGGATGAATCTGCCGAACGCCAGGCCCGTGAAGAACATCAGAAGAAAATTGCCGAATACGCCGAAATGTTGAAAGCCGCGGGGATAGATCCTGCTGAATTGGTGGGCACAGTTGCCACCGAAAGCACCAAGGCCAGCAAAGGCAAACGCGCTCCCCGCCCCGCCAAATATCGTTATCTGGACAATGGCGTGGAAAAAACCTGGACCGGCCAGGGCCGCATGCCCTCCACCATTGCCAAGGCAGTGGCCGAAGGCAAATCCGTGGAAGACTTTGCCATCTGATCTGAAGCACAGTCCCGCCCAATAAAAAACCTCGCCATGCGAGGTTTTTTATTGTGTCAGTGCCGGGCGTTTCAGCGCCTGTCTGCCGCCTTGACCCAGAGCACTTCCGGGGTGCCGGCAGAGACCAGCAAGTATCTGGCCACCGTGAAAAACCAGTCACTTAGCCGATTCAGATAGGGCAGGATAGCCGGGTTCACCTGCTCTTCCCGGCTCAGGCCAAGCAGCAGCCGCTCGCAGCGACGGGTCAGGGTGCGCACCACATGGGCCTGCGCCGCCGCCCGTGATCCGCTCGGCAGAATGAAATTGCGCAATACCGGCAACTGGGCGCTGTAGGCGTCAATCTGTTGCTCCAACCGCGCCGTCCAGGCCTCATTGACCTGCCACAGGGAAGCATTTTGCGCCTCGCTGGAAAACGCCAGCTCCCCGCCCAAATCAAACAGCTCTTGCTGCAGCAATATGAGTTCAGCCAATAATGCCGGCTCATTCTCGGGTATTTCGGCCATCAGCAGACCTATCTGGGAATTGAGCTCGTCAATGGCGCCATAGGTCTCGACCCGCCTGTCATCTTTTGCAAGGGAGGAGCCATCAGCCAGCCGCGTGAGGCCCTTGTCCCCTTGCCGGGTATATATTCTCATTCTGACATCCTGTTAATAATGGGAATAATCATGGATTCGAGTCCATTGAGTTTTATCTCGTACGCCAGTGCCAGGGTTTGGCCCAATGCGCCAGCCGGAAAACCGCTGCGCGCCATCCATACTAGATAGGGCTCTGGAATATCTATGATGCGTCGCCCCTGATATTTACCGTAGGGCATCTTGCCCGCCAGGGTGAGCAATACCCGCTCATCGGAGAGTCTGTCCATATCAATCGATATTCAGATATTTATGGGTCTGGATGGAGAGCCGCCAATTACGGGCGATGCAGGTCGCCATGGCCAGTTCGGTGGCCCTGGGCTTCTGGCTGATGGGCTGCAATGCTATCACCACGTCGGGACGCAGGCTGGCTGTCGCCAGCAGGGCATCGAGCTCCTCGATATGGCGCTCGGTGGCCACCGGATGCTTGATCTCGTTGGCCCGCTCCAGGGCCGACACCAGCACAGGCAAGCCCCCCTTCATGCCAATCTTGGGGGAGACGGTGACCCAGGTCTGCGCGTGGGTCAGGATCTCGCTGGTACCACTGGTTTCGATCTGCACCTGATATCCCGCCGCCAGCAGGGCCGCCGAGAGTTCGTGCAGATCGTAGAGACAGGGCTCGCCACCGGTCAACACCACATGGCGCGCCCGGTAACCCAGGGTCTCGAAGCTCCCCAGGATCTCCTCCGTGCTCATCTTGCTCCAGCCATCGGACTCGTTGGATCGGTCGAGCACCTCGCGGCGGCCCACCTCACGGGCAGGATCCACCACCCAGGTATGGCGGGTGTCGCACCAGGGGCAGCCCACCGGGCAGCCTTGCAGGCGAACGAAGATGGCGGGCACGCCGGTGAAGACGCCCTCCCCCTGGATGGTCTGGAAGATCTCGTTGATTGGGTAGTGCATCTCGGTCACGGCTTGCTGCAAAAGGCGCGGATTATACCCCAAACCCGGGAAAGAGGCAGGATCACAATCCGGTTTTCTCGCGCAAGCTGGCCATGATGCCCGCCTTGTCGCCCAGATAGCGCTGCAGGCCGCGGCTGCGCAGCTCGCAGGCGGGGCAAGTGCCGCAGCCATCCCCCTGGATGCCGTTGTAGCAGGTGAGGGTCTGCTGGCGCACCGTCTCGAGGTGGCCATAGTGATCCGCCAGCGCCCAGGTTTCCGCCTTGTCGAGCCACATCAGGGGAGTCTCGAAGCGAATGGCGCGATCCAGCCCCAGCGACACCGCCTGATTGAGGGCCTTGACGAAGTCGTCGCGGCAATCGGGATAACCGGAGAAGTCGGTCTCGCACACCCCGGTGATCAGGGTGTCGGCACCGACCTGATAGGCATAGATGGCCGCCAGGGTCAGAAACAGTATGTTGCGGCCCGGCACGAAGGTGTTGGGCAGGCCGTTGTCCTGCAGCTCACCGCTGACCGGGATGTCGTCCCGGGTCAGGGCCGAGACGGCCAGCTCACCCAGCATGGTCACATCCATCACCTTGTGGGCGGCAATCCCGATCTGCCCCGCCAGACGGCGAGCTGTCTCGATCTCTTCCCGATGACGCTGGCCATAGTCGAAGGTGATGGCGTGCACTTCATCATAGAGGGCCAGGGCCTGCACCAGGCAGGTGGTACTGTCCTGACCACCACTGAATACCACGACGGCTTTTTTCACGTTCATCACTCCTGTTTGCAATTCAGATTCAAGCGCGGCGACCTTGGGCAAAGTCATGCCACTGCCGGTTCAACTGGGTAAAGAGGTTCATCAGCGGGGCGAAGCGCTCGGGCTCCCCTTCCCACTGGGATAACAGATGGTAGCCCGCCTCCAGGGTCGACAGCGCCTCGGGAAACGGCTTCTTGCGAATGGAATATTGCCCCGCCATGGTGCCCAGCGTGATCCTCGGCAATCCCAGCAGGGCCGGGTTGCTGTGCAACATGCGATAGGCCTTGCGCCAGGTGCCATCGAGCAGGATAAAGTGCACCTCTTTGGCTTGCTCGCGGCCCTCGCGCACCTGCGCCAGGGTCAGGGCCTCATCATCGGGCCACAGCAGATAGCACTGCACCTTGGGATCGGCGAGCAGGGCATTGAGCCAGTCGGCATCGGCGAAGTGCTCCCCTACGTGAATGCGGGCATGGCTGAGGGAGGCGGCCAGCAGGACGGCCGTTCCCTTGGGGTGGGCGACCTCGCCGGGATGCTGCAGGATATGGAGCGGTGCGAGGTGGGGCACCGGCTGGATATATTCACACAGGCAGGCTTTGAGGGCTCGGGTACAGCGTGTACAGTATCGGCTCTCTCTGTCGTTGGGTTGTTTCATGTTGTCAGAAAAATCGGGGCTGCTCTGGGTCATCACGCTTTCGCTCGTCACTGCCTTGCTCTTCTTCACCGTACCTAACCACCTGCTCTCCTTCGATCGCGACCTGATCGCCCAGGGCGAAGGGTGGCGCATCATAACAGGCAATCTGGCCCACACCAACGGATGGCACCTGCTGCTCAACCTGAGCGGGCTTGCGGTGCTCTACAGCCTGTTTCGCGAATACCTGACGGGCTGGCGCCTGCCCGTGCTGCTCCTGCTGCTGGGGACGGCCGTCGGACTCGGGATCTGGTGGTGGTGCCCGCAGACCCAATGGTACATGGGGCTATCCGGCCTGCTGCACGGCCTGTTCGTGTGGGGGGCCATGCAGGATATCCGCTATCGTCGCCATTCGGGCTGGCTCATGCTGCTTGGTATCGTCATCAAGCTCGGGCTGGACTTTTACAGTGCGGGAGAGAGCCCTGTCTCTGCCCTCATTGGCGCCAGGGTGCACATAGAGTCGCACCTCATCGGCTCGGCCGCCGGCCTGTTGCTCGGTCTCTTCCCCATCGGCCTGGGTGTGCAGACCGTCAAGTCCTGATCCCCCGCAGATAAGGGCTGCCACTCATTCGCAGCAGCGCTCAGCGCCCCATCAAAACGCAACAGGCCGGATCTGCAATCCGGCCTGTTGTCATCAAGGGGTCGGCCCCTTATCGGCTGAGCTCGGCGTTGATCGCCCCCAACACGGCGGCCGGATCCGCCGCCTGGGTAATGGGTCGCCCAATCACCAGGTAGTCGGCCCCCGCCTCCACCGCCGCCAGCGGCGTCATGACCCGGCGTTGATCCCCGGCCGCCGATCCACTCGGGCGAATGCCCGGGGTCACCAGCTTGAAGTCGGTGCCGAGCAAGGCTTTCAACGCACTGGCTTCCTCGGCGGAGCAGACCACGCCGTCCAGCCCTGCCGTCTTGGCGAGGGTGGCCAGCCGGATCACCTGCTCGGCCGGGCTCACATCCAGACCCAGGGGGGCCATATCGGACTGCTCCATGCTGGTCAGCACTGTCACCCCGATCAGCAGAGGCGCCTTGTCACCATAGGGCAGCAGCGCCTCCCTGGCGGCGCGCATCATGCGTTCTCCCCCGCAGGCATGGACGTTGACCATCCAGACCCCGAGCTCGGCACTCGCCGCCACGGCCTTGGCAACCGTGTTGGGAATGTCGTGAAACTTCAGATCCAGGAACACCTCGAAGCCCTTGGCCACCAGCTGACGCACGAACTGGGGGCCAAACAGGGTAAACATCTCCTTGCCCACCTTGAGGCGGCACTCGGCCGGAGAGATCTGTTCAATGAAGGCGAAGGCATCGGCTTCGTGCTGATAATCCAGCGCGACCAGTACTTTGGGGTCTTGCATGTCACTTCCTATGGGTTGTTATGCCACATCCAGACTCGACACGGCCGACGAGCCGGTCGCAGTCTGGCATCTTGATCACTTGGGTTAGCGCCGGGTTCGGCTTGCCGCCTCCGCTCGAGGCGCGCGGGGACGGACTTTTGGTCACTAAGGGCTATTCACCATCCAGGCCACGAATAGGCTTGATGGAGCCCCACTGCCGGCAGGAGGGACACTGCCAGAACAGCGAATGGGTGGCAAAGCCGCACTGGCGGCACTTGTGGGTCGATTTTATCTTGATCTGCTCGCCGACCAGCTGCTGCAGCAGCTCCAGACTCTCCTTGGCGGGCCCCTCCTCGGCGCTGGCCAACTGGAAGCCCACCAGCTGGTAAAACCCCTTCATGGAGGGGTGGCGCCGCAGCTGACGCAGCACCAGGGCGCGGGCCTGGCTCAGGCCGTCGCGCGCCTCCACCAGATTGGCCAGGGCCAGGGTTACGCTGACACCGGCATGATCCTCCACCGCCTTCTCCAGCAGCGGGATCAGCTCCTGGGTGCGGCCAAGCTGCTGATAGCAATCGAGCAGCCTGGGCATGGCTTCGGAGGCAAAATCCATGTCCTGCTCGAACACCCGCAGCAGATCCTTGCTGGCCTCCTCGTACTTGCCCTCTTCCATCGACAGATCGGCCAATCGCAGGCTGGCCCGAGCGCAGGCAGGGTGGGCTACGAGCGCCCGCTTGAACTTGGCGATCCCCGCCCCCTTGTCACCGTCACGCAAGGCGCTCTCCGCCTGCTCGCAATAGAAATGGGAGATGGGCTCCGCCAGCTTCTTGCCCTGGAATTTCTGCAGGCGAATGGCGACCTCGATGGCCTTGTCCCAGTCACGCAGCTGTTGATGGATAATGAGCAACTGCGCCAGGGCCGTCTCTTCAAAGTCGCTGTCTTCGCACAGCTCCTTCCAGAGCGCTTCGGCCCGATCCAGCAGGCCGGCAGCCAGGAAATCCCTGGCCAGCTCCTGCAGCGCGAGCTGACGCTGCTCCCGGGTCAGCTGGCGGGCGACCAGGTTCTGGTGGATCTTGATGGCGCGATCGACCTCGCCCCGCTGACGGAACAGGTTGCCGAGGGAGAGATGGGTTTCGATGGTTTCGCTGTCGACTTCCAGCAGCTGGATGAAGAGATCCACCGCCTTGTCCGACTCGTCAGACAGCAAATAGTTGAGGCCCGCCACGTACTGGCGGGAAAACTGGTTACTCTGTTGCTGGGTGTCCTGGCGAACACTCCTGCGTCCCATGTACCAGCCATAACCGGCGGCAATCGGCAACAGCAGGAAAAGCAGTTCAAGCATCGAGGGACATTATTCCTTGGCTGGCGACCGGGCTAGCTCCAACTCACGGGATTGACGACGCATGGTGCGACTGAGGGTGCGGTTTTGCAGTTTCAAGCGCAGGAAGAGCAGACCGAACACCAGCCAGCCCAACAGGAAGCCACCGGCAAAGAAGAACCCCAGCAGCATGGAGAGGGAGAACTCCCCCTGGGCGATGAGATAGTTGAACTGCACCAGCTGGCCATTTTGCGAGCCGATGGCGAGGGTCAGTACAAACACCAGCACCAATGGGATAAGGGCCAATATACGCTTCATAAGATCTCCCTGTCTGTAGCTAATGAGAGACTGATTATCCTTAAAATCACAGGCAGACTCTAGAGCGAATGGGAAAAGACTGCGAGAAACCTGACAAATCACATATCTAAAGACGTAAAAATAAAAAAGGCATACCCAGGTATGCCATTTTCTGCATTATTCGATGATGTTCACGCGTTCGCGTAACTCTTTACCAGGCTTGAAATGCGGGACATATTTCCCGGTCAGTTCAACCTTGTCCCCTGTCTTGGGGTTGCGACCCACGCGGGGCGCACGATAGTGCAGTGAGAAACTTCCAAATCCTCGGATTTCAATCCGGTCGCCGTTTTGCAAGGTCGATGCCATCTGCTCAAGGATCTCCTTGATGGCGGCTTCGACATCTTTGGCCGGCATATGCATGCGGCTGGCAGCCAATTGTTCGATGAGATCTGATTTGGTCATAAGGTTAAATCTCCTTCCCCGATCACATGCAATTTCATTATGCCAAGATAAAAAAGGGCGGCGTGAAGCCGCCCTTTTCTTGCATCAAGGATTACTCACCCTTGGCGGCTTTGAACGCTTCCATCATGGCATTGCTGAACACAACTTCTTCTTGTTGGTTCAGGCTGTCGATGGCAACACGCTCGTCAGCCTCGTCCTTGGCACGGACAGACAGGCTTACGGTACGGTTCTTGCGATCAACACCCATGAATTTGGCTTCAACTTCGTCACCGACAGACAGCACCAGAGTGGCGTCTTCTACACGGTCACGAGCAGCGTCGGAGGCACGCAGGTAGCCTTCCACGCCGTCAGCCAGTTCGATCACGGCACCCTTGGCGTCAACCTCGGTAACCTTACCCTTCACGATAGCACCTTTCTTGTTGTCAGACAGGTACTTGTTGAACGGGTCTTCTTCGATCTGCTTGACACCCAGGGAGATGCGCTCGCGCTCCGGGTCCACTTGCAGAACAACGGCTTCGATTTCGTCGCCCTTCTTGAATTCACGTACTGCCTCTTCGCCCTGGTTGTTCCAGGAGATGTCAGACAGGTGAACCAGGCCGTCGATGCCGCCGTCCAGACCGATGAAGATACCGAAGTCAGTGATGGACTTGATCTTGCCGGAAACACGGTCGCCCTTGGCGTGAGTTTCGGCAAACAGCTGCCACGGGTTGGACTTGCACTGCTTCAGACCCAGGGAGATACGACGACGCTCTTCGTCGATGTCCAGAACCATCACGTCAACCACGTCGCCAACGTTAACAACCTTGGACGGGTGGATGTTCTTGTTGGTCCAATCCATCTCGGATACGTGTACCAGGCCTTCAACGCCTTCTTCGATTTCAACGAAGCAGCCGTAGTCGGTCAGGTTGGTCACGCGGCCAGACAGACGGGTGGTCTCCGGGTAACGCTTGGCGATAGCAACCCAGGGATCTTCGCCCAGCTGCTTCAGACCCAGGGATACACGGGTACGCTCGCGGTCGAACTTCAGAACCTTGACTGCGATCTCGTCGCCAACGTTGACGATTTCGGAAGGATGCTTAACACGCTTCCACGCCATGTCGGTGATGTGCAGCAGGCCGTCAACACCGCCCAGATCTACGAATGCACCGTAGTCGGTCAGGTTCTTGACGATACCCTTAACTTCTTGACCTTCTTGCAGGTTGGCCAGCAGGCTTTCGCGCTCGGAGGTGTTCTCGGTTTCGATCACGGCACGACGGGAAACGACAACGTTGTTGCGCTTCTGGTCCAGCTTGATGACCTTGAACTCGAGTTCTTTGTTTTCCAGGTGAGCGGTGTCACGGATCGGACGCACGTCAACCAGAGAACCCGGCAGGAAGGCACGGATGCCGTTCAGCTCAACGGTGAAACCACCCTTGACCTTGCCGTTGATGATACCGATAACGGTAGCTTGCTCTTCGTATGCCTTCTCAAGCTGCAGCCAGGCTTCGTGGCGCTTGGCTTTTTCGCGGGACAGCTTGGTTTCGCCGAAACCATCTTCGATAGAGTCCAGAGCCACGTCAACGGTGTCGCCTACGTTGATTTCCAGTTCGCCCAGGGCGTTCTTGAACTCTTCAGCAGGAATGGCAGACTCGGATTTCAGACCGGCGTCAACCAGTACAAAACCGTTCTCGATAGCAACGACGGTACCCTTGACGATGGAACCTTGACGGGTTTCAACGGCGTTCAGGGACTCTTCAAAGAGTTGAGCAAAAGATTCGATCATTGTTTGTGTCACAAATGAAACATCCACTCGCAATCCGGCACAAGCGGGGTTGTTTTAAATTATCTGCGCCATCCATGGTGCAGACGACTGACATCAGCTGGTGCTGACATCACCAAGTTGTTGCTCCGCATAGGCGAGCACCGTTGCCAGCACGTCATCTATGGTCATAGACGTTGAGTCTACCACAAGAGCATCTTCCGCGGGTTTCAGGGGGGCAACGGCGCGATTTCTGTCGCGATCGTCACGTTCCCGAATCTCGGTTAAAAGACGCTCAAAGTTAACATCAAAGCCCTTATCTTGCAACTGCTTATAGCGGCGCTGCGCCCGCTCTTCCGCGCTGGCATCGAGGAAAATCTTCACCTCGGCCTCGGGGAAAACCACAGTCCCCATGTCACGGCCATCGGCAATAAGGCCCGGCAACTGGCGGAAGGCACGCTGGCGGCGCAGCAGCGCCTCGCGCACGCGGGGGAAGACGGCGACCTTGCTGGCGGCATCGCTCACTTCCTGGGAGCGGATGGTACGGGAGACATCCTCCCCTTCCAGCACCACCTTGACCTGTCCGCCATCGACCTGGAACTGCACGTCCAGATTGGCGGCCAGGGGCACCAGCGCGGCTTCGGCGTCGAGCTCCACATCGTGGTGCAAGGCCGCCAGCGCCAGCACCCGGTAGATGGCACCGGAGTCGAGCAGGTGCCATCCCAGTTTCTCTGCCAACAGCTGGCACAGGGTGCCCTTACCGGCTCCACTCGGGCCATCAATTGTCATCACGGGGGCCATCTGAGGCATAACTTTTCTCCTGCGCACTCGGCATGTTGACTGGTTGCACACATCCCTGGCGGGATGGGGTAATGGGCGCCGATTATACCCGAATGCACCGGCGCTGGCAGTTGTCAGGGCACACAATTGCGCAAAAGTCGTCGCGATTGCGCCTATTATGACCAATCCGGTAACCCATCCCTCCTGCAAGGTTTTGTTCTTATGGTTGTTATGGACAAGGCGCGCTAAACTGGCCGCCTTTTTTAAGCAGTTGTAGTCAGGAGCAACCCTATGAGCAGCATTAGCCTGGTGGCTAAATCCAAGTTGCCAACCCCCTGGGGCACCTTCACGCTAGTTGGCTTTCAGGAAACCGGTACAGGCAAGGATCACGCCGCACTGGTGATGGGCGATATCGCGGACGGTGAGCCCGTACTGGGCCGAATTCATTCCGAATGTCTGACCGGGGACGCCCTGTTCAGCCTGCGTTGCGACTGCGGCTTCCAGCTACAGGCCGCCATGGAGAAGATCGCCAAGGCCGGTCGCGGCGTCTTGCTGTATGTCCGCCAGGAAGGTCGTGGCATAGGCCTGCTCAACAAGATCCGTGCCTATCATCTGCAGGATCAGGGCGCCGACACCGTCGAGGCCAACGTGGCACTGGGCTTTGCCGCCGACATGCGCGATTACACCATTTGTGCCGATATGCTGAAGGCCTTGGAGGTCAAGAGCCTCCGCCTGATGACCAACAACCCGCGCAAGCTGAAGGCGATGGAATCCTTTGGCATTCCGGTGGCCGAGCGCGTCCCCCTGCAGGAGGGTCGCAATCCACACAACGAGTTCTATCTCTCCACCAAGGCGAACAAGCTGGATCATCTGTTCAAGAAGTGATGGCTCGCAGCCTGGCAGCGGAATGAAAAACGCCTCCCATCGGGAGGCGTTTTTGTTGGCGTTTTCGCTGCCCTATTGATTGTCCATCAAGGCACCGTCTGGGGCTGACTCTGGATTGGCCTGTGCCAACAGGAAATCCCGCAGCGCCCGGTTGGCCATGGAGAGGGGATCTCCCCGCCGCCAGGCCACGCAGAGATCGAGGAAGATGGGCGGAGCAAAGGGGATGCCGCAAAGCGCCGTCTCCTCCTCCAGCGCCATGCGCAGGAAGGTGGTCACGGCAAACCCCTGCCGCACCACCGCTTTGAGCAGGGGGATGAGATTGCTCTCGAAGCCGATATTGGGCTCGATCCCCAAGCCCTGTGCCAGCGCCTCCATGTGCTCTCTGTGGTAGAAACCCCGCCGGAACATGGCGAGCTCCTGGCTGAAGAACTGTGGCAGCGAGACGGCGCCGGCCCCGCGCAGGGGATGCTCCTCCCCCACCACCATCAGCATCTCTTCCCGCAGCAACTGGGCTCCCTCGAGGGCCGGCGGCAAGTCGCTGGTGATAAGGATGGCCAGATCCAGGCTGCCGTCCACCATGCGACTGAGCAGCTCGCGGGTGCCCGCCTCCTCCACCCGGATCTTCAAACCGGGGTAGCTATGCTTGAAGGCCATCAGGATCGGCGGGAAGTAATAGGAGCCCATCATGTAGGGAATGCCGATGCGCACCTCCCCCCGCTCCAGTCCCTTGAGCTCGGCCATCTCCGCCTCTGCCTGGTGCATCTGCAGCAGCAGCCGCTCGGCGTGACGGCAGAGCACCTCCCCCTCAGGGGTGAGCCGCACGCTGCGATCCTGCCTGTCGAACAGGCGCAGTTCGAGCTGTTGTTCCAGCTTGGCGATGGCCATGCTGACGGCCGGTTGCGCCACGTGCAAGCCCTGGGCGGCCTTGGTGAAGGAGCCCGTGTCCCGCACCGCCAGCAGGTAACCGAGCTGTTTCAGATCCATATCAATTCCATTTATCAGACTGATAACTTAAATATATTATATTTATATAGAGCGACCCACTACTCTGCACAAAAGTCGTCGGGACAACTCCATATGATCGAAGTAGGCAGTCGCGAATGGATACGCGCCACCCTGGCCCTCAGCCTGGGCTCCTTCCTAGTATTTCTCAATCTCTATCAGACCCATCCCCTGCTGCCCCTGCTGGCACAGGTGTTCTCCGTCAGCTCCCTGTCGGCGGGATGGACCCTGGCGGGCTGCACCGCCGGGCTCGCGGGATCGCTGCTCATCTGCGCCCGCCTGGCGGACAGGTTCGGGCGTCGCCGGATCATGCTGTGGACCTTAACCTGCGCCATACTGCTTTCCCTGTGCATTCCCTGGGTGACTCGCTTCGATCTGCTGGTGTGCCTGCGCATCCTGCAGGGGGCGCTCCTGGCCGGGCTGCCTGCCACCGCCATCGCCTACATGGGAGAAGAGTTCAGCAAGCGCGCCCTGCTCTCGGCGGTGGGGGTCTATATCGCCGCCAACTCCCTCGGCGGCATCGCCGGCCGGGTGGTCGGCGGCCTGCTGGCGGGCTGGTTTGGCGACTGGCAACATACCTTCCTCGGGATCGGGCTTATCAGTCTCACCCTGCTGCCGCTGATCATCTGGTTGCTACCCGCCCAGACCCGTTTCGTGGCCGTGGTGGCGGCGCCCGGACAACTGCGCGGGGCCATCCAGAGCCACCTCGGCAACCCCTTGCTGCTGGGGGCCTATCTCATCGGCGGGCTCAACTTCATGGTGTTCCTGAACCAGTACAGCTACCTCACCTTCCTGCTGGCCAAGGCCCCCTTCTCCCTGCCGACCCAGTGGCTCGGCATGCTGTTTCTGACCTACCTCACCGGCACCCTCGCCTCCTCCCTGAGCGGCCGCTGTGCCCATCGCTTTGGGGCCCAGCGCCTGCTGCTGGCGGGGATAGCCCTGATGGCACTCGGCAGTCTCGCCCTGCTGCAGGGGACCCTTGCCGCCATCATAGGTGGCCTGCTGGTCTCGAGTTTCGGCTTCTTCCTCGCCCACGCCTGCGCCAGCGCCTGGGTCGGCCAGCATGTGGAGCACAACAGGGCGCTCGCCTCGTCGCTCTATCTGGTGGGGTATTATCTGGGGGCCAGTCTGGGGGGGCTTTACTTGCATCCCTTCTGGGAGCGGGGGGGCCTCTGGGGATTGGTGCTCGGCATCGAGCTGGTGCTCTGCGTCACCGCCGCCTTGAGCCTCTGGCTCGGCCATCTCAAGGAGCGCGCGGCGCCGCCCCTCTCCTGTCACGCCTCGTCACGCCAGTGACGGGGCCCTCAACTCACTGGCCGTCGTAATAATCCGCCGGCACCGGCACCACGGCGCCGGTGTGCAGCTCCTCGTCGATCACCTCGCTCAAAGGGCGCAGATGAAACTTGATTTGCCCCGACGGCAGCATCAGTCCCACATCAGGGTTGCGCCCGTCGTCCATGTTGGCTGTCTTGAACGCAAGCCCGGGATGCGCGGCCACCAGCGCCGGCAGTGAGGGCACCACCAGCTCTATGTGCTCCAGCCCCGCCTGATGGGCGCGGCCTGCCTTGGGGGCGGCCAGCTCGATGCAGGGGACAGTGACCTGCTGCCAGCAGACGGGCTGATGCAGGCGATAGGTGGCGATGGGGCGGCCTCCTATCATTCCCTCCACCAGCAGCACCCCATGGCGCGCCAGCGTCTCTTTCAGGGCCAGGTATTCCGGCAAGCTGGCGGCGCGGTAGCAGAGATGATCCACCACAGGGACGTCGCTCTCCCCCATGAGGGCGTGCATTTCAGTGAGCAGTTGGCAAACGAATGGGGCCATGGGCCCCAGCGTGGTATCCAGTGGATGAGACATGATCACCATTTCTTCTTGGGTTGGAACAGGACATCGAGCTCGTCCGCTTCTTTGTCCTTGATGTTTTGCAGCTCCTTCTCGCTGTGCTGCTGCAGATGCTCTTCCAGCTGGCGCATCCCCTGTCGCATGTCCTCTTCCCGCGCCAGCAGGTAAGGGTCCTTGTCGGAGACATTGGCCAGGGCGCCGAGCCCCTTGGTATAGAGCTGACGGCAGGTGCCGTACTGCCCCTGGATCTGGGCATCCATGGCCCGCTTGATCAGGTTGGCGATGTTGATCTTGAGCTGCATCAGCTCGAGGCGGCGATCTTCCTGGGCAAACCCCTGAGGGTCTATCTTGCCCTTGTTGTGCTCGACCCGCAGCACGGCCCGCATCTTCTTGGCCAGCTGCAGCATCTGGATCGCCTGACGGTCGGACTCCGGGGTCTTGAAGTGCCCCTCGTCCTGACTGCTGTAGTTCTCCTGCACGTTCTTGATCTGGGTCTGGACGTCGATGATGCGCTGCTTGACCTGGGCGTTCGGCATGACCTGCACTATGGCGCGGTAGGCATCCAGGATCCGGTGTTGCAGCAGCAGCACCATGTTCTTGGAGAAGGGCACCAGGTTGACGTTCAGCAGCACCTCCTCCGTCTCGTCCGCCACTGCCTTGTGGCGGGCGATGGCCTGGCGCTTGTCGGCTTCCGCCTTCTGTTTGTATTGCTGCACCACGTTATAGGCGATGACCAGAAACAGGAGTGCGCCAATCGACAGCAATATCAAGGTTAAAATCATAGGGTATTCACACTCCTGTCCCAATCCAATTGCGTGATCCTACAACAGCTTACCCGCATAGGGTAGCGCCCAGATCGCACCTTGCCTCACAACAACGCAAGGGAGCCGCGGCGATGGCGATGCCAGGGGCCTCATGCTCCATATCGCCCGCCGCCCCCATTACTTGAGGCAAAACCCCTTCGACTGGAGGAAGCCCAGCATGAAGGGACGCGCCTCCTTGCCAAGGATGGCCTTGATCTGTCCGCTCCAGGTCTGCACCTTGTTGTTGCTGCTGCGGGCCAGGTAGTAGTCGTGGATTTGGCTGTCGTATTGCGCCAGCAGAGCGCGATCGAGCGTCTCTGGATAGCGGTTCTCGTGCACCACCAGGGCGCGGGGCAGCCGCGGCTTCTGCTCCGGCTGCTGGGCGGGATGACCCAGGCAGAGGCCGAACAGCGGTATCACCTGATGGGGCAGTCCCAGCAGCTCGCTCACCGCCGCCGGGTTGTTGCGAATGCCGCCGATGTAGACGCCGCCAAGGCCCAGGGACTGGGCCGCCAGCAGGGCATTCTGGGCCATCAGGGCGCCGTCGATGGCGCCGATCATGAGCTGCTCCACGAAGCCGGTCTGGGCGTCCGGCACTATCTGGCTGTGGCGTTGATAGTCGGCGCAAAACAGCAGGAACTCCGCCGCCTCGGCCACGTAGGCCTGGTGTCCGGCCAGCTCGGCCAGGGTGGCGCGCAGCCCCCTGTCGGTCACCCGGATGAGGCTGTTGGCCTGGAGGAAGCTGGAGCTGGAGGCGCTCTGGGCGGCGCTCAGTATCTGATCGAGTTGCGAGGCGCTGATGGGCTCAGGGGTGAACTGACGAATGGAGCGATGGGAAAGGATGAGATCGATGGTCGGGTTCATGGTGCCTCCAAAATGAAGGTCACACTGTACCCAAAAAAAGCGAGGGGCCCAAGGCCCCTCGTCACCCTCAGGGGGCAGGATACACATAAGGAGCCTGCAGCCCGAGCGGGAAGCCCAGCGCCCAGTAGAGCAGCAGGAAGCATGTCCAGCTCACCAGGAAGGCCAGGGAATAGGGCAGCATCATGGAGACCAGGGTGCCGATGCCGGTGCTCTTCACATACTGCTGGCAATAGACCACCACCAGGGGGAAGAAGACCATCAGCGGGGTGATGATGTTGGAGGCGGAATCCCCTACCCGATAGGCGGCCTGGGTCAGCTCGGGGGAGATCCCCACCGCCATCAGCATGGGCACCAGGATGGGGCTGATGAGCGCCCACTTGGCCGAGGCCGAGCCCACCACCAGGTTGACGCTGGCGGTGAGCAGAATCATGCCGACGATGGTCACCTCCCCCGGCAGCGCCAGGGCGTGGAGCACCTCGGCGCCGGAGAGGGCCAGCAGGGTTCCCAGGTTGGAGTCACCGAACGCCTTGATGAAGAGGGCGCAGAAGAAGGCCATCACCATGTAGGAGCCCATCTTGTTCATGGTGGCGGACATGGCATCGATCACATCCTTGCCGCTCTTGAAGCTCCCCGCCACGAAACCGTAGACGATGCCGGGCAGGATGAAGAGCAGGAAGATGAGGGGCACTATGGACTTCATCACGGGTGCCGCGAAGGTGGTGAGCGATCCATCCGGTGCCCGCATCGGCGAGTCGTCCGGGGACAGGGCCAGCCCCAGCAGCACCACGGCCGCCAGCATGGCAAACCCGGCCCAGTTGAAGGCCCGGCTCTCCTGCGCGCTGTAGCGCCCCATCTCGTCGGCACTCTCCAGATCCTCGTTGAGGGGCACCTGCTTGAGGCGCGGCTCCACTATCTTCTCGGTGACAAACCAGCCCACACAGATGATCAGCAGGGAGGAGGCGCCGGTGAAGATGATGTTGCACAGGGTGTTGACCATGTAGTCGGGGTCGAGCAACTGGGCCGCCGACTGGGTGAACCCCTGCAGCAGCGCATCCCCGCCGGAGGGCAGGAAGTTGGCGGCGAAGCCGCCGGAGACCCCGGCAAAGGCCGCAGCTATGCCCGCCAGCGGATGACGGCCCGCCGCATGGAAGATGATGCCGCCAATGGGGATCACCAGCACATAGCCCGCATCTGCCGCCGTATGGCTGACGATGGCCACCAGGATCAGCATGGGGGTCAGGAAGCGCGCCGGTGTGACCTTGAGCAGCTTCTTCAGGCCGGTGTTGATGAAGCCAGACTGCTCGGCCACCCCGACCCCCAGCATGGCCACCAGCACTATGCCGAGCGGTGCAAAGCCGGTGAAGGTGGTGACCATGCTGGCGAGAAACTCGGCCAGCCCTGCCCCGGTCAACAGGTTGTTGACCACCACGGCCTCACCGGTGCGGGGATTGACCAGATCGAAGGAGAACTGGGAGCCTATCCAGGAGCCGACCCAGACGATCAGCAAGGCATAGAGGAACAACATGGCGGGATCCGGCAGCTTGTTGCCCGCCTTCTCGACCCCGTTCAGGAAGCGGTTCAACCAGCCATTGGGACTGGCCGGACGCTCGTTCACTGCGGCTTGACTCATTATGGTGATACTCCATTACCAAGGAATGAGCGCGCATACTAGCGATAACGTCTAATGAATCCCATGATATGAGACAAAAATTCGATTAATTATGTTTAATTTGGCATGTCGCGCTCCTGAAATGGGACATGCCGCACAGTGTCAGCGGTGGTATCAGGTGCTGATCAGCGGATAGTGACCAAGCTTGCAGCGGATCCCGAAGCCTGCCGCCGCCACCTCCTCCGGGGTCATGGGGGTGCTGAACAGGAACCCCTGGAAGACATGACAGCCCTGGGCCCGCAGGGCCGCCAGCTCGTGCTCGTCCTCCACCCCTTCCGCCAGGATCCCGAGCCCCAGGCTGGTGGCCATGGCCACGGTGGCTCGGATCACCGGCAGGTTCAGCCCCACCACGAAGGAGCGATCCAGCTTGATGGTGTCGATGGGCAGACGGTTGAGGTAGGCCAGGGAGGAGTAGCCGGTGCCGAAGTCGTCGATGGCGATCTTGATCCCCTGCTCGCTCAGGGCGTCGAGGATCTCGATGCAACCCTTCATGTCCAGCATCAGCACGGTTTCGGACAGCTCCAGCGTCAGCAGGCCCGCCTCGACCTCGGACTCCCTGAGCTGCTGCGCCACCTGCCCCGGCAGGGAGGCGGAGAGCTGGAAGCCGGAGAGGTTGACCGACACCGGCACCCGCACCTGCCATTGGCGCTGCCACTCCCCCATCTGGGCCAAGGCGGTGGCGAGCACCCAGCTCCCTATTTCACGGATCAGCCCCATCTCTTCGGCAAGCGGAATGAACTCCGCCGGCGAGACGTGCCCGAGCACGGGGTTGTACCAGCGCAACAGTGCCTCCAGGCCGATGAGCTTCCCCTGGGCCACGTCCACCTGGGGTTGATAGCGCAGGCTCAGCTCCCCCCGGCCGACGGCCTTGGCCAGAAACTGCTTCAGGGTCAGCTTGCGGTGCAGGCTCTGCTGCATGCTGGGGGTGAAGCGCTGCCAACGCAGGCGCCCCATCTGCTTGGCCTGGTACATGGCCATGTCGGCACGGGTGATGAGGTTGTCCCCGTCGTCCGCGTCGTCCGGATAGATGGCGATGCCGATGCTGCCGCCTATGGTGACCTCAGGCACCCCGCTCAGCTGCAGCGGTTTGCTCATCTGGGAGAGCATGAGATCAGCCACCTCCTGCGCTCGCTCGCTGGCCTGACTGAGAGGCACCAGGGCGGTGAACTCGTCCCCGCCGAGGCGCGCCAGCTCCACGTCCCGCGGGCAGATCTGCTTGAGCCGCCCGGCCACCCGCTCCAGCAGGCGATCCCCCGCCTTGTGGCCATAGTTGTCATTGACCAGCTTGAAGTTGTCCAAGTCCATGAACACCAGGGCAAAGCGCCCCCCCAGGCCGCAATAGGCCTCGAGGGACTTCATCAGGCCGTAGCGATTGAGCAGGCCGGTGAGGGAGTCGTGCCAGGCCAGGTGACGGTGTTCGAGCTCCTCGAGCTTGCGATCCGTGATGTCCCGCATGGTCAGCAAGATCCGCGCACCCTGCTGGATGTGGCGGAACTGATACTGGAACCAGCGCATCCCCTTCTGGGTCCGGCACTCCCCCTCGGCCACCACCTCCCCCACCCGGGAGAGCCGGGTGTAGAAGGCCTCGTCGTCACCGGAGAAGACCTGGGCCAGCCGGGTGATGCCGGTGCCAAAACACATGTCGAAGTGGTGGTTGCCGCTCTCGAGGGCCCCCTCGTTGTCGAACAGGCAGGCCAGGGTATCGCCAGTGGCGAGGGAGGACTCCTGATAGAGGGTGTCGGCATCGATGACCGCCTCCGTCATCATCATCTGGCGCCCGGCGAGCTGGATGCCGGAGAGGCGCAGATAGACCTGCTTCTTGACCCCCTTGGGGGAGAGGGTCCACCACTCGTTGTAACTGCGATCCTGTTGAAAATCACCGAGATAACGCTGCAACAGCAGATCGATGGCGGCGGCCATGTCGGCCGAGAAGTCGCGGGATTGCAGCTCGGCCAGGGAGCTCGCCTCCCACAACCCCAGGGCGGAGCCATTGGCCCAGTAAATGTGGTGACGCTGGATGTCATAGACCCAGATGGGCGTATGGAGCACGTCCATCGCGGTAAGCAGGCGTTCGTCTAGCGTATTCATGTTACGTGATGATTCATGCTGAAAGCTCATGGCAGAACCAGCCTGGACCCGTCTTTGGCAAACGCGTCCGTGCTGGTACAAAATCCGTTCCGACCCATAATCTGGAAACAGGCAGGTGAAAAAGGGCCGAAATCATATGAAAACGCTACATGTGATCCCCATGGTCAGAAGAAATGGGCTCACACTGGTATTGTTGGGCATGGTCATAACCATTGCTATGATTTTTATACTTTTTTTCTTTCCTGAACAACTACTAATGCCGGTCATCTTCCTCCTGCTGACTGGTCTGATGACAATTCTTGTCGGGGCGCTGAAACTGGCTGAGCCTCATTTTAGTCTCTCCCTGTGTCAGGATTGTCTGCAATATCACCATAAGTACGGTGGCTGGATCCTGAAATGGAGAAATATTCAGCGAATTGATCAACCACGTATCCATTTAGGGTGGGATCTGGTGCCCCTGCCCTACATAGGTTTGAAGATTAAGGATTACGACGATTTTTTGACGCTGATCACACCCAGGCTGGCCGTTCGCCTGCTGACCGAGCAGCGCGCCGTGCTGTTGCAGGCCATCAGCAGCGAGCGCCCCGACTGCCTCACCGGAGGCTGCGGCAGCGGGCTGCTGGGCGAGGGGCTGCTGGAGGAGAGCCGCTTTCGCTCCCCCTCAGGCCAGCAATACGATGGGGTGATCGCCATGCTGGGCAACCGCATGGCCAGACTGCGGGATCTGCTGGGTTATGATCTGCTGGTGCCGGACAACAGCCTGGACCGGCCCCCCGCCGACTTCGTCCATTTGCTCAATCAGTACCAGCGCGAGTCGAATCTAATCCAGATCAATTAAACGCCGGATTGCGCTTGCCAAGCCTGGCGACTCTTCATAAGGTCACGGGCTTGTTACAAACACCCCCTAAGCCGCTTATGAAGTACATCGAAGAGTTCTATCTGTTCGTCAAGGTGGTGCAAGAGGGCGGTTTCTCCCACGCCGCCGCCGCGCTGGGCATGCCGACCGGCACCATCAGTCGACGCATTTCACAACTGGAAGAACAGCTCGGGTGCGCCTTGCTGCACAGATCCACCCGCAAGCTGCGCCTCACCGACGAGGGGCTGCGCTATTACGAGCGCCTGTGCACGCCGCTGGCCGAAATCGAACAGGCGACCGGCGAGATCCAGGGCCAGGAGAGGGACATCAGCGGCCTCATCCGCCTCGCCGCGCCCATCGCCCTCTCCAATACCATACTGGTCGACATGCTGGCTGACTTCGGTCTGCGCTATCCCGGGGTGCAGTTCGACATCAGCCAGACCAACGATCACGCCCCTCTCTGTGATCAGGACAGGGATCTGGTGTTTTTCAACGGCGAGCTCTCCCAGACCCTGCCCAATGCCCTCTGCCTCGGTCACATCGAGTACGGCCTGTTTGCCTCCCCTCTCTATCTGGAGAAGATGGGCATCCCCTCCCACCCGGCGCAGCTGGAAGAGCACGATCTCATCTACTGCTGGCCCCACCAGCACTGGCAGCTGAGCGGGCGGGACCAGCAGACGGTGCAGGTCAAGCGGACACCACGCCTGAACGTCAACCAGACTCAGGCCGCCGTGCGGGCGGCCCGGCGCCACCTTGGCATCGTCAATGCCCCCCTGCATTATGTGCACCCCTTCCTGCAAGACGAGCAGCTGGTCGCCGTGCTGCCGGACTGGCAGTCGGGCAAGCGCCCCTTCTACATGCTCCATTGCCAGCCCCAGTTCACCCCGTTGCGTGTTAAGATGTTTGCCGATTTCGTCGAGAAATACTCCGCACGCTATCGCCATCATCAGCGGGACGATCAATTTTTGCCGGCCATGCCGCTGCCCGTTGCATCTGACGGTTGATCGCCCACACTTAGCGCAATCCTCGTTGCACAGGTCGGCTAACACTATGAATGTATTGATATGTGATGACTCGGGGTTCGCTCGCAAGCAGTTGATGCGCGCCCTGCCTGCCGGCTGGAATGTCACCCTGCATCAGGCCGCTGACGGCCTGGAAGGGGTTGAGCAGATCCTGATGGGCCACGGCGACCTGATCTTTCTCGATCTGACCATGCCGGAGATGGACGGCTATGGCGTGCTGGAGACCCTCAAGCGCGAGGGGCTGCGCAGCAAGGTGATTGTGGTCTCCGGTGACATCCAGCCGGAAGCCCACGCCCGCGTCATGGCCCTCGGGGCCCTCGATTTCATCAAGAAACCGGCCTCACCGGAGAGCCTGCTAGCCCTGCTCAGCCGCCACGGCTTGTGGCAAGCGGCTCCCCACCCGGCCGCCGCACCCGCCCTTGCCGTCGCCGGTCACGCCCCCCTCGAGAGCACCATCCAGTTCACCCCAGAGCTGCGGGATGTTTATCAGGAGCTCGCCAACGTCGCCATGGGCCAGGGGGCCGATCTGCTGGCTCGCCTGCTGGATGCCTTCGTGCTGCTGCCCATCCCCAACGTCAACGTGCTGGAGGTCTCCGAGCTGCACATGGCCCTCTCGGCCGCCGCCGAGTCGGATACCCTCTCCGCCGTCTGCCAGGGCTTCATCGGGGCCGGCATAGCCGGCGAGGCACTCCTGCTGTTTCACGATGCCAGCTTCCAGGATCTGGCACGCCTGATGAACCATCAGGGGGTGCTGGATCACAACGCCGAGCTGGAACTGCTGATGGATACCGCCAACGTCTTGATCGGGGCCTTCCTGCGCGGCTACGCCAACCAGCTCGACACCCCCTTCAGCCAGGGCCATCCCGTGGTGCTCGGTCAGCACAGGCCCATTAGGGATCTCATTCGCACCAACCAGAGTCGCTGGCGCCGCACCCTGGCCATCGAGATCAACTACCGGGTACAGGGTTATGCGGTGCAGTGCGACCTGCTGCTGCTGTTCACCGAAGACTCCATCGCCACCATGAACAACAAGATCATGCATATGCTCTAGCGGTGTTATCCCATCGTCAGCATCAATAACAAGTTCATGCATATGCTCTAACGGTTGCCAATCAGCACCTTCAGCATCAACAACACAGACTCAGGCACCAGGAGTGACCATGGAAATCCGGGAATTTCATTGGCTGATGAACATAGTCCAGAACCTGGACGTGGGGCTGGTCGTGCTCGACAAGGGCTACCGGGTTCAGGTATGGAACGGCTTCATGGAGAGCCACAGCGGCCGACTGGCCGGCGAGGTGCGGGATCAGGTGCTGTTCGACCTCTTCCCCGACGTGGACCGCGCCTGGCTGGAGCGCAAGGCGAACATGGTGTTCAAGCTCAACAACCGCGCCTTCAGCACCTGGGAGCAACGCCCCTACCTGCTGCGCTTCTCCAACTACCGCCCCATCACGGGCTCGGCACCCCACATGTACCAGAACCTGACCCTGGTGCCCCTGGCCGATTTTGGCGGCGAGGTCACCCATCTGGCCATCATGATCTACGACGCCACCGACGAGGCCATGCTGATCACGGGCCAGCGCCAGGGGTGATTCTTCGGCACAGAGACACAAGAAGGGCGCCATCAGGCGCCCTTCTTCGCTTCATGCCGATCAGGCTCAGCCGTTCAGGAACTCGGTGAAGGCATCTATCACCTCGTCGATGTCGTCATCGGTGATCTGCAGATGGGTCACCAGCCTCAGCTCCCCATAGCCGGAGAAGAGGATGCCACGCTCCTTCATGAAGCCGAGCAAGGTGGCGGGATCCCCCCGGGTCAAGCGCAGGAACACCATGTTGGTCTGCACCTCTTCCATATTGAGCGCTATGCCGGGCAAGGGGGCCAACCCCTCAGCCAGGCGTCTGGCGCGGCGATGATCGTCCGCCAGCCGGGTGACGTGCTGATCCAGGGCAAACAGGGCGGCCTGGGCCAGGATCCCCCCCTGACGCATGCCGCCCCCCAGCATCTTGCGCAGCCGTCTGGCCCGCGCGATGAAGCCATGGGAGCCCACCAGCAGGGAACCGACCGGCGCCCCCAGCCCCTTGGAGAGGCAGACGGAGATGCTGTCGAAGGGGGCTGCTATCGCCGCGACCGGCTCGCCGCTCGCCACCACCGCATTGAAGAGACGGGCCCCGTCCAGGTGCAGCAGCAAGCCGTGCTCATCCACAAAGTCGCGCATCTCGCGCAGGTAATGCAGCGGCAGCACCTTGCCATTGTGGGTATTTTCAAGGCACACCAGCCGGGTCTGGACGAAGTGGGCGTCATCGGGGGCAATGGCGGCCCGCACGTCGCTCAGGGCCAGGGTACCGTCGGCCTGCATGGAGACAGACTGCAGGGCCACCGAGCCCAGCACGGCAGAGCCCTGCGCCTCGTAGCGATAGATGTGGGAGGCAGAACCCAGCACGGCCCCTTCCCCGCGCTGGCAGTGGCTCATCATCGCCAGCAGGTTGGACATGGTGCCGGATGGCACGAACAGGGCCGCCTCTTTGCCCAGCAGTTCGGCACCTTTGTGCTCGAGCGCATTGATGCTGGGATCTTCCCCGTAGACATCATCTCCCACCTCGGCGTGCAGCATGCTCTGGCGCATGGCTTCCGTGGGTTGGGTCACGGTATCACTTCGTAAATCGATATAGCGCATGTCATCCTCCTGATGCAGGAGCATGACATTAACCAGCCGGCATCATGCTGGCAAGGGATGGGGGGCGGGAATGTGAACCCGGCGGCTCACCAGGGCAGCGGCTGGCCGTACAAGTCCACGAAGCGGCCGGAGTGCGCCAGGGTCAATGAGGCCAGGAGATCCAGCAACTGCGGCGCCACCAGGGCGGGATCCTGCAACAGGGCCGGGTCAAGCCCCTGCCGGAAGGGTTGCTGCATGGGGGTATCCATGAGCCCGGGGTGAACCGTGATGACGCCGGCGCCGGGGAAGCGTTCGGCCCACTCGGCGGCCAGGATCCTGGCCCCCATGTTGAGGGCCGCCTTGCTCATCCGGTAGCTGTAGCGCCCGACGGCCTCCAGGTTGCCCGTCCCCAGGCTGCCCGCCAGATCCGAGAGAGAGCAGAGCCACAACCGGCTCTCGGGGGTCATGAGCCGGCTCAGGCTGGCACCCAGGGCCAGGTGGGGCCAGGCATTGGCCTGCAGGCTCTCCCCAAGCCACTGGGGGCTCACCTCCTCCACCCGCCGCTCCGGCATGTGATTGAGATCGTGCAGCAGACCTATGGTGTTGATCACCACCCTCGGCAGTGTGGTGGCGTCATAGAGGGTGAACAGGGCCTCGAAGGAGAGCGGGTCCACTTCCTGCAACGGGAAATAGCAGGCGGGATCCAGCCCTTTTGGCAACTGCCTGCCCGCCAGCAACCACTCTTCGCCACGGCTGGCGAGTTCGTGGGCCAGAGCCCCCCCCAATCCGCCACTGCCCAGGATCAGATAACTCATCTGTGCGTCCTTGGATTTGTCCATTGCTTAGAGGGTATCAGAAGAATGGCGGCCTGCCGGGGACCCCGGCGGCCTCAGGCCTCTGCCAGATGACGGCCGAACTCCCGCGCCCGCGCCAGATCCAGAAAACCGTCCGCCTGCTTGTGGCTGCGCAGGAACTGGTAATAGGCGAGCAGGGTCACCAGATGCTGCTCGTCCGGCAGCGGCTGGCCGGGGAGCTTCTCCTGCACCAGCGCCCCCGCCGCCGCCAACGCGTCCCTGTCCACCACCTCGGCCTGGCGATAGAGGTAACCGCAGCCGGTGGCGAGCCACTCCAGGGAGCAGTTGGCCCCCATGGCGATCTGGTTCGCCTTGCCAAGACCGGGCTCGGCCCCTTTCAGATACTTGCGGATCAGGGCCTCACTCAGCCCCACCTTGCGGGCGAAGGCGCTGACGCTGCCCTCCCCGATCAGGCTCTGCAGCCTGGCGGCAAATCCTTCCATCACAACCCCTCCATCGTCTTTTTGGCCCGTCTCTGCGCCCGGGCCCCTGTGTCGGTCAGAACCATAGTTCGAATTCGCGAGGGGGGCATTATTGCCTTGTCCGCCAGAAGAGACCAAGATGCTGGCAGCATTGATTCTGCCTTTATTTGTCTGTCTCTTTATCCGTAGAGGAGTCACCATGTCCGTATCCCGTCTTGCCCTGCACCATCAAGGCCCCACCTTCTCCCGCCTCATCATGGGCTACTGGCGCCTGATGGAGTGGCAACTCTCCCCGGCCGCCCTGCTGGATCTGATGAAATACCACCTGGATCTCGGGGTCACCACCATAGATCACGCCGACATCTACGGCGGTTACCAGTGCGAGGAGGCCTTCGGCCAGGCCCTGCGTCTGGAGCCCTCCCTGCGCAGCCGGATGGAGATTGTCAGCAAGTGCGGCATCGCCCTCACCGCCAAGCCGGAACACGCCCTCAATCACTACAACACCAGCAAGGACCACATCGTCGCCAGCGCCGAGGCCTCCTTGCAAAAGCTCGGCACCGATCACCTGGATCTGCTGCTGATCCACCGCCCTGACCCTCTGATGAATGCCGACGAGGTGGCCGAGGCCTTCATCAGTCTCAAGCAGGCGGGCAAGATCAAGCACGCCGGTGTCTCCAACTTCACTCCCCACCAGTTCTCGCTGCTGCAATCCCGCCTGCCCTTCCCCCTAGTCACCAACCAGCTGGAGATCTCGCCGCTGCACCAGGAAGGGACGCTGGATGGCGCCCTGGATCAGTGCCAGCAACTGGGCATCAAGCCCATGGCCTGGTCCTGCCTCGGTGGCGGACGGCTGTTCAACGATCCCGCCTATGCCCCGCTGCGGGCCGAGCTCGAGCAGATCCGCCATGAAGTGGGCGCTCAGCACATAGAGCAGGTGGTCTACGCCTGGGTGATGATGCTGCCGAGCCAGCCGCTGCCGCTCATCGGCTCGGGCAAGCGGGAGCGGATCGCCGCCGCCGCGGCGGCCGAGTCCATCCAGCTCAACCGCCAGCAGTGGTTCCGCATCCGCAAGGCCGCCCTGGGTTACGATGTGCCCTGATCCCGCCGGCCACTGAGCGCGAGGCAAACAAAAACGGCATGGATTGCTCCATGCCGTTTTTCGTTATCGAGACGATTCAACGATGGCGCTGGGGGCGACCACGAGGTGCATCTGTCTTCGGTTTGGCCTGGTTGACTGTGATGGTCCGGCCACCTATTTCGGTGCCGTGCAACTCGGCGATGGCCTTCTCGGCATCCCCGTTGACAGGCATTTCAATGAAGCCAAACCCCTTGGACTGACCGGTATCGCGATCGATGATGATATCGACCTTGTCTACCTGCCCAAATTGGCTGAACACATTTGTCAGTTCGTCGGCCGTCATCCGGTACGACAGATTACCTACGTAAATCTTCATGCCATCCACTCTCGATTCAAGGTGCCTTCTCTATGCATCCACCGACCTGGAGTAAGGGCACAACCCCCCTGCCGGACCAGCCATGGCATCATACCGTGGCACTCCCTGCCTCGAGGCCCAAGTTGTTGATCTCTTGGACTATCGGAGCAGGAAAGATCAATTCGAATCAGAGGGAGTATCTGAGCTTTGCGATAAATTGTCGAGAAAATAGTCAGACTGGTTGCAGCGCGGCCAACAAGCTGCTCAGGGCGCGGCGGCTGTGCCAGGCCCGTTTAAAACCAAAGCGATAGACACCGGGGGCCACCTCATGGGTGCCTTCCCGGGTCAGCCCCAGCAAGGCGGTGGCGTCGGCCAGGGCCTCCCCATCCAGCCCCAGATCCAGGCTGAAGTCGAGCCACTGACCGTCGTGCCCCACCTTGCGATCCCGCTCTATGCCCACCAATGCCGCCCTCGGCAGGGCCAGGGCCCTGTCTTCGCCACCATTGAGCAGATAGAGGTGATGGTCGTCCCAGGCGAGCTCCGCCAACCGCCAGCGCTGCCAGTTGCGCGGCAACACCATCATCACCAGCACTATGCCGCCAAACACCAGACCGACCCAGGGCAGCAGCCCCATCTCGGGATACCCCAGCAAGAGCGCGGCCACCACAGTGCCCAGGCTCGCCAGCAACAGGCAGATCATGACCCCGTAGAAGCGCCGCGCCGGGGGCATCAGCCAGTTCACGCCCCCCCGCGATGCCAGTTCACTGACTCTCATTTCATCCTCCTCACATGATGGAAACGGCCCTGCCGCCCCGTGTTGGCCCGCATTGTGCGCGAGCCCGCCCATGGGTTGCAACCGGCGCGGCGGCGCGGATGACGACTGGCCGCCACTCTTGGTATGCTTGGGGCTGTCTGAGCCCGCCATCTTCAGGAGTCCCATGTTCGCCACTGCCCTGCTGTTCACCACCAGCGCCCTCTATGCAGAAGCCATCGGCGGCTACGCGGCCGGTTGTCTGAAAAACGGCGTATCCCTGCCGCTGACGGGACCCGGCTATCAGGTGATCCGCACCAAGCGGCTGCGCTATTACGGTCACCCCGATCTCATTCATTACCTGCAGGGCCTGGCCAACCAGACCAGGCTGGCCGGCATGCCGGATCTCTATATCGCCGATCTCGCCATGGCCCGTGGCGGCCCCTTCACCTCCGGCCATCGCAGCCACCAGACCGGCCTCGACGCCGACATCTGGTTCCGGATGGCAAACCACCCCATCAGCAAATGGGAGCAGGACGCCCCCAAGGAGTGGGCGCTGATCGATGAGCCCAGCTACAAAATGCTGCCGGGGCGCTTTGGCCCCCAGCAGCTCAATCTGCTGCGCCTCGCGGCCAGCAAGCCCGAGGTGGCGCGCATCTTCGTCAACCCCGTCATCAAGGCCGAGGTGTGCAAACGGGCGGTCGATGAACCCTGGGTCGCCAAGCTGCGCCCCTGGGTCGGCCACTTCAGCCACTTCCACGTCAGGTTGCGCTGCCCGGCGAATAGCCCGGATTGCCAGCCCCAGGCCCCCATCCCACCCGGCAATGGTTGCGATGCCGAGCTGGCCTCCTGGCTCAAGGACAAGCCCCAGTTGCCCAAGGTCTCCATGAGCTACCGTGCCCCCGTCTTACCGAAGCGTTGTGAGGGCTGACCACAAGCTGCTATGGTGAGCCGATATCCGTCAGAAATTTCAATGGAGAACAACAAGATGGCCACTTCACTCCGGCACAGGGCCACCCAGTGCCTGCTGACTTTCACCCTGCTGCTGGGATTGACCGGGTGCGGCATGAACAACATCCCCACCCTGGATGAGCAGGTCAAGGCAAGCTGGGGCCAGGTCGAGAACCAGTATCAGCGCCGCGCCGATCTCATTCCCAACCTGGTGGCCACCGTCAAGGGGTACGCCAGCCATGAGCAGGATACCCTGAAAGCGGTCACCGATGCCCGCGCCCGGGTCGGCAGCGTGCAGGTGAGCGACCCCTCCCAGCTCAAGACCTTTGAAGCGGCCCAGGATCAGCTCTCCAGCGCCCTCTCCCGCCTGATGGTGGTGGTCGAGCGCTACCCGGATCTGAAAGCGGATCAGCAGTTCCTGACCCTGCAGGCCCAGCTGGAAGGCACCGAGAATCGCATCGCGGTGGCCAGGCGCGACTACATAGAGGCGGTACGCCAGTTCAATACCGAGATCCGCACCTTCCCGGGGGTCATCTGGTCCAAGCTGCTCTATTCGGATCTCGAGGCCAAACCCAGTTTCAGCGCCAAGCCCGGTGCCGATGAGGCGCCCAAGGTCAGCTTCCAATGACCATGATGTTGCGCGCGCTGCTCCCCTTGCTGCTGCTCTGGACGGCAGCGCTGCAAGCCGCGCCGAACTTTCCGGCCCTGAGCGGACGTGTGGTGGATGAGGCGGCGCTGATGTCCCGCAAACAGGCCCACCAGCTGACCCAGCAACTGGCTGCCTTTGAAAAGCGCAGCGGTATCCAGCTGGTGGTGGTCTCCGTCGACAGCCTCGATGGGGAGACCATAGAGGAGTACGGCTACCAGCTCGGTCGCCACTGGGGCATAGGCCAGAAGGGCAAGAACAACGGCGTGCTGCTGCTGATCGCCCAGGATGAGCGCAAGGTGCGCATCGAGGTGGGCTATGGCCTGGAGGGCGCCCTGCCCGATGCCATCGCCGCCAACATCATCCAGACCCGGATCCTGCCCGCCTTCAAGCGCGGCGACATGGTGGCCGGCGTGGTGGCCGGCAGCCAGAGCATCATGAAGGCACTCGCCGGAGAGTATCAGCCGGTCGAGCAGCCGAAGAGTGACAGCGGTGGCGGCCCCTGGCTGTTTATTCTGGTGGTGATTGCGATGATAGTGCTGCACAACCTGCGTGGTGGCGGCGGTGGGCCGGGGGGACGACGTCGGGCGGCCTACATGGCCGGTGGATTTGGTGCCGGCTCCTTTGGTGGTCGCTCTGGCGGCGGATTCAGCGGTGGCGGCGGCAGTTTTGGCGGTGGCGGAGCCTCCGGTGGCTGGTAACAGGAGTAAAGAGACAAATCATGATTTCTAAACAGTTCTTCCACACGCTTCAAGCCAAGGTGCGCGAAGCGGAGCTAGAGACTGATGCTGAACTGGTCACAGTGCTGGCTCCGGCCAGCGATGGGTATCGCTACATTCCCACTCTCTGGGCGGCGCTGCTGGCCATGCTCACCCCCTTGCTGGTGTTCCAGCTCGGTTTCTGGCTCGGCTGGTACGAGATCCTGCTGGTGCAGTGGTCGGTCTGGTTGCTGCTGAGCCTGCTGTTCCACTGGACCCCCATCAAGATGCGGCTGATCCCGAAAAAGGTGCGTCAGCACAGGGCTGCACTGATGGCCCGCCTGCAATTTGTCGAGCAGGGGCTGCACCGCACCCGCGACCGGCTCGGGGTGCTGATCTTCGTCTCGGTGGCGGAGCACTATGTGGAGATCCTGGTGGATGACGGCATAGCCCAGCACATAGACAACGCGCAGTGGCAGCTGATCATCGACGACTTCGTGGTGCGTGTGCGCAACAAGGAGGTGGAGCAGGGCTTCCTCGAGTGCGTGGAGCGCACCAGCGCCATACTGACCGATGCATTTCCGGCGACCCGGGATCAAAACGAGTTGCCCGACAGCCTGATCATTTTGGACAAACCCTGAGCCGGTTTAAAAAACCGGCATTCTGTGCAAGGGATAGGCATTCGATAAAGATTCTGAAAAATAAGGGGAAAAGTGTTTGACCCCGAGTCAGCTTTCCCCTAAATTACGCCCCGTTCCAGCGCAGCAGCGCAACGAACCACGTGGCGATTGAACACGTTAAACAGCAGTCAAAAATTTGGTGAGGTGTCCGAGTGGCTGAAGGAGCACGCCTGGAAAGTGTGTATACGGCAACGTATCGAGGGTTCGAATCCCTCCCTCACCGCCAAATTGAAAGACCGACCTCAGGGTCGGTTTTTTGCATCTGGGGGCACCGCAAACCTGATGCCCATGGAGGGAGGGGGAGAACCCTCGCCGGGTTCGAGCAGAGCAGCTTGCTGCGATGAACGGCCAACGGCCGCCCCTAAGGGGTGAGCCACGCAGTGGCGAATCATCCCTCCCTCACCGCCAAATAAAGTAAAAGGGCCTGTCGCAAGACAGGCCCTTTTACTTTATCCGGTGAGGGGCGGCTCGGTTCTAACCCTGGTTCGACAAGGGGGCAGGACAGCCCCCTTGGACAGCCGCAGGGCGAGCGCCAGGGATGGCGCGAGTCAATCCCGACCCACCGCCAAATTATAAAAAACCGACCTCAGGGTCGGTTTTTTGCGTTTGAACTCCTGCGCCCCCAGAACCGAGGGGAGAAGACCGCTCTCCACCACTCCTCGCCCATCACTCTCTTTTTATCACCGACCTGTCCGCACAATCCCTTTCCACTTCACCAAGGGGCCAGGATACCCGGTTGCCCCCTTGCTGCCATGCTGGCGCCCGCCAGCCCTCATGATCCCGCGACACGGGCCGACACAGGAGGGTGGGCCCGTGCCGGTTAGCTCCCGGATATTGCTCACCGATTGTATTTCGTTTTGAAAAACTGATAGTTAAATGGCTACACTAGCCACACACAACGCATAGGGATATGGACAAATGAGTCTTATTGGTTTGCTGCTGGCCCTGGCTGCCATCCTGGGTGGCAACATCATCGAGGGGGGGCACCCCAGCGCCCTGCTCGATCTCCCCGCCTTTCTCATCGTGATCGGGGGCACAGTGGGTGCCGCCCTGACCCAATTCCCCTTCTCCGTGGTCGGCAAGACCTTCAAGCGTTTCAAGTGGCTCATCTCTCCCCTGCGCCTCGACATGCTGGAGCAGGCCCAGTTGCTGGAGACCCTGGCAGGCAATGCCCGGCGCAGCGGCATGCTGGCGCTGGAGGGGATGATCGATGACATCAAGGATCCCTTCCTGAAAAAGGGGGTGCAGATGATGGTGGATGGCTACGAGAAGACCAAGATCCACGAGGTGCTGGAAAACGAGATCGAATTCGAGCAGGAAGATCTCGAGCAGACCGTCAAATTCTACGAAGCCATGGGAGGCTACTGCCCGACCATGGGGATAGTCGGTGCCGTGTTCGGCCTGATCCATGCCATGGGGCTGCTCGATCAGCCCGACAAGCTGGGGGGCGCCATCGCAGTGGCCTTCATCGCCACCATTTACGGGGTCGGTGCCGCCAACCTGATCTTCCTGCCCTTTGGCAACCGCTACAAGGGATTCGCCCACCAGATCCGCCACTACAAGGAGATGACCCTGACCGGCATCCTCTGCATAGTGGACGGCGAGTCACAACAGCGGCTGCAAGTGACCCTTGAACCCTACCTCGGAGGTCACGGTGGCGAAAAAGAAAAAGGCTGAGGCACCGGAGAACCATGAGCGCTGGCTGGTCTCCTATGCCGACTTCATGACCCTGCTGTTTGCCCTGTTCGTGGTGCTCTACTCCTTCGCCATGGCCAAGCAGTCGGAAACCCGGGTGCTGATCCAGGGCTTTATCGAGTCTCTTGGCAAGATAGGCCTCATCTCTCTGCCCGCGGGCTCTCCCGTGATGCAAGGGGGCACCGGCATACTCGAGCCTGAGTCCAAGACCACCCCAGGTACCTCCCAGAAGGAGGAGCTGCTGGACACCCAGAGCCCGGCCGCCGCGGCCGACCCCTTCAACGAGACCATAGGCGCCTCGGAGAAGCCCAGCGCCACCGAGTCATGGCCGCACAAGACCAAGGAGCAGGATTGGGCCACGGTTACCAAGCAAAAACTGCAGCAGCAGCTCAAGAGCCAGATTGAATCCCAGGAGATCGAGGTGGAGCAGCTCGGCAGCCAGCTGGTGATCCGCATCGGCGAGAAGACCCTGTTCCCCGCCGATTCAGCCTTCCTGCAGCCCCAGTTCATCCCCCTGGTCAACAAGGTCTCCGATGTGCTGGCCGATATTCCGGGCATGGTGGTGGTCACCGGCCACACCGACAACTCCCAGGCGCCGGTGGAGCTCTATCGCAACAACTGGGAGCTGTCGGTGCTGCGGGCGGCCACCATAGTCCATACCCTGCTCACCAACCCCAAGCTGGATTCGCGCCGCGTCATCGCCCAGGGCGTGGCCGACACCCAGCCCCGCTTTGCCAACGACACCCCGGCCCATCGCCAGGCCAACCGCCGGGTGGAGATAGTGCTCTCCCAGGGCAAGGCGGCGGAGCAAGCCCTCCCCCTCCTCGCCCCCTGATGAAAAGACCCCGCCATGCGGGGTCTTTCGTTTTGTCGATTAGTTTATTTTGCAAGCGAATCAGCTGTTTTCCCCACCGCGTAAAAGCAATTGAAAATGATTCTCAAATGAGAAAATTGACCCCGCTAGCAAAACGCGATTTTCCTCCCGTTGATTAATAATTAATCCTTTGAAATGACATGTAAATCAGTATGGAACTGGCATAATACGTAGCATCCTTGTTAAGTCACATGATTAATTCGGTTAGGGAAAACTCCTATGTTTGCTGATATTGCTGTCCAGCATTGGGCCTTTGCTGTCTATGTCATTGGGGCCATCTGCATCTGCCTGACCATGATAGGCGTCGCGGCCTTGCTGGGGGGACGCGCCTATGGCCGTGCCAAAAACAGGCCCTTCGAATCCGGCATAGATTCCGTCGGCAATGCCCGTCTGCGTTTCTCCGCCAAGTTCTATCTGGTCGCCATGTTCTTCGTCATCTTCGACGTCGAAGCGCTCTATCTCTTCGCCTGGTCCGTCTCCGTTCGGGAAAGCGGCTGGGTCGGCTTTATCGAAGCCACCATCTTCATCACCCTGCTGCTGGTAGGCCTCATCTACCTGTGGCGCATCGGTGCCCTCGACTGGGCCCCGAAGAAACGCGTCCTGACTGACAAGAAGCCAGACTGATTTACCGATTATCCCTTTGAGGTTGCACCATGAAGTACACCCTGACCCGGATTGACCCGGATGCGCCCGTTGAGCGCTACCCCCAGGAACAGCGCCAGACCGTCGATGACCCGCTGGCGCAGCAGGCGACCCGCGGCATCATGATCGGGCGCCTCGAAGAGGTGCTGCAAGACACCGTCAACTGGGGCCGCAAGAACTCCCTCTGGCCCTACAACTTCGGCATCTCCTGCTGCTATGTGGAGATGTGTACCGCCTTCACCTCCCCCCATGACGTGGCCCGCTTCGGCGCCGAAGTCATCCGGGCCTCGCCCCGTCAGGCGGATTTCATGGTGATCGCCGGCACTCCCTTCATCAAGATGGCGCCTGTCATCCAGCGCCTCTATGAGCAGCTGCTCGAACCCAAGTGGGTCATCTCCATGGGCGCCTGTGCCAACTCGGGCGGCATGTATGACATCTATTCCGTGGTGCAGGGGGTGGACAAGTTCCTGCCGGTCGATGTCTACATTCCGGGCTGCCCGCCCCGTCCCGAAGCCTTCCTGCAGGCCCTGATGCTGCTGCAGGACTCCATCGGCAAGGAGCGCCGCCCCCTCTCCTGGGTGGTGGGCGATCAGGGGATCTACCGTCCCCAGATGCAGGCCGAGAAGGATCGCAAGCGGGAAGAGCGCATCCAAGTCACCAACCTGCGCACGCCGGATGAGATCTGACCATGAAACTGACTCGAGAATTCCCAAGCAACTACACCATGGCCCAGGGGCAGACGGCGGATCACGCCGATGCCCAGGTGGTCGGCGAACTCTTCGCCCACTTCGGTGCCGAGCGCTTCACGGTGCAGAGCACCCGTACCGGAGTGCCGGTGATCTGGCTCTCCCGCGATCTGCTGCTGGACGTGATGGGCTTCCTGCAAAAGCTTCCCTCCCCCTTCGTGATGCTGTTTGATCTCAGCGCCACCGACGAGCGGATGCGCAGCCATCGCCACGGCCTGCCGGGCAGCGACTTCACCGTCTTCTATCACCTCATCTCCATCGACCGTAACGCCGATGTGATGCTGAAGGTGCCGCTGATGGAGAGCGATCTGCACCTGCCCACCGTCAGCCGTCACTTCCCCAACGCCAACTGGTACGAGCGGGAAGTCTGGGATCTGATGGGCATCACCTTCGACGGTCACCCCCATCTCACCCGCATCATGATGCCAAAGAGCTGGCAGGGACACCCGCTGCGCAAGGACTACCCGGCCCGCGCCACCGAGTTCGATCCCTTCATGCTCGATGCGGTCAAGCAGGATCAGGAGCAGGACAACCTGCTGTTCAAGCCCGAAGAGTGGGGCATGGCCCGGGGCAACGAGAACGAGGACTACATGTTCCTGAACCTCGGTCCCAACCACCCCTCGGCCCACGGCGCCTTCCGCCTGGTGCTGCAGCTCGACGGGGAAGAGATCCGCGACTGCGTGCCTGACATCGGCTATCACCACCGCGGTGCCGAGAAGATGGGCGAGCGCCAGTCCTGGCACAGCTACATCCCCTACACAGACCGGGTCGAGTACTTAGGCGGGGTGATGAACAACCTGCCCTATGTGCTGGCAGTCGAGAAGCTGGCGGGGATCAAGGTTCCCAACCGGGTCGACATGATCCGGGTGATGATGGCGGAGCTGTTCCGCATCCAGAGCCACTTGCTGTTCCTTGGCACCTACATCCAGGACGTGGGGGCCATGACCCCTGTCTTCTTCACCTTCACCGACCGGCAGAAGATCTACACCATCATCGAGGCCATCACGGGCGCCCGCATGCACCCGGCCTGGTTCCGCATCGGCGGTGTGGCCCACGACCTGCCCATCGGCTGGGCCCGTCTCATCCAGGACAACCTGCTGAGCTGGCTGCCCAAGCGCCTGATGGAGTATGAGAAGGCCGCCATGCGCAACAGCATACTGCGCGGTCGTACCATAGGCGTCGCCGCCTACAACACGGCGCAGGCGCTCGCCTGGGGCACCACGGGGGGCGGTCTGCGGGCCACCGGCCTCAACTTCGACGTGCGCAAATGGCGCCCTTATTCCGGCTACGATCAGTTCGAGTTCGAGGTGCCGGTGGGCAGCAATGGGGATGCCTACGACAGAGCCACGGTGCGCATCGAGGAGATCCGCCAGAGCATGCGCATCATAGAGCAGTGCATGAAGAACATGCCGGAGGGGCCCTTCAAGGCGGATCACCCGCTCACCACGCCGCCGCCCAAAGAACGCACCCTGCAGGACATCGAGACCCTGATCACCCACTTCCTGCAAGTCTCCTGGGGCCCTGTGATGCCGGCCGCCGAGTCCTTCCAGATGATAGAGGCGACCAAGGGGATCAACAGTTACTACCTGACCAGCGACGGCTCCACCATGAGCTACCGGACCCGGATCCGGACTCCGAGCTTTGCCCACCTGCAGCAGATCCCCTCGGTGATCCGTGGCCAGATGGTGTCGGATCTCATCGTCTACCTGGGCAGTATCGATTTCGTCATGTCGGATGTGGATCGTTAAGTTCCCGCCGCGCCCACAGGAGGGCGCAACGGGACAAGAAGAATAAACGACAAAAGGTTAAGTTCATGAGCCAGCAATGTCAGTGCAAGAATACATCGTCCAACGCGGGACAGAGCGCATGCCAGAGCAAGGGGGACGGCTTCGTCCTGAGCCAGGCCGAGCGCGATGCCATAGCGCATGAGACGCACCACTACGAAGATCCCCGCGCCGCCAGCATAGAAGCGCTCAAGATAGTGCAGCAGGCCCGCGGCTGGGTACCGGACGGTGCCATCCATGCCATCGCCGCCGTGCTCGGCATCCCTGCCAGCGACGTGGAAGGGGTCGCCACCTTCTACAGCCAGATCTTCCGCCAGCCGGTAGGCCGCCACATCATCCGTGTCTGTGACAGCATGGTCTGTTACATCAACGGCCATGAGCAACTGCTGGCCGGCCTGAAAGAGGTCATGGATCTGGCCCCCGGCCAGACCTCCCCTGACGGCCGCTTCACCCTGCTGCCGGTCTGCTGCCTCGGCAACTGCGACAAGGGGCCGGCGCTGATGATAGACGACGATACCTACGGTGGGCTCGATGCCGTCAGCCTGCTCAAGACCCTGGAGGCTTATCCATGAGTTTGGCATCCTTTGGCACCGCCAACCGCATCGCCCGTGCGGCCGAGACCCATCCGCTCACCTGGCGGTTGCGGGATGACGGCCAGCCGGTCTGGCTGGACGAATACCAGAGCAAGCAGGGCTACGAAGCGGCCCGCAAGGCACTGAGTCAGATGAGCCCTGACGAGATAGTCGGCACCGTCAAGGACGCCGGCCTCAAGGGGCGCGGCGGCGCCGGCTTCTCCACCGGGGTGAAGTGGGGCCTGATGCCCAAAGACGAGAGCATGAACATCCGTTACCTGCTCTGCAACGCCGACGAGATGGAGCCGAACACCTACAAAGACCGGCTGCTGATGGAGCAGTTGCCCCACCTGCTGATCGAGGGGATGATCATCAGTGCCCGGGCCCTCAAGGCCTACCGTGGCTACATCTTCCTGCGCGGCGAGTACGTGGATGCCGCCATCCACCTGCGCCGTGCGGTGGAAGAGGCCAAGGCCGCCGGCCTGCTCGGCAAGAACATCCTGGGCTCGGGCTTTGACTTCGAGCTGTTCGTCCACACCGGCGCAGGGCGTTACATCTGCGGCGAAGAGACCGCGCTTATCAACTCCCTGGAAGGGCGCCGCGCCAACCCGCGCGCCAAGCCCCCCTTCCCCGCCGTCTCCGGCGTCTGGGGCAAGCCGACCTGCGTCAACAACGTCGAAACCCTGTGCAACGTGCCCGCCATCATAGGCAACGGCGTCGAGTGGTACCAGGGGCTGGCGCTGCCAGGCTCGGAAGATCACGGCACCAAGCTGATGGGCTTCTCCGGCAAGGTCAACAACCCGGGCCTGTGGGAGCTGCCCTTTGGCATCACAGCCCGCGAGCTGTTTGAGAACTACGCCGGTGGCATGAAGAGCGGCTATCGCCTGAAGGCCTGGCAACCGGGCGGTGCCGGCACCGGCTTCCTGTTGCCCGAGCACCTGGATGCCCAGATGTATGCCGGTGGCATCGGCAAGGTCGGCACCCGCATGGGCACCGGCCTCGCCATGGCGGTGGATGACAGCATCAACATGGTCGGACTCTTGCGCAACATGGAAGAGTTCTTCGCCCGCGAATCCTGCGGCTGGTGCACCCCCTGCCGCGACGGCCTGCCCTGGAGCGTCAAGATCCTGCGGGCCCTGGAGCGAGGCGAAGGCCAGCCCGAGGATCTCGCCACCCTGGAGCAGCTGGTCAGCTTCCTGGGGCCGGGCAAGACCTTCTGCGCCCATGCCCCCGGCGCCGTCGAGCCCCTTGGCAGTGCCATGAAGTACTTCCGGTCCGAGTTCGAGGCCGGGGTCAAGGCCCCCCATGACAATCACAAGCTGTTCAAGGGTATCCAGCCCAATCTGCTGGGCGAGCGCTGGTAATACGCCAGAACGCATCGGGCAATAGCCGATTTCACAAAACAGGTTTCAGGGAAGTTGTATGGCAACCATTCATGTAGACGGTAAAGAGTTCGAGGTAGACGGGGCAGATAACCTGCTGCAAGCCTGTCTGTCCCTGGGTCTGGACGTCCCCTATTTTTGCTGGCACCCGGCGCTCGGTAGCGTCGGCGCCTGCCGCCAGTGTGCGGTCAAACAGTATCAGAATGCCGACGACAAGCGCGGCCGCCTGGTCATGTCCTGCATGACCCCCTCCACAGATGGCACCTATATCTCCATCGAGGACGAAGAGGCGAAGGAGTTTCGCAAGACTGTGGTGGAGTGGCAGATGACCAACCACCCCCACGACTGCCCTGTGTGTGAAGAGGGTGGCGCCTGCCACCTGCAAGACATGACGGTGATGACGGGCCACAACAGCCGTCGCTACCGCTTCACCAAGCGCACCCACCAGAATCAGGATCTCGGCCCCTTCATCAACCACGAGATGAACCGCTGCATCGCCTGCTATCGCTGCGTGCGTTACTACAAGGATTACGCCGGCGGCGAGGATCTGGGTGTCTACGGCGCCCACGACAACGTCTACTTCGGCCGGGTCGAGGATGGCACCCTGGAGAGCGAGTTCTCCGGCAACCTGGTGGAGGTCTGCCCCACCGGCGTCTTCACCGACAAGACCCATTCCGAGCGCTACAACCGCAAGTGGGACATGCAGTTTGCCCCCAGCATCTGCCAGCAGTGCTCGGTCGGCTGCAACATCAGCCCGGGGGAGCGCTACGGCGAGCTGCGCCGCATCGAGAACCGCTTCCACGGCGCCCTGAACCACTACTTCCTCTGTGATCGTGGCCGCTTCGGTTACGGCTATGTCAACCAGGCCGACCGCCCGCGCCAGCCCCTGCTTCAGGATGGCAATGACAAGCTGGCCATCACGGTCGATGGCGCCCTCAACCGCGCCGCCGATGCCCTGCGCACCGCAAGCGGCATCATCGGCATCGGCTCGCCACGAGCGTCACTCGAGAGCAACTTCGCCCTGCGCGAGCTGGTGGGCGCCGCCAACTTCTACGCAGGGGTCGAGCAGAGCGAATGGGCCTGCCTGCAGAAGATGCTGCATGTCCTGCACCAGGGCGGGGTACGAACCCCCAGCCTGCGTGACATGGAAGAGGCCGACGCCGTGCTGGTGCTGGGTGAAGATGTCACCCAGACGGCCGCCCGGATCAGCCTGGCACTGCGTCAGGCAGTCAAGGGCAAGGGCCGCGAGATCGCCCGCAAGCTGAAGGTGGACCTGTGGCAGGTCGCCGCGGTGCAGACGCTCGCTCAGAATGAGCGTTATCCGCTGCTCATCACCAGCCTGGATCAGACCCGTCTCGACGACGTGGCCGCCGATACCCTGCATGCCCCTCACGCCGATCAGGCCCGCCTCGGCTTTGCCATCGCCCACCTGCTCGACGGTTCCGCCCCTGCCCCGCAGGATCTGGGCGCCGATCAGCTGGCTCAAGCGACCCGCTGGGCCGAGCTGCTTGGCAACGCCAAGAAGCCGCTCATCATCGCAGGCTCCGGTGCCCGCAGCCAGGCGCTGATCGAGGCGGCCAGCAACATAGCCCACGCCCTCAAGGGTCGTGGTCAGACCGTCGAACTGGCACTGGTGGCCCAGGAGGCCAACAGCCTGGGGCTGGCCATGCTGGCCGGCAACGCCGCTCCCCTGGAAGCCGCCCTCGAGCGCATCGAAGGGAGCGAGTCCCTTGCGCTGATCACCCTGGAGAACGATCTCTATCGCCGTGCTCCCCGCAACCGGGTCGATGCCGCCATCAAGCGCCTGCAGCATCTGCTGGTGGTGGATCATCAGGACACCCGCACCGCCCAGCAGGCCCACCTGGTGCTGCCTGCCGCCAGCTTTGCGGAGGCCGATGGCACTGTGGTGAACATGGAAGGCCGTGCCCAGCGCTTCTTCCAGGTCTATGCCCCCGCCTTCTACGACGCCGACATCCAGGTGCGCGAAGGCTGGCGCTGGCTGGCCGCGCTGCAAGGCACGCTGGACGGCAAGTCCCCGCGCTGGAGCAGCTTCGACGAGGTGAGTGCGGCCTGCGCCGCCTCTGCCCCGCTGCTGGCCACCATGGGCGAAGCCGCCCCCAATGCCGGACTGCGTATCCGCGGCATGAAGCTCGCGCGCGAGCCACACCGCTACAGCGGCCGCACCTCCATGCTGGCGGATCAGAACGTGAGCGAGCCCCGGGTGGCGCAAGACCCAGACTCCCCCTTCAACTTCTCCATGGAAGGCTACGCCGGTGCCCGCCAACCCCTGCAACAGGTGCCGTTCGCCTGGGCACCGGGCTGGAACTCCCCCTCCGCCTGGAACAAGTTCCAGGACGAGGTGGGTGGCAGCCTGCGGGCCGGCGATCCCGGTCGTCGCCTGCTGGAGCCGGGCAGCGAGTCCCTCGGCTGGTTCGACACCATTCCCGCCCCCTTCACCGCCCAGGCAGCGCTGCAAGTGGTGAGCTATGACCAGCTGTTCGGTGGCGACGAGCTCTCCGCGCGCAGCCCCGTCATCCAGGCCCGCATGGGAGACCCAGAGCTGGTGCTGAACCCGGCCGATGCCGCCCGTTTGGCCCTTCATGCCGGCAACCAGGTGGCCTTCTCCTGGGGTGGTCACCACTGGCGGCTGCGACTTCGGATCAGCGAACGGCTGGCACCGGGTCTGCTCGGCCTGCCCCTGGGCGCCCATGGTCTGCCGACCGCGCTGCACCAGGCCTATGTGACTGACTTGCAGGAGGCCATCGCATGAGCAATGAGCTGATCGATCTGTTGCTGGAGGTAGGCAAAGCCTTGATCGTGCTGGTGGGGATTGTGGGGGCTGGCGCCTTCATGAGCTTCATCGAGCGCCGTCTGCTGGCGCTCTGGCAAGACAGGTACGGCCCCAACCGGGTGGGCCCCTTCGGCCTGCTGCAACTGGCGGCCGACATGGTCAAGATGTTCTTCAAGGAGGACTGGATCCCGCCCTTCGCGGATCGCCGGATCTTCGTGCTGGCCCCCATCATCGCCTTTACCGCCTTCATCCTGGCGTTTGCGGTGGTGCCCATCACCCCCACCTGGGGCGTGGCGGATCTCAACGTGGGACTGCTCTACATCCTGGCCATAGCGGGGCTGGCGGTCTACGCCGTGCTCTTTGCCGGCTGGTCGAGCAACAACAAGTACTCCCTGCTCGGCAGCCTGCGCGCCTCGGCCCAGACCCTCTCCTACGAGGTGTTCCTCGGCCTCTCCTTGATGGGCATCGTCATCCAGACCGGCAGCTTCAACCTGCGGGATATAGTCGAAGCGCAAGCAGGATTGTGGAACGTGATCCCCCAGTTCCTGGGCTTCATCACCTTCCTGTTTGCCGGGGTTGCCGTCACCCACCGTCACCCGTTTGACCAGCCGGAGGCCGAGCAGGAGCTCGCCGACGGCTATCACATCGAGTACGCGGGTATGAAGTGGGGTCTGTTCTTCGTGGGCGAGTACATCGGCATAGTGCTGATCTCCTCCCTCATCGTGACCCTCTTCTTCGGTGGCTGGCACGGCCCCTGGTTGCCGCCCTTCATCTGGTTTGCCCTGAAGACCGCCTGTTTCATGGTGTTCTTCATCCTGCTGCGGGCCTCCCTGCCCCGCCCGCGCTTTGACCAGGTGATGTCCTTTGGCTGGAAAGTCTGCTTACCGCTTACCTTGCTCAACATGCTGGTAACCGGCGCCGTCGTGCTTATGAACGTGCAGTGAGGCACCAATGAAAATTACGAGCATTATCAAGGGTGTTGGCACCCAACTGCGCAGTCTGGGGATGGTCTTCTCCCATGCCTGGCGCCCCCGCGAGACTCTGAGCTACCCGGAGCAGCAGGTCTATGCCGCGCCCCGTTTCCGTGGTCGTATCGTGTTGACCCGGGATCCGGACGGTGACGAGCGCTGCGTGGCGTGCAACCTGTGCGCCGTGGCCTGCCCGGTCGGCTGTATCTCGCTGCAAAAAGCGGAGCGGGACGACGGTCGCTGGTACCCGGAGTTCTTCCGCATCAACTTCTCCCGCTGCATCTTCTGCGGTCTGTGTGAAGAGGCCTGCCCCACCACCGCCATCCAGCTGACGCCGGATTTCGAGATGGGCGAGTATCGCCGCCAGGATCTGGTGTACGAGAAGGAAGATCTGCTGATCAGCGGCCCCGGCAAATACCCGGACTACAACTTCTACCGCATGAGCGGGATGGCCATCGACGGCAAGCCCAAAGGGGATGCCGAGAACGAAGCCAAACCCATCGATGTCAAGAGCCTGCTGCCCTAGGAGTCAATCATGGAACTGGCATTTTATGCCGCGGCCCTGGTCGCCGTTTACAGCACGCTGCGGGTCATCAGCACCAGCAACCCCATGCATGCGCTGCTCAATCTCATCATCTCGCTCATCGCCGTGGCCATGATCTTCTTCTGCCTGGGAGCCTCCTTTGCTGGCGCCCTGCAGGTGATCGTCTACGCCGGCGCCATCATGGTGCTGTTCGTGTTCGTGGTGATGATGCTGAACCTGGGTTCATCCCAGGATCAGGAGCGCAACTGGCTCACCCCCATGACCTGGGGTGGGCCTGCCCTGCTCTCCCTCATCCTGCTCGGCTTCCTGGCCTACGGCATTCTCGGGGTCACCGGCGGTGAACTCGGGCAGACCGACGTCAGTGCGAAAGAGGTCGGCATCGCCCTGTTCGGCCCCTATGTGCTGGCGGTGGAGCTCGCCTCCATACTGCTGCTGGCGGGTCTGGTCACCGCCTATCACCTTGGCCGTGAAGACAAGAGCGGGGAAGTGCTTTCCGTCCCCAAACCCACAGCTCGCCCATCCCAGGAAGGAGGTCAGCAATGAGTGGTATCCCCATGGAGCACGGCTTGCTGCTCGCGGCAATCCTGTTCTGCATCGGTTTGTGCGGTCTGCTGATCCGCCGCAACCTGCTGTTTATCCTCATGAGTATCGAAATCATGATGAATGCGTCCGCGCTGGCGTTCGTGGTGGCGGGTAGCCGCTGGGCCCAGGCCGACGGCCAGATCATGTACATACTGGTGATTTCTCTGGCGGCAGCGGAGGCCAGTATAGGCCTCGCCCTGTTACTGCTGCTCTATCGTCGTTACCACACCCTGAACGTGGACACTGTGAGCGAGATGCGCGGATGAGCCTCCTATACTTGACTTTCCTGTTCCCCCTGCTGGGGTGGCTGCTGCTGGCCTTCTCCATCGGCCGTCTCGGCGAGCGCAGCGCGGCACTCATCGGTGTCGGCAGCATAGGCCTGTCGGCCCTGACCACAATCTGGGTCGGGTTCGACTTCCTCAATCACACCCCCGAGGGCGGCGTCTATACCCAGACCCTGTGGCAGTGGATGTCGGTGGGCGAATTCCAGCCCGCCTTCCGCCTGGCGCTGGATGGGCTGTCGCTGACCATGCTGGGGGTGGTGACAGGGGTGGGCTTCTTCATCCACCTGTTCGCCTCCTGGTACATGCGCGGGGAAGAGGGGTATTCCCGCTTCTTCACCTACACCAACCTCTTCATCGCTAGCATGCTGTTCCTGGTGCTGGCCGATGATCTGCTGTTCGTCTACCTGGGTTGGGAAGGGGTGGGGCTGTGCAGCTACCTGCTGATCGGCTTCTACTACCGCAACCCCGCCAACGGGGCGGCCGCCCTCAAGGCCTTCGTGGTGACCCGGGTCGGTGACGTCTTCCTCGCCATCGGGCTCTTCGTGCTCTACCGCGAGCTCGGCACCCTCAACATCCACGAGCTGCTGGTGCGCGCCCCCGCTATGTTTGCCGAGGGCTCCCCTGCCCTGTCGTTCGCCTGCCTGATGCTGCTCGGCGGCGCGGTCGGCAAATCCGCCCAGCTGCCCCTGCAGACCTGGCTGGCAGACGCCATGGCGGGTCCGACCCCGGTTTCGGCGCTGATCCACGCGGCCACCATGGTGACCGCTGGTGTCTACCTCATCGCCCGCACCCACGGCCTCTTCCTGCTGGCCCCGGAGATCCTCCATCTGGTGGCCCTGGTCGGTGCCATTACCCTAGTGCTGGCAGGCTTTGCCGCCCTGGTGCAGACCGACATCAAGCGGATCCTGGCTTACTCCACCATGAGCCAGATAGGCTACATGTTCCTGGCCCTGGGGGTCGGTGCCTGGGAAGGGGCCATCTTCCACCTGATGACCCACGCCTTCTTCAAGGCGCTCTTGTTCCTCTCCGCCGGGGCCGTCATAGTCGCGACCCACCACGAGCAGAACATCTTCAAGATGGGGGGCCTGCGCAAGAGCCTGCCGCTGGTCTATGCCTGCTTCCTGGTGGGGGGCTCGGCCCTGGCCGCGCTGCCGCTGGTCACCGCCGGCTTCTACAGCAAGGACGCCATCCTCTGGCAGGTGCAGGCCAGTGGCCAGAGCGCCCTGCTGTGGGCCGGTCTGGGTGGGGCCTTCCTGACCTCCCTCTACACCTTCCGCCTCATCTTCATCGCCTTCCACGGCAAGGCACAGACGCAGGCGCACAAAGGCCACGGCCTGGCCCACCAGCTGCCGCTGCTGGTGCTGCTGGTGCTCTCCACCGGTGTGGGTGCCCTGATAGTGCCGCCGCTCGCCGGAGTGCTGCCGGCAGGCCCGGGGGATCATATCGAGGAGGGCCGTCACAGCCTCGAGATCCTCTCCGGCGTCATCGCCGTGGCAGGCATTGCGCTCGCAGCCTTCCTCTTTCTCGGCGAACGTCGCCTGGCGAAGGGGATCGCCGAGAGTGCCGTCGGCCGCGCGCTCAGCACCCTCTGGTTCAATGCCTGGGGCTTTGACTGGCTGTATGACTGGATCTGGGTCAAGCCCTACCTGCTGGTGACCCGCTTGCTCGGCAAGGACCCGCTGGATCGGATGATGAACCTGCCCGCCGTGCTGGCCCAGGGGGGCCACCAGTTGCTGGCCTGGACTGTGTCCGGCAAGCTGCGCTGGTACGCCGCCTCCATGGGGATGGGCGCCGCCCTGATCCTGGCCCTGCTGCTGCTCGGCTGATCCATGAGCCCAATATGTGTGGCAGGCCCGGGGCCTGCCCGACTAGAACCTAGACGAGAGCTGATATCGTGACCTTACTCTGGATCTTGTTAATTCCTTTTATCGGCGGCTTGCTCTGCTGGCAGATGGAGCGGCTCGGCGGACAATTCGTTCGCTGGGTAGCCCTGCTCTCCATGAGCGCCTGCCTGGTGCTCTCCGGTGCCATCTGGCTGGGGGGTGACTTCTCCCTCGCGAACCCCGGCCTCCCCGTCTGGGCGGCCGAGTGGCAGCAACCCTGGATCCCCCGCTTCGGCATCTCATTGCACCTGGCGGTAGACGGCTTGTCCCTCCTGATGGTGATGCTCACCAGCTTCATCGGTGTGCTTGCCATCCTCTGTTCCTGGAAGGAAATCGTGCAGCGCATCGGCTTCTTCCACCTCAACCTGCTGTGGATCCTGGGGGGTGTGCTCGGCGTCTTCATGGCGGTGGACCTGTTCCTGTTCTTCTTCTTCTGGGAGATGATGCTGGTTCCCATGTACTTCCTGATCGCGCTCTGGGGCCACTCGGTCACCGACGGTAAATCCCGGATCAACGCGGCCACCAAGTTCTTCATCTACACCCAGGCGAGTGGCCTCATCATGCTGGTGGCCATCCTCGGGCTGGTGCTGACCCACCACGCCAGCACCGGCGTCTTCACCTTCAACTACCTCGACCTGCTCAATACCCCGATGAGCAAGGGCGTGCAGTGGCTGCTGATGCTGGGCTTCTTCATCGCCTTCGCGGTCAAGATGCCCCTGGTGCCGCTCCATGGCTGGTTGCCGGACGCCCACAGCCAGGCGCCGACCGCGGGTTCTGTGGACTTGGCGGGGATCTTGCTCAAAACCGCCGCCTACGGCCTGCTGCGCTTCACGCTGCCGCTCTTCCCGGAGGCCTCCGCCGAGTTCGCCCCCTACGCCATGCTCCTTGGCCTCTTCGGCATCGTCTACGGCGCCCTGCTGGCGTTCGCCCAGACCGACATCAAGCGTCTGGTGGCCTACACCAGCATCTCCCACATGGGCTTCGTGATGATCGCCATCTACTCCGGCAGCGAGCTGGCCCTGCAAGGGGCTGTGGTGCAGATGATAGCCCACGGCCTCTCCGCCGCCGGTCTCTTCATCCTGTGCGGCCAGCTCTACGAGCGCCTGCACACCCGGGACCTGCGCCTGATGGGCGGCCTCTGGGGTCGGCTGCGCTACCTGCCCGGCGTCATGCTGTTCTTCTCGGTGGCCTCCCTTGGCATGCCGGGCACCGGCAACTTTGTCGGCGAGTTCCTGATCCTCATCGGCAGCTTCCAGGTGGCCCCCATCATCACCATCATCGCCACCTTCGGCCTGGTGCTGGCCTCGGTCTACTCCCTCATCATGCTGCAGCGCGCCTGTTTCGGTGCCCCCAAGGACGAGAGCGTCCTCAAGGGCCTGGACAGACGGGAGCTGGCCATGATGCTGACCATAGCCGGTCTGCTGGTGCTGCTCGGTCTCTACCCGCAACCCGTGCTCGACACCGCCAGCAGCAGCCTGCTGAGCGTGCTGCACTGGTACGCGCTGCCAGCCACAGGAGCACTGCAATGATGCCCTCTGTTTCTCTCTCCCTTTCCTTGTCCACACCGGGAGCCTTGTCATGACGTTTACCGCCGCCCAACTATTGGCCCTGCTGCCCCTGTTGCTGACCACGGGGGCCATGGTCGCCCTGATGCTCGCCATCGCCTGGAAGCGCTGCGATGACACCGCCTTCGTGGTGACCATCACAGGCCTCAACCTGGCGCTCTTCTCCCTGCCCATCGTCATGGCCCAGGGGGATCAGGGGGTCACTCCCCTGCTGCAAGTGGACAGCTATGCGGTCTTCTACATGGGGCTGGTGCTCATCGGCGCCCTGGCCACCTGTACCTTCGGTCGCTCCTGGCTCAAGGGCTACCCGGACAACCGGGAAGAGTTCTACCTGCTGCTCTTGATCGCCACCGCCGGTGGCCTGGTGCTGGCGGGTTCCCGCCATCTCGCGTCACTGTTTATCGGGATCGAGATGCTGACCCTGCCCATGTTCGGTCTGGTGGGTTATGCCTATCGCGAGCGCCATTCCCTGGAGGCCAGCATCAAGTACATGGTGCTCTCCGCTGCCGCCACCGCCTTCCTGCTGTTCGGCATGGCGCTGCTCTATGCCCAGGCAGGCAGCCTGAGCTTCAGCGATCTCGGTCTGACCCTGGCCCAGAGCCCGGCTCACCACCCGCTGCTGATGGGGGGCTTTGGCCTGATGCTGGTGGGCTTTGCCTTCAAGTTGTCGCTCGCCCCCTTCCACCTCTGGACCCCGGATGTCTATGAGGGCGCCCCGGCACCTGTGGCCACCTTCCTCGCCACCGTGAGCAAGATAGCCGTGTTCTGCGTGCTGCTGCGCTTCTACCTGGCGGTGCCGGCCACCTCGGATCCCATGATCCACTGGCTGCTGGCGGCCATGGCGGTCATCTCCATCGTGGTCGGCAACCTCTTGGCGCTGATCCAGACCAACATCAAGCGGATGATGGGTTACTCCTCCATCTCCCACTTCGGCTACCTGCTGGCAGTGATAGTGGCGAGCCGCCTCGGCCAGATGCCGGTGGAAGCGGCCGGTGTCTACCTGCTGATGTACCTCTTCACCAGCCTGGGGGCCTTCGGCGTCATCAGCATGATGTCCAGCCCCTATCGCGGCAAGGATGCGGACTCCCTGCACAGCTATCGCGGCCTGTTCTGGAAGCGCCCCTACCTGACAGCCGTCATGACGGTGATGATGCTCTCCCTGGCGGGCATCCCCATGACGCTGGGCTTCATCGGCAAGTTCTACCTCATCGGGGTGACGGTCGATGCCAAGCTGTGGTGGCTCTCCGGCGCCATAGTGCTCGGCAGTGCCCTGGGCCTCTACTACTACCTGCGGGTCATGGTCACCCTCTATCTGCGGGAACCCGGCATGCAGCTGCGCGATGCCAGGGCCGACTGGGCCTTCTCCTCCGGTGGGCTTGTGGTGCTGCTCTCCGCCATCCTGGTGGTGGCGCTGGGCATCTACCCCCAGCCGGTCATCAGCCTGGTGCAGGGCTTCCAGTACGTGGTGCTGCGCTAGCACCCCGTCAGCCAAGACAACAAAACCGGCCCTCGTGGCCGGTTTTTTTATCTCGCCAGACTGCCGGGCTCAGGTATCAACCCGGCAAGGGAGCCTGGCTCACAGTGCCAACGCCCTCCCCTGTCCGCTCTCTCCCCTCAGCTCTCTCATCTTTCATCTCACTTCCCTCCGCCACCAGCCATGGACCCAAGGCTCGCAGAGCGCCTCACACGCCCATAAAAAAACCGGCCACGGAGGCCGGTTTTTGATTCTCTAGAACGTCAGCGCGGGATTAACCCAGACGCACGCGAGCGTTTCTGAACATCCGCATCCAGGCGCCATCCTCGCCCCAGTTGTCCGGGTGCCAGGAGTTCGCCACTGTGCGGAACACCCGCTCCGGGTGCGGCATCATGATAGTCGCGCGGCCGTCCGTGGTGGTGACCGCAGTGATGCCCGCCGGTGCCCCGTTCGGGTTGGCCGGGTACTGCTCGGTGACCTGGCCGCGGTTGTCCACGAAACGCAGCCCCACCAGGCCGCTCTGTTGCAGCGCGGCAAGGTGAGCGGCATCGCGCACTTCCACCCGCCCTTCCCCGTGGGAGACGGCGATGGGCATCACTGAGCCCGCCATGCCGTCGAAGAAGGCAGACGGAGAGTCCTGCACTTCCACCAGGCTGAAGCGCGCCTCGAAACGCTCGGAGCGGTTGCGCACGAAGCGTGGCCACAAGTCGGCCCCCGGGATGAGGTCGCGCAGGTTGGACATCATCTGGCAACCGTTGCACACCCCCAAGGAGAGGGTATCGCCACGCTCGAAGAAGCGCTGGAACTGTTCGCGGGCGTTGTCGTTGAACAGGATGGACTTGGCCCAGCCTTCCCCCGCCCCCAGCACGTCACCGTAGGAGAAGCCGCCACAGGCCACCAGGGTCTGGAACTCTTCCAGCTTGATGCGACCGGACAGGATGTCACTCATATGCACATCCACCGCCGCGAACCCGGCGCGGTCGAACGCCGCTGCCATCTCCACGTGGGAGTTGACCCCCTGCTCGCGCAGCACCGCCAGACGGGGGGAAACCCCGCGGGCGATATAGGGCGCGGCCACGTCCTCGGACGGGTTGTAGGTCAACCTGGCCTGCAGACCAGGGTCTGTGGCGTCCTGGCGGGCGGCATGTTCCTGATCCGCGCACTCGGGGTTGTCCCGCAGGCGCTGCATCTGCCAGCTGGTCTCGCCCCAGAGGGTGCGAAGGGCGGTGCGGCTGGCGCGGTACACTTCGGTCCCGGCACGCTGGAACAGGATGAGATCGTCTTCACGCACAGTACCCAGCACATGGGAGCAGGCCGCCAGACCGTGACCGGCCAACAGGGTCAGCACGGCTTCCTTGTCGTCGCGGCGCACCTGGATGACGGCACCCAGCTCCTCGTTGAACAGGGCAGGCAGCAGTTCGCCACCCACGCGGTCGAGCTGGATGTCGAGACCGCAGTGACCGGCGAAGGCCATCTCGGTCAGGGTGACGAAGAGGCCGCCGTCGGAGCGGTCGTGGTAGGCAATCAGCTTGCGATCCGCTACCAGCGCCTGGATGGCGTTGAAGAAGCCCTTGAGCTGGACGGGGTTGTCCAGATCCGGGGCGTTCTGACCAAGCTGGCGATAGACCTGAGCCAGGGCGGAGGCGCCGAGGCGCTGCTTGCCGTTGCCAAGGTCGATCAGGATAAGGTCGGTCTCGCCGAGATCGGTACGCAGCTGCGGCGTGACGGTATTGCGCACGTCTTCCACGCGCGCGAAGGCGGAGATGAGCAGGGAGAGCGGCGAGGTGACGCTGCGCTCTTCCCCGTCCTGCTGCCAGCGGGTCTTCATGGACATGGAGTCCTTGCCCACCGGGATTGTGATGCCAAGGGCCGGGCAGAGCTCCTCGCCCACCGCCTTGACCGCCTCATAGAGGCCGGCATCTTCCCCCGGGTGACCGGCGGCAGACATCCAGTTGGCGGAGAGCTTGACCCGCTTGAGGGAGCCAATGTGGGCCGGTGCCAGGTTGGTCAGGGCCTCGGCCACCGCCATACGGGCAGAGGCTGCGTGGGAGAGCAGTGCCACCGGAGTGCGCTCCCCCATGGACATGGCTTCGCCATGGTAGCTGTCGTAGGTGGCGGCGGTGACGGCGCAATCGGCCACCGGGATCTGCCAGGGGCCGACCATCTGGTCGCGGTTGACCAGACCGGTCACGCTGCGATCGCCAATGGTGATAAGGAAGGACTTCTCCGCCACTGTCGGCAGGCGCAGTACCCGCTCGGCCGCGTCATTCAGGGTGATGCCATCCAGTTGCAGGGCCTTGCCCTGGGCGGGCAGGGTCTGCACGTCGCGGTGCATCTTGGGCGCCTTGCCGAGCAGCACGTCCAGGGGCAGATCGATGGGCTGGTTGTCGAAATGCGCATCCGAGAGAGTGAGGTGCTTCTCTTCGGTGGCGGTGCCGATGACCGCATAGGGGGCGCGCTCACGCTCGCACAGGGCCTTGAACAGGGGCAGCTTGTCCTGGGCGACCGCCAGCACGTAACGCTCCTGGGATTCGTTGCACCAGATCTCCAGCGGGCTCATGCCCGGCTCGTCGCTGGCGATGGCGCGCAGGTCGAAGCGACCACCGCGCTCGCCGTCGTTCACCAGCTCCGGCATGGCATTGGAGAGGCCGCCGGCGCCCACATCGTGGATGAAGACGATGGGGTTGTCATCGTCCAGCTGCCAGCAGCGATCGATCACCTCCTGGCAGCGGCGCTCCATCTCGGGGTTGTCCCGCTGCACAGAGGCGAAATCGAGGTCTTCGGCAGACTGGCCGGAGGCCATGCTCGATGCCGCGCCACCACCCAGACCTATGTTCATGGCCGGGCCGCCCAGCACGATCAGGGCTGCCCCCACCGGGATCTCCCCTTTCTGGACGTGTTCGCTGCGGATGTTGCCTATGCCGCCCGCCAGCATGATGGGCTTGTGGTAACCGCGCACTTCGACGCCGTTGTGGCTCGGCACCTGCTCTTCGAAGGTACGGAAGTAGCCGAGGATGGCCGGACGACCGAATTCGTTGTTGAAGGCGGCGCCGCCAAGGGGCCCCTCCTGCATGATGTCAAAGGCGCTGACGATGCGGCTCGGCTTGCCGAAATCCTGCTCCCAGGGTTGCTCGAAACCTGGGATGCGCAGGTTGGAGACGGAGAAGCCCACCAGGCCCGCCTTGGGCTTGGCGCCACGGCCTGTCGCGCCCTCGTCGCGAATTTCGCCGCCGGAGCCGGTGGCCGCCCCCGGGAAGGGGGAGATGGCGGTCGGGTGGTTGTGAGTCTCCACCTTCATCAGGATGTCGACGCGCTCCTGGTGATACTGGTATTCGCCGCTGGCGGGGCTCGGGAAGAAGCGGCCACCCTGGCTGCCTTCCATCACGGCGGCGTTGTCTTTATAGGCAGACAGGACATGATCCGGCGTCTGCTCGAAGGTGTTCTTGATCATCTTGAACAGCGACTTGGGCTGCTGCTCACCGTCTATGGTCCAGTCGGCGTTGAAGATCTTGTGACGGCAGTGCTCGGAGTTCGCCTGGGCGAACATGTAGAGCTCGATGTCGTTGGGATTGCGACCAAGGCGGGTGAAGTTCTCCACCAGGTAGTCGATTTCGTCATCGGCGAGCGCCAGGCCCAGCTCGATGTTGGCCGAGGCCAGGGCGCTGCGGCCACCGCCCAGCACATCCACCTGGGTGAAGGGGCGCGGCTCGTGATGGGCAAACAGGGCGGCTGCCTGGCTCGGCTCATCGAACACCACCTCCATCATGCGATCGTGCAGCAGGGCTGCGACCTCGCCACGCTGGGCTGCGCTCAATTCACTCTTGGCCTGCACGTAATAGGCAATGCCGCGCTCCAGCCGCTTGACCTGGTTCAGGCCGCAGTTGTGGGCGATGTCGGTTGCTTTGGAAGACCAGGGGGAGATAGTGCCGGGGCGGGGGGTAACGAGAAACAGCTGACCGCTGGGGGTGTGTTCCGGGATGGTCGGGCCGTAGCGCAGAAGCTGGCCCAAGGTCGCTCGCTCCGGGGGCGAGAGCGGGCTCGAAAGCTCGGCAAAGTGCACATATTCGGCATAGACGTCTGCTATCTCTACTCCTCTCTGTGCGCAGCTCTGCAGCAGCTTGTGGACACGAAACTCAGACAGTGCTGGGGCACCACGCAAGATTTCCATATACCTTTCTCACCAAGTTTTAGAGTGTGGGGGGATTTGAGACGCGCGTATTATAGGGATCAGGCTCACCGCGAACAAACGTTTTTCTCATCTCCCACGATGTGACTCCCTCCACACTCTCTGGTATAAAGGTGCCTCTCTTTTGACAAATGCCGATTTTTTCAACAAGGGTACTCACCTACTTGCGCTGCATTTTTCGACTGTTTATCGGGATGTTGCTGACACTGGCCCTGGCCGGCTGTGACTTCTATTCCCCCTCCAGCCAGCTGGAGCAGATCCGCCAACGGGGCGAGATCCGTGTTGGCACCCTCTATGGTCCCACTTCCTATTACCAGCGTGACGACACCGCCCAGGGGTTCGATTACGAGCTGGCGCAGCACTATGCCGACTGGCTGGGGGTCAAGCTGACCATAGTTCCGGCCTACTCCACCGCCGAGCTGGTCGAACAGCTGCAGAAGGGGAGCCTGGATCTCGCCGCCGCCGCCATCGTGGTGACCCCGGAGCGGCGCAAGCTGTTTCGCTTCGGCCCCGGCTTCTACCAGGTCTCCCCCAAGCTGGTCTATCGCAACGGCTCCCCCAGGCCCAAGGATCTCGGCGACATCAAGGGCACCATAGTGGTGCCTGCGGGCTCCACCGGTGAGGATCTGATGAAGGAGCTGGCCAGCCAGTACCCCAATCTGAGCTGGCGCATCAACCGGGACGCCGACGTGGAGGAGCTGCTCAAGCAGGTCGCCGACGGCGAGGTGGACTACACGGTGGTGCAGGACACTGTGCTGGCCCGCACCCAGCGCTACTACCCCGAGCTCACCGAGGGGCTGACCCTGGCCAGCAAGCAGACAGTGGCCTGGGCCATGACCAAGCTGCCCGATGACAGCCTCTACGCCAGCATCATCGACTTCTTCGGCCAGCGCTTCATGGATGGCTCCATCGCCAAGCTCGACGAGAAGTACTTCGGCCACGTGCAGAACTTCGATTTCGTCGACACCCGCACCTTCCTCAAGCGGGCCAAGAGCCTGCTGCCCAAGTATCAGGCGCTGTTCCAGACCCATGCCAAGGACATAGACTGGCGCCTGCTGGCCGCCATCAGCTATCAGGAGTCCCACTGGGACCCCCAGGCCCGCTCCTACACAGGGGTGCGCGGCATGATGATGCTGACCGAGCCCACCGCCAAGGCGATGGGGGTAAACGATCGAACCCACCCGGAAGAGAGCATCAAGGGGGGCGCCCGCTACCTGCAGGAGATGATGGAGAAGGTGCCGGACTCGGTGCCGGCGGACGAGAAGGTGTGGTTTGCCCTCACCGCCTACAACATCGGCTATGGCCACATGATGGATGCCCGCCGCCTGACCAAGCAGCTCGGCAAGAATCCCGATGCCTGGAGCGACGTGAAAGAGGTGTTGCCCCTGCTGCAGCAGTCACGCTGGCATCGCAAGGTGCGCTATGGCTATGCCCGGGGTGGCGAGGCGCGCAACTACGTCAACAACGTGCGCCAGTACTACCAGAGCCTGCTCTGGCTCGACAACGAGCAGCAGAAGGCCCATCGCCGCGAGGCCCTGGACGAAGACGACGGCAGCGAGCCAGCAGCCCCGGCACAGCGCCCCGCCATCATCGCCGAGGTGGTCAGCCAGATCATCACCCCCTGAGCCCTGCGGGGTGTGTCGCCTTGGGGAATTCTCTGTTACCATTGCCCCAGGCCCGAGCCTGTCTGAGAGAGGCTTATTGCAATATATTCATCAACTTGCGATACCGATGGCCGCCCATCTCAGGGGCCGTCAGCGTCGCCGGGATGACCAGGGAGGAAAACCAGATGCGAACACGTAGAAGAGCCACGTTGACCAGAAAGACCAGGTGCGCCTGGAGCCCCAGACGCAAGCTGAAACTGGCCGACATGAAACGCAAGATATGGCACCGAAACCGCTCCTATACCTTGCTGATTGCGGAGCACACAACAGCATAAACCCGGCCAAGGCCGGGTTTTTTTATTCCATCAGCTCGCCTCGGCCGGGATCGCCTCGAACCGCACGGCACGCTTGGAGACCAGGCTGTTGCAGTGGTTGCAGAAGTAATCCACGGCGCCGCAGGCCCGAAGCCGCTCCAGGCTCTGCTGACAGGTCGGACACAGGGCCCGGATCCGATAGCGGGCATGGCACTGGTCGCAGCTCACCTCGAGGCTGCGGTTGTCCAGCTCGGCCTGGCAGGCCGGGCATGTCAAGAGACTCATGGTCATCTCCTCTCAAGGGCAGGCGCGCTGGGCTCGCCCCTCTTCTTGCAGATAAAAAAACGGCTGCCACCAGGGCAGCCGTCAGGGCTTATTTCTTGCTCTTGTTCTTCGCCTTGAGCAGGCGATCCCGTTGCCGCTCCTGGCTCAGGGTCAGGGTGTTCTTCTTGCCCTCGAAGGGGTTGACCGACTCCTGGAACTCGACCCGGATCGGGGTACCCATGATCTTCAGGGACTTGCGGAAGTAGTTGATGAGATACCGCTTGTAGGAGTCAGGCAGATCGTTCAACTGGTTGCCGTGGATAACGATGCGCGGCGGGTTGTAGCCACCGGCGTGGGCATACTTGAGCTTGACGCGGCGACCGTTGACCATGGGCGGCTGGTGATCTTCCTGCGCCATCTGCATGATGCGGGTCAGCATCGCGGTGCTGGTACGACGGGTGGCGGACTGGTAAGCCTCGTTGATGGACTCAAACAGATGGCCGACGCCGCTGCCGTGCAGGGCGGAGATGAAGTGGACGCGGGCGAAATCGATGAAGCCCAGGCGTCTGTCCAGCTCGTTCTTGATGTCTTCCTTCACCTTCTGATCCAGACCGTCCCACTTGTTCACCACCAGCACCACGGAGCGGCCGCTGCTCAGCACGAAGCCGAGGATGCTCAAGTCCTGATCCGTGATGGTCTCGCGAGCGTCTATCACCAGCAGGCAGACGTTGGCGTCCTCAATGGCTTTCAAGGTCTTGATGACGGAGAACTTCTCCACCGTCTCGTGCACCTTGCCACGGCGACGCACGCCAGCGGTGTCGATGACCACGTACTTCTGCTCGTCACGCTCCATGGGGATGTAGACGGAGTCGCGGGTGGTGCCCGGCATGTCATAGACGATGACGCGGTCTTCACCCAGCATGCGGTTGGTCAGGGTGGACTTGCCGACGTTGGGGCGACCGACGATGGCGAACTTGATGGGCAAGTCGGCGAACGGGGTCTCCTTGGTGTCTTCCCGAGTGTCGAGATCACCGGCGGCCACCATGCGCAGCAGGGCTTCTTCGTCGAAGTCCTCCTCTTCCTGCGCCTCTTCTTCGGCGGCGGCCTCGACCAGGGTCTCAAGGTGGGGGGCCAGCGCCAGCTCCAGCAGGCTCAGCACCCCACGACCGTGGGCGGCGGCGATCTGGTAGACCTCCCCCAGCGCCAGACCGTAGAACTCGGAGACCGCGGAGTCACCGTCGATGCCGTCGGTCTTGTTGGCGACCAGGAACACCTTCTTGTGGGTCTTGCGCAGGTGCTCGGCGATGGCCTGATCCGCGGCGGTCAAACCGGCACGGGCATCCACCATGAAGAGCACCACATCCGCTTCCTCGATGGCCAGCAGGGACTGCTCGGCCATCTTCAGCTCGATCCCCTCCTCGGTGCCATCGATACCGCCGGTATCGACCACGATAAATTCCAGCTCGCCCAACTTCGCCTGGCCGTATTTGCGGTCCCGGGTCAGGCCGGGGAAATCGGCAACCAGGGCATCCCGGGTACGGGTCAGGCGGTTAAACAGGGTGGATTTCCCCACGTTGGGGCGGCCCACCAGGGCTACTACAGGAGTCATAAAAGCCTCATTCTCAAGACGACAAAGGCTCCGGGTCCGAAGACCAGGAGCCGGATATTCAGATTGACGGGCGATCAGGGACGCTTGATAGCGTACAACTTGCCGCCACGGCTCTGCACATACAGGGTGTCACCGTCCACCAGGGGCGCGGCATAGAGACCACTGCTGTCGAGCTGCTGCATGGCCTTAATGGACCCGTCGGTCCGATCCAGCCAATACAGGTAACCTTCCACATCGCCGACCACCACGTAGTCACCCAGGACGACGGGAGCGGTCACGGTGCGGTTTTCCAGCTGGGTGTTGGACCACAGCTCAAGACCATTGCGACGATCCACCGCAAACAGATGACTGCGGCTGTCGGTCAGCACTATGGCATTGCCGGTAACCGCCATGTCGCGGTAGCCGGAATACTTGCGCTTCCACACCTCGTCACCTGTCATCAGCTTGCGGGCCATCAGCTGGCCATTGTAGGCGATGGCATAGAGCTCATCACCGGCAATCAGCGGACGGGCGTCCACATCGACCATGCGATCCAGCTCGGTGGCACCGCGCGGGTCGGCCACCTTGGACTGGCGCACCGGCTGGCCGTTGCTCAGCAGGGCTATGCCCACCTTGCCATCGGCACGGCCATAGAGCACGGCGCCGTTGGTGATGACAGGGGTGCTGGCGCTGCGCAGGGTCAGGGGCGGCTGCTCTTCGGACAGGGTCCACTGCAGCTTGCCCTCATCGGTATCGAGCGCCATCAGACGGCCCGAGGTGGTCAGCACCACCACGCGACCATCCTCGACGGCGGGGCTCGCCACCACTTCACCGGGCACAGTGGTCTGCCACAGCACTTCCCCGTTCGCTTCGTTCAGGGCGTAGACCACCCCGTTCTCGGAGCCGAGGAACAGCTTGCCGTAACGGGAGACCAGACCGCCGGAGAGGCGGGCGCTGCGCTTGTCGGCGTTGATGGGCAGGTCTGCCAGATCCACGCTCCACAGGGTCTCGCCACTGTTGCGATCGAAGGCGGTCACATCCCCATCACGGGCGGCGGCATAGATGTGATCCTCTTCCACCACGGGTTGCAGCTGGGAGTAGAAATCACCTATGCCATCCCCGACGGAGGAGGACCACAGGGTATCGGCACTGAAGGCGGACTCCACCACGGGCAGAGGCGCCATCGGGGTCAGGTCTTCCTCTGAGCTGAACAGGGAGCAACCCTGCAGGGCCAGGGAGACTGCCACCCCCAGCGCCATTTTCTTGTACAGATTACGCATCCGGAGCCTCACCCGCAGTGACCGCTGGCAGCGCCAGATCGTCCATCTTCAGCTTGAGTTCGGCGCTGCTCTGCAGGCCGCCGGCATCGGCCGCCACCTGATAGGCATCGCGCGCCTCTTCGGGCTTGCCCTGCCCCAGCAGCACGTCACCACGCACTTCCGCCACCTGGGCCTTGAAGGCGTCGTTGTTGATCTTGCCAAGCTGGGCCAGGGCCTCGTCGGCCTTGCCCTGATCCTTGAGCACCCGTGCCAGGCGCAGGGCGGCGATGGGCTTGATGCTCTCGTCGCCGTTCGCGGCCACCTGGGTCAGCTGCTCGGCGGCCAGATCCAGCTTGCCCGCCTTGACCGCAGCCGCGGCAAGTTGCAGGGCAGCCAACTCCGCATAGGCGTCGCCCTGATGGGCGCTGATGAAGCTCTTGGCCTGCTCAAGGGCGGCATCGTCACCCTTGGCGAGCTGGGCTGTCATGGCGTTATAAGCCTGGGAGGCGGCTTCCTGATTGGTCTGCTGCAGCTCGTTGTAGTAACGCCAGCCAAAGAGGCCGACCAGACCGATCACAGTCCCGGCGAGTACCGAGGTGCCGTTCTCTTTCCACCAGCTCTTGATGACCTCAACCTGTTGTTCTTCAGTGGTATACACTTCCACAGCTTACTCTCCTTTAGCTGCCAGCAGGGCGATGGCGGCATCGACCGAGACGGTCTGTTGCTCGGCCTGGCCACGCAGATATTTGATGGTGATCTCCCCGCTTTGCACCTCGGTCTCGCCGAGCATCAGGGCAATGGCCGCGCCGCTCTTGTCGGCACGCTTGAGTTGTTTCTTGAAGTTGCCGCCACCGCAGTGGCTCATCAGACGCAAGTCCGGCAGGGCGTCGCGCAGCCGCTCGGCAAGCTGGAAGCCTGCCTGCTCGGTGCCCTCGCCCACCATGGCCAGATAGACATCCACCGCCGGGCGGATGTCGGCGTTGAGCTCGAGGGTTTCGAGCATCAGCACCAGACGCTCCATGCCCATGGCAAAGCCCACGGCCGGGGTCGCCTGACCGCCGAGCTGCTCCACCAGGCCGTCGTAACGGCCACCGGCCAGGACTGTGCCCTGGGCGCCCAGGCTGCTCGTCACCCACTCGAACACGGTGAGGTTGTAGTAGTCGAGGCCGCGCACCAGACGCTCGTTCACCTCGTATTGAATGCCGGCAGACTCGAGCAGGCGCTTGAGCCCCTCGAAGTGGGCCAGGCTCTCTTCACCCAGGTGATCGAACAGACGGGGGGCACCCACCAGAATGGCCTGTACCTTCTCGTCCTTGGAGTCGAGCACCCGCAGCGGGTTGCTGTACATGCGGCGCTGGCTCTCTTCGTCCAGCTCGCTCTTGTACTGCTCCAGGTAGGCCACCAGCGCATCGCGGTAAGCGGCGCGCTCGTCGCTCTGACCGAGCGTGTTGAGCTGCAGGGTGACGTGATCGCTGATGCCGAACAGACGCCACAGGCGGTGGGTCAGCATGATGAGCTCGGCGTCGATGTCAGGCCCGTTGATGCCAAACAGCTCGACCCCGAACTGGTGGAACTGGCGATAACGGCCCTTCTGGGGACGCTCGTGACGGAACATGGGGCCCATGTACCACATCCGGCGTTCCTGGTTGTAGAGCAGGCCGTGCTCGATACCGGCACGGACGCAGCTGGCGGTCCCTTCCGGACGCAGGCTCAGGCTGTCGCCGTTGCGGTCTTCAAAGGTGTACATCTCTTTTTCGACCACGTCGGTCACTTCACCGATGGCGCGCTTGAACAGATGGGTCTGTTCGACGATGGGCATGCGCACTTCGCTGTAGCCGTAGCTGGCGACGACCTGGCGCAGGATCTGTTCCACTTTCTGCCATACCGGGCTCTGCTCCGGCAGGCAATCATTCATACCGCGAATAGCTTGGATCTGTTTTGCCACGTTGATACTCGAGAAAAAGAGGTAAAATTTGGCCGCATTATAGGGATTTTCGGCCCCGAGGTAAAATCAGGGTGCCCGGATGCGGGATTTAAAATCAACAACCTAAAGCCGGGGCCACCCCAGGTGGCCCCTCAATGGTTCAACCTTTGTCCACCTGGATCTGGTTGGCCGGATCCAGCATGGCCGCCCGGGCGCGGATACGGCGCTCCAGGGTCGGGATGAGATCCTTGTTGTCGAGCCGGTCGACCCGCTGGCCCCCTTCATAGAAGGCACTCTTGTTGGCGGCGCCCGCCAGCCCCAGATCCGAGACCAGGGCCTCGCCCGGGCCGTTCACCACGCAGCCGATGATGGAGACGTCCATCGGGGTGATGATGTCCTCGAGCCGCTCTTCCAGGGCGTTCACCGTCCCTATCACATCGAACTCCTGACGGGAGCAGGAGGGACAGGCGATGAAGTTGATGCCGCGAGAGCGAATGCGCAGGGACTTGAGAATATCGAAGCCGACCTTCACCTCTTCCACCGGATCGGCGGCCAGGGAGATGCGGATGGTGTCGCCGATGCCATCGGCCAGCAGCATGCCGAGCCCGATGGCGGATTTCACCGCGCCGGCACGGAAGCCGCCCGCCTCGGTGATCCCCAGGTGCAGCGGCTGATCGATCTGCTTGGCCAGCAGCCGATAGGCACCGACCGCCAGGAAGACGTCGGAGGCCTTGACGCTCACCTTAAAGTTATCGAAGTTGAGGCGATCCAGGTAATCCACGTGGCGCATGGCCGACTCGAGCAGGGCTTCCGGGGTCGGCTCGCCATACTTTTCCTGGATGTCACGCTCCAGGGAGCCGCCGTTGACGCCGATGCGGATCGGAATGTTGTAATGACGGGCACAGTCGACCACGGCGCGCACCCGCTCTTCGTTGCCTATGTTGCCCGGGTTGATGCGCAGGCAGTCGGCACCGTATTCGGCCACTTTCAGGGCGATGCGGTAGTCGAAGTGGATGTCGGCGACGATGGGAATGCGGGTCTGCTGTTTGATGAGCTTGAAGGCTTCCGCCGCTTCCATGGTGGGTACCGAGACCCGGACTATGTCAGCACCGACCCGCTCGATCCGCTGGATCTGCTCGACGGTGGCGGCGACATCCGTGGTCTTGGTGTTGGTCATGGTTTGCACCGTGATGGGGGCATTGCCCCCAACCGGCACATTGCCGACCATGATCTGCCTGGATTGACGACGAATAATGGGGGATTCGTGAGCGGACATGGCGGACAGATTACTCCTGCGGCAGTGAGAAGCGAGCAGTCCGGCCGTTGTTGTAACGGCTCATGTCGAAGGACTTGCCCTGGTATTCGAGATTGACCGCCATGGGCGCGCCAACGATGAATCTGAGTGGCTCGGGTCCTTCCAGAACAAGCTCGTCGTTCGCCTTCTTCAGACCGCTGAACAGGGTCTTGCCGTTGGCATCCTTGACATCCAGCCAGCAGTCGGCGGTGAAGCTCATCTTGAGCTGGGGCGCCTTGCCAGGTTCGGTGGCGGCCGGCTCTGCCGGTGCCAGGGTTGCCTCAGCAGCCGAGGTCTCGGTAGACAGGGCGGCACTGGTCGCGGCAACGACGGCCGGCACTGTGGCGGCGGCGTCACTTACCACAACTTCCGTCGCCACGGCGTCGGAGGCCACGGGCAATACGGGGTCGGCGACATCCACGGCAGGCGTCACGCTGGCGACAGACATCGTCTGCTCCGTGCCCATTTCGCTCGCAGCCAGGGCTTCATCCCCGGCGGAACGACGTGCCGTGCTCTGCCACCACCATGCGATGGAGAGCGCGATCAGCACCAGGATCACCAGCCAGGTCACCACCTTGAGCCGACTATCGTTGGCTTGCTGGCGGGAGCGACGGGAGAAGCTCTGCATGTCGATGTTATCGGGCGGCGTCAGTCCCAGCTTGTCGTAGGCCGCGAGTATGGTCTCCTCGGGAATGCCGACCAGCTTGGCATAGGCGCGCAGATAGCCGCGGATAAAGGTGTGGGACGTATGCTTGTCGTAGGTATCCGCCTCGATGGCGGCGATCAGAGTCAGACGAAGGTGAATGCGGGACGCAACCTGCTCTCGTGTCCAGCCAAGCTGTTCACGGGCGTTGCGCAGCAGCTGGCCTGGGCCCACTGCCTGGGAGTCGTCTTGAAAATCGTGTGGCTGTTCAGTAGTCATTGGCTAAGTAACGCTTGGCTTGTTGCGAAGTGGGATATTGCCTTACCAGCTCAGTCCCGAATTGGTGAAGTAATGCCGGTTTGTCCATGGCCTGGGCCAGCCGCAGCCGGAGCCAGAGGCTATCCTCGTTTTCGTCTGCCACTTCGGCAAAACGCACGAGGTAAGACTGCACATCAGGCAGCTTGCCATCTTTCATGGAAAGCTCGGCCATGTCCAGCAATAACCTTGGATTGCGGGGATTATACCCCAAGGCCAGACGATAGTACTCGTTGGCCTTGTCATTTCTGTTATTTTGCACCGAGCAGAGCGCCGCATTCTCGTAGGTATCGGCGATCTTGACGTAATCTGGCTGGCTGACCGCCTGCAGGAATGCCTTCTCCGCCTCCTCGAAACGGCCACGGTTGCACAGGAAGGCACCGTAGTTGTTCATCGCGTCAGCATTGGTCGGATCCATGGCCAGTGCCTTCTTGTAGTTCTCCTCGGCCGCCTTGAAATCGGATACCTGCTGGTAGAAATAGGCGAAGCCGATATAGACCTGAGGGTTGCTGGGATCGTACTGGAGGGCTCGGTCAAGGTTGAATTTGGCCTGTTCGGCATTGCCCTGACGCAGATATTGAATACCCAGATCGAGACGGGTCTGGGCAGCCGCCTTGAAGTCGGGACCCACTTCACGCTGGGTCGAATTCTGGCCAGCGTAAGTGGTCTCGGTGACACAGCCAGGCAGCGCGCAGAGCGCTGCCACTACGATCAATGTACGGATATCCATTTCCTGTCTATACAATGGCTTAGCGAGTTAAACCATTTTGACGGAAATCCCATCCTGTTGCATCCGATTTTTCATGGTGCGCTTGGTACGATCGATCACCTCCCCCACCAGCTGGCCACAGGCGGCGTCTATGTCATCCCCCCGGGTCTTGCGCACTATGACGGTCATGCCGTACTCCATCAGCACCTTGGAGAAACGGTCGATGCGGCTGTTGCTCGGCTTGCCAAACGGATTGCCCGGGAAGGGGTTGAAGGGGATCAGGTTGATCTTGCAAGGGGTCTCTTTGAGGACCTGCGCCAGCTCATGGGCATGCTGCATGTCGTCATTGATATGATCGAGCAGCACATACTCCACCGTCACCCGGCCGCCATTGGCGTTGGATTTGGCCAGATAACGGCGCACCCCCGCCAGGAAGGCCTCGATGTTGTACTTGTCGTTGATCGGCATGATCTCGGAGCGCAGCTTGTCGTTCGGCGCATGCAGGGAGATGGCCAGGGCCACGTCGATCTGGTCCCCCAGCATGTCCAGTGCCGGCACCACACCGGAGGTGGAGAGGGTGACCCGGCGCTTGGAGATGCCAAAACCAAAGTCATCCATCATCAGGCTCATGGCCGGCACCACGTTGGCGAGGTTGAGCAACGGCTCGCCCATGCCCATCATCACCACGTTGGTGATGGGGCGCTTGCCACCGACTATCTTGGCGGCGCGCCAGACCTGGCCGATGATCTCGGAGACCTTCAGGTTGCGGTTGAAACCTTGCTGGGCGGTGGAGCAGAAGGTGCACGCCAGGGCGCAGCCGACCTGGGAGGAGACGCACAGGGTCGCACGATCCGCCTCCGGGATGTAGACGGTCTCGACTTCCTGATCCCCGACCTGCAGGGCCCACTTGATGGTGCCATCCGCAGAGCGTTGCTCGCGGCTCACCTCGGGGGCGCGGATCTCGGCAATGGCCTTGAGACGCTCACGCAACGCCTTGTTGACGTTGCTCATCTGATCGAAGTCATCACAACCGGAGTGGTAGATCCACTTCATTATCTGATCTGCCCGGAACGGCTTCTCGCCCAGCTCGACGAAGAAGGCACGCATGGCATCCCGATCGAGATCCAGCAGGTTGGTTTTTGTTTCGCTCATCAAGGGCCTCAGCTCACACACTTCATAAATTATCGGCTGACCTACGTCAGGGGGCGGCATTGTACAAATAATGGGTCTGCCTTTCCACCTGGAGAATAAGGGGATATTGACCGAATGACCAAAAAACAAAAGGGAGCCGAGGCTCCCTTGTTGATCTTCTGACGAAAATCAGCCGCGCGGGCAGATCTCTGCGTCGGAGAAGAAGTAGGCGATTTCACGGGCGGCAGAGGCCGGGGCATCGGAACCGTGCACGGCGTTGCGATCTATGCTCTCGGCGTAGCAGGAACGCAGGGTACCGGCCAGGGCCTCTTTCGGGTTGGTGGCGCCCATGATTTCGCGGTGACGGCGAATAGCGTCTTCCCCTTCCAGCACCTGTACCATGACGGGACCCGAGGTCATGAAAGCGACCAGGCCATCATAGAAAGGCTTGCCCTGGTGTTCGGCGTAGAAACCGGCGGCCTGCTCGCTGCTCAGGTGCAGCATCTTGGCGGCGACCACTTTCAGGCCGGCGCTCTCGAAGCGGCTGTAGATGGCACCGATCAGGTTCTTGCTGACCGCGTCCGGCTTGACGATAGAGAAGGTACGTTCGATAGCCATTGAGTTCTTTCCTTAACTACAGAGTTTTATTGTAGGAATCCATGTTCGGCGGCGATTATACGTAAACAAAAAACGAAATAACACACAAAAAAGCAACTTCTTATTAAACAAATAATTCCTTGAAACAACATGGTGACTCATCTTGTGCCATGGCACTAAGAAAAAATGTGCGCTTGTGCACGATAGTCACGCTAACCCGCTAAAACCTTATCTATTGCTCATTTAACCAGCACCACTGAAAAGGGCACCCCGAGGTGCCCTTTCGCCTTGTCATGCCCCTCGGCGCGTCTCCGCCAGCAGGGTGTGCGCTATGGTTCGCATCCCCAGGGTGTTGGCCCCGGGGGCCCAGAGGTTGTCGCCGTTCTCGCTGAAACAGGCGGCCAGATCCACGTGCAACCAACCCCGCCCTTCATTGCCGACGAAGCGGGAGAGGAAGCCCGCCGCGTTGGAGGCGCCGCCCGGGCCACCGCCCGGCACCGGACGGCTGTTGGCCGTATCGGCATAGTGGGACGGGCACTGCTGACGATGCCAGGGCTCGAGCGGCAGCGGCCAGGCCGGCTCCTGCTCCGCATCCGAGTAGGCCATGGCGCGGCTCACCAGCCCCTTGTCCAGACCAAACAGGGCGTTGTAGCGTCCCCCCAGCGCCATCACGGCGGCCCCCGTCAGGGTGGCGGCGTCTATGATGAGGGGCGCGCCGGATTCACCGGCGAGCTGCAGGCCGTCGGCCAGCACCAGGCGCCCCTCTGCGTCTGTGTTGACGATTTCGACCGTGGTGCCGTTCTTGTAGGTGAGGATGTCACCCAGCTTGTAGGCATGGCCGGAGACCAGGTTCTCGGCGCAGCAGAGGATGAGCTTCACCCTCTTGTCGAGGCCGCGCAGTATGGCCAGCGCCAGGGCGCCGGTGACAATGGCCGCCCCCCCCATGTCATGCTTCATGGTCAGCATGCCCTGGGAGGTTTTCATGGAGTAGCCGCCGGAGTCGAAGGTGATCCCCTTGCCCACCAGGGCCGCCACCACGGGGGCATTGCGATCCCCGGTGGGGTTGTAGTCCAGCTCCAGCATCACGGGCTCGCGATCGCTGCCGCGGCCAACCTGATAGAGACCGACCCAACCCGCCTGTTGCAGCGCCTCCCCCTTGAGGATGCGATGGCTGATCCTGTCCGGCGCCAGCTCGGTGATGAAGGCCGCCGCCTCCACCGCCAGCTCCAGCGGGCCCAGCTGCTCCGGGGTCGCATTGGTCATCTCGCGCACCCAGCGCCCGCACAGCCAGCGCGCCTCCAGCTCCTCCCTGTCCTCTTCGGACGAGGTCGCCCACTGCAGCTCCACCTCTGCCTTGGGGGTCTGCAACCCCTGGGCGAAGGCCCACTGCTGCTCGCGCTCCCAGTGACCGCACAGGGCGACCTTCTGGATCCCCTGACCACAGAGGCGGCGGGCCGCCTGCTGGATGTCCAGCAAGGGCGACGCCGTCACCAGGTGGATCACCATGCCATCGGGGCGATGGGAAAGCAGTGCCCCCTCTCCCCACTCGGGGGCGGCAAATTCACGGCTCAGCCAGATGTTCATTGAGTCACCTCCTGCAGCCAACGGGCGATAGTGCGCAGACCGTGGCCTTTGGCGCCGGTCGCCCACAGCTCGTTGCCGGATTTTTGATAGGAGGCCGCGAGATCCAGGTGCACCCAGCCCTTGCCCTCGTCACGCACGAAGCGCGACAAAAACGCGGCCGCCGTGGTGGCACCGGCTGTGCCTTCGGCGGAGGCGACGTTGCCCAGCTCGGCGAAGGCCGAGGTGAGCTGACCCACATGCCAGGGTTCCAGCGGCAGGGGCCAGGCCTTCTCGTTCTCGGCTTTAGCGGCGGCCAGGGCGCGCGCCTGCTCGGCTTCATCCAGCGCAAACACGGCGTTGTAGTCGCGGCCCAGCGCCGTCTTGGCGGCGCCGGTCAGGGTGGCGGCATCGAGAATGTGGGCCGCGCCGCTGTCGGAGGCCGCCAGCAGGCCGTCGGCCAGCACCAGACGCCCTTCGGCGTCAGTGTTCTGGATCTCCACCGAGATGCCGTTCTTGTAGGTGAGGATGTCGCCGAGCTTGAAGGCGTGGCCGGAGACCAGGTTCTCGGCGCAGCAGAGAATGAGCTTCACCCGCTTGTCGAGGCCACGGCTGATGGCGAGCGCCAGGGCGCCGGTCACCATGGCGGCACCGCCCATGTCGGACTTCATCGGCAGCATGTTGTCAGAGGACTTCATGGAGTAGCCGCCGGAGTCGAAGGTGATGCCCTTGCCCACCAGGGCCGCCACCACGGGGGCGTTGCGATCCCCGGTCGGGTTGTAGTCCAGCTCCAGCAGCACGGGCTCGCGCTCGCTGCCGCGGCCCACCGACCAGATCCCGATATGACCGGCCTCCCGCAGGGCTTCTCCTGCGGTGATGCGGGCGGTGACCTGATCGCCACCCAGGCCGCGGATCAGCAGCAGGGCGGACTCCGCCAGGCTCATGGGGTAGATCTCTTCCGGGCAACCGTTGGTCACCTCGCGCACCCAGCGGGTCGCCTTGACGAGCGCCTCCAGCTCGCGGGCCTGCGCCGCGCTCTGCTCGCCGAAGTCCAGTTCACGCTGCCCCTTGGCGGCATAGAAGCCCTGGGCGAAGGCGTAACGACGCTCCAGATCCCAACCCTCACCGGCCAGGCTCACCCGCTTGATGCCACTCGATTCGAGTCGGCGGGCTGCCCGCTGAATGGTTCGCAAGGCATCCTGCTGCTGGGCGGTGGCGCCCAGGTGGATCAGGGTCTCCTCACCGCTGAAACTGAGCAGGGCGCCTTCACCCCAGACGGCGGCAGCGGCCTGGGCGGATAACAGTACCTTCATCATGTCAGCCATCTTCTCTTGCTTCCTTTTTTCTTGGCACGATTCATTAACAACGCGGGGTAACGGAGACAAAAAAGGCCGTTCCCCCGAGGGGTACGGCCTTCACCATATCATCACTGCACCATGGGATGCTGCACGCGCAATTCACTCATGTGTAATTAGCGGGCCAATCAATGACGCTCGGAGGCGAGGTTGATGGTGTACTTGGGCAGTTCCACCACTAGATCCTCGTCCGCCAGACGGGCCTGGCAGCTCAGGCGGGATTCCGGCTCCAGCCCCCATGCCTTGTCCAGCATGTCATCTTCCAGCTCATCGCTCGGCTCGAGGGAGTCAAAGCCCTCCCGCACCACGCAGTGGCAGGTGGTACAGGCACAGGACTTCTCGCAGGCATGCTCGATCTCGATGCCGTTGCGCAGGGCGATGTCCAGTATGGTCTCACCGGTCGCGCCCTCGAGGGCTGCGCCATCCGGACAGAGTTCGGGGTGAGGCAGAATGATCAGTTTTGGCATATTACACCTTGTTGACGTTTTGGCCGGTCAGCACCTTGCGAATGGAGGCATCCATGCGACGGGCCGCAAACTCGCCACTGACGGCATCCGCCGCCTCGATGGCATCTTTGATTTGGTTGGTTGTGCCTGTGGCACGCATGGCCAGCAGATGATGGATCGCGGCATCGATCTCGGCACGTTCGGCGGCACTCAGCAGCGCCTCGCCATCGGCGGCCAGCGCCGCATTGAGGCTCTCCACCACCCGATCGGCTTCGACCTGCTGCTCCGCCAGCATGCGGGCATCCATGTCCTGCTGGGCATTGGCGATGGAGGCGCTCAGCATGCTGAGGATGTCCTCTTCCGCCAAGCCATAGGAGGGCTTGACCTGGATCTCCGCCTGCACGCCGGAGGATTTCTCCATGGCGCTGACCGACAGCAGCCCGTCCGCATCCACCTGGAAGGTGACGCGAATGTGGGCGGCGCCGGCCGCCATGGGCGGAATGCCGGTCAGGGTGAAGCGGGCCAGGGAGCGGCAATCCGCCACCAGCTCGCGCTCTCCCTGCACCACGTGAATGGCCATGGCAGTCTGGCCATCCTTGAAGGTGGTGAACTCCTGGGCGCGGGCCACCGGTATGGTGGTGTTGCGCGGGATCACCTTCTCGGCAAGCCCCCCCATGGTTTCGAGACCGAGAGAGAGCGGGATGACGTCCAGCAGCAGCATCTCGGCATCGGGCTTGTTGCCCACCAGGATGTCCGCCTGGATGGCGGCACCGATGGCGACCACCTTGTCCGGATCTATGCTGGTCAGGGGCGTACGCTGGAAGAAGTCTCCCACCTGCTCGCGCACCAGCGGAACCCGGGTGGAGCCCCCTACCATCACCACTTCCAGCACTTCCACCTGCTCGAGCCCCGCATCGCGCAGTGCGCGGCGGCAGGCCAGCAGGGTGCGCTTGACCAGCGGCATGATGAGCTCGTCGAACTGGCTGCGGCTCACCTCCCCCTGCCAACCGGCAAAGGTGCAGGAAACGCGGTCGGCATCGGTCAGGCCGTGCTTGACCGCCGCCGCCACGTCCAGCAGCTCGCGCTGGGTACGGGCATCGAGCTGGCCGCTCAGGCCGGCTTGTGCCTTGATCCAGTCCGCCAGCAGGTGATCGAAGTCATCGCCCCCCAGCGCCGAGTCGCCGCCGGTGGCCATCACCTCGAACACACCGCGATGCAGGCGCAGGATGGAGATGTCGAAGGTGCCGCCACCGAGGTCATAGACGGCAATCACCCCTTCCTGACCGGAGTCGAGGCCGTAGGCGATGGCGGCGGCAGTGGGCTCGTTGAGCAGCCGCAGCACGTGCAGGCCGGCCAGACGAGCCGCATCCTTGGTGCCCTGGCGCTGGGCGTCGTCGAAATAGGCGGGCACAGTGATGACCACGCCGTCGAGGTCGCCGCCGAGGGAGGCGACGCCGCGCTCGGCCAGTTTTTTCAGGATCTCTGCCGAGACCTGCACCGGATTGACCAGCCCCTGGCGGGTCTGGATCTGGGGCATGCCGTTGTCGGCGGCCACGAACTCGTAAGGCTGCTGACGGGTATCCATGTCGGCCAGCGCCTTGCCCATCATCCGTTTGACCGAGACTATGGTGTTGTGGGGATCGAGGGCGGCTTCACGCTTGGCGTCAAAGCCCACCCGGATGGCGTCGGCCTGGCTCCCGGCAGCTTGATAGTGCACCACAGAGGGCAGCAGATCGCGCCCTTGCTCGTCACACAGGGTATCGGCCTGGCCGCTGCGCACTGCCGCGACCAGGGAGTTGGTGGTGCCGAGATCGATGCCAACGGCACGTTTGTGCTGATGAGGCGCGGCGCTCTGGCCGGGCTCGGCGATTTGCAGTAATGCCATGGGTAATCACAATTCCAGCGTTAGAGGGTCAAGACTCGAACAGCGAGTCTTCGAATCGTTCCAGCTCCTCGAGGAGCTTGTCGACAAACTTGAGTTTGCGCACGCAATCGGCCGCCGTCAGATCTTCACCCGCGGTGAGGGCGTCGGTCAGCCGTTGCATCAGAGACTGGTGATCATGCCTGATCTCGCGACGAAAATCTTCGATGGCACGCTCAGGACTCGCATTCCCTTTCAGGTCAGCCAGACGCTCGCGCCACTCCAGCTGTTGCATCAGGAAAGAGGTGTCTTGCAGAGTCTGTTGCTCGCCTCGAATGTCGGTGCCGCGCAGGGAGAGCAGGTATTCGGCTCGGCGCAGGGGGGACTTGAGGGTAGTGAAGGCATCGTTGATCTGGGCGGCACGCTGCACCGCGGCCAACTGCTCCCGCTCGGGGGCGGTGGCAAAACGATCGGGGTGGAACCGGGTTTGCAACTGGCGGTAGGTGTCTGCCAGTTGGCGGGTATCGAGCTCGAAGCCCTCTGCCAGCCCGAACAGCTCGAAATGATTCATTCTGTGTCCTCAGACTCGAAGGCTAGTGCCTTGTTCACCATCCATCTTGAACGGCAAAGCCGGCAGCAGGCTGCCGGCTTCATCGATTAGACGCTGAAGCTCTCGCCACAACCGCACTCGCCCTTGGCGTTCGGGTTGTTGAACTGGAAGCCCTCGTTGAGGCCCTCCTTGACGAAGTCCAGCTCTGTGCCATCCAGATGGAGCAGGCTCTTGGCATCGACGATGATCTTGACACCATTCTGCTCGAACACCTGATCCTCAGCGGCCAGCTCATCCACAAACTCGAGCACATAGGCAAGGCCAGAACAGCCGGTGGTCTTAACGCCGAGGCGCAGGCCTATGCCCTTGCCCCGGTTGGTTATGAAAGAGGAAACCCGTGCCGCTGCGGCATCTGTCATGGTAATGGCCATACTGCTCTCCGGACCTTAGAGACCTTTCTTCTGCTTGTAATCGGCGATGGCGGCCTTGATGGCATCCTCCGCCAGAATGGAGCAGTGGATCTTCACCGGTGGCAGGGCCAGCTCTTCGGCGATGTCGGTATTCTTGATGCCGGCGGCTTCGTCCAGGGTCTTGCCCTTGACCCACTCGGTCACCAGGGAGCTGGAGGCGATGGCGGAACCACAGCCGTAGGTCTTGAACTTGGCGTCTTCGATGATGCCGTCGTCGCTGATCTTCAGTTGCAGCTTCATCACGTCGCCACAGGCCGGGGCGCCGACCATGCCGGTCGCGATGCTGGGATCGTTCTTGTCAAAACCACCGACGTTGCGGGGATTCTCGTAGTGGTCGATTACTTTTTCACTGTAAGCCATATCTAACTCCTGCTAATTCCGTTGTTCACCAAACACTTGCCACGCTGGCAAGGATCAGTGATGTGCCCATTCGACCGTGTTCAGATCGACGCCGTCCTTGAACATCTCCCACAGGGGAGACATCTCGCGCAGACGACCGATGGAGTCGCAGATGAGCTTGATTGCGTAGTCGATCTCTTCCTCTGTGGTGAAGCGACCGATGCTGAAACGGATGGAGCTGTGTGCCAGCTCGTCGTTCAGGCCCAGGGCGCGCAACACGTAGGAAGGCTCGAGACTGGCCGAGGTACAGGCCGAACCGGAAGAGACAGCCAGATCCTTCAGCGCCATGATGAGGGATTCCCCTTCCACATAGGCGAAGCTGACGTTCAGGTTACCCGGGACACGATGGTCCAGGGAGCCGTTGATATAGACTTCTTCGATGTTCTTGATGCCGTTCCACAGACGCTGACGCAGGGCCATGATGTGCTGGCTCTCGCTCGCCATCTCTTCCTTGGCGATGCGGAAGGCCTCGCCCATGCCGACGATCTGGTGGGTCGCCAGGGTGCCGGAGCGCATGCCACGCTCATGACCACCACCGTGCATCTGGGCTTCCAGGCGGACCCGCGGCTTGCGGCGCACGTACAGGGCACCTATGCCCTTAGGACCGTATACCTTGTGCGCGGACATGGAGAGCAGATCCACTTTCAGCGCTTCCACGTCGACCGGGATCTTGCCCACGCTCTGGACCGCGTCCACGTGCAGCAGGATCTTGCGGGAGCGGCACAGCTCGCCGATGGCGGCGATATCTTGCACCACACCGATCTCGTTGTTGACGTGCATGATGCTGACCAGAATGGTGTCATCGCGCAGGGCGCCTTCAATCTGCTCCAGGGTGAACAGGCCGTTGGGCATCGGCTCGAGGTAGGTCACCTCGTAACCTTCACGCTCCAGCTGACGGCAGGTATCGAGCACCGCCTTGTGTTCAGTCTTGGAGGTGATGATGTGCTTGCCCTTGCCAGCATAGAAGTGAGCTATGCCCTTGATGGCCAGGTTGTTGGATTCGGTCGCGCCGGAGGTGAAGACGATCTCGCGAGGATCTGCACCAATCAGCTCTGCCACTTGATTACGGGCCAGGTCCACCGCCTCTTCGGCCTGCCAGCCGAAACGGTGAGAGCGGGAGGCAGGATTGCCAAACAGGCCGTCCATGGTGAGGCACTGCATCATTTTTTCTGCGACACGCGGGTCCACCGGACAGGTTGCCGAATAATCAAGGTAAATAGGCAGTTTCATGTTTTTCTCCGTTACGACGGAGTCACACAGCGACTCGTCGTGGAAAGCACGTTTATAGTTGGACTTTCAAGCTCACATCACCGCGTTCTGCCCGGTCAACCAGGGACAACACGGTCTTCATTTGTTCATCTTGCTTGCCGGCGATGCGGCGCACATCGGCCTGGCCGACCAGCTCCGCCAGGGTGATGTCCCCCAGGAAACTGGAAATGCGCTCACTCAAGTCACGCCACAGGGAGTGGGTCAGACACTGGGTACCGCCATGGCAGCCACCCTTGCCGAGACACTTGGTCGCATCGACAGACTCATCGACCGCGGTGATCACCTGACCTACCGAGATCTCGCCAGGGGCCAGGCCGAGGCGATAACCGCCGCCCGGGCCGCGCACGCTGCTCACCAGTCCATGCTTGCGCAGACGGGCAAACAGTTGTTCCAGATAGGACAAGGAGATGCCCTGGCGCTCTGAAATATCAGCCAGGGGAACAGGCCCCTGCTCTGCATGCAACGCCACGTCTAGCATGGCTGTCACAGCGTAACGTCCTTTTGAGGTCAGTCTCATATGCCTTACCGTCTTGCGAACAAATCAATATGGGCATATGGTCACATACCCGACTAAAACAGTCAAGTATATGGTTGAGTAAATCAGTCGGGATTAATCCTGCGGCCGGGCTTTCTGCACCGAGGTGAGAATGCCCCGCAATATATTCAATTCAACCACTTCCGGCCGGGCGCGATTGAACAGACGACGCAGCTTGCTCATCACATGACCTGGGTGATCATCGGCGATGAAACCTGTCTTCTGCAGAGTCTGCTCCAGGTGTTGATAGAAGCCTTCCAACTGCTGCGCGCTGGGGTAATCGACCCGTTCCGCCTCTGCCGCTGTGTCAGTCTCCTGAGTCGCCAGCCAGTGCATGCGCACCTCGTAGCAGAGGGTCTGCACCGCCATGGCCAGATTGAGGGAGCTATATTCGGGATTGGCCGGGATGGCCACGTGATAGTGGCATTTTTGCAGCTCATCGTTGGTGAGGCCGGTGCGTTCACGGCCAAACACCAGAGCGACCGGGTGCTTCACCCCTTCCGCTACCAGCTTCTCGCCCGCTTCGCGGGGATCCAGCATGGGCCAGCTCAGGGTGCGGGATCGGGCACTGGTGCCGATGACCAGGCCGCAATCGGCGATGGCGTCATCCAGCGTCGGGACTATGCGGGCATTGGCCAGCACATCGCTGGCACCTGCCGCCAGGGCGATGGCATCGTCATCTGGCAAGGCTTGCGGATCAACCAACACCAGCTGCGTCAGCCCCATGGTCTTCATGGCTCTCGCCGCAGACCCCATGTTGCCGGTGTGAGAGGTGTTTACCAACACGATACGAATCTGATCCAACATGCCCAGTCAATCTTCAGTCAAAAATGGCGCGCAATTGTAACATAACCAATCGCTATTTTGGCACCGCTTCTAACCCTGCATTTCAGAACAAAAGTGATGGTTCGTATAACCAACCGGCCTGAAGACGGGAAAAGGGAGGGCTAACCTTAGAGGGTCGAGCTGCATTACCCGGAGTCACCCTCTCATGCTGCCCCCCTGGATCTATGAACAACTGCCGCTGCTTTACCTGCTGCTCTCCGCCGTGCTGTGGTCCTTTGCCCACTCCCCGCTGCTCTGGCTCGCGGCGACCCTGCTGTTTGCCGTGGGCGCCCTCATCTGGATGATGCGCTCCAACTACAGGCGCACCGATCTGGTCATCTATCCCGCCAAGCGCTGGCTGCAACCGGAGTGGTACTACGAGGCTCTTCCGTTCCTGTGGCTGGCGCTCGGGCTGGTGCTGCTGCGCCTGCCTGACACCACGGCCCTGCTCGCCCTGCTCCCCTGTCTCTGGGGTGGCCGCTGCCTGTGGGCCCGGCGGCGTCACCGCCACCATACCCGGGGGCTGGCCCTGCAGCTGAGACGCGGCTCAGGCCATAGACGCGGGCAGCGGATCCTGCGCTGAGCGTACCCGCTCTATCAGGGTGGCCAGATCCATCAGGGGATATTTCATCAGCCCTGGCAGCCCATCGAGGTCCAGGCTGTCCATCAGGTTCTTCACCTCAAGGCCCAGCTCGGTATCCCCTTCTATCTTCAGCCTGCGCTGGAAGAAGAGGGAATCCGGATCCTCCTTGCGACCGGCAATCAGGATGAGATCCTGGCTGCTGCCGCTGAAGCAGACATCGGCTCGCTCGCATTCACGGGCCACCACCAGTTTTCCCGCTCGCTCGCTGACAAACCAGCACAGCTCGAGATCCGACACCTCGACCTTGAGCCACTTGCCCGCCAGGAAGGCGAAGTCCCCATCCTGGATGGCCTCCTTGAACGCCTGCGCCAGCAAGGCCTCCATCAGGTTTTGCTGCAGGGTGAAGGGCACCAGCTTGAGGGGATGGCGCAAGAGACGAGGGGCCTGTTCGACCAGGCGGCGTTGCAGTTGATGAAACACGATAAACTCCCAGTTTTTTGCCCATTCAAACACAGTGCAATTATCAGGATCCTGTTGAAAATCAAACTTGTGCCGACTTACCTCAAGAAGGGTAAAGCCACCTAAAGCTGCCTCAGGTCAAAAAGCGGGGGCCCAAGCCTGCATACAATCGGGCCACTTTTTGCATTTTTGCCCTCTCGGAGCGTACCCGATGGAATTACTCTGCCCGGCAGGCAGCCTGCCGGCACTGAAGACAGCCGTGGATAACGGGGCCGATGCCGTCTATATCGGCTTCAAGGACGACACCAATGCCCGCCACTTCGCCGGCCTCAACTTCACGGACAGCAAGCTGGAAAGAGCGGTGGACTATGTGCACCAGCACGGTCGCAAGCTGCACATCGCCATCAACACCTTCGCCCACCCGGGCTCGGATGCCAGATGGAAGCAGGCGGTGGACAGAGGGGTGGCGCTCGGTGCCGATGCTCTGATCATCGCCGATCTCGCCGTGCTGGATTACGCCAGCCGCCATCATCCCGACATGGAGCTCCATGTTTCTGTGCAGGCCAGCGCCACCAACGCCGCCGCCATCCGCTTCTACCAGCAGCACTTCAACGTCGGCCGGGTGGTATTGCCACGGGTGCTCTCCATGCACCAGGTCAGGCAGCTGGCCCGCGAGACCGACGTCGGCCTCGAGGTGTTCGCCTTCGGCAGCCTCTGCATCATGGCGGAGGGGCGCTGCTATCTCTCCTCCTACATGACCGGCGAGAGCCCCAATACCGTGGGTGCCTGCTCCCCCGCCAAGTTCGTGCGCTGGGAGGAGACCCCGAACGGCCTCGAGTCGCGGCTCAACGAGGTGCTGATCGACCGCTACGGCCCCGGGGAAAACGCCGGTTACCCGACACTGTGCAAGGGGCGTTTCGAGGTGGATGGCCAGACCTATCACGCCCTGGAGGAGCCCACCAGTCTCAACACGCTTGGCTTGTTACCTGAGCTGTTCCAGACCGGGATCCAGTCGGTCAAGATCGAGGGTCGCCAGCGCAGCCCCGCCTATGTTGAGCAGGTAACCCGGGTCTGGCGCGCCGCCATCGACGCCTATCAGGCCAACCCCGACGCCTACAGCGTCAAGAGCGAGTGGGATGCCCAGCTTGCCCGCGTCTCCGAGGGAAGCCAGACCACCCTCGGCGCCTATCATCGCCAGTGGCAATAAAAGGAGCACATCATGCAATTCTCTCTCGGACCCCTGCTCTTCTACTGGCCCAAGGCCGATACCCAGGCCTTCTATGAGGCGGCGGCGCAGAGCCAGGCCGACATCATCTATCTGGGCGAGACGGTGTGCAGCAAGCGCCGTGAACTGAAAGGGGATGACTGGATTGCCCTGGCCCGCCAGGTGGCGAGCTCGGGCAAGCAGGCCGTGCTCTCCACCCTGGCGCTGATCTCGGCGCCGTCGGAGCTCAAGGAGGTCAAGCGGCTGGTCGACAACGGCGATCTTATGGTCGAGGCCAACGACCTCGGCACAGTCCAGCTCGCCTGGGAGGCGGGGCTGCCCTTCGTGTGCGGCCCGGCCATCAATGCCTACAACGCCGAGGTGCTGCGCATGCTGCTCAAACAGGGGATGCGGCGCTGGGTGATGCCGGTGGAGCTCTCCCGCGACTGGCTGGTGCAGCTCAATGAGGATCTGGGCAGCGCCCGCCAGCAGTTCGAGGTGGAGGTGTTCGCCTACGGCCACCTGCCGCTCGCCTATTCGGCGCGCTGCTTCACCGCCCGCTCCCTCGACAAGCCCAAGGACAACTGCGAGCTCGCCTGCATCCACTACCCCACAGGGCGCCTCGCCAGCAGCCGTGAGGGGCAGAAGGTGTTCAATCTCAACGGCATCCAGACCCAGTCCGGCTACTGCTACAACCTCGGCAACGAGCTCGAAGGCATGGCGGGACTGGTGGACGTGGTGCGCCTCTCCCCAGAAAGGATGGAGACACTCGACATACTGGCCTGTTTCAAGGCCAACCAGCAGGGTCAGGCACCGCTGCCCCTGCAGCAGGAGCGGGACTGCAACGGTTACTGGCGGCAGATCCCCGGCATGAGCCTGGTGGAATGACAGTGGAGTGACACCCCGCATCCCCCAGCAACAGACAGCAAAAAGGCCTCATCAAGAGGCCTTTTTCACTGAGGGCTGATGCCCTTCTCACGCTTTGCTGTTTTTGCCCTGGGCACCCGGTGGCAAGGGCTTGCGCGCCATCAGCTCCAGCTCCAGCAGGGCATAGCGATGCTCGATGAAGTCATAGACGTTGTTGGCCAGCGCCAGCTTGAAGTAGCTGATGGCTTCCTTGCGGTTGCCCTTGGCCAGCTCGAACTTGCCGAGGTAGAAGTAGGTTTCACACAGGCGCTCGGCAAGCTCCCGGTTGTCCTTCACCCCTTTCACCACGTTGCCCATCAGCTGGGTGGCGTTGATCTCGCCGGTATAGAGGCGGACCAGATCCCAGTTCCAGGCGTCGTCGTCATACTTGTTCAGCCGCTCGCGCATCCGGCTCATGGCCGCCGGCCCATTGAGCTTCTGCTCGGCAAGATAGAGCCAGATCACCCGGTAGGGATCTTCCGGCTGCGCCTCGTAGAAACGCTTCATGTCGGCGGTGGCAAGCTCGGGCCTGTTGCCGTAATAGAGCGCTATGCCACGGTTGAGGTAGGCGTAATCGTAATCCGGGGCGAGCTCGAGAGCCGAATCGAATGCCTCATAGGCCTCGTCATAGTTCTGTTGCTGAACCAGATAGACACCGATGAAGTTGTAAGCCTCGGCAAAGTCGGGCTTCTCCCGCAGGGCGCGGTTGAAGTCGAGCCGAGCGAGGGAACGAAGGCCAACCCGGTCAAACACCACGGCACGCTCATAGAACAGCTCGGCGCGCTGTTCGGTCGTCAATTCCATTTCACTGAGCATCTGCCCGAGTCGCGCCAAGGCCAACTCGCTCTGGTAGGAGACCTGCAAGGGGGTCGCCAATACCAATGAAGCGGGTTGCGGCTTGGGAACTTGAGGCGCTGTAACCTGACTGCTACTGCTGCATCCCCACATGGGGAGCAACAACAGGATACCGGTGAGGTATCCAATCCCTATCCTGACGTTCAATGAACACTCCGACGCTTACGCTTGACCCCGCATATGGTAAAGGTCAACCGGCCTTTTGTCATGTGGCGCAACCCCTATCCCTCAAATAAATCAGGATTCGACAGGGTATCCGGCGTCACGCCAACCACGAAAGCCTCCATCGACGCTGACCACCCGGGAATACCCCATCTTTTGCAGGTTGTCCGCCGCCAGGATGGAGCGAAATCCCCCACCACAATAGAGGTAGAGCTCGGTGTCGGGATCGGGAAAACGGGTCTCGATGTCCCGCTCCATCACGCCGCGGCCAAGGTGTTCGGCCCCCGGCAGGTGCCCTTTCGCCCACTCGTTATCTTCCCTTACATCGATCAGGTGAAAAACACGGCCTTCTTCCTGCCAGCGCCTGATCTGGTGCACGTCGGTTTCCCGTATCTGCGGGCGAATGGCCTCTACCAGGGCCAGAAAACGGGGATTGTGTTGCATGGCTTGCTCCTTGCATTCTTGCAATGGGTCATGAGGATGGGTACTGGGGAGCATAATGACTCAGCCGCCCCCCAAGAGAAAGGGCGCCTTGTGGCGCCCTTGTCTGTTACGGCAGGATCTCTTGCTGATCCGCCCCTTCTTTTTCCACCTGGGTCGGCAGCATGTGCTCCCGCTTGACCCCGAAGAACATGGCAGAGGCACTCGCCACATAGATGGAGGAGTAGGTCCCGAAGGCCACCCCTATCACCATGGCGATGGCAAAACCGTGGATCAGCGGGCCGCCCTTGAGCAGCAGCGCCACCACCACCACGAAGGTCAACCCCGAGGTGATGATGGTCCGGCTCAGGGTCTCGGTCATGGAGAGATCCATGATGAAGGCGGTATCCCCCTTGCGCACCTTGCGGAAGTTCTCCCGCAGGCGGTCGAACACCACTATGGTGTCGTTCAGGGAGTAGCCCACCAGCGTCATCAGCGCCGCCAGCACGGTCAGGTCGAACTCGTACTGGAAGTAGGCGAAGATGCCGAGGGTGATGATGACGTCGTGCGCCAGGGAGAGGATGCCCCCCATCGCCAGACGCCATTCGAAGCGCACCGCCACGTAGGCCAGGATACAGAGGATGGAGGCCAGCATGGCCAGGGCACCGTCTGTCGCCAGCTCGTCACCCACCGAAGGACCGACGAACTCGACCCGCTTGAGCACGGCGCCCTCGTCGATCAGCTTGGCGGCCGCCAGCACCTCGTTGCCCTGCTGCTCGACCTTGACCCCCTCCTGGGGGGCCATGCGCACCAGCACGTCGCGGCTGGAGCCGAAGAATTGCAGGGTCGCCCCTTCAATCTTCTGCTGATCCAGCGCTTCGTGCATCTTGTCCAGGCTCACCGATTGCTGGAACCCCACCTCTATGGTGGTGCCCCCGGTAAAGTCCAGCCCCCAGTTCAGGCCGCGATCGAACAGGCAGAACAGGGCAAGCATCGTCAGCAAGGCAGAGAACACCATTCCCGACTTGGCGAAACGCATGAAGGGGATGGGCTTTTCAAAATGTAGAATCTGAAACATGTCTCTTCCTTAGATCGGCAGCTTGTCGATGCGCCGTCCGCCCCAGGCCAGGTTGATGATGGCGCGGGATACAGTAATGGCCGTAAACATGGAGGCGGTCAGACCTATGCCCAGGGTCAGGGCGAAGCCCTTGATGGCGCCGGTGCCGATACCAAACAGGATCACACAGGTGATGAGCGAGGTGACGTTCGAGTCGGCGATGGTCGAGAAGGCGCGGTCGAAGCCCATGTGGATGGCTTGCTGCACCCCGCGGCCGTTGCGGATCTCTTCACGAATACGCTCGTAGATCAGCACGTTGGCATCCACCGCCATGCCCAGCGTCAGCACGATACCGGCGATACCCGGCAGTGTCATGGTGGCCCCGGGTATCATCGACATGATGCCGACGATCAGCACCAGGTTCATGGAGAGGGCCAGGTTGGCCACCCAGCCGAACGCACGGTAGTAGATCCCCATGAACAGCACTATCACCAGCATGGCCCAGCCGATGGCTTCCATACCGCTGTCGATGTTCTGCTGACCCAGGCTCGGGCCTATGGTGCGCTCTTCGACTATCTGGATAGGGGCTATCAGGGCACCGGCACGCAGCAGCAGCGCCAGGTTGTGGGCTTCGTTGGCGTTGTCGATACCTGTGATGCGGAACTGGCTGCCAAGGCGCGACTGGATGGTGGCGACGTTGATCACCTCCTCCTGCTTGCGGAACTTGCGCTTGCCGTCCGGACCGGGTTGACCCACCGGCTTGTACTCGATGAAGACGGTGGCCATGCCCTTACCAACGTTGTCCTTGGTAAAGTTGGCCATCTTGTTGCCACCCTGGCCATCGAGCTTGATGTTGACCTGGGGACGGCTGTATTCATCGAAACCGGACTGGGCACCCACTATGTGGTCACCGGTCAGGATCACCCGCTTTTGCAGCACCACGGGACGACCGTTGCGATCGTTGTAGACCTTGGAGCTCGGCGGCACCCGGCCCGCGGCAGCGGCCTGGATGTCGGCGGCCTCATCGACCATGTGGAACTCCAGGGTGGCGGTGGCCCCCAGGATCTCCTTGGCACGGGCGGTGTCCTGGATACCGGGCAGCTCCACCACGATGCGCTCGGCACCCTGTTGTTGTACCAGCGGCTCGGCCACACCCAGCTCGTTCACCCGGTTGCGGATGATGGTGATGTTCTGCTCGAGGGCGTACTTCTTCACTTCCTTGATCTTGGCTTCACTCAGGCCAGCCAGCAGGATGAAGTCATCCCCCTTCTGCTCTGTGGTGAAGGTGAGATCCGGATTCTGCCGACGCAGGAAAGAGGCCGCCTTGGCCTGATCGGCCTCCTCGCGGAACACCACCTGCACCTGATCACCGACCCGGCGCACGCCGGAGTAACGGATCTTCTGGGTGCGCAGCTCGGAGCGGAAATCCTGTACCATCTGCTCTTGCTGCTTGGTCAGCGCCTCGGCCATGTCCACTTCCATCAGGAAGTGCACACCACCGCGCAGGTCCAGACCCAGCTTGAGGGGAGCGGCGCCTATGGCTTCGAGCCAGGCAGGCGTGGAAGGTGCCAGGTTGAGGGCAGTGATGAAGTTGTCGCCCAGCTTGTTGGCGACAATGTCACGTGCCTTGAGCTGGTCTTCGGTATTGGTGAACCGGATCAGGATGAAACCGTGTTCGAACGCAGCATGTTTGACCGGGATCTGAGCCGCCTCGAGCGTCTCCTTCACCTGATCGAGCGTCTCTAGTTTGACTTCGGCACCACGGCTGGCAGATACCTGCAAGGCCGGGTCTTCGCCGTAAAGATTGGGGGCTGCATATAGAAAACCGATGGCGATCACGACGATCACCATCAGGTATTTCCACAGCGGATAGCGATTTAACACGCTGTGCTCCTCGGGAGATTAAAGGGACTGGATAGAACCCTTGGGCAGAACGGCAGAGACGAAATCACGCTTGATGGTGACTTGGGTCTGATCGTTCAGGGCCAGCACTATGTAGTCGCTATCGGTGGAGACCTTGGCGATCTTGCCGACCAGGCCACCGGAGGTGAGCACTTCGTCACCCTTGGCCAGGGAGCTCATCAGATCGCGATGAGTCTTGGCGCGCTTGGCCTGGGGACGATAGATCATGAAATAGAAGATGAGGCCAAACACGGCCAGCATGATGATCATTTCCATGCCACCACCCTGTGCACCCGGAGCTGCGCCTTCTGCATACGCCTTGGAGATAATGCTCATTTAACAACCTCTTATTGATGTAGATTTGAAAACTAACTTATATGTCGTTGTTATTTCACGTCATTTTCAGTTAACGGAGGCACGGGCTTCCCTTGCCGACGGTAAAACTCAGTTACAAAGTCGTCTAATTTACCCTGCTCGATCGCGTCCCGCAAACCCTGCATCACACGCTGGTAATAACGCAGGTTATGAATGGTATTCAGACGGGCACCGAGGATCTCGTTGCACTTGTCCAGATGGTACAGATAGCTGCGGGTGTAGTTCTTGCAGGTGTAGCAGTCGCAGTCCGCATCCAGGGTGCTGGTGTCCTCGCGATACTTGGCATTGCGGATCTTGACCACACCATCGGTGGTGAACAGATGACCGTTGCGAGCGTTGCGGGTCGGCATCACGCAATCGAACATGTCGATGCCGCGGCGCACCCCTTCCACCAGATCTTCGGGCTTGCCCACCCCCATCAGGTAGCGCGGCTTGTCGGCCGGGATTTTCGGGCAGACGTGATCCAGGATGCGGTGCATGTCTTCCTTGGGCTCACCCACCGCCAGACCGCCGACCGCATAGCCGTCGAAGCCTATCTCCAGCAGGCCGTCCAGGGAGACATCCCGCAGCGGCTCGTAGACGGAGCCCTGGATGATGCCGAACAGGGCGTTCTTGTTGCCCAGGGCATCAAACTTGTCGCGGGAGCGCTTGGCCCAGCGCAGGGACATCTCCATGGACTTGCGGGCCTCTTCGTAGGTCGCCGGATAGGGCGTGCACTCGTCGAAGATCATCACGATGTCGGAGCCCAGATCGTACTGGATCTCCATGGATTTCTCGGGGTCGAGGAAGATCTTCTCGCCGTTGATGGGATGACGGAAGTGCACCCCCTCTTCGGTTATCTTGCGAATGTGACCCAGGCTGAACACCTGGAAACCGCCGGAGTCGGTGAGGATGGGGCCTTGCCAGTTCATGAAGTCGTGCAGGTCGCCGTGGGCACGCATCACCGCCTGACCCGGCCGCAGCCAGAGGTGGAAGGTGTTGCCAAGCAGGATCTGGGCGCCGGTCTCGCGCACCTCTTCCGGGGTCATCCCCTTGACGGTGCCGTAGGTACCGACCGGCATGAAGGCCGGGGTCTGGACCACACCGCGCTCGAATACCAGCTGACCGCGACGGGCGCGACCATCTGTGGTTTTCAGTTCAAATTTCATTGCTACCTCGATTCAGTCAGAGAAACAGTCTGACAACGGAGGGCCCCATGGGCCCGATACAAGAAACCGGCCAGAATCCTGACAAGGAGTCCCTGAACGGCTTCTGAAGGCTGAGGCTTATGCCTCAACCTGGCGACGGGTGACGAACATGGCGTCCCCGTAGCTGAAGAAACGGTACTGCTCTTCCACCGCCGCCTGATAGGCCGCCATCACCTGATCGTACCCGGCGAAGGCGCTGACCAGCATGATCAGGGTCGATTCGGGCAGGTGGAAGTTGGTGACCATGGCATCGACAATCTGGAACTCGTAGCCCGGGAAGATGAAGATGTCGGTGTCGCTGAAGAAGGGCGCCAGCGGCTTGCCCTGGGCCAGGGTCACCTTGGCCGCGCTCTCCAGGGAGCGCACCGAGGTGGTGCCCACCGCAATCACCCGGCCACCCCGGGCGCGGGTCGCGGCTATGGCGTCCACCACCTCCTGGGGCACTTCGGCATACTCGGAGTGCATGTGGTGATCTTCAATCTTCTCCACCCGCACCGGCTGGAAGGTGCCCGCCCCCACGTGCAGGGTGACGAAGGCCAGCTCCACCCCCTTGGCCCGGATCTGCTCGAGCAGCGGCTCGTCGAAGTGCAGACCGGCGGTCGGCGCCGCCACGGCGCCCGGCTTCTGGTTGTAGACGGTCTGGTAGCGCTCCTTGTCGGCATCCTCGTCGGGCCTGTCGATATAGGGCGGCAGCGGCATGTGGCCTATGGCCTCCAGGATCTCAAGCACGGGGCGCGGGTCCAGGAAGTGGATCTCGAACAGGGCGTCGTGGCGGGCGCGCATCTCGGCCTCGACCTTATCCCCATCGGGGCCACCCTCCAGAATGAGGCGGGTGCCGGGCTTGGGGGACTTGGAGGAGCGGACATGGGCCAGCACGCTGTGCTCGTCCAGGATGCGCTCCACCAGCACCTCCAGCTTGCCGCCGCTGGCCTTCTGGCCAAACATGCGCGCCGGAATGACGCGAGTGTTGTTGAACACCAGCAGATCGCCGGGATTGAGCCGCTCCAGCACATCCACAAATTGACCGTGGCGCAGTGCGCCGCTTTGACCATCGAGCTGCAACAGGCGGCTGGCGGTACGCTCTGCCATCGGATAGCGGGCAATCAGCTCGTCTGGCAGATCAAAATGAAAATCGGATACTTGCATCTTTCACCTCGGGGGAATCGGCGGCTAGTCTAGTTATCCCCCTCTTCCAAGGCAACCCAAAAGACCAAAAACCCAAGGCCGGCAAGGGATAGCGCTCTTTTTGTGAGCCTTGTGGGCCCTTGACGCGCCGACACGGGCGCTTGGGCGCCAATTTGTGCCCCGCAGCGCTCACAGCCCCTGAGTTAATGATTCTTTAATGATCTGTATTGACCCTGATCAGGTTCCACGGCCAGGAGCTGAGCTAGGGTGAGATCAGAGACACAAGGAGGCCCACCATGATGACCCTGACTGAAATCATGACCGAACACCCCTTCACCCTGGGGCCGCAGAACAGCGTCAAGCAGGCGATGGAGCTGATGCAGCAGGAGCAGATCCGCCACATCCCCATCGTCGACGAGCACCAGCATCTGCTGGGACTGGTCACCCTCTCCGACATCCTGGCCACCCGCGAGTCCAAGCTGCTGCTGATCAATCCGGAGCGGGAGGCAGAATTCACCGACAGCGTCCAGCTCGACGAGATCATGACCCGCCAGGTGGCGAGCGTGGATCCCCACGCCGGCATCAAGGAGGCGGCCCTCTACCTGCAGCGCCACAAATATGGCTGCCTGCCGGTGGTACGGGGACGCAAGCTGGTGGGCATAGTCACTGAGTCGGATTTCATCACTGTGGCCATCAATCTGCTGGAATTGATGGAAGAGCAGGAGCCGCCCTCGGATTTCTGATCACAAAGAACTGTAATAAAATTACAATAAAAGCGTTTTCAGCCTAAATAACCGGCTAAATAACTGAAACACTTTCAGTTTGATTGAAAAATTACACCACAAACTTGCTTTGTGATCTTCATCACACTATGATGCCGTCCATGCAATAGTTGCCGAAGAGGAGATGAGGATTGTGCACCCGATGTCTTCTCTTCATATGTCTGCAAGTTTGCACACCCCGTAGTTAGTCTTTGCTGTAAAGCATTTTTATATCGCCATTCCTTGTTTGATGACCCGGCCCTGTCTGTGCGACGGCGCCGGGATTTTTTTTGCCCGTCTCTCATGCTCTCCCCCCTGTCCCGACGCGCCTTCAATACTCCTCTCGCCCCTCTGGCATAAAACAAGTTCCCATCCGGGACTTGAAAATGTGACATGGAGGACAGAAATTGAACTTCGACAATGAGTTATCTCTGAAGGCCTGAGATATTCATGTTAGGTACAGTTGCGATGGGCTATCTAATAAATAGATTTAAGTGATTCAAAATTGTGGCTTTGACCGATTAGAGAAAAGCCCTATGATGCCTCCATCGAAAGTTAAGCGCCTCGCCTGGCCAAGCACTTCACGACCAGACGGGCATATGTACATCACCAAGGAGCAAATACATGTCTACCTATATCAACACTGAAATCAAGCCGTTCAACGCTACCGCCTACCACAATGGCAAATTCGTTCAGGTGTCTGACGCTGACCTGAAAGGCAAGTGGTCCGTGGTCTTCTTCTACCCGGCTGACTTCACCTTCGTTTGCCCGACCGAGCTGGGCGATCTGGCTGACAACTACGCTGCCTTCAAGAAGCTGGGCGTCGAGATCTACGCCGTCTCCACCGACACCCACTTCACTCACAAGGCCTGGCACGACACTTCTGACACCATCAAGAAGATCCAGTACCCGATGATCGGCGACCCGACCGGCACCATCACCCGCAACTTCGGCGTGATGATCGAAGAAGCTGGCCTGGCTGACCGCGGTACCTTCGTCATCGACCCGCAAGGCGTCATCCAGATCGTTGAAATCAACGCCGGCGGTATCGGCCGTGACGCTCTGGAACTGCTGCGCAAGGTCAAGGCTGCCCAGTACGTTGCCGCTCACCCGGGTGAAGTGTGCCCGGCCAAATGGCAAGAAGGCGATGCCACCCTGGCCCCGTCCCTGGATCTGGTAGGCAAAATCTAAGCCTCCTGCTCTCCAAGACCGGCCCACTCAAGGGCCGGTCTGCTTTCTGGCCCAGCGCTTCCTGCATTCACTGTTTTTTGCATCCAGTGCTTTCTGTATTCATGAATAGTGCCGACCGCCATAACAAGAAGGAATTCGACCATGTTAGATACCAACCTCAAACAACAACTCAACGGTTACTTGCAGTACATCGTCAATCCCATCGAGATCAGCGTGTCCGGCAATGACAGCGACAAATCCGCAGAGCTCCTGGCATTGGCCAACGAGATAGCAGAGATGTCCCCCAAGATTTCCATGACCGATGGCACTGCCGCTCGCAAGCCTTCCATGAGCGTGGCGCCACAAGGCCAGGCACCGCGCGTGCATTTTGCCGGCATCCCCATGGGTCATGAATTTACCTCCCTGGTGCTCGCCCTGCTGCAAAGCGGCGGTCACCCCTCCAAGGCCGATCCGGCCGTGCTGGAGCAGGTGAAAAACCTCAAGGGCGAGTTCCACTTCGAGACCTATATCTCCCTCTCCTGCCACAACTGCCCGGACGTGGTGCAGGCCCTGAACCTGATGGCCACCCTGAACCCCGGCATCACCCACACCATGATCGACGGTGCCCTGTTCCAGGATGAGGTGAACGAGCGCCAGATCATGGCGGTGCCGAACGTCTACCTGAACGGCCAGCCGTTCAGCCAGGGTCGCACTTCTCTGGAAGAGATAGTCGCCAAGCTCGATACCGGCGCGGCCGAGCGCAAGGCCGCAGAGCTGAGCGAAAAAGCCCCCTATGACGTGCTGGTGGTGGGTGGTGGCCCGGCTGGCGCTGCTGCCGCCATCTATGCCGCCCGCAAGGGGATCCGCACCGCCATCGTCGCCGAGCGCTTCGGCGGTCAGGTGATGGACACCGTCGGCATAGAGAACTTCATCTCCGTGCCCTACACCGAGGGCCCCAAGCTGGCCGCGAGCCTGGAGCAACACGTCAAGCAGTACGGCGTGGAAGTGATCACCGAGCAGCGTGCCGCCGCCATCAGCAAGGATGGCTATGTGAACGTGGAGCTGGCCTCCGGCGCCACCTTGAAGAGCCGCGCCGTGATCCTGGCGACCGGTGCCCGCTGGCGCGATCTGAACGTACCTGGCGAGCTCGAGTACCGCACCAAGGGCGTGGCCTACTGCCCCCACTGCGACGGTCCCTTCTTCAAGGGCAAGCGGGTGGCGGTGATAGGTGGCGGTAACTCCGGCATCGAAGCGGCCATCGACTTGGCCGGCATCGTCGAGCACGTTACCGTGGTGGAGTTCGCCGATTCCCTGCGCGCCGACGAAGTGCTGCAGAAGAAGGCCCGCTCCATGGGCAACATCGACATCATCATGAGTGCCCGCACCACCGAAGTGATCGGTGACGGCAGCAAGGTGGTGGGCATGGACTACGAGGATCGCACCACGGGCGAGATCAAGCACCTGGCGGTAGCGGGCATCTTCGTGCAGATAGGTCTGGTACCGAACACCGAGTTCCTCAAGGGGAGCGAGGTGGCCCTGACCCGCTTTGGCGAGATCGAGATCGACACCAAGGGCGCGACCTCCCTGCCCGGTGTCTATGCCGCAGGGGACGCCACCACGGTGCCGTTCAAGCAGATCATCATCTCCATGGGCGCCGGTGCCACCGCAGCCCTGGGTGCCTTCGATTACCTCATCCGCAATGCGGCCCCTGAGGCTCATGCCGTCAAGGCAGACGCTGTGACCGCCTGATAACGGCCTTAGCACCAACAAGAAGCCGACTCCCTGGAGTCGGCTTTTTTATGCGCGTCTTCGGGCAGGCGGCTCTCAGCGAGCCTGCGGCTCCTCCATCCCCTCCACATCCTCCACATCCTCCACCTCGGGCGTGGCATAGGTCGCGGGCACCGCCTCCCCTTCCAGATCCGTTCTCGGCTCCAGCTCGGCGGTCATGGGGGTATTGGGCGGCACCGGCATGAACACCTGGTGCTCGGCCAGGGGGATGGGTGCCCGCTGCCGCCTGCGCCAGCCCAGATAGCCCGCCAGCAGGGCGCCGCACAGGGCGAAGTAGACGAACAGCCCCTCTGACCCGAACTGCAGCATGACGAAGGGGGCCAGCAGCGGCCCTATCATGGCCCCCAGGCTGTAGGCGAGCAGCAGCCCCTGATTGGCCCCCAGCACCTGATCCGGGCGCAACTCGTCGCAGGCGTGACTGAGGCTCAAGGGATAGATGGAAAACGCCATCCCCCCCAGCAGGAACACCAGGGCCCCCGCGATCGGCTCGCGCCAGCCCTCGGGCAACAACACCATCAGCAGGGCGAGCAGAGTCAGCGCTGCGCACAGCAGCAGGATCACCAGCCGCCTGTCATAGCGGTCAGACATCCGCCCTATGGGGTATTGCAGGCACATGCCCCCCAGGATCACCAGCGCCATCATGTCCGCCACCCGCGAGAGCGAGGCGCCGCTGTCGGTAAAGTAGAGCGGCAACAAGCCGTAGATGGCCCCGAGGATGAGGCCCGAGGTGAAGCTGCTGCCCATCCCCGCCGGAGTGAGCCGGACAAGCTCCAGCACCCCGACCGGTTGGGGCGCCACCATGGCAGGGGTGGCCACCCGGGAGAGGGCGAGCGGCACCACCGACAGGGTGGCGGCCATGGCGCACAGGGCAAAGGGGGTCAACACCATGGGATCCACCCACTTGAGCAGCAACTGGCCCATGGCCAGGGATCCGTAGAGCAATATCATGTAGAGGGACATCAGCCGTCCCCGGTTGGCCGGGGTGCTGGAGACCAGCATCCAGGACTCCAGCACCACGAACAGGCCGCCGGTGGCAAAGCCCCCCACCAGCCGCAGCGCCGCCCAAGCGATGGGCTCCACCACCATGCCGTGCAGCAGGAACAGGAAACAGAGCAGGGAGGCGTAGGCCGCATAGGCCCGGATATGGCCCACCCGTATGATGAGGCGGGCGTTGATGAAGGCCCCCAGCACCAGGCCCCCGAAATAGGCCGCCGACACCAGGCCGATGGCCTGCACCGAGACCTGTTCTGCCGAGAGGCGCACCGTCAGCAGGGTATTGAACATGCCGTGGCCCAGAATGAAGATCACCAGACTGGTCAGGGGTGACAGCAACCTTGTGAGTGTCATGACGCCTCCTCGTGTCGAAAAGATCATGGTAGCGTCTGTTTCTTGCCCGGTTCAACCCAATAGTCCCGGCCCTCTGGGGCTATTCTTAACGGGATCCCATCAAGGAGGTCGTCAAAATGAGACTCATGCTGTTGTTGGCTGCCCTGCTCTTCGCCGGGAGCGCCATCGCCTTTCACTGCCCCATGGACATGAAGAAGATTGATGATGCCCTGGCCACGAACCCCGCCCTCAGTGCCGAGAAACTGGCCGAAGTGAAGCAACTAAGGGCCGAAGGAGAGACCCTGCATAACGCGGGCAAGCATCAGGAATCCGTCGATACCCTGGCCAAAGCCATGGCCATCCTGGGCATAGACCAGGGCTAAGGTCACAAGGCCCCCTCGCGACTGTCTGCTTCGCAGCACAGCCAAACGAGGTACCCGGGAAATAACAAAGGCCCTCGCCGTGAACGACGAGGGCCTTGTCATGAGAGAGACGCCAGCAGCCAGGGCGCTCACTCCTCGCTGCGATGAATGCGGTTCTTGCCGGCCCGTTTGGCCTGATACATGGCCTTGTCGACCAGGGTCATCAGCGCCTCGGGGGGGCGGCCCCGGCTTTCGCCTATGCCGGCACTAAAGGTGACCCGCATCCCCTTCTCCCGCCATTTCAGCTCACTGAGCCGGCAGCGCCACAGCTCCATCAACCCCTCGGCCTGTGCCAGCGAGTGCTGCTCGAAGAGGGCGACCAGCTCCTCGCCACCGTAACGACACAGGGAAACCCCCTCCCCCAGCAACTCCCGTCCCAGCTCGACACTGCGGCACAGCGCCGCATCACCGCCGGCATGACCATAGACGTCGTTGAGCTGCTTGAAATTGTCCAGATCGACCAGGGCCAGGACGACACTGCGCCCCTCCTGGTGCAACTGGCGCAGCCGCTGATCCAGGAAGCGCCGATTATAGCTGCCGGTGAGCGCGTCCCTGTGGGCCAGGTCAAAGGACTCTTGCAGGTGATCAGACACCTGATCCAGCTCCTGATCCAGCAAGGCCATCTCAGGGAAGGAGGGCAAGGCACTCACCGGCCGGGGTTCGCGCGCACCGGCGCCGAGTCGGCGGATGCGGCTCGCCAGACTGTCGATGAGTACCAGCAAACGCAGGCGAAAGAAGGCCGACATTGTGATGAAGAGGGCGCAGGCAACGGCCAGCAGCCCCAGCGCCAGGCTGCCCCCGATGACGGCAACCGAATCCCGCCTTGGCTGCACAGTGATGGCCATCCAGTGCTCCCTGTCTGGCAGGGTACCGTAAGCCACATATTCGTTGCTCATCTCCTCGTAGAAAGAACCTGATTGCGCCGTCAGGCGCGCCAGCCAGGGTGCCTGCAAGATCTGGCCGTTGTAGGCCGACTGCGAACTCACCAGGATCTGGTTGGTGCGGCGGTCAATCACCATGTGGCTCACGGCGTTGTCCCCATAGAGCATGTCCCTAAGCATCTGGGACCACTGTGCGACGTTCACATCGATGCCGATGACCCGCTCACCCTGCTGCTGGTCATCGGGCAGGCGATGGGCCAGGGTCAGAATATGATCGCCCGTCAAAATGTCCTGATAGGCCGGTGTCCAGTAGAAGGCGCGCGACGCCAGCGCTCCCTTGAACCAGGCGCGGGAGTCCACATTGACCTTGGCATTCACCCAGGCCAGATCCGCCTCTTCGCTGCCGGAGAAGAAATAGCCATTCGAATCGGCATGAAAAATCAGCATCACCAGGGGATCCAGGGCCGTCATCTTCCCCCAGCGCTCGCGATAGGCCTCCCGGGTTCTGGAGGAGGAGAGCACTGGGGTCAGTGCATCCGCAGTGACTTCGACAGACATCAGCTGCTCGAGGTGATCGAGCATCCTGGCTTCGGTCACCACCGCCATGCCGTTGAGGCTGACCAGCTTCTGCTCCACCACCACCCCGTGGTTGTAGACGGAGAGGGAGAACATGCCGCCGATCCCGAGCAACATCGGCAAGGCCAGCAGCCAGAGATAGCCTGTAATGAAGGTGAAATTTTTCTGCGTGCGTCTGAAGGTCAACATACCCTGGGTCCTGCTCAATACCCCGCTGTTTGCCCTGCAAGACAGGCATGGCCACATCGGAAGGCGCGCAGTATGCCGCCAGCCCTTCAGGGAGGGCGACTCTTTTCACGGCCTTGTTCAAGCACGATTCAGGCAGATTTTCGGCGAAATTAGGTTTTATCAGGGGAAACAGATAGATGCGGTCTATTTTCTGAGCAAAAAAAACAGTCGGCAACGCCAGGGTGTCGTTTTCTGCGATTAGAGAACGGGAGCCAAGGGAGCGTGCCTTTTGCGCCGACTGTCACCAGTCCACGCGATTGGGCATGCCCCCTGCCCCGTCGCCTTCATTTTCTGCATGGGCCCCGTTACACCCGGCCGCTGTAGACCAGGGTGCAATAGTTGAAAGAGACCCTGCCGCCCACCGCATTTCGGCCAAATTCGCGGCGGATGAGCGCCGTCATCTGCTCATGGGCCGGGGTGCCGACGGCGGGGGCATAGGAGGAGGAGTTGAGCCGCCCCAGCACGCCGTCCAGATCGAACAGTTGGCGGTTTTCGAAGCGATCGAGCCGATACTCCCCCTCGAAGAAGGCACGAAAGTCGTGCTCGCCGAGGTTGCGATGATTGACCTCCTCGTAATCCCCGGAATAGGCGTGCAACCCCTCCTCATAGGCCCTGAGAAAGGGGGTGTCGGTCAGCCTGTCATTCCAGATGAGGGCGACCCGGCCACCGGGTCTGAGCAGGCGCTGGCACTCCTGCCGAAAGGCCGCGCGATCGAACCAGTGAAACGCCTGGGCGACAGTGACCAGATCCACCGAGCCCGTCGGCAGGCCCGTGGCCTCCGCACTGCCGTGAGACCAGCCGATGTTGCCCACATCCGCCAGCAGTCGCCTCGCGGCGGCCCGCATCTCGTCATTGGGCTCCACCGCCCAGACCCGCGCCACCCGGGGTGCGAGCAGGGCGGTCAGGATGCCGGTGCCCGCCCCTATGTCGGCCACCTGGGCCTCTGGCCCCATGGCAAGCTCGCCAGCCAGAAAGTCCAGCATGGCCGCCGGATAACCGGGGCGGTACTTCACATAGGCCTCGACCCGGGTCGAGAATCGCTGGGTACTGTCCATCGCGCACACCTCTCTTGTCATTGGCGGGGCATAGGGTCGCCCTGCCTGTCGCTCTGCACGCCAAACCGGGCGGCCCGGATCCCTATGCCACTACACTTGACGACATCATGCAACTCCCCGGCTGGCAACAGAGGGCGCCAGGCGGCAACGCCCGGGCGAGATGAAGAGAGAGCAGGATGACAGACACCAAGATGAGAGCAACCGGCAGGAGCCACGAGATGATGACAGCCGCAAAGAACAGGATTTGCCTCTGGTATGACGGGGATGCCGAAGAGGCGGCACGGTTTTACGCAAGCACCTTCCCCGACTCCGCCGTCGACGCCGTGCACCGCGCCCCGGCCGACTACCCCGCCGGCAAGCGAGGGGATGTGCTGACGGTCGAGTTCAGGGTGATGGGGATCCCCTGCCTCGGGCTCAATGGCGGCCCCGGGGTCAAGCACAGCTGGGCCTTCTCGTTCCAGGTCGCAACGGAGACCCAGGCCGAGACGGATCGCTACTGGCACGCCATCATAGATAACGGTGGTCAGGCGAGCGAGTGCGGCTGGTGTCAGGACAAGTGGGGCATCTCCTGGCAGATCACCCCCCTGGCCCTCACCGAGGCGATCACGGATCCCGACCCCGAGGCCGCCAGGCGCGCCTTCGAGGCCATGATGCAGATGGGCAAGATAGATATCGCCGCCATAGAGGCGGCGCGGCGTGGTTGAAGCGACCATAACCCTCGACATCTCGCTAATTGATCAAAAGCTAACACCGTGGGAGATTGTGCTGAAAAGCCCCTACCAAAGGTACTGGTTGGAAGCTATTTCTCACTGCAGCCTGAGATAAATCCTGTTCGAAAGACTGGCAACTTTACGCAGGATTAACCCTTTTCTTCATCACCCCAGACCGAGACTGCTTTTCTGTCAGCAGCCTCGGTCTAAGATCCAGCACATGTATGGTCAATGAAACTGCACCTCCCATTTCCCGCTCTACACGTCTGGCTTCATCATCCAACAGCTCCTTGAGCTCTTCTAAGCCGATTCTTTCCCCGCTATCAGGATGCTGCCAATACCGGTTCTTGGATATAGTTATAACTAAGGCACCTGAGCAGCGGGTCTCCAGAGAAAGGTATTTAATTGCCAACTGCTCACCAATAGTTTCTCGTAAGACGTTGGCTGACCACCTGTTACCATCCTCAATTTTTAACTCGATTACAGCTTCATAATTGGATGCAAGTGAGCAAAGACGAATATCGGTCTCTTTTTCATCTGCAGTTACTGCTTCTTGAACAACCTTATAAAGCCCATTGGCAGCATGCTGTAATTCTTGTGCGATTGCACGCCGCATTAACTTTTCTTGATGGATTTCAGCCCACAGTTCACGTGGCGACTCATCGCTATTTAATAATTCATCAAGATCAGCCAAGCGATCACGCAGCAAGGTGAACATAGCCGCATTAGTAGTCAGTGGAAGTTCACCTTTATGTTCGAGTTCACGACATTGCTGTTCATCCAAGAGTACTGAATCAATTTCTTTGGCCCATGCTTCCTGAGCTAATGCCAGAATCCGATCTTTAAAATGAGAAAATAGGGGGTCAATGGCCATATCATGTTTAACTTGCCATCCTTCTTCTCCTTGTGACTCCAACAATGCAGTCAGAATTGCATTGCGTGCATATTCGGCATTATCACGCATATCGGGTGTATAACAGCCTTCATGTTCAGCATCATCCTGACGTCTTATATGCTGGTACGCCAGACGGGCAAGCCTGAGCAATAATTCAGGTGTGAAATCATTATTTCTTACATTAATGCCATCATGGCGTTCATTAAACAATTTTGTAAACCATTCCACGGCCTTGCTTAATGGCTCAGGTTCAATCTCTCGTAATTTTTCTTCAAGTACATCAACACCCAGCTCAGGGTTTAAACGAATCAAGGTTGATAACCAGAGTAGCATAGCTGGTTCCAACAGTTTTTTGCTTATATATTCCTGAGCCATAGAACATAGCTGAGCTTTCTGATCAATATCGCCATACTTTAAAATCAACTCAATCACTCTGGAATAGCGAGATGTCAGTGATGATAATTGAAATTCATCAGCGACTATGGGCTTAATTTCACTCAACCATGCAATCATACGAGGGATAAAAAGTATGGTCACTGGATCAGGGGCATTATGGAGGCGTTGCAACAACATGGAATGATGAATTTCATTGGCAGAGGTAGAGAGTACCCAATCAAGCTCTTTACCAAAAACCTCACTGATAGCAGATGGATGTTGCTTAACCAAGTCATAAATCCAACTTGGTAATTCATTCAGCTCAAGTAATGAATAGCGAGCGGCACGCATTGCCTCTTCATAGGTCAGCTGGCTTGCCCAATTGGGCCCCTCAGCTTCAGCATAGAGCCCAGCCAAACCGAATCGCCATAAGTCGAAATATGTACTTCGTTGATCTTCTGGTCTCTCACAAATGAGAGTTGGGAGATGCTCTCGCCAGCACTCCATAAAAATCGTACGCAGCCAGTCTGTAACTGTTTCTCCAAAATGAGATTCGAGAAAAGAGCGATTCCAACCGGATAAATTACTATCATCCGAGCCACTTATCATCACTCTGAATAAATCCCAAGCCAAATTTTTACAACGTTCATCCGAAAAGTTCTTGTCAGGACATTCTGATATTTCACGATGTAGCATCACCCAACTGGCACGGTTCTTTGCTGCTTTTCGCTCTCTTCTTTTATCTCGAATGGCTTCTTCACGCCGGGCTCTTTCATGCTTTATATCAAAGGTAGAGGGCTTCATTATCTCATCGAGATATAAAATAAAATCCGGACAATCTATCACCAAGGGGCGTAAGTCTATTGGCGAGATACGCAATAGATAAAGAGCAACATGCATAAGCATCTGACGCTCAAAAAATGGCTTATCTTTACCTTGAAGGTCACTGACCACCCAGGCCCGATCCAGCTGTACCGTAAAGTTAATAAGCGAATCATAAGGGATAATTTCAACCACCCGTTTCCATGTATCATCGATCGGACATAGGGATTGCACCAAAGCATCAATTGCCCAAAAAACCTGCTTTCTATTTTTGCTATCAAGTTCATTTATTCGCTGTGACAATTCCTTATGAATTTTGTCATCATCGTATTCATGTTGACGCAGACGCAATGCAAGTACGCAAGCATGAATCCATTGTTCGGAACACTGGTGATCGAGTCCGCGAATGCAAACAGCAGCTAATGTACTGCTCAGATACTGGCGAGGAGACACCATATGTGGCCATTGCTCTTGCCGCCATTGCAACCTATCCGAGATGAGGTTTACTAATTTTTCCCGCAGATCCTCCAGTTGTGACATGACAAGTGGTGCATTTTTGATTAGCGATGGCAGTCGCCAACTTAGGTTGCTAACTGACCGCTTTTTCCATTGCAGCCAGCCTAATGACTGACAGAGCTGCGCTACAGAAAGATAACTTGGAAACAGTGCAAGAATTGCTTCACGCACTATTTCGTCAGGCCAGTCAGGATGTTGAGAAACCATCAGTGCAGCTATTTCACCCAATCTTGGGTCGTTCAGCGCTTGCAGTGCATGAATTGCATAAATACGCTCCACCTCAACAAGCATTGAATCCGTGGCAACTGAATATACAAGATCAGAAGAGCCAAAAATCACTCCTCGCTCAATGAGCTCCAGCAAAACACATCGCACCTCATGATTCTCGATACCTTGCTGCCACTGCAGATTAATCTCATCAGTCAACTCAGGAGTCGCAAAGCGTTTAATTTGGATAGATGGAGTGTGTAAACCACGCCTCCCTCCTCTTCCATAACGCTGAACATATGCACCAAGAGCTTGTTTACGCTGAGCAAGAGTCAATGATGCAGGGTCGCCTTCATCCAGCAGCAGCGTCGGCTCATAGTCACGAATTGCTTGAAAAATATCGTCATTCAATGATGCCAGCCAACCTGCAAGCGCACGCTTGGAAGGAAGTACAATGGTATTACCCTTCGTTTCAATAAAGAGCAGCCGCTTGAGCGCCCGAAGCGACATCCCATTATTCCTCATCTCATGCAATCTTTTTGCGGCAAGAAATTCTGACACTGAACGATGGTGAAAACGCACCCGGCCATAAGATGCGAACCCAAACAAAGGGCGCTCCAACAACGTTTTCCGTTCATCTTGTGTCCAATCTGACAAGATTATCGCCGGGTCAAGGGCAGCCTCACCCTGCTGAACATTATCAGCTTTAGCACTGTGTCTGATCGTCAGGCGACGGGTCAGCCACATGGCCAGAGCCAGCCTGCTCGCCCCCTCGATTGCCTTATCTATTGAGAGTTCGGTAAGCTCACCTCTATCTTCCCTATCCCGAGGTTTGAGTTTGATACGAATACTGGCTTCAACTTGCTGGCGATGGGTTCGAAGCTGAAATCCCGCACGCCAATCAGCGCATAGCTCAATGAGATCTTGAGGACGTCTGGCAAACTCAAAGGCGTTTTGCCTCTCAATGTCACTGAGCAATTCGGCTGTATTTTTGACACCCTGTAATTCGGCAAACTCAGCGATCTGAGGATTAGACAGCGGCATCAGAGCAACGGTGCGCCACTCAGGAATGGACTCTTCATTCGATTGGCCAGAGGAGATGGGCATATGCTCGCCCAACGCCATGCTGGCAAATTCTCTTTCCTTTTCTTCAGTCGACTGGAGCTTAATCTGTGGTGGTACCGGCAGTTTGCTGCGAACGAGTTGCCCATCAAAAGGGATCGGGCGGGTCGTCACTACAACTCGCACCCTTCCCAAGTTAATCTGACCATTAATATCTTTTACAAAACGATTTAGCGCTTGTTCGAAAGAACCTCTGGTCAACTGCAGTTCGTCATAGGAATCCAGAAAAAAGGTGGCAACCTCAAATTTGGAGGCCAGCCATAGATCAAAACACTCTTCATCCTCATAACTCAGCAGATCCCGCAGATTGCTTGAAGCCAAGCTGGCCAACTCAACAAAGAATGCAGCTTCACCCGCAGCTGCTAGGTGACGGGCTTGCTCTTTGCACTCATGGGTCTTGCCTGCACCCGCTTCGGAAATCAGAAGAATACGTTTTGAGCGCAATAACTCTTCCCACGTTACACCGTCTGACCAACCTAGCTGAATGAGGAAATTCTGCTTATCCGCATCAACAACTTGTTCTTCATCAATGTCATGGAAAGTACGTTCAATCATGACTGCTCGCTGCGTGGTGTTGGATGGATGACAGTAGTAACCAGAGAAGAAAGCTTCAAGGTACTGCTGGCGGTATCAAGCGTATCTTACGAAAGATGGGGGCAATAAATCTCAATTAACCGGTAGCTAAATCAATAACCAATTGATTTAAAGCAACAAGTTAAGCAATGAGTTCTTTGTATTGATAAAAAGGGCCACCCGTTTGGGTGGCCCTGTGGTTTATTACGATGATCCGCTGCGCGCCAGTTACTTGGCGTAATCCTCGGTCGGGACGCAAGAGCAGAACAGGTTGCGATCGCCGTAGACGTCGTCGATGCGGTTGACCGAGGGCCACAGCTTGCTGGCGCGCACGGCCTCGGACGGGAAGACAGCTTCGGCGCGGGTGTAGCCGCGACTCCACTGCTCGTCCATGACGTCATCCTGGGTGTGGGGCGCATTGACCAGGGGGTTGTCGGTCAGGCTCCAGTGGCCGTCCTGCACCCGGGCTATCTCGGCGCGAATCGCCGTCATGGCTTCCACGAAGCGATCCAGCTCGCGCTTGGATTCCGACTCGGTCGGCTCGACCATCAGGGTCCCCGCCACCGGGAAGCTCATGGTCGGCGCGTGGAAGCCGTAGTCCATCAGGCGCTTGGCCACGTCCATCTCGCTGATGCCGGAGGCCTCCTTGAGCGGGCGTATGTCCAGGATGCACTCGTGGGCCACCCGGCCGTTGCGCCCGGTGTAGAGCACGGGGAAGGATTCCCCCAGCTTCTTGGCCAGGTAGTTGGCGTTGAGGATGGCGACCTGGGTGGATTTCTTCAGCCCCTCATCCCCCAGCATGGCGATGTACATCCAGCTGATGGGCAAAATGCTGGCCGAACCGAAGGGTGCCGCCGAGACGGCGCCGTTGTCACGGCTCTCCTTGTCGGTCTTGACCACCGCGTGGCCGGCCACGAAGGGGGCCAGGTGCTGCTTCACGCCTATGGGGCCCATGCCCGGGCCGCCACCGCCATGGGGAATGGCGAAAGTCTTGTGCAGGTTGAGGTGCGACACGTCAGCACCGATAAAGCCTGGCGCCGTCAAGCCGACTTGCGCGTTCATATTGGCGCCGTCAAGGTACACCTGACCGCCATATTGGTGAACGATGTCGCACACCTCCTTGATGGTCTCCTCGTACACCCCGTGGGTGGAGGGGTAGGTCACCATCAGGCAGCTAAGCTTCTCCCCCACCTCGGCGGCCTTGGCACGCAGATCGTCGAGATCGACGTTACCGAACTTGTCGCAGGCGGTGACGATGACCTTGAGGCCCGCCATCTGGGCTGAGGCCGGGTTGGTGCCGTGGGCCGAAGCCGGAATGAGGCAGACATCGCGATGCCCTTCGCCGCGGGACTCGTGGTACTTCTTGATGGCAAGCAGACCGGCGTATTCGCCCTGAGCGCCGGAGTTTGGCTGCATGCAGACGGCGTCATAACCTGTCACCTTCACCAGCCAGTCTTCGAGGTCTGCCAGCAGCAGCTGGTAACCCTGGGTCTGGGCCAGCGGGGCGAAGGGGTGCAGCTTGCCAAACTCGGGCCAGGTCACCGGGATCATCTCGGCGGTGGCGTTGAGCTTCATGGTGCAGGAGCCGAGCGAGATCATGGCGTAGTTCAGGGCCAGATCCTTGGCTTCGAGACGGTGGATGTAGCGCAGCATCTCGGTCTCGGAGTGGTACTTGTTGAACACCTCGTGGGTCAGCACGGCGTCGGTGCGCAGCAGATCCTGCGGGATGCCGTGGTGAGCCTGGGCCTTGGCATCCAGAGCCGCGACATCCAGGCCGTGGCCTTGACCGAGGAACAGATCAAACAGCTCGGCCACGTCATCGCGGGTGGTGGTCTCGGAGAGGGACACGCCAACCGCACCGTCCAGATCGGCGCGCAGGTTGATGCCCAGCCCTTCGGCCTTGGCAATCAGCTCGGATTTGCCCGTGGTCAGCACTGTGAGGGTGTCAAACCAGCTGTCGTGCTTGAGGGTCAGCCCCTTGGCGGTGAGCCCCAGCGCCAGGATGCTGGTCAGACGATGCACCCGGGAAGCGATGGTTTTCAGTCCCACAGGGCCGTGGTAGACGGCGTAGAAGCTCGCCATGTTGGCCAGCAGCACCTGGGCGGTACAGATGTTGGAGTTCGCCTTCTCGCGGCGGATATGCTGCTCGCGGGTCTGCATCGCCATGCGCAGGGCACTCTTGCCACGGGCATCCTTGGAGACGCCTATGATGCGGCCCGGCATGGAGCGCTTGTAGGCATCGCGGGTGGCGAAGAAGGCCGCGTGCGGGCCACCGTAGCCCATGGGCACGCCGAAGCGCTGGGCGGAGCCGAACACCACATCGGCCCCCAGTTCACCCGGGGATTTGAGCAGCAGCAGGGAGAGCATGTCGGTACCGACGCAGGCCAGCCCTTTCTGGGCCTGGACAGCGGCGATCAGGGAGCGCAGATCGGTCACATTCCCGGTGGTGGACGGGTACTGGAACATGGCACCGAACACCTCCTCGCTCACAGCGTCACAGGCGGGGCCCACGGTCACGTCGAAACCGAAGTGCACGGCGCGCTCCTTGACCACGTCGATCACCTGGGGGTGTACGTCGTCGGCCACGAAGAAGAGATTGGACTTGGACTTGGCCATGCGCTTGGCGAGCGCCATGGCTTCGGCGGCGGCGGTGGCTTCATCGAGCAGGGAGGCGCTCGCCAGATCCATGCCGGTCAAGTCCAGGGTGAGCTGCTGGAAGTTCAGCAGCGCCTCGAGACGGCCCTGGGCCAGCTCCGGCTGATAAGGGGTGTAGGCGGTATACCAGCCCGGGTTTTCCAAGACGTTGCGCAAGATGACGTGGGGCACGTGAGTGTCGTGGTAGCCCATGCCGATGTAGCTCTTGGCGATCTGGTTCTTGGCCGCATAGCCCTTGAGCTTGGCCAGGGCTTCCACTTCGGTCATGGGGGCGCCGATACCGAGCGGGCCCAGGCGGCGGATGGCGGCAGGGACCGTCTGCTCAATCAGATCGTCCAGGCTCTCGGCGCCCACGGTGGCGAGCAGGGCCCGCACTTCTTCCTCACCCGGGCCTATGTGGCGACGGATGAAATCGGTTTTTTGCTCGAGTTCAAACAGTGACTGGGTCATTTCCCTATTTCCTGGTAATAAGTCCTGGCATGAAATCCTGATAACCAAGACCTGATGTTCCTGATCGTCGGTGGATACCGACTCCACTCATGTTCTGGGCCCCGCAGACAGGGTGCGGCGCCGGATGCTGCGACAGCATCGACAGGGGATCGCCTTGTGGCGGAGCTGCCTGCTTGCCCCCTGGCGAGGCCAGGTGGGCAAAGGGCAGACGCGGGCGACTTCACCCTTCCGCCGGCCGGCGTGTGCCCGGCTGGCGGTCATACAAAGGGGCCCTGCTGTGTTGGCAGGGCCCGGGGGCATTACTCTTCGTCCACCACGTTCTGGTAGCCTTCGGCATCCAGCAGGTTGGCGAGCTCGCCCGCGTCATCCAGCTTGATGCGGAACAGCCAGCCGGCACCGTAGGGGTCGGAGTTGACCAGCTCGGGGCTGCCTTCCAGCTCTTCGTTGATGGCCAGGATCTCGCCACTCACCGGGCTGTAGATGTCGGAGGCGGCTTTCACCGACTCGGCCACGGCGCAATCTTCGCCGGCACTCACTTGCTTGCCCACTTCCGGCAGATCGACGAACACCATGTCACCCAGCAGATCCTGGGCGTGCTCGGTGATACCGATCACGGCCTCGCCGTTGGCTTCAACACGGACCCACTCGTGGGAGGTGGCATATTTCAGTTCGCTCGGGATATGGCTCATTTGTGCTTCCTTTATGCTCTTGGATCGCTTCAACAAAATGGGGTCGGCGAAGGGACACCCTTCGCCGCAATCAATGATTACACCAGGGGCTGGCCGTTGCGCACGAAGGCCGGCTTGGTGACTTTGACGGTGACCAGCTTCTTGCGGATCTCCACCTGGGCTTCAGCGCCGATGTCGCGGGGCACCCGCGCCAGGGCGATGCTGTAGCCCAGGGTGGGGGAGAAGGAGCCGGAGGTGATCACCCCCTCCCGAGTCTCGCCGCTTGCTGTGGTGAAGGTGACCGGCATGCCGGCACGCAGCACCCCTTTATCTTCCATCACCAGACCCACCAGCTTAGGGCTAGTGCCGGCGGCCTTCTGGTCTTCCAGGGCGGCGCGACCGATAAACTGGCGGGAGGCAGGCTCCCAGGCCAGGGTCCAGGCCATGTTGGCGGCCAGGGGGGAGATTGACTCGTCCATGTCCTGGCCGTAGAGGTTCATGCCCGCTTCCAGGCGCAGGGTGTCACGGGCGCCGAGGCCGCAGGGGGCCACGCCGTTGTCCAGCAGGGCCTGCCACAGATCGCACGCCTTCTCCTGGGGGACCACGATTTCGTAGCCATCTTCGCCTGTGTAGCCTGTGGTGGCGATGAAGAGATCACCGGCCTGCACGCCGAAGAAGGGCTTCATGCCTTCGACAGCCGCATTTTGCTCGGGGGTGAACACCTTGGCCGCCTTGGCCTTGGCGTTGGGGCCCTGCACCGCGATCATGGCAAGCTCCGGGCGCTCGGTCACGCTCACCCCAAAGTCGATGGCGTGGTGACGGATCCAGGCCAGATCCTTCTCGCGGGTGGCGGAGTTCACCACCAGGCGGTAGAAGGTATCGGTCAGGAAATAGGTGATGAGGTCATCGATGACGCCGCCTTCCGGGTTGAGCATGCCGCTGTAGAGGGCCTTGCCGGGGACGGTGAGCTTGGCCACGTCGTTGGCCAGCAGGTGTTGCAGGAAGGCTTTGACCCGCTCGCCGGTCAAATCGACTATGGTCATGTGGGAGACATCGAACATGCCCGCATCGCTGCGCACCGCGTGGTGCTCTTCCAGCTGGGAGCCGTAGTTGATGGGCATTTCCCAACCGTGGAAGTCCACCATCTTGGCGCCAGCTTCCAGGTGTTTGGGATGCAGTACAGTAGTCTGGATCATCGCTGTGTTTCCTTAAGCGTTCGCGACAACGCTCGCAATCCGCTCCGGCTCCCCAGCACAGCGGGAGGGCGGACTACAAGGTCTGTGCTCGTTCCCACCCGTGGGGCAGGAGTGATTCCTTGAACGGTGCGGATTATATGACAAGAGCGCCTGGGTGCCGCTCAAAAAAAACTAATACCGCCCCGACAAACTGACACCAGACACTAAGACAAAAACAGTGATAAAAACAGTACAAACCCGGCATGCGCGAGATTTAATGTTGATTTTTACCGTTACGTCACAATTTACAGAAAAACGTTTCGCTTCCCGCCAACATTAAAGGCTGACACCCCAGAGGGGCATTCAGCCTTGTCAGATTAGTTTTATTGTCAAAACCCGGGAGTAAAATTAGATTTTTTCACCCTTGGCCAGAGCGGGCAGCTCACCCTCTAACCCCATGGCGGCCCGAATAACCCCTTGTTTGAGCGGCGCCAGGCCATCGACGGCCCGCAGTCCCACCCCGCGCACCAGCTTCTTGAGAGGGTGGCTGCCACCAAATAGCCGCTTGAGCCCTTCCATCGCCGCCAACATGCGGGCAGCCTCGCTCTTGCGCCAGCGCTCATAGCCGCGCAGGTTGGCCAGCAGGCCGATATCCGCCCCCGCGCTCTGGCTCTTGAGGAGCTGCTCGGCCAGGGCCGCCGCATCCAGCAGGCCCAGGTTGACCCCCTGCCCCGCCAGCGGGTGTATGGTGTGGGCCGCATCCCCCACCAGCACCAGCCGCTCGCGGGCAAAATCCCGGGCGTAGCGGGCGGTGAGCGGGATGGCGCTGCGGGGCCCCTCCACCTTGCACAGTCCCAGCCGCCCATCAAAGGCGACGGTCAGCTGGCGATTGAACCCTTCGTCATCCAGGGCGCACAGCGCCTCGGCCCGCACGGCGGGCACCGACCAGACGATGGAGCAGAGGTCGGATTGCCACAGGGGCAGGAAGGCGAGCGGGCCGTCGGGGGTGAAGATCTGGCGGGCCACCGCCTCGTGGGGCTCGGCACTGCGCACCGTCGCCACCAGGGCGTGGTGGCCGTAGTCCCAGCTGGTGAGCGGTATGTCCGCCTGACGGCGCACCCAGGAGTGGGCTCCGTCGGCGGCCACCACCACTTTAGCCGAGAGGGCGCGGCCATCTTCCAGCAGCAACAGGGCCCCCGCATCGCTCACCTGCAGGCTCTGGGCCCGGGCCGGGGTGAGCAGGCTGATGTTGCTCGCCCCCGCAATGGCATCGAGCAGCGCCAGCTGGATGACCCGGTTTTCGACGATGTGGCCGAGTGCCGGTTGGCGCAAGCTGGCGGCATCGAAGCCAATATGGCCGAAGCTGTCCTGCTCCCACACCTCCATGCTGTCGTAGGGTTGCAGGCGCCGCGCCACTATCCCGTCCCAGGCCCCGACGCCCTGCAAGATGCGCTGGCTGGCGAGGCTAAGGGCGCTGACTCTGTTGTCCGGTGCCTCCCCGAGCCGGGTGTCGGGCAACTGCCCCTCGACGATGGCGACCTTGAGCGCACTGTTCTTGAGGGCTGCGGCGAGCCCAAGGCCCACCATGCCGCCCCCCACAATCACCACATCCACATTTTGCATCTGCATCATCTCTATCCTTTGGTGGCTGATCGCCGGGATCAGCAGGGGGACACCCGCTGGCATCCCCTCATCAAGTTGTCCGCTGCGGCCTCTTCTCGGCACACCTCATTTTCGACACAGGTCGGCGACGAACCCCAGGGTGCGGGAGGCGAGCGGCGCCTGCAGCCAGGGCAGTCGCCCCATCAGGGAGAGCGCCAGATTGCGGCCGGCCACCAGGGGCGCATGACCGTTGGAGAAGAGCTGGGCCAGGGAGGAGGTGAGCCAGATGGTCTGCTCCTGATCTCCCTTGCGCCGCTGCCAGTAAGCGCTCAGCACCTCGAAACTGCCGATATCCTCCCCGGCCGCGAGCGCCCGGGCCACCGCCTGGGTGAGCAAGTCCAGATCGCGCATGCCGAGATTGAAGCCCTGGCCGGCGATGGGGTGCAGCAGATGGGCGGCATTGCCCACCAGCACGGTGCGCTGGGCCAGGGGATAGTCGGCCACTGTCAGCACCAGGGGGTAGAGGTGACGCGCCCCGGTGCGCACGAAGCGCCCGAGCCGCCAGCCGAAGGCCTGCTGCAGGCGGGCCAGAAAGGCGGCGTCATCCAGCGCCATCAGGGCCTGCGCCTCGCCCCGTTCGACGCTCCACACCAGGGAGGAGAGCCCCTCCTGCATGGGCAGCAGCGCCAGCGGGCCCCCTTCGGTGAAACGCTCGAAGGCCCGGCCGGCGGGATCCTCGGCGGTCTTGACCGTGGCGATGATGGCGCTCTGCTCATAGTCATGGCGACTGACCGGTAGCTTGAAGTGCTGACGCACGAAGGAGTTGCCCCCATCGGCCGCCACCAGCAGCCGGGTCTGATAGCCCTCGCCGCTGGCGAGGGTCAGGGTCACCCCCTCCTCCTGCGGCGCTATGGTCGAAAGCTGGGCCGGACAGCACAGCCTGATGTTCACGGTGGCGTCCATTGCCTGCTGCAGCTCTATGCCGGCGGCAGAGAGTTCGATCACCTGGCCGAGGGCGGGCAGACCAAACTGCGCCGCCGTGAGCCGGGTCTGGCCGCAGTGGCCCCGATCAGAGACATGGATATGGGTGATGGGGGCACAGTGAGGGTCAAAACGGGACCAGAGACCGTGACGGGCCAGCGCCTCGCAGGTGCCGGCGGAGAGTGCGATGGCGCGGGCATCGAAGCCGGGATGGCGATGAAGTTCGGGGGCGCTCGCCTCCAGCAGCAGGATCTGCAGGGGGGCACCGCTCGGCCCTTTCAGGGCGGCGAGGGAGAGGGCCAGCACGGCGCCGCTCATACCACCGCCGACGATAGCCACGTCGACGTGAACCGGATCAGAATGAGACATGAGAAGAGGGCATAGGCTAAAAACGTGGGCCAATGCTATCACAAAGCCGGGAGACGGGATGCGAGGCCACGGGCAAAAAACCGATTTGGCACCGTCAGTTGGCATGCAAGACGGCGCCGAGCGCCCCCTCCCCCCTGGCAGAGCCGTCACGTAAAAAGAGCGCCATCAGGCGCTCTTTTCTATGTCAGTGTGGGGACTCTTGCGGGATTCAGTGCAGGGTCGGTGGGGCGCTCGGGGTATCCGGGCGCTTGCCAAACTCCTCGAACGCCATCATGACCCCGAGGCGCACGTGTTCGTAAAGCACCAGGAAGGAGGCTTCGTTCTCGTCATCCTCCTGATCGAACTCCGCGGAGACCTGGGTGATGCTGGCAATGTCCTGGATCATCTCCTGCAGCTCCTCGGAGGCCTTGGAGAGCTCCTGCTGCACCACGCCGAAACCGGCCAGGAAGGCCTGGGACCAGTCCACCAGGGCATCGATGCGCTCGTCGAGGGGCGCCTCGTCGCTTGGCAGCAGCAGCTCGACCCCTTTTTGCGCCATCAGGCTCTCGATGACACCCTGATAGAGATCTGTCATCACCTGGCGCACCGGCGCCGGCAGGCCGAAACCATCGTTGATCAGATCGTTGAAAGGGGGCAGCCAGCTCTTGTCATCCAGTACCACGCCACCGCACACCAGGCCGCAGATCACGCCATGGGCCTCGACAGCCGTCGCCATCAGCTCGTGCTGCTCCATCAGGTCGGCCACGGCCGCGTATTTCAGGGGGTTCGTTTTGCTCATCGAAGATCCGCTCAAAGTTCAGGCAAATATGCAAAAATTATGGCCGAGATCCTAGCATTCTCCCCCTCCCAGAGCCAGCAAGGCCTTGAAACTTCTGCATCTGCGCTATATAGTCCCGCCCAGTTGTCCACGTGGATAAAGGCGGGAATCAGCCCCGCCGTATTGAGGAAGGCATGAGCATAGAGGCCGTAGAAATCGTCATTTTGGGACGTCCCTACAAGGTATCCTGTCCCTTGGGACAACAGGATGCCCTGCGCCAGGCCGCCGACCAGCTGAGTGACAAGCTTATCGAGCTGCGTCAACGCTCCAAGGTCTCCAGCAATGAACAGCTTGCCATCATGGCGGCGCTCAATTTCTGTCATGAGCTCTGCCTTGAAAAAGACAAGAACCACCAATACTCTGAGACCATGGACAAGCGGATCAAGATGCTGCAGCGCACCATAGAAGCGGCCTTGATCGAGCACGGACAATATGGTGATTCCAGCGATGAGGGCCTTAAGCCCTAAGCGCGACCCGTTTTAAAATTCCCTGGGGTGTGCGTCAGCCGGTTCAAGTCCCCGAGCCGATAATCATACCCAACAGGAGTTCTATCTTCTGACTATTGCGCATGCTCGGCCCGACCGAGAAGCCTGCGGCCAGTTTAGGACTCCGCCTTGAACTCACGGTTCAAGGGCCCAAACCGGCAACGGCATCTCCGGGGTACCTAGTGCAAAAGCCCGTCATTGATATGACGGGCTTTTTTTATTCGTTCCCCCACTCAGCCCCTATCGCAGCAAAATCGCCATTAAAAATACGCACAATATCAACGCGATATCTGATTGTTATTTTTTTGTTACTTCTTCCTTGCGAACTCTCCCGGTCTCACCTAAAAATGTAATCGATTACATTTCAACCACAGGAAGCTGGAATGAGCCGCTCCCCCGCCCCCGTCAATCCCGTCTCCATGGCCGCCGTCGCGGCGCGGGCCGGGGTGTCGGTCGCCACCGTCTCCAGGGTGCTGAACCATCAGGAGGGCGTCACCGGCAAGACCCAGGCCAAGGTCAACCGCGCCGTCGAGGAGCTCGGCTATCGCGTCAATCAGCTGGCCAACAGCCTGCGCACCGCCAGAAGCTGGCTGCTGCTCATCATGGTGCCCGACCTCGGCAACCCCTTCTACATCGAGATAGTGCGCGGCATCGACAGAGTGGCCCGCCAGCACGGCTACTTCGTGCTGCTGTGCGACACCGGCGCCGATCCGGGCCGGGAGCGCTCGGCCTTCGAGCTGCTGCGCACCCACAGAGCCGACGGCGCCATCTGCCTGGATCCCGACTCCATCCAGCAGGGACTGAGCCAGGAGATCAACGCGCTGCCCTGGGTCGCCTGTTGCGAGTTTGACCCCGCCATGCCGGTTCCCTACGTGGGTATTGATAACCAGGGGGCGGCGGCGGAGGCGATCCGCTATCTGCTGAGCCGGGGCCACAGCCGCATCGCGCTCATAAGCGCGGATCCCGCCTACCTCTATGCCCGCCAGCGGGAGGCCGGGGTCCGCCAGGCCCTGGCAGAAGCCGGTCTCGCGCTGGCGGATGAGTGGAATATCCGGGTCACCAGCCTCAGCTTCCTGGCCGGGGCCGAGGCGGCGCAGCAACTGCTCGACTGCCCGCAGCGCCCGACCGCCATCTTCGCCGTCGCCGATGCGCTGGCCATAGGCCTGATGCACCGCTTACAGGAGGCGGGGCTGCGCATCCCGGACGACATCGCCATCATGGGCTTCGATGACATACCCATGGCCGCCCAGCTCAATCCACCGCTCACCACAATGGCGCAACCCATGGAGGAGCTAGGTGCCGAGGCCGCCCAGCTGCTGCTGCAGCGCCTGAACGCCCCAGACACTCCGCTGATCGGGCGCCTGCTCCCCCATCGGCTCGTCAGCAGAGCCAGCGCCTGATGCACGCCACCAGCAGACCGAACGGGATCAACATCAAAGGAGAAGCTGATGACTCTCAGTGTCGAATTTAGCGGCGTCTGCAAGGACTTCGGCCCCATCCGGGTGCTGTACGGGGTCGACTTCAGCCTGGCACCGGGACGGGTCTACGGCCTGCTGGGGGAGAATGGCGCGGGCAAGTCCACCCTGATGAAGATCCTCGCCGGTTACGAGCCCATCAGCGCCGGTGTGATCCGCATCGATGGCGAGGCGCGCAGCTGGAGCTCCTCCCGCGAGGCGGAGCAGGCGGGCATAGTGCTCATTCATCAAGAGCTCAACCTGGCCGAGCACCTGACCCTGACCCAGAACCTCTTCCTCGGCCATGAGCTGACCAGGAGCGGTCTGCTGGACGAGCGCACCATGGCGACCCGGGCCCAGCACTATCTGGAGCAGGTCGGGCTGCAACGCGCCCCTGCCTCCAAGGTGCGGCAGCTTATCGTCGCGGAGAAGCAGCTGGTGGAGATCGCCAAGGCGCTGTCACGCCAGGCCCGCCTGCTGATCATGGATGAGCCGACCGCTACCCTGACCCCGGGGGAGACGGCGCGGCTGTTCGCCCTCATCGCCAGGCTCAAGGCCCAGGGCACCACCATCATCTACATCTCCCACAAGCTGGACGAGGTCAAGCAGATCACCGACGAGGTGGTGGTCATGCGCGATGGTCGCTTCGTCAGCCGGGGGGAGACGGCGGCCTTCAGCCGCCAGCAGATGGCCAACCTCATGGTAGGGCGCGAGATGTCGGACATGTTCCCCCCCAGACTGCCGCCGCCGGAGGGCACAGAGATAGCCCTCGCGGTGAGCGGGCTCTGCGTCCCCGGCTGGGTGGAGAATCTCGATTTCGAGGTTCGCAGCGGCGAGATCTATGGCTTCGCGGGACTGGTGGGGGCCGGTCGCACCGAGGCCTTCGAGGCCATCCTGGGCTTGCGCGAGCGCCAGGGGGGCCTCATCCAATTGGCAGGCAAGGCCGTGCGCATCGACAGTCCGCTCGCCGCCATGCGCCAAGGGCTCACCTATCTGCCGGAGGATCGCAAGGGCAAGGGGCTGCACATCGACCTCGGGCTGGCCGAGAACCTCACCCTGATGACGCTGGCGCGCTATGCCCACCCCTGGCTGGACAAGGGGGCCGAGCAGGCGGCCCTCACCCGGGCCATCAATGATTTCGGCATCAAGGCCAGCTCCCACTCGGCCCGGGCCCGCTTGATGTCGGGGGGCAATCAGCAAAAGCTGGCTCTCGCCAAGTTCCTGCACCCGGACCCCAGGGTCATCGTCCTTGACGAGCCCACCCGGGGGGTGGATGTGGGCGCCAAACGTGACATCTATTTCCTGATCCAGCGACTGGCCGCCGAGGGGCGCGCCGTCATCGTCATCTCGAGCGAGCTGATCGAGCTGATCGGCCTGTGCCACAGAGTCGCCGTGCTGCGGGCCGGCCGCCTCCAGGCGGTGCTGCCCGCCCATCATCTGACCGAAGAGGAGTTGATCGCCTATGCAACCGGTACCCACTGACACCCGCAAAGAGCGGTTGCTCTCCCTGCTATCGGCGACTGGCCCGCTGCTCGGGCTGATCCTGCTGTGCCTGCTCGGCGCCCTGCTCAACCCCGACTTCGCCACCCTGGACAACCTGCTCAACGTGCTGACCCGCACCGCCTTCATCGGCATCATAGCGGTGGGCATGACCTTCGTTATCATGTCCGGCGGCATCGATCTCTCGGTCGGTGCCATGGCCGCCCTGATCGCCGGGGCCATGATCCTCATCATGAACCGGCTCGGCGCCGGTGTGCTGGCGGATGCCCCCCTGCTGGTGGTTGTTCTCGGCATAGGGCTGGCCCTGCTGCTCGGCCTGCTGTTTGGCGCCGGTCACGGCCTGCTCATCACCAAAGGCAGGATTGAGCCCTTTATCGTCACCCTGGGCACCCTCGGCATCTTTCGGGCCGTCCTGACCTATCTGGCCGATGGCGGCGCCCTGACCCTGGACGATGCCCTCGGCGATAGCTACAGCCCCGTCTATTACGGCAGCCTGCTGGGGGTGCCCATCCCGGTCTGGGTCCTGCTGCTGGTGGCGCTGGCGGGAGGGCTGCTGCTCAACCGCACCGCCTTCGGCCGCCATGTGCAGGCCATCGGCTCCAACGAACAGGTGGCGCGCTATGCCGCCATCCGGGTCGATAGGGTCAAGCTGCTCACCTATGCGCTGCTCGGGCTCTGCGTCGGCATCGCCACCCTGCTCTATGTGCCGCGTCTGGGATCCGCCACCCCCACCACAGGGCTCTTGTGGGAGCTGGAGGCCATCGCCGCCGTTGTGGTGGGGGGCACCTCTCTCAAGGGGGGAGAGGGGCGCATCTTCGGCACCCTGGTGGGCGCCATACTGCTGTCGGTCATCAGCAATATCCTCAATCTGACCAGCATCATCAGTGTTTACCTCAATGCCGCCGTGCAGGGCATAGTGATCATCATGGTTGCCTTCATGCAACACAGGCGTTGAGGCTGTTGTGGACAGGAAGACGAAAGCGAAGAAACGGCAATGACACCAGTGGCGGGGTCTCCCCTCGCCTGCGACAAGGAACGGGCAGCAGCCCAACAGTCAAGAGGCTATCAAGATGAACAAGATGCTACACAACTTAACGCTACACACCCTGGGCGCCTGCGCCCTGATGATCGCTGCCGGCAGCG
>NZ_JAAILA010000006.1 GCF_010974825.1 Aeromonas rivipollensis | reverse complement strand
GAAAATCAACAAAATTGTTTGATGTTCGATGCTGTGAGTGCCCACACAGATTGCTTGATTCAAATTGTTAAAGAGCGTCACGCTTATCACGTTGAGGAGGCGCATTTTACGCTCCTCACTTCGAAAGTCAAGCGGTTGTGTTCGCTTTTCTTTCGGCGCCTACTTCGCTGGGAAGCTGGCTCATCAGTTCGGCGTGTTCCGCCGTGCTGGTAGGGGCGCATTATAGGGAGCCGCGCCGGGATGACAAGGGCTTTTTCACCTTCAACGCTCGTTCGCTCAGTTCTGCAGCAAGACGTTCCTTTTTTACCCACTGTCCCGCCCGAAACGCCATTCCCTGGATTTAAATTGAACATTTGAAAAGCCCATTATACAGTTGCTTTTCAAATGTTCAATTAAGGTTGCTGTCATGCACCAGATCCTCGATAGCCACAAGGAAGAGCAGATAGTCCCGCTGTTCCGCTTGGGGTTCCGCCCCTTCTTCTTGCTCGGAGCCCTGTTTTCCTGCCTGGCCATGCTGGGTTGGCTGGGACAGCTTAATAACTGGTTCGCCCTGCCCGGTATTGGCAATCCCATCTGGTGGCACGCTCATGAGATGTTGTTCGGCTTTGGCGCCGCCATAGTTGCGGGGTTTCTGCTGACTGCCGTCCAGAACTGGACGGCTCATCCCGGCGTTCGCAGCTGGCCATTGGCACTGATCGTGGGATTGTGGGTGCTGCCAAGGTGCCTGCTCCCCTGGCTTGGAGAAGGCAATCTCATCCTGATGGCACTGGATCTGGCCTGGTTGCCGCTCTGTGCCTGGTTCCTCGCCAAGCCCGTCATCATGACGCGCCAATGGCGCAACCTCTTCTTTGTCCCCCTGCTCCTCATATTGACTCTGCTCAATGGCGCCAGCTGGTTATGGCGAGATGAGTGGAGCGCAGTGGAACATCTGCTCATCACGACGGTACTGCTGTTCACCACCCTGATCGCCGTGATGGGCGGACGTGTCATTCCCTTCTTTACCGCCAGAGGCACAGGCCAGGAGAAGGCGCCTCCCAGCCCTTGGCTGGAGCGCGGGGCCTTGGCCTCTCTCTGGTTGATCCTGCTGCTCTGGCTGCTGCCTGACTCATGGACCAACTCTCTATATATGGTGCCTCTATATATAGTGGCGGCCGGCTTGCACCTGGGCAGGCAACTGCGCTGGCGACCCGGCACCACCCTGGCACAGCCCCTGCTATGGTCGCTGCACCTGGCTTACCTGTTTATCCCCCTTGGCCTGCTCGCCCTTGCGGCCCAGGCTGCGGGGCTGCCTCTCAGCTTGTCCCTCGCCAGTCACCTGCTCAGTGCTGGCTGCATGGGGACCATGATCCTCGGGATGATTGCCAGGGTGTCACTCGGTCACAGCGGCAGGGCCCTGCATGTCGGGCGCAGGATCACCCTGGCATTCGCGCTGGTGATCCTCTCTGCCTTCATGCGGGTCTTGCTCCCTCTGTATTGGCCCAGCTTGACACTGACGGGATGGAACCTGAGCGGCTGGAGCTGGATAGCGGCCTATGGCCTGTTTGTCTGGGTTTACACCCCCATCCTGACCCGCCCCAGAGCGGACGGTCGTCCGGGTTAGCCATCAGGGGCGAGTGGCGGGATAGTGGATCAGATTGTGGAAAACGGCCGGGGCTATTCCCAGATTGCGGTAACCGTGGGGACGATCGGCGGCGAAGCGAACGGCTTCCCCCTGATCCAGTGAACGCCACTGCCCATCGACCAGCACCTCCATCACCCCGCTGATGACGATGACATGTTCGGTCACCCCGGGTTCGTGGGGTTCAGATTCCCGCTGATAGCCGGGTAGCAAGGTCAACTCGAACAGCTCGAAACCGAACCGGCTTTCATAGGGGAACAGCGGCGCCACCTGCATGCCTTCGCCCGCCGGTTGCTGGCGAATGTCATCGGCGATGCGATAGAGCGTCTCCCCCGCCACTGCCGGGGTCGGCTCGATAAAGCTGGAGAAGGAGACCCGAAACCCGGTGGCAATCTTCCAAAGGGTCGCCACCGTCGGGCTGGATTCCCCCCGCTCGATCTGCCCCAGCATGGCCTTGCTCACCCCGGTCTCGCGGGCAGCCACATCCAGACTCCACCCCAGTTCGGCGCGCAGCCCTTTCAATCGCTGAGCCAGATGCCGATTCATCTCCTGCATACGCCCTCTCCCGAATGCTGCATCTTCACCTTGTGCGCTATAGCGCACACCGCTATAGTCAAAGCCATATTGTACGCAATAACGCACAAGCTATCAGCATACACAAGGATGTCGCTATGCCCTTTGCTCTCCCTCACCTGGTCGCAGGCCTTATCGCCGTCCTGGTTGGCTACACCAGTTCGGTCGTACTGATCATTCAGGCGGCTACCGCCGCCGGCGCCGATGCAGCCCAGGTATCCTCCTGGCTATGGACGCTGGGTATCGGCATGGGCGTGAGCTGCATCGGCCTCTCCCTCTATTACCGCATCCCCGTGCTGACCGCCTGGTCAACACCGGGGGCCGCCCTGCTTATCACCAGCCTGGGCAATTTCAGCCTGGCGGAGGCCATAGGCGCCTTCATCATCTCCTCCTTGCTGATCACCCTGTGCGGCATCAGCGGCTGGTTCGACAGGCTGATGCGCCACATTCCGGCTCCGCTGGCCGCCGCCATGCTGGCCGGGGTGTTGCTCAGATTCGGGCTGGACCTGTTCAAGGTGGCCCCCCAGGATCCCCTGCTGCTTGGCGCCTTGCTGCTGGCTTTCTTGCTCGGCCGCCACCTCTGGCCCCGCTATACCATGGTGCTGGTCCTGGCCACTGGCATGCTGCTCTGCGCCCTGAGGGGCGAGCTGCTGCTGACTGAGATCCACTGGCAGCTCTCCAGCCCGGTGTGGATCTCGCCAACCTTTTCCATCAACGCCATGCTGGGGATAGCGCTGCCGCTGTTCCTCGTCACCATGACGTCGCAAAACATGCCCGGCATCGCGATCCTCCGTGCCCATGGTTATCAACCGGCCACCTCCTCCCTGATCGGCTGGACCGGCCTTACCGGTCTGCTGCTGGCCCCGTTCGGTGGTTACGCCTTCAACCTGGCCGCCATCACGGCCGCCATCTGCATGGGCAAGGAGGTGGATCCCGACGCCGCTCGCCGCTGGCCCGCCGCCGTGTGGGCGGGTTGCTTCTACCTGCTGACCGGTTGCTTCGGGGCGACTGTGGTCGCCTTGTTCAACGCCTTCCCCACCGCCCTGGTGACTTGCGTGGCCGGGCTGGCACTGCTCGGCACCATAGGCAGCAGCCTGCACGGGGCGCTGCAGCAGGATGAAGAGCGGGAAGCCGCGCTGCTCACCTTCCTCATCACGGCCTCGGGGATCAGCCTGCTCGGTGTCGGTTCCGCCTGCTGGGGATTGCTGGTCGGCGTGGCGCTGCATCAAGTCAACCGACTCCGCGCCTGACCTGACCATCTGGGGAGACCCCAGTGAGACACAGCACATAATTCGGCAAGGATGGTTCACAGGCGAACCCCATTCCCGTCTAGTGAGAAAGAGGCGCAGATTCTTCCCGATGCGCGCCTCTGTCAGACTCAATACTGGAGAAGAAGAATGAGGAATCAGGCTGTCATTTTATTGCTGACCCTGCTGGGCACCGCCAGTGCCCATGCCGCCGACACGGACAGGGAGCTGGCACGCCAGCTCGCACTGCAGCAGAAGAATCTGCTGCCCCTGCTCGCCAATCAGGAATACCAGAGTCCGCTGCCCAACCTGCTGCAAAAGGCGAGCCCACGCCTCAAACGGCAGGCCACAGATGCCAATCAGGCCGCCATCAACCGGCAAGGGCTGGAGGGTGAAGTCAAACAGCTGATGCAGTTGCGACTGGCCAACCCCGAGCAGGCCGATGCGCTCAAGCAGGGAACAGAGCCGCTGATTGCCTACGTGCCGAGCGGCGATGAGAAGAGCTGGAGCGCCATCGAAGCCTTCGATGGCGCCGGCAATCCGGTCTACCTCGATGTCAACCAGCCACCGGCGCGGCCCGTGCTGGTAGTGGAGGCCGATCCCGTCAAGGCCAAGAATGCCGGTCTGAAGGTGATGCGCAAGGCGCTGGCTGCCGCCGACATGCAAGTAGCCCCCCGTGCTGCCGACAGCACTGCGCCCCTCAAGACCAGCATTCTCAAGAAGATCAGGCTCAGCGATGATCAGGAGCCCTGGTTGCTCGGCGCCGCCGAGGTCTACGCCGTCGTGGCCGGGGTCAATCCCGGCCGGGACGAACCCGTGGTGGACATAGTCGACATGCCCTACCTCGACCATGACAACACGGATTACAACCCGAACCAGATCCTGGTGTACTGGGATCGCTATCGCTGGGGCGCAGTCGACCTCGTCATGATGGAGCAGGATGACAACGTCAACTACAAGGAGCTGAGCGCCCTGCTAATCGAGGCGCTGAAGCTCGGCTTCACCGCCGGCGGCGTGCCGGAAGCCCTCCCCTTCCTCGATCTCGGCGGCCGCATCGTCAAGGCGCTGCCAGACTCCTGGATGACCAACAACGACGACTACCTGGATACCTTCTACACCCTGGAGCAGGACCAGAGCTATCACCAGTATCCCGGCGCCGCCGGCAATGCGGTCATCACGCTGGAGCCCAAGGAGATCCAGCCGACCAGACCCTGATCATCACCCATAGCAAAAAGCCAATGAGGCAACTCATTGGCTTTTCTCGTTACTGACTGATGGGGATCAGGCCTGGCCTTTCGGCCTGACTCCCAGGGTATGGCAGATGGCGTAGGTCAGTTCGGAGCGGTTCAGGGTGTAGAAGTGGAAGTCCTTCACCCCTTCCTGACTCAGCACCCGCACCTGATCGATGGCGATGCTGGCGCCCACCATGTTGCGGGTCATCTGATCGTTATCCAGCCCTTCGAACCGCTGGTGCATCCAGCGCGGGATCTTCACGTTGGTAAAGCCGGCAAACTTGTTGAGGGTCTGGAAATTGGAGACCGGCAGTATCCCCGGCACTATCTCGGCATCGATGCCGATGGCGGCGCAGCGATCACGAAAGCGCAGATAGGTCTCCACATCGAAGAAGAACTGGGTAATGGCGCGGTTCGCACCGGCATCTATCTTGCGCTTGAGGTTGAGCAGGTCGGACTGCGCGCTCCTGGCTTCGGGGTGGCCCTCCGGATAGGCAGCCACCGAGATGTCGAAGTCGGCCTCGGACTTGAGCAGGGCGACCAGATCGGTGGCATACATGTCCGGCTTGTCGAGTCCGGGGGGCAGGTCACCGCGCAGTGCCACTATGTGGCGAATGCCGCTGTTCCAGTAGTCACGGGCAATGGTTCTCAGCTCGTCGCGGCTGGCATCGATACAGGTCAGGTGCGGTGCGGCGATAAGACCGGTGCGCTCCTTGATGTCCTTGATCACCTTGTGCGTACGATCCCGGGTGCCCGAGTTGGCGCCATAGGTCACGGAGACAAACTTGGGTTCCAGCACCTGCAGTCGTTCGATGGATTGCCAGAGGGTATTCTCCATCCCTTCGCTGTTGGGGGGAAAAAACTCGAAGCTGACCGAAATGTTGTTACCCAAGTCAGCCAGACTCTGGTTGAGTGCCTCAACCTGACGCGCGCTGTGAAATCCCATCTGCTCTCTCCCTGTCCTACAACCGATTCCTGTACGTCAAAACGGATGTTTGGACGTCTAAACGTCTTTCTATCTTTATGAGAAAACGGATCAAAGTCAACATCGATTTGCCCACGAAGGCGGGATAAACGATTTTTTTTATTTTGCAATTCGACCCAAGTAACGGCGGGCCCCATCCCAAAATGGCCTCAGGCACGCTATGATGCGGGCGGATCGTCCTGGACGTTCTGAATCTGCGTGTGATTGTTTGGCCGGGTTTCCCGGCCTTTTTTTAACTTCTCCCCCTCCCTGCCGATAATCAATTCAAGCATTTGCAGGAGCCTTGTCATGGAAGATCACCCCGGTTTTGCCACCGATTTGCTGTTCGATCGCTATCAGGGCGAGGTGACGGACCATGAAGGGTTCTGGGCCGTGCGCACCCCGACAGCCCCGGATTACTACTTCGGCAACTATCTGCTGCTCCCCACTCCGCCCAGCGACCGCGACAAGGGTTGGCTCGAAGCCAGCTTCGACAAGCTGATCGGCCAGGATCCCAAGATCCGCCATCGCACCTTCCAGTGGCCGCTGGCCGAGGGACAGAACAGCCGGGTCGCCGGCTTCGTGGCGGCGGGATACCAATACATGGAGTGCGTGGTGCTGGCGCTGGAGGCGGCCGACTGGCTGACCCCGAGCGACCAGGATCTCGCCCCAGCCCGCCCCTTCACCCCCGCCGACTGGGATGACTGGCTGACCCTGGAGCTCGATGACAGGGACTCGGGCCATGGGGAGGCGAGCTACCTTGCCTACCTTCAGTCGCGGCGCGACCTCTATCAGGCCATGATCGCCGATGGGTTGGGACAGTGGTGGGGGATCTGGCAGGGGGATCGTCTGGTGGCCAGCTGCGGCCTCTTCTTCACCGGCACCATGGGGCGCTTTCAGCTGGTACGCACCCATCAGGATTGGCGCAACCGGGGCCTCTGCCGTCAGCTGCTGAGCCAGGTCGCCCGCCAGGGGTTCGAGCGGGCCAGGCAGCTCATCATAGTGGCCGACGAGCACTACCACGCCCAGCGGGTCTACCGCGCCCTGGGCTTCGTTCCGGTGGCGCGCATCGGCAGCCTGTGCCGCTGGGCTCACCAGCCGTAGGTGTCTGACACAGTAGGCGTCTGGCGCAAATAAAAACGGGAGGCTGATGCCTCCCGTTTTTCATGGTGCTGTCCTTCAGGGCTGCGGCGCTTCCAGCTCGCTGGCCAGCGCCTGCTCGACGTCGGTCGAGGCCGCCGTTGAGGGGGCAACAGCCGCGGGCACGGGGGACGCGTTCAGCTCGGTCGAGATGGCAGCGGATGGCGCAGCGATGACAGACTCAACCGTGGCGGGAGCAGCAGAGACGGCGGCGGGAGCCGCGCATTGGCAGTCCAGGGCCTTGGCCTGCTGGCTCTGATGAGGGGCGTACCAGCCCTTCAATCCCTGCTCCAGCCGATCGGCGGCGGCTTGCGGCGCCATGGTGCCGAGCAACACCCCCTGGCTCACCTCGGCCAGCTCATCCCCCAGCTTGGGGGTGCCGCGAGAGAGGATCTGGGTGGCGACCCGGATGGTGGAGTCACACTGATCCCGCCACTCCATCATCTCTTTGGCCGCCGGGTTGGTGGCCTCGAAGAAGTGGTTGGAGAGGGAGAAGAACCCCGGCAGCGAGTTGGTATAGAGCTCGGCAAACTGGGAGGTGGTCAGCCACTGCAGGAAGGTCATGGCGGCCTCCTTGTTCTTGCTGGCCGGGTTCATCCCCATGCCGATGTCGGTGTGATCGGTAAAGAAGCAACCGTCACCCTGTTTGGCCACAGGGGGGCGCATGACACCGAAGTCCACCTTGCCGGTGAAGGGGGCTATCTCCCAGGAGCCGGCCGCATAGAAGGCGGCCTTGCCGGAGGTGAACAGCTCGTTGGTGGTGGCGTAGTCACGACCCTCGCCCCCCTCGCCGAGATAGGTGCGCCAGCGAGCCAGCTCCTCGAACACCTTGACGTATTGCGGGTTGTCGAGCCGCTCCTGGCCCGCGATCAGCGCCAGCCGGCCATCCTCCCCTTTCCAGTAGTTGGGGCCTATGTTCTGGAAGCCCAGCTCGGAGGCGACCCAGCTCTCAGAGCCACTCATGGCCAGCGGCACATAGCGGCCATCCGCCTTCACCTTGTCGAGCACGGCGAAGAACTCGTCCCGGGTCTGCGGCACCGCCAGCCCCAGCTCACTGAAGATCTGCTTGTTGTAGAAGAAGCCGTGAATGACGGAGGCCATGGGCACGCAGAAGGTCTGGGCGCCGCTATCGGTCTGCCAGGGGGACTGGGCGAAGCTCGGGAAGTTCTCCATCCCGGCCATCTCGCTCAGCTCCGCCAGATGGCCCGCCTTGAACAGGGCCAGGGAGTCGTCGAACGGGCGGCAGGTGATGAGGTCCCCGGCCTTGCCCGCCTTCAGGCTGGCCCAGAGGGTCGGCATGTATTCGACGTTCTGCACCCCGTTGAAGCTCACCTGGATGCCCGGGTGAGCGGCCTCGAAGGCGGGAATGATCTTCTCCTCCCACAGGGCCTTGTCATCTATCCGCCAGCTTTCGATCACCAGCTCGCTGGCCATCAGCTGGCCACACAACAGGAGACTCAGGGCCCCGATCCACTTGTTAGCCATAAGTCCTCCTACACCTTGAAATGAGCGATCAATTGCTGCTGCTTGGCGACCAGTTCCGCCAGCACTTCACTGCTGCCTGCCGATTCACGGGCCTCCCGTTCGGTCTCGTAGGCCACGTCCGCAATGCCGGCGATATGACGGGCCACCCCCTGACTGACCGAGATCTGCTCCTGGGCCGCATGGGCGACCTGATCCGCCATCGACTTGATGGCACTCATCCGCTCGGCAATGGATTGCAGCGCCTGATCCATGGCCCGGGTCTGCGACACGCAACCCTGGGTCTGCTCCTGGCTGCGGGCCATCACCTCCACCACATGCTTGCTGGAGCTCTGCAGGTTCTCGATCATGGCCTGGATCTCCTCGGTCGAGGTCTGGGTCCGGTTCGCCAGTGCCCTCACCTCGTCCGCCACCACGGCAAAGCCTCGGCCGGCATCACCGGCCCGTGCCGCTTCGATGGCCGCATTCAGTGCCAGCAAGTTGGTCTGCTCGGCAATGCTGCGGATCACATCCAGAATGCTGCCGATGTTGTTGCTGAATTCCCCCAGCTTGTGGGTGATACCGACCGCCTCCTCCATGGCGCCCGCCAGCTGTTCGGTGATCTGACGCGTGGTCGCCACCTGCTTGCGACCGGCGCGTGCCTCCTCGTCGGCCAGATCCACTTCGCGCTTGGTACCATCGGTGGAGCGGGCCACCTCGGTGGCGCTCACTTCCAGCTCAGTGATGGCGGCGGCGACCTGGTCGGTCTGGCTCTTCTGATCCTGTACCCTCGACATGGCGCGCTCGCTGATCTCGGCGGCGCGGCTCGCCTCCTCCACCAGATGGCGGGAGCCGGCGTTGATCTGGGAGAGCAGCTCCCCCGTCTTGTCCGCCAGGGTGTTGATGGAGCGGGTCAGGCTGCCGAATTCACAGCGGCTCTGGTAGTCGATGCGCCGGGTCATGTCCCCGGTGGCCATGCGATCCAGTGCCCGATCGATCAGCTGCAACGGGCGCTGTATGCTGCGCGCCGTGGTGTAACCGATGATGAGCGCGGCGGCGGCGGAGATGGCGGAGACGATCAGGATCCAGAAGCTGGCACTGCTGACGGCGTCATCGGCACCGATCCGGCTCTGGCTGGCGATGCTGCCCGCCGACTTGCCCATCTCGTCCAGCAGCGCCAGGCTGTTGACCAGGCTGATATCGAGCTGCTGATTCAAGGTTTGCAGCGATGCCGCAAGCTGCTGGGCATGGCGCATGGTGGCCAGCAGCCCCTGCGGGCCGAGCGCCAGCTCCTGCATCCTGTCCAGATTGACGACGAAACGCTGCCTCACATCATCGGGCACCAGCACCCGCTCGAGCCGCTTGCGCGCCATCTCTATATCCTTGGCGAGCACCTTCTCCAGTTCATTGAGATCTGTCTTGGCGTCGGCCCGACGGATGTTCTTCAGATCCCGGGCTATGCCGGAGGTGATGAGTTCGGCCTTGTTGCGCATGGATCGCTTGCTGGCGGTCTGCTGCAACAGCAGATCGGCGGCCCACTGATAGGTATCTTCCAGCCGGATAAAGGCCAGCTCCAGCTCATGACGCCGATCGAGGGCGGCTATCCACTGGCCATGCTGGCTCAGCACCTGATCCGCCAGACCGTAGAACTCCCGGGTGGCCCCATCTACCTGACGAAAGCGCTCGCCCGCCTCGGCCACGTCGTTGAAACGGGCCATCTCCTGGCTCTGGGCCAGGAAGCGCGCCTGCTGCGCCTTGAACTGGCTGGCAAGCTGTGGCAACTGGGTGGCATCTTCGCTGGTCCTGTAGGTCAGCACCCAGCGGTTGCTGTCCTGAAGGGCGCCCTTAAGCCCGGCGACGGCGATCACCAGGGGAGTGGCACGATCCGATACCTGGGAGAGCCCCTCATTGATTCCCCGGATCTTCAGAATACTGATGAAGCCCAGCAGAACCAGCAGCAGCAACATCAGCACAAATCCGGCGATGATCCGCTGCACGATAGATAAACCCATGGAGACATCCTCACTCGTTGGGAAATAAAGGGGTGAACGCAGAGGCTATCGGCAAGTTGAGGCAATGGAAGAGCAATAAGTGATGCCATGGGGGGCCGGATCACGGTTATTTCCCCGAGCCGGACAGAAAAGGGCCCGAACAGAGCCGGGCCAAAGAGACATGCTTGGTTGTCATGGCCTTGTGGCGGCCAACCTTGTCATCAGAAGCGGTAGCCGACGCCGAACATGAAAGCAACCGGATCGATGGAGGTATTGATGGTGCCCACTGCGGTGTGCACGTCGGTGTCGATGTCGATGAGCCAGGCGGAGGCGTTAACGAACCAGCGGTCGTTGATCGCCATGTCCAGGCCTACCTGACCCGCCAGCCCCCAGGAGGAGTCAACGCTCACATCCGTGCCCGCCAGGGCACCACGGCCCTCTTCATCGAAGAAGGTGGTGTAGTTGATGCCGGCACCGACATAGGGACGCACCTTGCTGTTGGCGTCCCCGAAGTAGTACTGCGCCATCAGGGTCGGCGGCAGGTGCTTGACCTTGGCGACCTCACCCAGCCCCGGGGTCGACACCGAGTGGGAGAAAGGCGTCGCCGCCAGCAACTCGACGCCCCAGTTGTCCGTCAGCATGTAGGAGAGGGTCAACCCCAGCTGCATATTGCTGTCGATATCCAGTTCGCCGGTGCCCAGAACGTCGTCACTGCTGGTCTGGGGGGAGACGAAGGCCAGGCCGCCACGCACCAGGATGTCACCGGCCTGATGGGCCATGGCGGCGGGGGAAGCAAAAGCGGCTGCGATCAGGAGAGGAAGCACTTTTTTCATCACATAATTCCTTTTTGTTTTCTTTCTATGTTGTAAGCCCGAAAACTATAAAAGGATGTGAATGGACGGTTATTGATTTAGCTCAATAGTTATCAAGAAATAGATGGATGTACACAGCAGCTTCAGATAGCCAAAAAACTGACAAATAACACCTGAAAATCATTTAAATACAGCCAGTTGAAATATAAATACGCAATGACATCCGATTTAAAATAGCAACCAAATACACCTTAAGAGTGCCCATATTCCCATTTCTCTGTTGTTTAATGATGCCGGCCAGCGTATTTTATTAAAGCAATGTAGCCATGCTGTAATTTAATCTTTATGAAACCACAAACACGCAAAGACAAAATCATCGGCATCCTGGCAGCCATCTGGGGCATAGGCTCCTTCCTGTTTATCCTGCTCGGTTTTCTGTTCGCCCTCGCCTTCCTGATGCTGGCCCACTGACACCTCATAGTCACCGCCCGGTGACGGGCTTGCCCTGCCCGACCCAATGCCGTATTCAGTCAGTCTCAGTGTCTGCGCCCGCCGCCGAGGCGGATCCCAATGCCCCTCCATCTCCGGCGATCGCCCACAAAAAAGGGGCCAAGGCCCCTTGTCTGTCTGACTTGCCCTTACTTGTTCAGCAAGGGGGCCAGGAAGCGCGCCGTGTGCGACTCCTTGCAACGGCTCATCTCCTCCGGCGTGCCGGTCACCAGGATGCGGCCACCACCGGCGCCCCCTTCCGGTCCCAGATCAACGATCCAGTCGGCGGTTTTGATGACGTCCAGGTTGTGCTCGATGATGACTATAGTGTTGCCCCGATCCCGCAGCTGGTGCAGCACCTTGAGCAGTTGCTGGATGTCGTGGAAGTGCAGACCCGTGGTCGGCTCGTCCAGGATGTAGAGGGTCTGGCCGGTGTCGCGCTTGGAGAGCTCCCGCGCCAGCTTGACCCGCTGCGCCTCGCCCCCCGACAGGGTAGTGGCCGACTGGCCGAGCCGGATATAGGAGAGGCCCACGTCCATCAGGGTTTGCAGCTTGCGCGCCACCGCAGGAACGGGGTCGAAGAATTCGCGGGCATCTTCCACCGTCATCTCGAGGATCTCGTGGATGTTCTTGCCCTTGTACTTCACCTCCAGGGTCTCGCGGTTGTAGCGCTTGCCCTTGCAGACGTCGCACGGCACGTAGACATCCGGCAGGAAGTGCATCTCCACCTTGATGACGCCATCCCCCTGGCACGCCTCGCAGCGCCCCCCCTTGACGTTGAAGGAGAAGCGACCCGGCAGGTAGCCGCGGGAACGCGCCTCCTGGGTGCCGGAGAGCAGCTCGCGGATCGGGGTGAACAGACCTGTATAGGTGGCCGGGTTGGAGCGCGGGGTACGGCCTATGGGGCTCTGATCGATATCCACCACCTTGTCCAGGTGCTCCAGCCCTTCCACCTCGCGATAGGGCGCCGGGGTGGACTCGGTCGCCTTGTTCAGCTCCCGGTGGGCGATGCGGAACAGGGTGTCGTTGATCAGGGTCGACTTGCCTGAGCCTGAGACCCCGGTGACGCAGGTCATCACCCCTATGGGCAGATCCAGGTTGACGTTACGCAGGTTGTTGCCGCTCGCCCCCTTGAGTTTCAACCACTTGCCGGTGAGCGGCGTGCGTTCATCAGGAATGGCGATCTGCTTGCGGCCGGAGAGGTAGTCACCGGTCAGCGAGGCGGGGTTGGCGATGATCTCTTCCGGCGTGCCCTGCGCGACGATTGAGCCGCCATGGACGCCGGCCCCGGGGCCTATGTCGAGCACATGGTCGGCGAGGCGGATGGCGTCCTCGTCGTGCTCCACCACTATGACGGTATTGCCCAGATCGCGCAGGTGGGTCAGGGTCTTGAGCAGCCGCTCGTTGTCCCGCTGGTGCAGGCCGATGGAAGGCTCATCCAGCACATACATCACCCCCACCAGACCGGCGCCAATCTGGCTCGCCAGCCGGATCCGCTGCGCCTCGCCGCCGGAGAGGGTCTCGGCGCTGCGCGACAGGCTCAAGTAATTGAGGCCCACGTTCACCAAGAAGCCGAGCCGCTCGACTATCTCTTTGAGGATCTTCTCGGCAATCTGGGCGCGCTGGCCGCTCAGGTTCAGCCCCTCGAAGAAGGCGAGCGCATCACCGATGGATTGCTCGGCGATGGCCGGCAGATTGCGGTTGTCCACGAAGACGTGGCGCGCCTCTTCCCGCAGCCGGCTGCCACCGCAGCTGGTGCAGGACTTGTTGGCGATGTACTTGGAGAGCTCTTCCCGCACCGAGTTGGACTCGGTTTCCCGGTAGCGGCGCTCCATGTTGTGCAGTATTCCCTCGAACGGGTGCTTGCGCACCACCACATCGCCGCGGTCGTTCATGTAGCGGAACTCGATCTCGGTGCGGCCGGAGCCGCGCAGGATCACCTCCTGGGTCTTGACCGGCAGATCTTCCCAGGGCGCCTCCAGATCGAACTTGTAGTGCTCGGAGAGGGATTTCAGCATCTGGAAGTAATAGAAGCTGCGCTTGTCCCAACCCCGGATGGCGCCACCGGCCAGGCTCTGGCTCGGATCGTGGATCAGCTTGGCGGGATCGAAGTACTGCTGCACCCCCAGGCCGTCGCAGGTGGGGCAGGCCCCGGCCGGGTTATTGAAGGAGAAGATGCGCGGCTCCAGCTCCGACATGGAGTAGCCACACTCCGGGCAGGCGAAGTTGGCGGAGAAGATCAGGGGGGCAACGCCCTCCTCCTCGTCCATGGGAGCCACCAGAACTATGCCGCCGGAGAGGGTCAGAGCCGTCTCGAAGGATTCGGCGAGGCGCAGTGCCAGGTCATCCCGCACCTTGAATCTGTCCACCACCACTTCGATGGTGTGCTTCTTGTGCAGCTCCAGCGAGGGAGGATCGGAGAGATCGCACACCTCCCCATCGATGCGGGCGCGGATATAGCCCTGGGCCGCCAGGTTCTCCAGCAGCTTGCTGTGCTCCCCCTTGCGATTGCGCACAACGGGCGCCAACAGCATCAGCTTGGTGCCTTCGGGCTGGGCCAGCACCTGATCCACCATCTGGCTGATGGTCTGGGCGGCGAGCGGGATGGCGTGGGTCGGGCAGCGGGGTTCACCGACCCGGGCAAACAGCAGGCGCAGGTAGTCGTAAATTTCGGTGATGGTGCCGACGGTCGAGCGCGGGTTATGGGAGGTGGACTTCTGCTCGATGGAGATGGCAGGCGACAGCCCCTCGATATGGTCCACGTCCGGCTTCTCCATCAGGGAGAGGAACTGGCGGGCATAGGCGGAGAGAGACTCCACATAGCGGCGCTGGCCTTCGGCATAGAGGGTATCGAACGCCAGGGAGGACTTGCCGGAGCCTGACAGGCCGGTGACCACGATCAGCTTGTCGCGGGGCAGAGTCAGGTTGATGTTTTTGAGGTTGTGGGTGCGGGCACCCCGGATCACGATTTTTTCCATCTTGTTGCGCGCTCGATACGGGAACCAGAGCGGGCCAGTATGGCATAGAGACTACTGGATGAATAGACAGGCTTTTATCATCCCATCCCCGGCTCTCAGAGATACTCCTTGGCCCAGCTCACCGCCTGCAGGCGGTTCTTGACGTTCAACTTCTTGAACACGTTATAGAGGTGGGACTTGATGGTGTGTTCGCTCACGAACAGGCTGTCGGCGATCTCGGTATTGGAGGCCCCCGTCATCAGGTGGCGGACGATCTCCTGCTCACGGGCCGTCAGCAACGTCTGGTTGCGCAGGGGCTGGCCGCTCCCCTTGCGGTAGTAATCCACCAGATCGCACAGCAGATGGCGCGGGATCCAGTACTCCCCCTGCAACACCTTGCGGATGCCGATCACCAGCCGATCCAGGTTGTCCTGGCGGAAGAAGAGCCCGCTGGTATGGGGCCACATCAGCAGCAGCTCCCTGTCCGTGCTGGTCGGGGCGTTGAGCAACACAGCACTGGCCTCGCCGAAGCGGCTGCAGATGGCCTTGCTCCAATCCGCCTGCTGAGCCGACTTCAGATAGTCCAGATCGATCAGCAGCAGCGTCTGGGCAGAGGTTTCGGCGGGTTCGGGCAGGGCCTCTATCTCCCCCACCAGCAAGATGGACAAGCCAAGCTGTTCGCTGAGGTGACGCTGGAAACTGCTGGCTTGTGCATTATTTTCGGTGATCAGCACTAAGGGGTATTCGGGCGTCATCAAGAGAACTTCCTTGCACATTCGAGTCGGGGCTTTTCGGCAAGGAAGAGTACCAATCCCCCTCCTGGCTGCAGCATTAAAAAAGTATTAGACGCCGCTGTGATTCTTTTGAAGCTCAGCAATTTTCCAACCAATACAAATGACTAGCACACCCCCCCCATTTGGGGGGTTAAGTAGTGCCGACCAGCACCATAGCAGGCCTTGGCCGTCGATGCAGCACTCTGCCCCGCCGCCCCCTTGCTGGTGGGGCCATACCTCGGGTAAGTTACTCGAACTCCAGCGGCGGGGTTTGGTGCTCGCCGGGACAGGAAGGTGTGCGCTCATCTCCGCCAACTGGTATTATTGCGGGCAAACGCTGCGGCGGATGGCCGATAAACGCGTCGGTTGAATCTGGCACAGCCGTGACATGCGTGAAGATGAGGTCCATCCGTGGCGCGCATCTCATTGCAAACAAACGACATATTGAATGGGACCAGGCATTTGGCCTGGCCGGTATACATAAGGGTGGAAGAGAGATTATGGCCAGTCGAGGCATCAACAAAGTCATTCTGATCGGTAACCTGGGGCAAGACCCGGAAGTGCGCTACATGCCGAGCGGCGGTGCCGTGACTAACATCACCCTGGCCACCTCCGACACCTGGCGCGACAAGCAGACCGGTGAGCAGAAAGAGCGTACCGAGTGGCACCGTGTGGTCTTCATGGGCAAGCTGGCCGAAGTGGCGGGCGAGTACCTGAAGAAGGGTTCCCAGGTCTATGTCGAAGGCAAGCTGCAGACCCGCAAGTGGCAGGATCAGGGTGGCCAGGAGCGTTACACCACAGAGGTGCTGGTCGACAGCTTCACCGGCGTGATGCAGATGCTGGGTGGCCGTCCGCAAGGCGGCGCCGGCCAGGGCATGGGCGGTCAACAGTCCCAGGGCAACTGGGGCCAGCCGCAACAGGCCGCCCCCCAGCAAGCGATGCAGCGCCCGGCCGCAGCCCCGCAGCAGAATATGCAGCCACAGGGTGGTTACAGTCGTCCGGCCCAGCAGCCGCAGTCTGCACCGCCGGTTTACAACGAACCGCCGATGGATTTCGACGACGATATCCCGTTCTAAATCGACACCCAGGCCCTGATGACTCAGGGCCTTTTTGTCTGTTTCTGACGCATTCATCCCCTCCCTCATCATGTTGTTGCGACGATCCGCACCTTACCCTCTCCCTCGCCCTGACTTGTGGCTATTCTCGGGACGAGTCACTTCCCCGAGAACCTGCATGAATCACCTTGGTCGCCTGCTGTGCCTCATCTTGCTGGTGTTTGCCGCCCCTCTGATCGCCGAGCCGCTGCGAGTGGGGGTGAGCTTCGCCATCCCTCCTTATGTAATCACGCACGAGGATCGCGGCATCGAGCTCGATCTCATGCGCGAGGCGTTCGCCGGCAGCGGTCATGAGCCCGAGTTCATCTATTTGCCTCTGGAGCGGACCTTCCGCATGCTGGAGGAAGGCAAGCTGGATGCCATCATCAACGTCAGACCCGGCATGCTGAGCCGCGCCCACCTCTCCCAGGCGGTGATCACCTTTCACAACCGGGTCTTTACCCTCGACAAGACGGCGTTTAACACCATGGGGGATCTGCAGACGCTACGAGTCAGCGCCTTCCAGCGGGCCAGGCAGATCCTGGGAAAAGAGTTCGCAGGAATAGTCGATCAGAACCCCCACTACGAGGAGGTGGCGAGGCAGGAGGGGCAGGTTCAGAAGTTGTTGCTGGGACGCACGGATGCCGTGATCCTGGAGCAGAGGATATTCTACTACTACATGGCACAACTGCTCGGGCAAGCAGAGGGCGGCGAGCGCTATCAAGCCGATCGGATCCGACAGCATGATCTCTTCCCCCCCACCCGGTACCACTTCGCCTTTCGCCAGGCGGCGCGGCAGCAGTGGTTCGATCGCCAGTTGAGCAAGATGAAGGAAGATGGCCGCTATGAGCAGATCTTTGCCGACTATGGCACGGCCTCATCCGACAGAAACATAAAAGCCAGCCCATGACGGACTGGCTTGATACTGGCTCCAGAGGAACAACAGTGTAGTGGAGCGTTACTTCATCGCGCCGCCATTTTTCAGATCAGCTTTCTGACGTTTGGCCTCGCGCTTCTCTTTCAGTGACATCTGCGGTTTTTTCTTGGCATCTTTGCCGTGATGCTGTTCTTTGTTGCTCATCATCAGACTCCAAAAATGTTACCAGGACAGTTGGAATCAAGATTCCAGCATGCCATCCGAATCATAGATTACAGTACGCTAGCAGTGACGATCGAGGATCGCACTGGCACCAGCATACCCCCAGCCTCCACCGGGATCCAGCCTCGCCGGACAACGGCGCCACACAGGGTACGGACCTCGTCATCCACGCCCCGACAATCTGGGACAAACCGCCGCAACCGGCTTGTATCTGGGCGAAAACCGGCAGGAAAACGCACTCAACTTGCCCTTTTGGGGTCAAGAGGACGATTACATAAGAGTCGGCCCCCGGAGTGTGTTAGGGTGAACCATCACCTGCCGCAGGAGTGCGCCATGAAAAAGCTGGAAATGAAAGATCTTACCGAGGCCGAAAAAGCCGAGATCACCCTGTTGTTGCAGAAGGCCCAGGCCCATGCCGATCACACCCTGACCAATGGGGAACGTAACAAGATCCGTGAGGAAGGGCGCCTGAAAATCGCCGAGGATCGCGCCAAGGCAGCCAAGGCGGCCTCCGCACTGGCGCGGGAGAAGGCCAAGGAGCGAGCCAAGAATCAGGTGCTGCCCGAGACCTTCAACTGGGCGGACTCCGTCAGCAACAAGTACCGCAGCAAGCGATAATTTCTGTCTCCCATGTCCGGATGCTTGTGCTGCCACCCGGACATGGACCTGCATACTTCCCTTTTTCATACCGGAAATTGTTAGATAACCTTCTGGTATAAAACGATTTTATCAAGATAACACGCTACCACCTCCTCGCCTGGCAGGAATTAATACCAAGATAAAGATTGCCATGGCGGAGTGAGCGTGTTCTAATCGATTTCGATGGTTCGGTAGTTCAGACCTGATTATGTTAGGCAGTCATTTTAAAGCAGTGATTTGTGCATAGAGTTGTCCCAGATGATTCTCGCCAAATAATTCTCCTTCTTTAGTGCTCCCCATACGTATTGCTGACGAAAAATCATGGATTGCTACACACGTAGCGTTTCAACATCACTATTCAAGGAAATTATTATGTCTAACAAAATGACTGGTACCGTAAAGTTCTTCAACGCTGAGAAAGGTTTTGGCTTCATCTCCCCGGCTGACGGTGGCAAAGACGTGTTCGTACACTTCTCCGCTATCCAGTCCACCAGCTTCAAAACCCTGGACGAAGGTCAGCGCGTTGAGTTCACCATCGAGCAAGGCCAGAAAGGCCCGGCTGCTGCCAACGTAGTTGGTCTGTAATTCAAGCCAGGAAGCCTTTTCGTCAATCGGAAAGTCCTTCTGCAAGAATTGAAAAAACCCGCCTCGGCGGGTTTTTTGTTATCTGTATTCCCGTAATTACCTCTCTCCCCTGCCAAAACTGCCCCCTCTTACCGAACAAAATACAAATGATAACCAATATCAATTGCATTTGATTCTTATTTGCCTAGAATGCCTGCCGACAAATGTCATCCATTTGAGGCTCAGCTCCGCCGTCCCAGTGCGACACCAAGATCCCGGGACACTAAAGCGGGTTGAGAAACTTTCCTTCCAAGGAGTTCAGGTTTTCATGACTAACATCCCCATTACCCCTCTCGCCACCCTGATCGTCGCCGCACTGGCCAGCCAGGCCCACGCCAGCCAGAACGAAGTCATGGTGATCACCGCCTCGGGTTTCCAGCAGAAGCTCGAAGACTCTGCCGCCTCCATCTCGGTCGTGACCCGGGAACAGCTGGAGAAGCGCGCCTACCGTGACGTGACCGACGCCCTGAAAGACGTGCCCGGGGTGGTGATCACCGGGGGTGGCAGCAGCAGCGACATCAGCATCCGCGGCATGGGAGCCAAGTACACGCTGATGCTGGTGGACGGCAAGCGGGTCGACAGCCGTGGCACCCGCCCCAACAGCGACGGCCCCGGCATAGAGCAGGGCTGGTTGCCACCGTTGCAAGCCATAGAGCGGATCGAGGTGGTGCGTGGCCCCATGTCCTCCCGCTACGGCTCGGACGCCATGGGAGGCGTCATCAACGTCATCACCCGCAAGAGCACCAGCATGACGGCATGGCAGGGGTCAGTGCATGCCGACAGCACCTTCCAGGAGAACAAAGCCTCAGGTGATCTCTTCCAGAGCGATGCCTACACCGCCGGCGCCCTGGTGGACGGGCTGCTGGGGATGCGCCTGAACGGCCAACTCTCCTATCGCGGCGAGGATCAGTTCGAGAACGGCTTCGCCGAGCAGGAGATGCGCAGCGGCACCGCCGTGTTCAGCCTGACCCCGGACGAGCACAACAGCTTCGACTTCGAGGTGAGCCGCGGCCTGCAGGACAGGGATCGCACGCCGGGTGAGTCCATTTCGGCCAAGGCCAAACCTAACCTGAGCACCTACGAGCGCACCAACTACGCCATCACCCACGACGGCCGCTACGACTTCGGCTCCTCCACCAGCTATCTGCAACGGGAAGAGAGTACCAACCCGGGTCGGAAGATGAAGATGATCAACACCATAGCCGACACCCATACCCAGATCGTCCTGGGGGATCACTACCTCAGTGTCGGCGGCCAGTACCGCTACGAGGATCTGCAGGATCAGGGCAACCAGCTGAATGTGGCCAACCGCGCCGACCAGCTGACCCGCTGGAGCTGGGCCCTGTTCGTGGAGGACGAGTGGGCCCTGACCGACAGCTTCGCCCTCACCGGCGGCGTGCGCATGGACAGGGATCAGAACTACGGCAGCCACTGGAGCCCGCGTCTCTACGGGGTCTGGCACCCCGCCGAGTTCTGGACCCTGAAGGGCGGCGTCTCCACCGGCTACCGCTCCCCCGATCTGCGCATGTCAGCGGCCAACTGGGGTCAGGCCACCGGCGGCGGCACCCAGGATGGCATGCTGGTCGGCAGCCCGGCCCTACAGCCGGAGAAGAGCGTCAGTGAGGAAATCGCCCTGCTGTGGGATGGCAGGCAGGGGCTCAACGCCGGGCTGACCCTGTTCAATACCGACTTCAAGGACAAGATTGCCGAGACCCGTCGTTGCACCAGCAAGCAGGATCCCGCCTGCACCCTGAACGGTCACACCTATGACTTCATCAGCGATCGCATCAACGTCGACGAGGCCAACATGCGCGGAGTGGAAGGCACGGCCAACTGGGCCATCAACCAGCAGTGGTCCCTGGCTTCCAGCTACACCTTCACCCAGTCCGAGCAGAAGAGCGGTCCCATGGCTGGCCTGGCACTGAACCAGATGCCGCGCCACATGTTCAACACCACTGTCGACTGGCAGACCAGCGAGGCGGTCGGCCTCTGGTCCAGGGTCAACTTCCGCAGCAAGACCTCGGACTACCTGAGCCGGGTCAAGATGGCCGAGGGCACCCCCTCCTACACCTTCTTCGACACCGGCCTGGTCTACAAGGCCAATCAGGCGCTGAGCGTCACCGCCGGCATCTACAACCTGCTGGACAAGAGGGTGGAGTACGCCAGCTATGGCACAGTGCTGGATGGACGCCGCTACAACCTGGGGCTGACCTACCAGTTCTGATCCTCTCGGGTGCGAGAGATGAAAAGGCCCGCCGAGTGCGGGCCTTTTCATGGGCGACGGAATAGGAACTGTCAGCGCGGCAGGCTGATCCTGGCCTCCAGGCCGCCCTCGGCACGGTTGTGCAGGGTCAACTCGCCGCCGTGCTGATGCACCAGGGTACGGGCGATGGCTAGCCCCAGCCCCACGCTGCCCGACTCCGTATTGCGGGCCTCGTCGAGACGCACGAAGGGTTTGAACACCTCCTCCAGCTGGCCCTCGGCTATGCCAGGCCCCCGATCGCAGACCAGGATCAGCAGCTCGGATTCGGTTCGCTCCAGCGACACCTCGGCCCCGCCCGCGTACTTGATGGCATTGCCGATGAGGTTTTGCAGCACCCGGCGCAGGGTATTGGCGCGGCAGGCATAGACCTGCTTGCCCTGTGCCAGGCAGATGACGGGCTGACCGGTATCCGCATAGTCATCGCACAGGCTCTCCAGCAGGCTGACCAGATCCAGCTCCCGGGTCGCCTCCTGCTGCCCCTCCTCCCGGGCGAAGCTCAGGGTCGCCGCCAGCATCTGCTCCATCTGTTGCAGGGTCTGCTGGAATCGCTCCTTGTCCTCGCCGTCTGCCAGAAACTCGCTGCGCAGCCGCAGGCTGGTAATGGGGGTGCGCAGGTCATGGGAGATGGCGGCCAGCATCCGGGTCCTGTCCTGCACGAAGCGATCGAGCCGGGTGTGCATGCGGTTGAAGGCCTGGATGGATTCGCGGATCTCGGTGGGCCCCTCCTCGCGCAGGGGCTCTATGTCCTCCCCGCGCCCCAGCCTGTCGGCATTGGCGGCCAGCTGCTTGAGGGGCAGGGTCGCCCGGCGGAACAGCCAGATCATCAGGCCTATCACCAGGCTCGCCACCAGCAGCAGGTTGAGGGTGGTCTGCCAGGACCAGCTCACCGCCTCCTTGTCCACCAGGGAGCTGAACTGCAGCCAGCCCCCGTTGGGCAGCTGGATGGAGCCATAGAGCCGCATGTCCTGGGGCGGCGGCATGCCGTTGCGATCCTTCATCATGCGGTTGTGGTGCTGCCAGGCCCGGCTGCGCTGTATGTCCTGCTTCAGCTCGGCGCTGATCTCCACCGACAGGGACGACGGATACCCGAGCTTGGCTCGTACCAGCTTCTCGAAGCGGGGGCTGCGGTTGTCCGGTTGCAGCGGCTCGTCGGCCAGGCGCAGCAGCAGGGTCTCGCTGCGGCTCGCCTTGAGGATCTCGTGATAGAGGGAGGGGGGCGAGAGAGAGAGCAGCCGCACCACAGAGATGATCCGCTGCATGGCGTTGCGGCTGTTGACGTAGCCGAGCGCCTCCTCCCGATCCGAGCGGTAGATCTGGATGCTGAGCAGCTGGATCAACACCAGTCCCGCCAGGGCCACCAGCACTATCTGGCCGGTCAGCCCCTTGGGCAGCAGCCTGGCGAAGAAGCCCTTGATCATGCCGGCCTCACTCCTGGGTCACGTCGGCGGCGAACAGGTAACCGCCGCCCCAGATGGTCTTGATGAGCTCGGGATTCTTGGGATCCCGCTCCAGCTTGCGGCGCAGCCGGCTCACTAGCGTATCTATGGCGCGATCGAAGGCGACCGCCTCCCGGCCACGGGCCAGATCCAGCAACTGATCCCGGCTCAGCACCCGCTGGGGCCGCTCCAGAAACACCTTGAGCAGATCGAACTCGGCGGTGGAGAGGCTCATCCCCACCCCCTCCTCGTCCACCAGCTCGCGGCGATTGATGTCGAGCAGCCAGCGATCGAAGCGCAGATCCCGGGTCAGGGCCTCGGGGACGGGCTGGCTCTCCACCTGGGTGCGGCGCATCACCGCCTTGATGCGGGCCAGCAGCTCGCGCGGGTTGAACGGCTTGGCGAGGTAGTCATCGGCCCCCATCTCCAGGCCGATGATGCGGTCCGTCTCCTCCCCCATGGCGGTGAGCATGATGATGGGCAGACGGGACTTCACCCTGAGCTCGCGACACAGAGTCAGGCCATCCTCCCCCGGCATCATCAGATCCAGCACCAGCAGATCGAACTCTCGCTCGTCCAGCAGCCGCTTCATCTCCTTGCCATCCCGGGCACAGCTGACGCGCATGCCGTGTTGTTCCAGAAAGCGCTTGAGCAGATCGCGGATCTCGCTGTGATCGTCGACCACCAGAATATGAGGGCTGCCTTGGTTCATCATTGTCTCTCCCGTTATCGAGCTGGGGCGATTATACGAGAATCAATCGGGCGGGTTGTGTCAAAGTGTGCCAGAGCGCCAAGATGCCACACTCTGCTACAAAATAGGCTTCAACTGGCAAAATTCAGACACTTCCACGGTGTTTACTGGATACCAAGGCGAAAGAGCCTCTACCCGTATTCATCCGACAGGAGTTACCCATGAAAAAGCTGACCAAGACCCTGCTGACCGCCACCCTGATCCTCGGCCTGCCGCTGGGCGCCTATGCCGCCAGCGAGGCTGTCTCCACCGCCCAGCCGACCCAAGCCACGGCGGCCGGTTGCCCCATGGACGGTTCCGGCATGATGGGCGGCAAGCACCACGGCGGTCGCCACGACAAGATGGCCCGCATGAAGAACATGACCCCGGAGCAGATCCAGGCTCACCTGCAACAGCGCTACGACAAGATTGAAGATCCGGCCAAGAAGGCCGAGTTCGTGAAAAACCTCGGCCTGCGTGCCGACGGCATGATCAAGCACGCAGAAGTGATGAAGCAGTTCGCAGAAGCAAATCAGTAAGTCGAGGCGATGAAGCCGTTCGCAGAAGCGAACCAGTAAGTCGAAGTAAACCAGCAAGCAAGATAACGACAGGGTGGCCATGGCCACCCTGTTTTTTTCGTGTCCGCTCAACAGCACTGTCCTTAGGCTGACGCCGCCATGGCGCCACTTTTCTGCCTCCCTGCACCGGGATATGTGAGCGATAACAAACGTTTTATTTTCGAAATGGCTAATAATGGCGGCTCAAATAACAGGATCGGGCAAGGCCCCGGCCACAGTGGACAGGAGTCGTTATGGGATGGAATCTGGGCACAATCAAGGGGCGTTATACCGCCGTCTTCCTGGGGTTCATGGCGCTGGTGTGCGCCCTGACGGTGATCGGCATCCAGCTCTGGATCAAGCCGGCGCTGCAGAAGGCCGGTGAGCAGAATGTGGCGCTGCGGGTCAGCGAGATAGCCACCGACATCCGCGACCAGCTCAACGGGGTGCAGAGCCAGTCCCGCAGCATCACCCAGCTGGTGGCCCAGCTGCCGAGCGAGCAGATCGACGCCCTGCTGCCCGCCCTCATCGATCAATACGGCAACGCCATGGTCTTCGGCGGCGGCATCTGGCCCCTGCCGGAGAAACGCGAGGCGGGCCGCGCCAAGTTCAGCACCTTCTATCACAGGGACGCGGCCAACGCCCTCATCCCCAACACCTACTGGAACTCGGCCGAGGCGCCGAACTACTTCGAGCAACCCTGGCACAAGGCGGGTCAGCAGGCTCCCCGCGGCATGTGCGTCTGGGCCGCCGCCTACAAGGATGGCGCCAGCCAGCAGCCGAGAACCAACTGCGCCATGGGGATCTACCGGGACGGCGCCCTGTACGGGGTGTCGACCATAGACGTGACCCTGGGGTTCTTCAACGAGCTGGTGGCCAGGAAGGAGCAGGAGATCGGCGGCCAGGTGATGATAGTCGAGGCTGACGGCAAGATCCTGAGCAAGAATGCCCGCCTCGGCGGCGATGTGGTGCTCGGCAATCTCTCCGCCCATGCCGACTACCCCTTCGCCGGTGCCATCGCCGGCCTGCTCGGCCAGGACGCGAGCAAGGGCTTGCTGCGCACAACCTTCCAGGATCAGGGGGAGGAGCAGACCCTGCTGATGGAGGCCATCGAAGGCACTCCCTGGCTGCTCGCCACCGCCCTGCCGACCCGCACCCTGACCCAGGACAGCCGGGACGTGCTCGCCACTTTGGCCGCGATCCAGCTGCCCCTGGTGGGACTGCTGTTCGTGCTCATGGTGCTGGCCATCAGCCAGCTCGGCAGCCGGCTGCAAACCCTCAAGCTCAACATAGATGCCCTCAGCGCCGGCGATGCGGACCTGACGGCCCGCATCCAGGTGAAGGGTCATGACGAGCTGGACAACATAGCCCTGTCGGTGAACCGCTTCATCGCCTACCTGCAGCAGATGATGGTGCAGGTGACGGACGCCACCGACCTCATCACCCGGGAGCTGGCACAGCTCGATCAGCAGACGGGTCAGGCCCGACGGATCCTGGGGGAACACGCCAGCGAGACGGATCAGGTGGTCACCGCCCTCACCGAGCTCAGCTCCACCGCCGACAGCGTGGCCCAGCACGCCAGCGACTCGGCAAGCTTCACCGAGGCCGCCAATGGCCAGGCCGCCAACTCGCGCAAGGTGGTGGGCTCGGCCTCCACCAGCGTGGTGGCCCTGATCGACGAGGTGGATCTCGCCGCCGCCAAGGTGTTGGAGATGCAGGAGGATGCCAAGCAGATCGGCAGCGTGCTCGGGGTGATAGGCGGCATCGCCGCCCAGACCAACCTGCTGGCACTCAACGCCGCCATAGAGGCGGCCCGGGCCGGGGAGCAGGGACGTGGCTTCGCCGTGGTGGCCGACGAGGTGCGCGCCCTGGCGGCCCGCACCCAGAACAGCACAGCCGAGGTGGGCAGCATGCTGTCGCGCCTCACCCAGGGGGTGGCCGAGGCAGTGGTCGCCATGGAGCAGACCAAGCGCAGCTGCCAGGCCGCAGCCGACACCACGGGTCAGGTCACCGGTGGGCTCGACAGCATGGCCGACTCTGTGGTGCAGATCCACGATCTCAGCAGCCAGATCGCCACCGCCGCCGAGGAGCAGAGCCGGGTGACCGAGGAGATCAACCGCAACATGGTGAGCATTCGCGACATGCTGAACCTGCTGGTGCAAAACGGCAGCCAGACCGAGCAGAGTGCAGCGTCACTGCTCGGCTCCAACCGCCAGCTGCTGGCCCTGGTGCGCCGCTTCAAGGTGTGATGGCGAACGCCAGCCAGCAAAAAGGGGCCCGCGGGCCCCTTTTTCATGCACGTCGTTCAGACTCAGGCCTTGGCTTTGTCGGCCAGGTTCAGGGTTTTGACGGTTTCGCCTTCAAACTTGATGACGACGCTCTTCTGAGCGGCTTCGGTATCCTTGAACAGGGTCTTGGAGGTCTCTGCCAGCATGGGAGATACCTTGTTCAGGGCGCTCAGGTCATAGGTCCACACTTCCAGACCGGCTTCGGTCTTGGTGCTGGCCGGGGCGCCCAGCTTGTCCTTGATGGCCTGCTTGTTGGAGCCGCCTTCCTTGATATCCAGGGCCGTTTTGATCGCTTCGTTGGAGGCGCTGTCCACGGCAGTACCGGCCATCTCTTTGGCGGTGCTGGTGACGCTGCTGGTCACGGAATCGGTCAGGGAATCCATCAGGCCGGCGTGGGCAACCAGGGGCAGGGCGGTCAGGGCAATCAGAAGGCACTTTTTCATTAAGATACATCTCACAGGAATGAAAGAGCGCGCATCAGACCAGTGAGCTCGATTGGAGTCAAGATGATCCCAAGGTCAAGCCGCATTCGGGGGGGAAGAGGGACTAGAGGCTGGACAGGGCGGCCGGGGACGGATAGCGCCCCCCCCCTAGCCAGAGAGCTGATCCTTGCCCGCCAGCTTGGCCCGGTAGAGTGCCCTGTCCACCCTCGCCATCAACTGGTTCAGGGGCTCGTCCGGCATGGACTCCACCAGACCGAAACTCAGGGTGATGGGCTCCACCCCCTTGACCCTGGCATAGCCCAGTCGCTGTCGCAGCTTTTCGGCCACCACATGGGCCTCCGCCAGACGGGTGTTGGGCAGCACCAGCATGAATTCGTCGCCCCCCCAGCGGGCCAGCAGATCGATCTCGCGGATGGAGCCGCGGGTCAGGCGCACTATGTCGATCAGGGTCTGATCCCCCACCCCGTGGCCGTGGCGATCGTTGATCTGCTTGAAGTCGTCCACGTCCATGGCGATCACGGCGAAGGGCTCCTTGAAGCGCCGGGCGCGCTCATACTCCAGCCGGACGGCCTGCTCCAGCCGATAGCGGCTGGCGGCCCCGGTCAGGGAGTCCGTCTCCGCCAGGCGGCGGTTCTCCTCCACCTGATGCTGGAGCGCCAGGTTGAGCCGCTCCAGCTCGGCGGTGCGCTCCGCCACCTGCTGCTCCAGGGAGCGATTGTGCAGCTCCAGCCGGGCGTAGAGCTCCCGCTGGGCATGAATGTCCCGGTGCGCCCCTATCATTCTGGCCACGGAGCCATCCGGGTTGCGCGCTATGATGCGGCCACAATCCTCTATCCAGATGAAGTCCCCGTTGCGGCAGCGACAGCGGTACTCGGCCCTGTAGTCTGTAGACTGGCCGCTCAGATAGGCATCGAAGCGGGCCATCACCCGCGCCAGATCGTCCGGGTGGATCAGGTTTTCCCAGGTGAATACCGTGTTGTCGAGGGTGTGCGGCTCATAGCCCAGCATCTGATACCAGCCCGGATTGCGATAGACGAAGCCGGTGTTGGCATTCCAGTCCCAGATCCCGTCGCTGATGACCTCCAGAATGCCGTGTACCGCGGCCTCATTGAGATCCTGGATCCTGATAGTGTCATTGTCCTGCAGCATGGAAACCATCCTTGTTCTGCTCCCCCGCGCCACTGCGGGTGACTCGAGTCCGGCGGTTGAACATCATTGAAAAATGCGGCCGCCTGCCGGGCTACCCGATGACGACTGCCTGCCTGCAATCCCTGTCATGACAAGGTTATCGGCCGCCCCCAGGCTCCCCTGAATAACAGTAGCAGCAGGGCCTGCCGCCAGTCTTGAGCGCCGTCACGGCTTCCCTCTTTTGTCTTCATCTCCCTTGCACCAGGGTGGTGCACCCCCTTGGCGCAGCCCTGCCCAAATGGGGCACCTCTCGTCACCCCCTCTGACTACCATGAAATAAATCATTGAATAAATAGGGAAAAATTCTTGGCGCAATATTTGCCTTTGTCTTGGTGAACCACCAAGGATTGGGGACATTGCATGAAGTTAATCACTGCCATCATCAAGCCGTTCAAACTCGATGACGTTCGCGAAGCCCTCGCCACCCTCGGCGTAGAGGGGCTGACGGTCTCCGAGGTCAAGGGGTTTGGCCGCCAGAAGGGGCACACCGAGCTCTATCGGGGCGCCGAATACCAGGTGGATTTCCTGCCCAAGGTGAAGCTGGAGATCGCCACCCAGGCCGACAACGTCGAGCCCATCATCGAAGCCATCAGCCAGGCCGCCCACACCGGCAAGATAGGTGACGGCAAGATCTTCGTCTGCGACCTGCTGGCCGCCGTGCGCATCCGCACCGGCGAGACAGACGCAGACGCCCTTTGATACGACTGGAACCGAGGAACACGACATGGAAGAGTTGATCACATCCGTCAGCGAGCTGCGCTATGCGCTCGATACCTTCTACCTGCTGATCTCCGGCGTGCTGGTCATGTGGATGGCCGCCGGGTTCGCCATGCTGGAGGCTGGCCTGGTCCGCGCCAAGAACACCACAGAGATCCTGACCAAGAATATCCTGCTCTACGCCATCGCCTGCGTCATGTACCTGCTGGTCGGCTACAACATCATGTACGTGGACAACGGCGCCGGCGGCTGGTTGCCGAGCTTTGGCAGCCTGATGGGCAGCCAGGCCGAGGATGCCGGCCACTCACTGCACGCCGACTTCTTCTTCCAGGTGGTCTTCGTGGCGACCGCCACCTCCATCATCTCGGGGGCGGTGGCCGAGCGGATGAAGCTCTGGTCCTTCCTGCTGTTCTGCGTGGTGATGACCGGCTTCATCTACCCCATAGAGGGCTACTGGAGCTGGGGTGGCGGCTTCCTGAAAGAGGCGGGCTTCTCCGACTTCGCGGGCTCCGGCATAGTCCACATGGCGGGCGCAGCCGCAGCCCTGGCCGCCGTGCTGCTGCTCGGCCCCCGTCGTGGCAAATATGGCAAGCAGGGGGAGATCCATCCCATCCCCGGCTCCAACCTGCCGCTCGCGACCCTGGGCACCCTGATCCTCTGGATGGGCTGGTTCGGCTTCAACGGCGGCTCCCAGCTGGCGCTCTCCAGCGCCGCTGACGCCACCGCCATCGGCACCGTCTTCGTCAACACCAATGCTGCCGCGGCCGCCGGTGTGGTCGGCGCCCTGCTGGTCAGCAAACTCACCTGGGGCAAGGCGGATCTCACCATGATCCTCAACGGTGCCCTCGGTGGTCTGGTCGCCATCACAGCCGATCCGGCCTCCCCCAGCCCGCTGTTCGCCAGCCTGATCGGCGCCCTGGCCGGAGCCCTGGTGGTCTACGCCATAGTCGCCTTCGATCGCCTGAAAATAGATGACCCGGTCGGCGCCATCTCGGTACACGGGGTCTGCGGCCTGTTCGGCCTGATGGTGGTGCCCTTCTCCAACGCAAGCGCCACCTTCGGCGCCCAGTTGCTGGGGGCCGCCACTATCTTCGGCTGGGTCTTTGCCGTCTCCCTCATCGTCTGGAGCCTGCTCAAGGCCACCATGGGCCTGAGGGTCAGCGAAGAGGAAGAGCTGCTGGGCGTGGATGTCCACGAGTGCGGCGTCGATGCCTATCCCGAGTTCGTCAGCATCAAATCCAGCAGCTGACACAGACTGCTGCTTGCGGGGCCCGGGGGACACCTCGGGCCCCGCTCTTTTTTGGGGTGCCCTCAACGCCCCTTGAAGGCGGGGTGATGCAGTTGGCGATAGTGGCTCGGGGCCAGCCCGTGCTGGCGCTTGAAGGCGGTGGAGAAGTGGTATTCGTTCTTGAAGCCGCACTGGGCGGCCAGCAGCTTCACCGAGTCGGCCCGGCTCGCCAGCAGGAGCGCCGCCCGCTGCAGGCGCAGCCGTTGCAGCAGCGCCATGGGGGCCAGCGCGAAGTGCTGCTGACAGAGCCGATGGAGCTGGCGCTCCGATAGGTGCAGGGCGCCGGCCATGCGGGCGATGTCCCAGCACTCGGTCAGGGAATCTTTGAGCATCAATTCGAGGCGCAGAGCCAGCCGCTCGCCGCGACTCTGCCCTTCCCCCTTTTGCAGCAGGCGGCGCAGGTAAAAGCCGAGCTGCTCCACCAGGAGCGCGCTGAGCAGCGGGTCCTGATGGCGCTCCTGCTCCGCATAGAGGTTCTCCAGGGTGCGCAGCAGTGTCCCCTGCTGGGAGGTGCACCCCAGACGAGGGCGGCTGGCGAAGGCATCCCAGGGGGAGTCCTTGTGCAGCAGCAGCCACACCAGATCCCAGTCGCCCTTTGCCGTCGGCTGTTGCTGCTCCGCCGCTGGCCACTGCGTCTCTGCTAGCCCCGTCGCCGCTAACTGCGTCTCTGGCAACCGATAGCAGAGCGGCTCCCCCGCCGGGATCAGGGCCCACTCCCCGACCGGCAGCCGCTCGAAGCTATCGCCGATCAGCACCTCTCCCTCGCCCCCCAGGGTAAGCAGGAAGCAGTGCACGTCCCCCAGGCGGCGCTCGATGCGATAGCGGGTACGCAGGCGGGAATAGCCCGCCAGCCAGACCCGCTCCTGGCCGAGGGCGGGCAGCAGGCTGTCGCAGCAGATCTGCTCGCGGCAGTCGGGGGAGACATCGATGAGATCGGGGTTGGCAGTGTCAGACATCATCAGGACGGGCTCAGCCATGTCGAAGGATTAGGCCAGATCATAACATCAAGGGCATGGAGTCACAGGAGACAAGCCATGCACATACATCACGTCGCCATCTGGGCGCAGGATCTGGAGGCACTCAAGGCATTCTACTGCACCCTGTTTGGCGGGCAGGCCAATGAGCGCTACCACAACCCGACCAAGCAGTTCTCGTCCTACTTCGTGCGCTTCGAGGGGGGCGCCAGCCTGGAGCTGATGCACAGCCCCACCCTGCTCCCGGCAGATCGCGGCCTGTCGCATCCGCTGCAAGGGCTGGCCCATCTTGCCTTCTCCCTCGGCAGCGTGGAGGTGGTGGACAAGATGACGGCCCGCCTCAAACTGCTCAAGGGCGCCCAGGTCAAACACCTGGATGGCCCCCGCTGGACCGGCGATGGCTATTACGAGAGCACCTTTCTGGATCCCGAAGGAAACCGGCTGGAATTGACCCTCTAATGCCTGAATGATCCCCTCACCCTCCCCTCTCCCGACGGGAGAGGGGATAAAACGGCACCGGGGATATGCTCGCCACCCACGCCGATTCGATTGACGGAAAAACAGTCAGCCACGTAGGTTCGATTAGCGAAGCGTAATCGGACGGCGTATTTACTCCCTTCTCCCCTTGCGGGAGAAGGGCTGGGGATGAGGGGAAGGAAAAAAGAGATGATGCAGTAAACGTTGGGCTTCGCTACGCTCAGCCACAACCTACGCGGCCTGTAGGTTGGGCTGAGCCTGCGAAGCCCAACATACGAGATGGATCCCGAAGACAACCGGCCGGAGCTGACCATCTAATGCCTGAATGATCCCCTCACCCTGACCCTCTCCCAAAGGGAGAGGGGATAACTCAGCACCGGAGATATGATCGCTCACCACACAGGTTCGGTTAACGGCAATATAATCAGCCACGTAGGTTCGATTAGCGAAGTGTAATCGGACGACGTGTTTGCTCCCTTCTCCCCTTGCGGGAGAAGGGTCGGGGATGAGGGGAGGAAAATAATATCTTTCTCGGTAAAAATATTACTAAACCTAGAAGCTCAGAAAAAATACTTTTTTAACTATTTCTCTTGAGATAGAGGATAATGAACATTTAAAAATGTCTGAGTTATAAAATCATCCCAGGTTTTATAACACCTTATACTCATATCCTTTACCTTTGGGGCACCATCTGTCACTTTCAATCTCTCTGATAATAACCACATTGTTTGTGAAATATTCTTAGTCTGCGGGTATGGTTCTAAGTTTGGTATAATATTGGCATCAATAAATCCTCTTCCGATACTGCGCTCTCCCCTAATCGTATTCTCATTCCAAAAACCAGCCTCGCGTTCATTTTTAGGCTTCACAAGCTCTCTATGATAGTCAGCATACCATTGATTGAATTCATCTCTAATTCTTGAAAAAAGATTCTCACTAACGATAAAAAAGTCCAAATCAGAATGAGAGCCAAACTTCTTGCCTAGTTGCTTTGGTGATAGCGACTGCCCTAACCTACCACTGCCAGTAATATTAATGCTCTTTGGTTCAACATTGAGCCGGATACTCAACCATGATCTCACAGACTCATATATCAAGGGGGCATCTTTAAACGCATAAGGAACCCCCTCAGAAAGCCACTGAGTCGCGATGGCTTGTTTAGCAAACTGGCCTCCAGACATAACAGCATCAGCTATATGTGCTGCATCAGGATATGTACCAACGATATTTTTTAATGTTGATGGATTTTTGAATGGTTCCATTTAAACACCGTACCTGCTAATTGATTTGTCCACAATATAAACAGATCTTCGCTTTATCTTTGAGTCTTGTATTGGGTTATGGAATCTAGACTGAGGATATTTTAATCTGGCAATCAACTCAGCCGCATCAACAAGGCTCATGTTTCTAATGTTTATTTTTAACTTAGTAGAAGCATCAATAACTCCATGCATGTTCCAGCCAAAATAAGCCATCTGAAGATACTTATTTAATATTTTCTCTCTACCGTAGATGCGTGTTATTTTCTTTGCTAGAAAAATCTCAATCACTTTTCTCTTTAAAGTTACTTGATAGTTAGATGTTATGACTCTAACTAATTGCATCGCAATTGTAGAACCACCCTCTCTATTTTTAAAAAAACCGGTTTTAATGACGGCTCTTAATAAAGAAAAATAATCAACTCCAGAATGGTTCCAAAAACGATGGTCCTCTCCCACCACCAGAGTATTTTTTAACAAGCGAGGGAGTTCGAGACAGAATTCATCCGCCATTGCTTTCTCTATCAACTTCCACTCTCGCGAAAATATATATTTCATGTTCAATTTAACAACCTCTCCGCCAAGCCGGAATAACGCTCGGTCTTTTTCCGCACGGCCTGTGCCAACAGGGCGCGGTCGCCGTAGAGATCGAGCCGGGCCTTGGCGCGGGTGATGCCGGTATAGACCAGCTCGCGGGTCAGCAGGGGGCTGGGGCTGTCGGGCAGCACCAGCACCGTATGGGCAAACTCCGAGCCCTGGGATTTGTGGATGGTCATGGCGTAGACAGTCTCGTGGGGCGGCAATCGGCTTGGCAAGAGCGCGCGCAGGCTGCCGTCCGGCTGCTCGAACCACACCTTGAGGCGGCCGGTTTCATCGGGCAGGCAGAGCCCCATGTCACCGTTGTAGAGGCCGATGCCGTGGTCGTTGCGCACCACCATCACGGGGCGGCCCGCATACCAGTCGCCGTCGCGCTGGATCAGCCCGGCCCGAGACAGGGCCAGTTCGAGCCGCTCGTTAAGCCCCAGCACCCCGAAGGGGCCGTCCCGCAGGGCGCAGAGGATCTGGAAGCCGTTGAACGCCTTGAACACGGCAGACGCCTCTTCTCCGGCGCGGGCCGCCTTCAGATAACTGCCGTAGCCGGCCACTCCCTGGGCAATCAGGGCCTCATAGGCCTCCCCCGCCCAGGGGTGCAGGCTGATGTCCTTGAATCCCGCACTCCAGACCGATTCCACCGCGGCGGCATCGCCGTCGTTGCAGGCCCGCGCCAGCTGGCCTATGCCGGAGTGCTGATCGAAGCGCCAGCTCTTGGAAAGCAAACAGAGGCTGTCACGCACCGGTGCCCCTGCGGGTGTGCCCTGCAGGCGGTAGCCGGTCTGGCGGGAGAGCCAATCCGCTTGCGCGGGGCTGATGCCCTGTTCGATAAAGCTGCAGATATCCCCAAGCACGGCCCCCGCCTCCACAGAGGCGAGCTGATCCTTGTCGCCGAGCAGGATGAGACGGGCGTGGCTCGGCAGTGCATCGAGCAGGCGCGCCATCATGGGCAGGTCGACCATGGAGGCCTCATCCACCACCAGCAAGTCGAGGTGCAGCGGGTTGCCCGCGTGGTGGCGGAACTGGCTGCGCCCCGGAATGACCCCGAGCAGCCGGTGCAAGGTGCCCGCCTCTGTGGGGATGGCCTGGGCCCACTCGGGGGGCAAGTCCAGCGCCTGCAAGGCGGAGCCGATACTCTCGGTCAGGCGCGCCGCCGCCTTGCCGGTGGGGGCCACCAGCCGGATCGCCGGGGCCTTGCCTGCTTGCAGTCCTGTCTCCACCAGAATGGCGAGCAGCTTGGCCACAGTGGTGGTCTTGCCGGTACCGGGGCCGCCTGAGATCACCGAGAAGGGGCGCGCCGCCGCCGTGGCCGCCGCCAGCTTCTGGCCGTTGCAGCAGAGCGCCTCGGGCACCAGGGTATCCAGCTTGCCAAGATCGCTCGCCGCCTGGGCGCTCCCCAGCAGCGCCTCTATGGCGGGCCACTCCACCTCGTCGGGGAAGACCAGATCCAGATACTTCTCGACGAAGTGACGGGCCGAGAAGTCGGGGGCGAGGCGGGCCTTGAGCAGCGCCCCGAACACCAGCCCGTGGTCGCGGGCAAAGAGGCGCGACAGGGCCGGGGCTATCTCGGGCCATTCGGCACGTTCACTTAAGGCGCGCAGGTGGCGGGCCACCCCCAGCTCGAAATCGTGGTAGCGGGTGAGGTAGAGGCGCCCGTGCCAGAGCCGCAGCGGCCAGCGCGGGGCAAGCCCCTCATCCTGCTCGGTGCCGACCAAGGGACTCTCTGCAAACAGGGCGGGCCAGCGGGCAGGATCCGCCAGATCCAGCAACAGATCCCGGCTCTGCTGGGGATCCAGCCCGAACGGCCGCAGTGATCCGGCAGCCAGCATCTCCAGCGGCAGACAGACATGGCCGCGCCCCAGCTCGAAGCAGGCGAGCGCGGCCCCCAGCACCAGCTCGGGGCCGCCGCCCAGATCGGCCACCAGTTTGGCAAATTGCAGATCCAGCTGGCGGATACGCCCCGCCAGCGCCAGGGCTTTCAGCCGTTCGATCATACCGTCGCTCTTCATCTCGCCCCTCATGCCTCTGCCTTGTTTGGTTTTTCTAAACGATGATCGTCAGGCATCACACCTTTACTAAACAACTTGTCGAGCCCCAGCACCAGTTCACGACTCGGACGGGTATGGAATACCCCCCCTTGCGGCATGCCGCGCAGGAACAGATAGAAGACCCCGCCAAAGTGCTGGTCAAAGTCGTAGCCTGGCAGGCGCAGGCTGAGCAGCCGGTGCAGCGCCAGCGAGTAGAGCTGGTATTGCAGGTCGTAGCGATGCTCCGCCATGGCCCGCTCCAGCGCCGGACGGCTGTAATCGGCCGGGCTCATGCCGAGGTGGTTGGATTTGTAGTCGAGCAGATACCAGCGCCCCTGCCACTCGAACACCAGATCGATAAAGCCCTTGAGCATCCCCTGCACTGTGGCGAAGCCGAGCGGCTTGTTGCCCCGCGACAGCGGGTCGTGCTGCTGGCAGAGGGCGGTGAGCGCCGGGGCCGTCACCCGCCCCATGGGCAGGAAGAACTCCAGCTCCACCTGCTTGCGCCCGGGCGCCAGATCCCGCAGCCGCACAGGCTCCCCAAAGCCGGTATCCAGCGAGGTATCGAGCACCGCCTCCACCTGCTGTTGCAACACTTGGGCCCAGCTCTCGTCGAAGCCATCTTGCGCCAGCAGGCCAGCGATATGCTGCGCCAGCGGCTCGCCCGCCGCGCTCTCGAAGTCTATGGTCTCGAACAGGCTGTGCAGCAATGTGCCGGGGCGCGCCCCCTTGGGGAAGGTGAAGATGGAGGGGGCTGGCGCCTCCTCTTCCTGCGCAGCGGCGGCCTCGGTCACGACCTCGTCATCGAAGCCGGGGTTCGCCAGGACCCCCTTGCCGTGGCCGTTCCCCTGGGCCGCCAGCCCGGAGTAGGAGCTGATCCACCAGTCCCGCTCCAGCCGACCGCTAAAGTGGCGCACCTGGGGCTCGCCCAACTGCTCCTCCTCTGGCGGCAGTGGGGCCGGACGGGTGAGCGAGGGCTCACAGACCACCACCCCGGGCAGCGCCTGGGCAAGCTCGGTGAGGGCGGTCGCCAGGGTAGTGGCATCCCCCTCTTCCCCCTTTTGCAGCAGGTAGCCGATGGCGGTGTGGTGCAGCTCGGTCTTCTCCGACTTGCCGTTGCCCGAGCGCACCGGGGCCAGCCCCAGCCAGGTGGCGTAGACGCCCCGGGTCAGCGCCACATAGAGCAGCCGCAAGTCTTCGGCGAGGCGCTCCTTGTCCGCTTCGGCGAGCGACGAGTCGGCGCCGGTCAGATCGAGAATGGTGCGATTGCCCCCCTCATCCGCCTCGTGATAGAGCGGGGTCTCGGCGGTTCTGTGGCTGCAGATGAAGGGCAGGAACACCAGGGGGTACTCCAGCCCCTTGGATTTGTGGATGGTGACTATCTGCACCAGCTTGCGCTCGGATTCGAGGCGAAGTACCTGCTCCGCATCCTGGCCGCCCGGGCGGCTCACCGCCTCCCCCAGCCAGCGCAGCAGGGCATATTCCCCATCCAGCTCGCTGCTCACCTGTTGCAGCAACTCGCCGAGATGGAGGAAGTTGGTCAGCCGCCGCTCGCCGTAGGGGCTCGCCAGCAGGGAGGAGGCGAGATTGCGCCTGTGCAGCAGGGCCCGCAGCATGGCCAGCACGCCGCGGCGATGCCAGATCTGCCGGTACTCCATAAACTCCTGCACCGCACTCTCCCAGTCCCGCTCGTCCGAGGCCAGCGCGTCCAGCGCCTTGGCATCCAGATCAAAGAGCCCGGTCGCCAGCGCCGCCCGCAGGCTCCTCTCCTCACTCGGGTTCTGGCAGGCGTGCAGGATCAGCAGTATCTCTCGCGCCTCCACCTGCTCCAGCACGCTCTCGCGGTTCGACAGATAGACGGAGGCGATGGCGAGGCGCGCCAGCTCCTGCTGCACCAGCTTGCCCTCGCTGCCGGTACGCACCAGCACGGCGATATCCCCCGCCTTCACCGCCTTGTCACCTATCTGTGCCTTGCCCTCCCGGGCCAGCGTCAGCAGGCGGTGGATCTCGGCGGCGGTGGCGCGGGCCATCTTGCTCTGGTAATCCCCCCGGTTGAAGGTAGGCTGGCCGCTCAGCTGCCAGCAGTGGAGCACGGGTGCGGTGGCGCCACCCAGCAGCAGCGCCTTGCTCTTGCCCTGGGCCTCCACCGGCAGGAAGGGGATATCCGCCTCGTAGATAAAGGGATCCCTGGCCCGCTCGAACAGGCCATTGACCGCCCCCACCAGCGCACTGCTGGAGCGCCAATTGCGCCCCAGGGTGTAGTGGGCACTCACATTTCGCCGCGCCTGGATGTAGGTAAAGATGTCGGCGCCGCGAAAGCCGTAGATGGCCTGCTTGGGGTCACCGATCATCAGGAGCGCCGTGTCCTGGTGGCCGCCGTAAAGCCGGTGGAAGATGCGGTACTGCTGGGGGTCGGTATCCTGAAATTCGTCGATCATCGCCACCCGATAGGTGGCGCGAATGCGATCGCAGAGCCGCTCGCCAAGGCTGGAGCCCAGCGCCCCGTCGAGATCCTTGAGCAGGTCATCGAAGGAGAGCTGATGGGCCTGGCGCTTGCTCGCCTGCATCCGGCTGCGCACCACCTTGGCCGCCCGTTGCAGGATGAGGTCGCGAATACCGGGGCGGCTCGCCAACAGCTCGTCGATCTGGCTGAACAGCGGCAGGGTCGGCACTGCGCCCCCCTTCTTGAGGTTCTCCTCCAGCACCGTCTGGCCGAAGCGCTCCAGCTCCTTGGGAATGGCGTAGCCACTGCCCTCGTCCTGTGCCCAGTCGCCAATCTTGGCGAGCCAGCCTTCGTAGTTCTTGCCGGTATAGCGGCTTACTTGCCCATCCGTCTGGCGGCGGATCTCGTCCCCTTGCGCCAGCCATTCGCGCTTCACAGCCCCGATGCGGGCCATGGCAGCCTGATGGCGGGCGGCGAGGGTCTCATCCCCCAAGGCCGGGTGTATCTCCAGCTCGCTGTTGTCGAGCCAGCCGTTCATCTCCCGCAGCAGGGCAGCGGGGCTCGACCAGAGCGCGCGCACCGAGCTGGCGAGGGTTTTATCCACCGGATAGAACTCGGCGCGCCAGTAGTCGCTCACCGCCTGCAGCCTGAGCTGGCTGTCGTCGGTCAAAAATTCTGTCTCGAACAGGGCGCCCGACTCGAAGGCGTTTTGCTTCAGCATCCGCTGGCAGAAGCCGTGGATGGTAAAGACAGCCGCCTCGTCCATCTGCCGCTCGGCGGCCAGCAGGCGACGGGCCGCAAGCTCGTGATCCTCCACCTCGATCAGCAACTGGGCCAGCAAGTCATCCTTGCTCTCACCGCGCATAAAGGCGAGGCGCGCCTCGTGGATGCGGGCGCGGATCCGCCCCCGCAGCTCGGCGGTGGCGGCCTCGGTAAAGGTCACCACCAGGATCTCGGTCACCGACAGCGGCCGCTCGTGGGCGCTGGATTGACCCACATCGGCGCCCTCTTCGATCAGTGGGCCGTGGCCCAGCAGCAGGCGCAGGTAGAGGCCGGCTATGGTGTAGGTCTTGCCGGTACCGGCAGAGGCCTCGATCAGTCGTTCACCATGGAGGGGAAAACGCAGGGTATTGAGCGGGTTGGCCATGATCACATCATCTCCAGGGTGGTCAGCAACGGGGTCAGATGTTCGCGGGCCAGGGCCTGCAATTGGCCCAGCACGGCGTCATCCAGCTCGGGGAAGCAGCGGGCGACATAAGGATCTTGCCCCTCCCCCGTCACCATGTAGCCGCCGTTGAAGCGGGTAAGGGCCGCCTTGTCGGCCGCCTCCGGCTTGTCCGGATCCTTCTCGATCGCCCTGAACCACTCCCAGGCGGTGTTGGGGAAAAACGGCAGCGGCCGCTTCATCCCCTGAGCCCAGAGGGAGACCAGGGCCGCCAGCCTGGGGCGCGCCTCCTCGGCCGGAAGAGCTGGCAGCCGCAGACTCTGCTTGGCATCGAACAGCAGGGTGTCGCCGGGGGCAGCGCTCAGGGAAAGGCAGAGGTGCTGGATCCAGCCCAGCAGCAGATCCTTGCCGTTGAAGCTGCCGGGTTTCACCACCAGCAAGCGTCCCTTCTGGGTGTCTATCCACCCCTGCAGCTGGCCCTGGGTCAGGGAGATATCGATCTCCACCGCCCGTTTTTCTGCCTCATTGGCCGCAACCCAGGGGCGCAGCCGATCCGCCAGCTTGCCCATCTCGGCGTCCAGATCCTCCAGCAGCAGGCTGCCGAACCAGCCTTGGGGCAGCAGGCCGGTGAGCTGCAAGCGCTCGCGACGCACTGAGCTATCCCCCTGTGCCAGATGAGCATCGAGCAGCAGGGCCTTGAGCTGATAGTGCTGCAGGCCGTCCAGCTCGAACGGCTCGCTGTCTTCGATGTTGGCTTCGTTCAGCTCGAACCACACCTTGAGGCGTCGGTTGAGGAAATACTTGGTGGGCTGGCGATAGAAACGCAGCAACTCCGCCAGCTCCAGCCCCTGCTCCTTGCCCCATTCGGGAGGCAGCGGCAGCTCGCCGCTCTGGAAGTTGGCCGCACCGCGCACCGGATTGAGGGCGGGCAGCCAGTCGGCGGCATAGGTAAAGAGGCCGGACCCCGCCTGTGGGTAGAAGTAGTTGCGGCTGTAGGGGGTGAGCGGGTGCGGCACTATCAGGTGCTGAAGCAGCCGCCGGCCTGAGGCTTCGTCATCCAGGTTCTCATCCCCCGCCAGCACGAAGCCCTGCCGCACATAGTCGATCAGCTCCGCCAGCAGCACAGAGGGCACCTTGTCGCTGTTGTCTTGCGCGCTGAAGCCCTGATAGCTGATATAGAGCCCCTGCTGGGCGCTCAGCAGCGCCTCCAGGAAGAGGTAGCGGTCGTCATCGCGGCGGGAGCGATCACCGCGTCGCCCCGCCACCGCCATCAGATCGAAGCCCATGGGGGCCAAAGTGCGCGGGTAGACGCCGTCGTTCATCCCGAGCAGGCAGACCTGCCTGAAGGGGATGGAGCGCATCGGCATCAGGGTGCAGAAGTTGACCTGACCGGCGAGGAAGCGCTGGCTGGAGCGGGACTCCCCCAGCACGCTGCCGAGGTAGTCCTGCAACAGGTCGGCGGTGATGGGCTGATCGAAGCGAGCCTCCCCGAGCTGGGTTTGCCAGTCGGCCAGCTGGCTGCGAATGAGCTGGAGCTGACGCTCTTCATCCTCGTCGGCCAGATAGAAGCGCTCCAGCAGTGCCAGCAGGCAGGCGTTCCACTCTGCCAGCGGCTGCGCCTGTTGCAGCCGGGGCAGGAATTCGGCCAGGGAGTCGACAAACCAGGCGAGCTTGCCCAGCGCCAACCCCTGCTGACCCTCGATCTCTGCGTAGGGCAATATGCTGGCCAAGGGGCCCTGCTGACCCCCCATGTTGTCGGCACAGGGCAATATGCTGGCCAAGGGGCCCTGCTGACCCCCTGTGTTGTCGGCACAGGGCAAGATGCCAGCCACCGGCTCCCCATCCCCCATGGCAAAGCCGAGCAGCATGCGGCGCAGGCCGAACAGCCAGCTGTTGCCGGACATGGGCGGCAGATCGAAGCGGACGGGGTAACCGTCATCCAGCCCCCAGCGGATGCCGGTCTCCTGCACCCAGACCCGCAACTGGTTGAACTCGTCGTCATCCAGCTCGAAGCGGCGCAGCACGGCGGGCACCTCGAGGATGGCGAGCAGCTCGCCGGCACCGAGGCGGGCGTTGGGCAGCTTGAGCAGGGCGAGGAAGCTTTGCAGCAGCGGGCTCTCCTGGCTGGCGGCTCTGTCCGATACAGCAAAGGGGATCTGGCCGCGCGCGCCGAACACCGCCTGAATGTAGGGGCCGTAGCTGTTCACGTCCGGCATCATCACCACCACATCTTTCGGAGTGAGGGTCGGGTCCTGCTCGAACAGCGCCAGCAGCCGGTCGTGCAGCACCTCGAGTTCGCGCATAGGGCCGTGACAGGCGTGGATCTGCAGGGATCCATCCGCCGGACTGATGGGGCTCTTGTGGTGGCTGCTGTCGAGATCGAATTGACCGGCGCCCCGTTCGGCCAGCTCCAGCACATCCTTCTGGATGGCGCGCAGCAGGCTGACATTGCCCTGCTCATCCACCTCGTCGATATCGACGAAGGCTTCGATTTGCGGCACCTCCAGCTCCATCAGCTGATGCAGGTAGTCGCGCCCCAGCTTGCCCATGGAGGCGAGCAGCGGGTTGGCGGGCCCTTGCAGGGTCTCGATGTCGGTGCCGGGTTTGAGCCTGGTTTCGAGCCGCGCCAGGGTTTTTCTGTCCAGCAGATCCCCCCAGTAGTAGCGGCAGGGGTTGGTGACGAACAGGTGCACCTCCACCTCGGGTCGGCTGCCGAGGGCCAGCAGGGCCTCCACATAGCGGGGTGGCAGCGCCGAGATGCCGAACACGAAGACCCGCTGGGGCAGCTTGCCCGGCAGATCCCGGGTGCGCGCCAGCTCGTGGATAAACTCCTCGTAGAGGTTGGCTCTGTGGTAGCCGCTGGGTGCGAGGGCCAGGGTGCGGGCCACCAGCTCGCGCCACAGCTCAGGCTGCCAATCCTGACCGCTCACCCCGGCCAGCTCCTGACTCAATCCTTCCCCCTCTTCCCAGCGGGCTATCCAGTCCGGCCGATACACCAGATATTGGTCAAAGAGATCCGCCACCTTCTGGCAGAGCTGCCACAGCCTTACTTGCTCGGGATCCTGGGCAGGATCTTGCTCATCCCCCCCCAGATAGGCGGCCAGCGGGGCGAAGGCGGGCCTGTCCAGCAGGGCGGGCAGAATGGTCATCAGCTGCCAGCTCATGGATCCCTTGTTGTAGGGGCTCTGGCGGGGCACGTCTGCCAGCACCTGGGTGAACATCTCCCAGATGAAGCTGGCTGGCAGCGGGAAGTCGATATTGGCGGCGATGCCGAAGGCCTTGGCCAGCTCCAGCTTGAGCCACTGGGCCATGCCGGGACTCTGCACCAGGATCTGCTCGTGCTCGAAGGGGTGAGAGAGGGGCGCCTGCCGGATGCGGCTCACCAGCAGCTCCTTGAGCAGATCCAGCTGATTGGAGTGGTAGAGGGTAAACATGGACGACTCCCGCCAATTTCATGAAGAGGGGTGCGCGCCGGAAAAGGCGAGCCATTTCCGTCACTTCACACAAAATGGGATTGTCGGGGATCGGGGGGTAAGATGCAAAAGGCGCTTGCCGTCACCAGGCGGGGCTCGTCACAGTACCGGCATTCGCCACTTGGCGGGCATAAAAAAGGCGCTGTCCCAGTTATGT